>JAUXSF010000034.1 GCA_030679955.1 Chlamydiales bacterium | reverse complement strand
AGAATTGCTGCTTCGCAGCATTAGCTCAAAAATATTGTTCAAACCACTATAGAGTAGATAGGACCATGACATGCAAGCATATGATGCCTAATTAGTTATGATGATCTTTCCATAATTAGGTTGATGCGTATGCCTGCCTATCCTGTTAAGTCCCCTCTCCTGTTCCCCCTCTGTGTTTACGTCTTTCTGGCAAGAATGTTATCTATTTGTGCCTTAACATTTTGTAACCTGGCGGCATCTATGCCATCTAACTGAGAATGTTGAAACCTATCGGCTTTTCCCGCCTCGTATACACCGACATCACGCAAAGCTCGCGTTAGATACGCACTGGCGCCTTTCAGCTGTGCAGTTTTAAGCTTGGTCAAATCCTTTTCCGACATTCCCTGCCATTTTATGAGATCCCTGTGATCAAGACCTAACTGAAAGATCGTTACAAATTCCGATGCATTATTTTTTAGATTGGAGATTTGATCATTATTATCTGCTGGAGCTTGTTGTGAAATCTCACTCAAGAGCAGCGGAATACGCGGAATTCGTTGTGTGATGAAGATGAAGGGCTGTATCTCTTTCATCGCCTGAGGACTAAAGCCGCCCGCTGCAAGCTCAGCATCCTGAACAAACTTCTGCATTGCTTCGCTTCTCAGCTGCTTCTCGGCCCATTGTTTATAAGGCATTCCAAGTGTTGAAGTACTTCTAATACCGCCTTTTTTCTCCAATGCTTTCAGTAAAGCTTCCACCGATGAGCCATCTCGCTGAATAAGATCGCAGATCGCTATATGCTTTCCAAACCCCTCAGAAGTCGCTCCCCACAGCTTTTCGTAAACGGGCAAAGTTGCTTTAGCTATGTCAGCATCTGTCGGAGGTGTCCCGCTCGAAAACAACTTTTGTGTGAGCGTATCCATCTCGCGGCTACAGGTTTCTTCATAGGCTACCGCTGCTTCTAAATTTTGAATAAATCGGTCCATTAGCTGCTTCTCGGCAGGTTTCAACTCCTTCGATACCTCAGCTCTAAGACTATTCATTAACAGCAGTTGTCCCTGCACATTGTAGGTGTGCTTCACTTGGCTATCGCGATTTTCCAGCACGCCGCCAGCAAACCGTGTCCACGCGCGCTCCTTGGGAATCACTTTGTTAAAGTTAAGCGGTGCTATAGTCTTAGCTTCTACCGGCTCCTCAGAAACGCGAGGTTTTGAAGAACGAAATCGGCTAAAAAAGCCTCCTTTCGTAGATGAGGTTTCGCCCCCATGCACTACATCATTTGCCTTTCCAGCGGTTTTCGACTGCCTTCCAGGCCTTAATAGCCGCGTGATAAATGAGAAGGGACCTCTCTTAGATGTAGTCTCTGCTGCTGGTGTTTGCGCCGCTTCGTTTTCTACATGCTCATTGCTATCTAAGCTGGCCAAAAGATCCTGCTCTGCTGCTTTTAGCTTACCCAACTGATTAAACGCTTCCTTGTTAGCCCTATCCAAACGCATGGAATTTCTTCCTGGCAAGGTTGCTACCCGATTCAAATCGGCTTCTAGATGATTTATCTTTTCACGAAGACCCGGCAAATTCACATCAACGCCGCCAACTCGCAGCTGCTTTTTAGCCGCTACAACTTCACCAGTCGCTTTTTTTATTTGCGTCGTAATTGTCTGAAGCTCGTTCTTCGCAGCCATCGCCTGAACATGAGTAAGCTTTTTGGCTTGCTTAGTAGATACCGGAGCGGAATTATCATCAGATGGCAAGGCTTGATGTTCGCGGTGATGACTATTGACTTCCATAAAACACCATATTTATAAAATAAATGATATTTTATTACTATTATATAGCCGATCAATCATTTTTATAAATAACGACAAGAGAATACTTTAATACAAAGGCGCAGAGGCGCGAAGAAAGATATCTCTGCGCCTCTGCGCCTTTGCGTTAAATTCCTAAGAACTTTTAGCGAAGACTGTAATAAGCAACACGCCAGCGGGATCCACAACCACAATCGCGGTCGCAGCGCAGAATCACGCGCTCGCATCTCGACCCAGAACACTCAAAGCATGTGTTGTATGTCAAAATCACATACTGACCTTCTGGCATCTTCTTCATTTTGCAGGTGTATTGCATGCAAGTCAGCTCACGACTCGTCACTTTGCCCAAACAGTATCTGTTGCGGTTTAAGCTATTGTTCCACTTACATGCATCCCAACGGCAGCGGATCAACTCGGAACCAGCTGCCCAGCTTTGTCGGTAATCCCCTATGTCCACTAAATTCAACCAAGCTTTTGCAGCTCGGTCAATCGCAGCATTAGGATCCAGAGCATCGCAACACACGCGTTTAGCTTCTGGCTGTTTTACTTCAGTTGTAGTTTTCACTGGCGCGGGATCCGCAGCCGATAAGCAAGAAAATATCGCGCAGAATGCTATGAGGAGGCTCTTTTTCATCTTAATCCTCTAAATTCTTGGTGTCATACGGGGTACATCTTGGCCCCGGACTTAAATCGGATAATACCCACCGATTTTTTTGTGACAAATCTTTTCTATAATCGCGACAAAAAAAATCGCGGAAGCAAACCACTGAATTAAACCGACTTATATTTAATAGGGCATGTTAGTTAATTAATTGTGTTGAATAATTTAACTTTAAATTAATACAATGAGAATATGAAAACAGTTCGTTAGGCATGTTAGGCAGTTAGTATAGAACTAGTAAAGACAGGGGGCATTACCATGAAACGTGTGATAATTGGAGCGGTAAGCTTGTCATTTTTGGTGGCAGCTTTTGCGTTTTGCGTAGAACCGCCAGCACAAGAGGGTGAATATCAGGCTAAGCCTTACCCTATAGAATTTGATTCATCATCGCATCATATTTCTGCGATATTCCCTGTTCCGTCCCATAAAATTCAACAGGATGACCAACAACTCTATCTTGCTCAAGGAACATCCCGCAAGGACTCCAAAGGGCGTCCGTTGGTCGAAACCTTTAGTTTGATGATGCAGAAAGAACTGACCTTTATGAATGTTACCTCTGAGACTCAAGCTCAAGAGGTTGGGGAAAAATTCTTAGAAAGACTTAAAGGTCAGCCTGAAGTCACATTCAATCAACTCTCAGTAAATCATAAACCTGAAAGCATTACAAAAAACGAAGCTTCTATGTTGATTGAAGTGATTGACCATGCACGAACAGATTATTATGCAGTCCGCTTTATCGTGTTAAACGATGGGGTGTTAATTGGCATCCATACCCTACAAAAGGGTGAAGATAAGGCTCCTGACTTCTCCTCTGAAGAGCTCTGGGGCTTTATAGACTCCATTAAAGTAGAGTCTAAAGGTGCAGTAAAAAGTTAAACAAACGGTACTGTCGCGGGTGGTGCGCTGACGGGGACCACCCCATCAACCTCCTGCGCCCTGCAGCGCAGAGGCCTGCGACGCGCGAGGGCTCCTTGTCCGACTGCCTAACCGGACAAGGAGCCCACTTTTTTGCTTAATCTAGTAAGTGTATCCCAGGCCGATTCGGCATCCATTCACCTTCATACCATGTAGTTCTTGCGTCAGGCTGTGGTTATACGCCCAGGCAGCGTTAACTGACCAGCATTGGGTGATATAATAGTCTAACATCACACTACATGTAGGACCGGTGCTTTGGCCCTTGCTGAAGCCTAAAACGTCGATGTGTGTACGTCCAGCTGCCCAACCGTATTGGAAGGAGCCAGATAGCAGCCAGCGCGGATTAATCTGCCAAGCGACATCAATCCCAAGGTAAGGTGTCGTTGCCGAGGTAACCTGTTTAAGGTTAGGAAGGCCAAACTCAGCGTAATCAACCCAAGTACTTAAGCGGCTGTAGACTACGCCAAAAATTGGAGTAACGGCAACATCCTCGAGAAACGGTGTACAGAATCCTAGCGGCGTATAGTGACCTAAAGAAACGCCAGTAGAAACGAAGTTACCGTCTCCTTCAGCCCATGTGCCAGAAGGCTTTATGACAATACCGCGAACGATGCTTTCTCCAGGGAAAACCTGGATGGTGGCATCACCTCGAACACCGTACATTTCAAGTGTATTTTGTGTTTTGCCGTGCTGCAGAACTTTCATATTCACATAGCATGGACCGAAGTCAACCTTACCGGAAGCAAAGGCTCCACAAGGTATCCAAGAAGAGATTAATATGAAAAGAGATAATACATTTTTCCAAGTCATGATTGGCTCCTGGGCTTAAAGCCCAGGAGCATAGCAAACGGAATTTAATTATTCCATCATGTATGCTAAGCAGCCTCTCGCCTTCTCGCGTGAAGCCCAGTTAGTATTGCGGTAAACGCATCAATTTCTTGTGAGGAGTACCCTCCCGCTTCCATTTTTGCTAACACGTTATCGTTTAAAATACTTCTCACTTCACTGGTAAGCTCTTTATCGAAACGATCATTGTCCATGAGTATCGTGACAATCCGTTTAAGCCCAGAGTCCACACGCAGATTCTGCACACGATCTTCAAAAGCCGCGAGCGTGTCCATATTTTCGGGTATGGCTGTCGCCCCCACCCCTTTTCCACGAAGTGCTGCCTCTTTTTCACGCTCTTCTATAGCAGCGGCCTCTGCCACTTCTGAAGATGGTAAGCCAAGATTTTGTCTCAACTGGTCCATTTGCTTATCGCCCAGGGAATAAATCCCATTATAACCCACCTTGTTACCGACCTGATCGATGAAAGTTTCTTTAAGTATTGGTTGCAACCCTTTTACAAATTTATCTACACCTACTTCCTGAGCAATATTATTGAGCTCACCTAAATTCTCCTCGCGCGATTTCGTCTCTCGAGGTTTCTCACGGTCACTTATACGTACTAGCTCCAGAGTTAGGGGTCTTTCGCCAAGTTTGTTCGCCAGCTTTTTAAGCCATCCGGTTATCTGGGAATCTTGCTTCGCAGTTTGCTTTGCTTCGCGAAGGTGTGATGCTGCACCTTTAATTTCACTCTCACTATCTTTTGTGAGCAATTTATTATTTGGAATAAAATTGAGTTTTTTTAGCTCTGCTAATTCTTTTTTATCTTTTATTCCAAATTCTTTGGTAACAAAAGCAAAGTTCGTTTTTAAAATAGACTTGGCCGCTAGCTTTTTGCAGAAGGCATCTGGAAGTGCTTTCAAAACAGTGTTAGGAATCAACCTTGCAATCGATTTGGTCGAGGCGATGGCTTTGCCCAGTGTAGTCATTTCTTTGGCATTAAGTTCTACCCCATTATGCAAATGGCTCATTGCACGACCAAGAGGAGTTCCTTCGGATCGTTTAAGAGGCTGTGGCGTTGGAGCAATTCTTCTGCCAATCACTGGCTGGTGCACTTCACCTTTTGGCTTAGCTGACTCCCAAGGTGTATCCGATGGTTTCCAGTTTGGGTCATTCAAATTGACAAGCGCATTATCCAAATCAGCATCAGAAAAGTTAAATGAATGTCTACCCGTATTAAAAGCTTCCATGTTTAACCTCGCATTACATATGTAATTTCATATACTATCATCTATATCAAATTATAATTTGCATTCGTGAATATAATCAAATAAAAATATTAGAAATTAAACGCAAAGAAGCAAAGTCGCTAAGAAAGAACAAACTATCTTTCGTTCCCCTTAGCGCCTCTGCGACTTTGCGTTAAATCTCTTCCTAAGCTTTGAGTGTAAGCGGAATGCTATTGACAATATGCTCAGGACCGAAAAACTGAATAGGACCAGGATAGCGGTAGTAATCACCCTCTACCCACAATTCTCTATCAGCTTGAAACGCCTTAAATGCAGTACTTTGCAGATCGACGAGCGCTTTTTGAATAACTGGCTTTTTAACGCCCTTACGTTCTTCCAGATGAAACATCCGAACGAGAGGAGCTCCGCCTGGTTTCCATTCAGCAACATCTTGAGTAAGGTTTTGAACGAAGGCGACGTAACAGGTCATGCCCGCATCCAACAACAATGCTGCTGTAAAACCTAATGCATAACAATAATCGGCATCAAACTGACTAGGAGAGCCCGCCCTGCCTTCATAACCTAAGAAGTGAGGCTGAGGATTAAACTTGATTTCACGCCCTTGCAGCGCTTGCTCCACTGTTGCGATGAACAACCGCTCCGTCTCAATTTTAGAGACCTGAACATTACCATGAGGGTCGCGATCAAGTAATAGTTGAGACTGAATTTCTTTAGGCATGGCCTGAAAACAGTTCAGAGCCTCGGGACTCAACTGGCTCGACACTTCGCTTCCACTTAAATCACTTGCCATCAATGAGTTAAGCTCTTTGATGAGCTTTTGACATTCGGGAATGAATTCAATGATTCCTTCGGGGATCAAAATCACGCCATAGTTCTTACCATTTTCCGCACGCTTAACAACCGCATCTGCAATGGCATCCGTCACTTGCGCTAATGTCATTCCTTTGGCGGCGATTTCTTCGCCAATGAGCGCCAAATTTGGGTGTGTTTGTAGCGCGCATTCCAAGGTGATGTGCGAGGCGGAACGCCCCATTAAACGAATAAAGTGCCAGTACTTCTTAGCTGACAAAGCATCGCGGGCAATATTGCCAATTGTTTCGGAAAAAGTTTTGCAGGCAGTATCAAAACCGAATGGAACCTCAATCTCTTTGCTTCGAAGATCACCATCAATGGTTTTGGGAACGCCAACAACATTACAGGGACAATTATGTGCACGGAAGTACTCAGCTAATAACGCTGCATTGGTGTTGGAATCGTCGCCTCCAATAACCACCAAACCATCTAGCTGGAGCTTCTTTACAGACTGTTGAGCCGCTTCAAACTGTTCGTCTGTTTCAATTTTGGTACGTCCCGATCCGATGAGGTCAAAGCCACCTGTATTGCGGTAAAGATCTAACTGCTCAGCCTCTAGCTCCTTGTAAGCACCTTTGACGATACCGCCGGGGCCATTAAGAAAGCCGTAGAGAGTTGATTCTTTATTTAAACGTTTAAGTGCGTCAAACAGACCGATGATCACATTATGTCCACCAGCCGCCTGCCCGCCAGATAGCACGACACCAATGCGTAGGGGTTGGCGACTTGTCAGGCTAACATCCCGGGAAAAAGCTAACTTGGATTGCCCTGCAGTATAAGGAAAAAGACCTTCTAAAGAGCTTTCGAAGCCAGATCCTTCCTCCGGCGTTGCAGTAAGGCCTTCCAAACTCTCAAAAATTTTAGGCAGGCGCTGCTTTTGTGCACGACGGACCAACTGCAAAGGACTTTCCGCCTGCATAGCAGCACCTATTTTTGTATTCCTAAAGTTTTAGCGTACCAGTTAACGGTATCGCGAATGGTCTGTTCTTGCTCAGCATGGTCGGAGAAGTCATGAGAGCTGCGCAAGAGCTTAATAAATTCGCTAGGAGCCAGCACGTGTCTTCTTAAGTTGCGGAACAGCTCAGCATGCGTTAAGTCAACAACTTCATCCTTCTCAGAATGAACGCAGAACAAAGGCACGTCTTTAAGAGCCTCTAGTTCCTTGTCGAGGTTCATAGCAAGCAGTTGCACAACAAGTTGTGGGTTGGTTGGATGACCTTGAAATAGTAGAGGACTTTGATTGTCAGAGGGATTAGCTGCACGAGCCTTGCGAGCCTCCTCGAATTGCTGCTTCCATGGGTCTCCATGATAAACCGCAGCCCAAAGGGCTAGGCTCTTCATGCCACCGTGCTTCCTAGCCGCAACGACAGCCACTGGCCCGCCCAAGGAACGACCCAAAATACCCATATGCTGCGTATCAACCCAAGGCTGTTCCTCCAAGAACTTGATACCTAATAAAGCATCTTCAATCTGCCCTTCCATCGTCGTATCGAGGAATTTCCCCTCGCTATCGCCACAACCACGAAAATCCAGGCGGAAAGAGCCTATGCCTGCTTCCGCTAATGCCTCAGATAATCGCACATACATCCGGTAGCGGCCTACTTTAGTCCCGGCAAAGCCATGACACATCATGACTGCTGGGGCCTTACTGACTCCTATTGGCTTGTGAAGTACACCAAATAATTTGGCGCCCTGACTCTCCAAAATCACACTTTCTCTTGTTTCCACTTTTTGTACCGGACGTGTTGTTAGCATTTTTTGTTCTCCATACCGGTTAGTTTTAGATATTTGCTTGATTGTCCTCAAGAAAAAAAACACAAAATGTTATGTATACGGCAACACTTGAAGAATCAGGAGATTGACAATGCGATGGATGTTACTTTTGTTGTTTTGTTGCGTCAGCACTGTAGCGTCAGCTCAGGCGCAGTTTCGTGTTGGTTCGTTGATAGGACCGGGTGATCAGCAGTCCATGGGATTGAACAAATTAGATCCTGATCAACAAGCAGCCTTGGAGGCATGGATCAACCTTTGGACCATCAAAACGATTAACCAAGTGCTCTCCATGGGGTGTCAATGCACCACTGGAGATTGCTTAAACGCGCTCTATCAAAACACAGCATCGGGACAAATAGATAATATACCATCCGACCGGCCAATGCCCTTTCGCAGACCAGAGCGTTTAAGAAGTAACGATTCTGTTGAGCAGATAGAAACCAAAGACTTTTCAACCATTTCCGAAATTCTGCGCAACGGCGGCGTTATTCGGTTAGATAATGGCGCTGTGTGGGAAGTTGCCCCAGGCTTTCAGGTAAAAGCCTCCAACTGGCGACGTATGGATAAAGTACAACTGCGCCCAAGCACGGTTTACGGACGCTTTGTCCTCAACAATCTCACACGTCACCAGCAAATTGAAGTGGCTCAGCCCGGCGATCCAACACACACTGACCCGTATAGAAGTGACCCCTTCCGCACAGATCTCTATCGTGCCGGTAACACCTTTGTTGTTCGCAATATCCTCGATGAAGGCGAGACTATTGTTCTGGATAACGGATCTGTTTTTGAAATCCGCCTATCAGACCGCAAAAAGTATGTGAAATATTGGCACGCTGGAATGTCTGTGGAGATATTTAAGAAGGGTGGAACCTATCCCTTCTCATTGAAAGAAGTGCAAACAGGAGACTCTGTTTCAGCCAAACTCAAATCCCAATAGGGATTTGATGGACAAAGGACCTAAAGGACATAAAGGACCTAAAAAAGTTAATTATGCTTTTTGGTCCTTTTCGTCCTTTAGGTCCTTTTTCCACTAACTCTACGAATCTTGTTCGCGGGCAGCTTGTTCCCACTTAATGACGCACTCATGCAGCTGAGCTTCTAGCTTAGTCTTGTGCTGTACGATGCTGTTGACCTCTGTGGTCTCTTTGGCGTAAAAGCTTTCCTGAGCCATGATTGCTTCAAGTTCAGCTATTTGTCCCTCTAGCTTTGCCGACAAGGCCTCCAGAGTGTCCACCTCTTTCTTGAGTTGGTTACGGCGGTTGCGCTGCTTGCGCCGCTCATCAATATCTACTATTTGCGGGGCTTCTGCCTTGGCGGCCTGAGGCGCCTGTAAGCTACGCGAAGTCACTTCTTTCGACAGAAAATCTGTGTCAAAGGTTGCCAGATATTCCGGGTATGTTCCGCGAAAATCGCGTATACCATGAGGTTGTATCTCGAAGATCCTGTTGGCCAACTTAGTGACAAAATAGACGTTGTGGCTAACGAAAATGAGTGTTCCAGGGTATTCTGCCAACGCCTCGACCAGCTTGTCGATGGCTTCCATATCAAGGTGGTTGGTGGGTTCGTCAAATACCAGTACGTTGCGTTGCTGCAGCATGATACGCGCTAAAATCAAACGCGCCTTTTCTCCGCCACTTAACATAGAAATTTGTTTTAGGACGTCGTCACCACTAAACAATGAACGTCCAAGAGCATCCCTGCAAGATTGCTCGGAAACTGTCGGCTCAGATGCTGTCAGCCAGTCGAGTAGTGTACGACCACCCTCTAATTGGCTATCGTGATCCTGCGAAAAATAGGATATCGAAGCGGCATGTCCCCATTGGTGGGAGCCTTCATCCGCCGGTAGAGTATCTGTAATAATCTTTAGAAGTGTTGATTTACCGATGCCATTAGGACCGATGATGCCGATGCGTTCAGCACGCTCTACCTCGAACGAAACGCCGTCTAACACAACACGAGTGCCATACGCCTTGCCAATATGCTGCGCTTTTAGCGCCATCACACCAGAAGGACGGTCCATGCTAAAGCGCAAGCGAGGATAAGATCTGGAGCTAGGCTGTAAATCTAGCTGATCCATCTCTACTTCTAGCTTCTCAATCATCTTAACTCGTGATTGAGCCTGGCGCGCTTTGGATGCTTTAGAGCGGAAGCGGTCAACAAAACCTTGCATGTCCTCCTTGCGCTTTTCCTGCTTGCTCAATTGCGCCTCTTGTAGCTCACGAGCCAGCGCTTTGGCACCAACAAACTGATCATAATTGCCAGGATAGAGACGTACAGTGCCGTAATCGAGGTCGGCAATATCTGTGCAAACAGTGTTCAAGAAGTCCCGATCGTGCGAGCTGACCATCACCGCGCCGCGATATTGCTGCAAATGTTGCTCGAGCCATTTGATGGATACGATGTCCAAGTGGTTGTTGGGTTCGTCGAGAAGTAGTACTTCTGGTACAGCAAACAAAGTCTGGGCTAACAAAACGCGCAGCTTATATCCGCCAGAGAGGGCGCTCATTGGACGGTTGTGTGTCTCAGGCTTGAGGCCCAATCCAACTAACAAGCGTGCAGCCAAGCTTTCCGCAGCATAGCCTTGATGTGTCTCGAGAACTTTTTCCAGCTCTTCTAGTTCGTTGCAATCGTCTTCGGTGAATTCTTCGCCATTTAATAGCTCATCTTTACGCTTCAGAGCCTTCCACAAGATTTTGTTACCTTGCAAAACTGTATTGATCAACGTTTCATTTTCATAGAGATAGTGATCTTGCTTAAGAGTTCCAACTCTTACATCTTTGCCAATAGCCACGACGCCGCTGTCGGTCGACTCATCGCCCGACATCATGCGCAACAAGGTACTCTTGCCGGTGCCATTAGCACCGACTAAGCCGTAGCGCTTGCCTGGCTGTAGTTGAAATGTCACACGGCGAAATAGGTATCGCCCGCCATATGCCTTACTAAGATCGGATACGTTGATCATGAAACAGACTCTATTAAATTTGTTTTACCCTTAATGGACAAGAGACCAAAGAGACTATAGGGACCTTAGGGACTTTAATCGTCCATAATGTCGCTAAGGTCTCTTTGGTCCCTAAGGTCCCTTGTCCATGCGAAGCACAAGGAGCTATGTTGTTAGCCTTTGATGACTTCGGCTTTCTCGATGAGCACGGGCTCTACCGGAACGTCCTGGTAACCACCTTTGCTACCTGTCTTGACCTTTTCGATGCCTTTAACAATGTCCAAACCATCGATTACTTGTCCAAACACAGCATAACCATAGGAACTTGGTCCTTTATGGTCCAGGAAAGAGTTGTCCACCACATTAATGAAGAACTGTGCTGTTGCACTATTAATATCGTTGGTGCGCGCCATCGCCAATGTACCAACTTTATTTTGCAGGCCGTTAGCCGCTTCATTAGTGATAGGAGCATGAGTCTTCTTCTGATTCATCTCTTTATCAAATCCGCCGCCTTGAACCATAAAGCCAGGAATCACACGATGAAATATCGTGCCGTTGTAAAACCCTTCGTTTACATACTGAAGGAAGTTCTCCACGCTCTTTGGCGCCTTCTCGGCATCCAAACGGATCTTGATATCACCCTTATTCGTCTTCAATAAAACTTCTGGATTCTTCACAGCATTACTCCCTTTGTCTGCAAAACCGGTCATGGATAATAAGCACATGCTCGCGGCTAATAATATGGCTGCCTGAGATAACATAAATTTTCTCCAATGCGTTTATACGCGAAAGACGCGAAAAATACACTATTTCTCTAGTGGATCACGCGTCTTTCGTGTTCAAATTTCTCTAGTCTTGCTTCTGGTAGTCGACCCTAGTCTCATGGAAACAAGGAGCCACAACCTGTGATTGAAAAGATTGCATCATTAACGCCGGATCTTCTAAAGCTGGCTCCAATGAAAACTGGCGCCCACACTCCAGGCAGCGATGGTTTTGCTTGCCGTGTCGCGTGAAACCGTTACGTTTGAATGCCTTTGAGCCACACTTTGGGCAGCAATTGTCAGACATAGAAATTCCTTTAGTCGAGTTCAGTCCAAATTTTTGTAACGATGGTGATGATATATTAAAATATTCAGGAGGACAAGAAAAAAATCGGCTATAACAAATTAAAATTTTAAAATAACTAGTTAATTATGTAAACAAATTTTACAAACTAGTAACCTGTTGCTAGGACTGATGAACAATAAAGAACATAACTGGTGAAACTTCCCAATTATTTAACAAAATGACCAGCATTGGATCTATTCAGTGATGAAAAGATGTCAGAACCTTACTGGTGGCATATAGAAATGAAGAAAATTAAACCAAAATCTTCTACATCGAAACTATCACATTAAGAGTCATTGCAAATTGATCTGAATAAGCTTCCAAGACCACTTTTAGGGGCGATTTATGCGAAAATGCACGAAGTATTCTGCCGAAGAATTCGCCATGTGTGTAACATGTAGCTTAAATCACAACGTGAGTAGGTAATCATGCACGCGCAATTTATGCAGCGAGCAATCGAACTTTCAGCACAAGCGCGCTATCACGCACCGCCAAATCCTTGGGTGGGATGCGTGTTGGTTAGAGATAATCAAGTTGTTGGAGAAGGCTTCACGCAGCCTCCAGGAAGTGATCACGCGGAAATACAAGCGCTAAAGAAAGCTGGCGAGTTAGCGCGTGGAGCGACAGCCTATGTCACACTTGAACCTTGTTCACATTTTGGCCGCACCCCTCCTTGCACACATGCACTTATTCGCGCTGGCGTCTCCAAAGTTTTTGCTTCGATAGAAGATCCTGACACAAAAGTGAAAGGAAAAGGACTAGCGGAATTACGCTGTGCTGGAATTGATGTTGAAGCTGGATTATTAAGCGATCAAGTGACCAAAAGTTTGACTCCTTATCTTCATCATCGATCCACTGGACTTCCTTATTGCGTCGTTAAGGCAGCGATTACCGCCGACGGACGTATGGCAGCGCAAGATGGATCATCACAGTGGATCACATGCGAAGCGGCGCGCGCGGATGCTCACCGTCTCAGAGCACAGTCTCAGGCCATAGTAATTGGATCGGGCACAGCCATTAAAGATAGTCCATCGCTAACGGTACGTCATTTTGATGCTATAGGCATTAAACAGCCTTTACGAGTTGTTTTAGACACAAAAAGTCGTTTGGAGCGCAAAGGCTCTCTTTTTGATGAGACAGCTCCAACATGGATTGTTACACAGAATGATTGCGGTGGTGAAAACGGCATCGACCTGCTCAGCTTGCTTCAACAGCTGGGGCAAAAAGGCGTCGTTCAAGTACTTGTGGAAGGTGGACCAAAACTTCTGACGAGTTTCTGGAGAGAAAATCTAATCAATCAACTTTCATTATATATTGGCCCAAGGCTGTTGGGAAATACCGGCAAGCCACTGTTCGATTTGTGCTTCCCCAATATCGCTAGTGCACCACAAATGCGGTTAATTGATACGCAAATGTTGGGCTCTTCCGTCCGCTTGGATTACCAGGTTTAAACGCAAAGACGCAGAGGCGCAGAGAAGTGATAACTCCTTTGCGCCTCTGCGTCTTTGCGTTTAAATCCTAATCCCTACCTAATCGACATACAGCAAAAGACTTTTGAGGTAGTGACCTTCGGGATGACACACATTCTCGGGATGATCGACGGTGTAGTGATGCCGGTCGAGAATACGCACATTGCGTCCAGCCTCCACAGCGGCCTGGAAGACCACTTTTTGGAATAATAAATCGTCGACAAAATGCGAGCACGATGACGTTAGCAATAGAGAACGTCTAGGCATCCCTTTCATCGCCACGCGATTAATGTCTTTATAACCTCGGCACGCCTGCACAACATCATGACGTTTCTTAGAAAATGCCGGCGGATCCAAAATAACGAGATCGTAATTCATATCGCTTTTGCGAAGATAATCAAACACATCAGCCACGATAAATTCATGCTGATCAGCATCAAGATTATTTAGCGCGACATGTTCGCGAGCTAAATCAACAGCGTTTTGCGAAATATCTACTGACGTTACGGATTTAGCGCCACCCGCCATCGCAGCAACGGAAAAAGCGCCACTGTAACAGAAGCAGTTCAACACACGTCGATCCTTAGCACGCTCGCGAACCAGACCGCGCATATCACGTTGATCGAGGAAAAAACCAGTCTTCTGTCCTTCCACGACATTGGCTATAAAGTGCAGACCATTCTCGATAAAAGGTACGCGTGGAGTCGGTTCCCCAAACAGCCATTGCTCGCTAGGGCTTAGCCCTTCGTCAGCTCGCGATGGCATGACAGACTTTTCATAGATGCTTTTTGGATGCAGCTCTTCCTGCAACGTTTTCACAACCACGTCACGAAGGTTCGCCATTCCTTTGGTGGATACTTGCAATACCAACGTTTGATCGTACTTATCCACAATTAGACCAGGGATAAAGTCGCCTTCACCGTTGATTAAACGATACCCTGTAGTATCGGACTGAATCAACGCACTGCGCAGCCAAATAGCGTTGCGAATGTTCTCGATCAACGCTTCAATCGGGTCGCGCGCATCAAAAGTTAGCATGCGCCCAGCAATCGATCCTTTGGTATTGAAATAGCCAGAACCCAAAAGGTCTCCGCTTGCACTAAACACTTGTGCGAGGTCGCCGTTTGAAACTTCTAGACCCGATGCGATAGCACCAGAAAATATCCAGGGATGCCCCTGACGTACAGCTTTGTCTTTGCCGGGACGTAATGTGATTTTTTTGGACACTTCCTTAACTCCTCCAGGCGCCGATTACTAGTGCTAGCCATCCGCCTAACAGCAGTACGCCACCAACAGGAGTTAACATCGCCCACTGCTTTAGATCGGTAAAAATGTACAGGAACAGACTGCCAGAGAAAAATACAGAACCAATGATAAATAACCAGCCAGCTCCGACCATAAAACCGTTATGAAACGACGCAAAAGCAACAGCCGCTACAACAGCCGCAAGGGCATGTATCAACTGATAACGCACTGCTACTTCATATAAATTTGTCATCTCTGGTGTTAGGCGACCTTTTAACGCATGTGATCCAAAGGCACCAGCAGCAACTGCCAAAAATCCTAACAAAGCGGCAAATCCAAGCAACGTTTTCTGTGGCATAGCTTCTCCTTATGTTGAAGAAAATAGTACCGAAAGCCTACATTCGTAGCACTATGAATAACAAACAACAATCCGATTCCAGCTACCCCGTACCAGATACCTGGCAGGCTGCACACTGCGTCTATAAAGGCGCACGTTTTGATGTATGCAGTTTGGAAATCAAGACAACGTCCGGACAAACGGTCCGGCGCGAAGCAATCGTGCACCCTGGCGCTGTAGTGATTTTGCCGATCATGCAGGATGGTAATATCCTAATGATTCGCAACCACCGCTGGGCAATCGGTGAAACGTTGTGGGAACTCCCGGCTGGTACGCTCGAACCAAATGAACCGCCAATCGAGACAGCAAAACGAGAACTTATCGAGGAAACAGGCTACAAGGCTGATAATGTCACGCCTCTACTACAATTTTATTCTTCCCCAGGCTTCTGCACAGAAGTCCTTTATTCTTTTGTCGCAAAAGATCTCGATTTCGTTGGCCAAAACCTCGATGAAACAGAGGAAATAGCCGTCGAAGCACTATCGTGGGATGAAATTGAGCAAATGATGAAAAATCATACCATCCGCGATGCCAAAACAATCTCTACACTCCTATACTTCCGACATTTCAGCTCGCCTCTATAAATAAAATAACTATTTGATATACAATGAGTTAAGAATAGTTAAGTTATTACCACGAGGTAGTCACATGCTAGTGGGATTGGATAAAGAAATATCGGAAATTCTAGAGATGACAAATCATGAATTGAAGCTGTTTCAAAAAAAAATCGATACACCCGACGAAAAGATAACGGAGCAGTTCGTTGGAGATATTATTTCCAACCTCCAGCGCCGAGAGCACGCCCTGAAGCACAGACTTTACCAGGCGTTGACACAAAATAAAGAGTATCATATCCCCGAGGATTGGACGGCGCGCATATTGAAACAGATCGAGGTTATGCTCGCGGACACCACAACCAAAGCAAAGGTTGAGATGTTAGCGAGTCATCAAGCTGCTTTTTGGGGAGTCCTACAGGACATCAAAGAGGTGCTTATTAAACCCACCGAAGTAGCCCTAAGGGTTCTGAAGGTGGACGCGATGGATGACCGAGATGACAGAGGCGCCGGTGGATAAATTCAAGCGGAGATGCCTCTATGTTACGTATTATTATTGCTATCGTAGCTGTTTTGTCATTTGCACATCCGTTACAAGCGGAAATGAAGCTTTCTAGTCCTGCCTTTAAGGACCAACAACCACTACCACAAAAGTTCACTTGCAAGGGCGCCAATGTTTCGCCCCCTCTCACCTTTGAGGGTATTCCTGTGGATACCAAGTCATTAGCGCTTATAGTGGATGACCAAGATGCCCCATCTGGCACCTTCGTGCACTGGATCATCTGGAATGTTGACCCCGACCTGACGCATATTGCAGAGCGTTCAGGGCTCGGCTTTCGTGGACGTAACGACTTTGGCGCCTTAGGCTACCGTGGTCCTTGTCCACCGCCAGGAAAGGCACATCGCTATATTTTTCACCTCTATGCTTTAGACCAAGAGCTCAGCCTGCCCGACGGCATCACACGCCAAAAGCTTGACGAGCAAATGAAGGGCCATATTCTGGAATCAGCTGAGCTAACTGCCTTCTACGGCAATGAGAATTAAAGAATATTCAACGCAAAGACGCAGAGGCGCTAAGGGGAACGAAAGAGAACTTTGTTCCCCTTAGCGCCTCTGCGTCTTTGCGTTGAATATTCCTTCAGTTTATACTGCCTTTGTAACTAACAATTTATGGTTTCACACATGACACGTAAGACATCAACATCTTGGGAGCCGGTCGAAGATTGGTACAAGGCTGCCGTAGGCAAAGAGGGACACACTTATCATAAAGAGGTTGTCCTCCCCGGCCTTCTAAAACTTATCAAAGCCTTTAAGCCCAAGTGTGATTCTCTGGTGGATCTAGCCTGCGGCCAAGGAGTGCTAGCACGCAACCTCCCCCCACAGGTACGCTATGTCGGTGTGGACCTCTCACCTTCGCTGGTAACCTATGCCAAAAACAACGATAAGCAGCGCACACATCGCTACTTTGTAGGTGACATCACCGATCCTAAGCTAGATGCTGGGTCTGAGCGGTTTGATTGCTGCACGATTGTGTTAGCCATACAAAACGTCGAGAATGCCTTGGCTGCCTTTCAGAATGCTGCACGGTTCTTAAAAGATGATGGCAAGCTATTCATTGTCATGAACCACCCAAGCTTCCGCATTCCACGCCAATCCTCTTGGGGTGTCGACGAGCAGAAAAAACTACAGTACCGCCGCATGGAAGGCTACATGTCGGCGATGAAGATACCTATTCAGATGCATCCATCTAAAGGTGACGACTCTGCGGTAACCATTTCCTTCCACCATCCCCTCTCCTCATATGCACAATGGCTTCAGCAGGCTGGTTTTTGCATTGAAACAATGGAGGAATGGTGCTCTACTAAGGAAAGTACCGGTCGTACGGCCAAAATGGAAAACCGCAGTCGCAAGGAATTCCCCTTATTTCTCACCCTTGTGGCGCGAAAATGAGACTAAATGCTTTCTATCATCGTTCTAGACGGATCGAGCTTAACGTTAGAGCAAGCGCAGAGTGTTGCGTTGGGCACTCGCATTGCTATAGCTCCATCGTCCCGCAAGGCTGTTAATAGCGGCAGAGCGGTCGTCGAAGCGATTGTGAAAGATGGCAAACCAGTCTATGGCGTCAATACCGGCTTTGGCTACTATGCTAACGAGGGCATACCAACGGCCGAGCTGCTGCATTTGCAGGAGCATATTGTTCTTAGCCACGCCTCCGGACATGGCAAATCGTTAAGTATCCCAGAGACTCGCCTAGCTATGACTCTACGGCTTAACGTGTTGCTAAAAGGCCTCACTGGCGTGCGCTATCAGCTTTGCGAAGCGCTTGCCGACCTCATCAACCATGAAATCTATCCCCTCATTCCGGAGTTTGGCTCTGTCGGTGCCAGTGGCGATTTGGCTCCTTTAGCTCATCTGGCTTTAGCGCTTATTGGCAAAGGGCGCGTGATGTATCATGGGAAGGAGATGTCCGCCAGCGTGGCGTTAGATAAGGCGGGTTTGAAAGCTGTCGTCTTGGCTGAGAAGGAAGGCCTGGGCCTTATCAACGGAACACAGATCATGTGCTCTGTCGGCGGATTGGCGTTAATTGCGGGAATCCGGCTGGTGCAACTAGCTGATCTCGTGGTGGCATTAACTTATGATGCTATGTCAGCCAAAACTAATGCACTAAAAGCTGAATTGCACCTCGCACGCGGGCAGCCAGGGCAGATTGAGTCCGCTAGAGTTATTCGTGAACATCTGCAAGGATCCTACCTGCATGCTGCTAAAACACCCCACAAGCATGTACAGGACGCCTATTCGTTACGCTGCGCCCCGCAGGTTCATGGACCGAGTCGTGAAACGGTGCTCTTTGCCGCACAAACAGTGGCTAGAGAGCTTAACGCTGCTACCGATAATCCCTTAGTTTTCCCTGATGGTCATGCTGTCGCTGGTGGCAATTTTCACGGACAGTCACTGGCTTTGGCCTTTGACATCGCCTCATTGGCATTTTCAGAAATTGCTAATATCTCGGAACGCAGGCTTGAACAGCTATTAAATCCCCATCGCAGTGGCCTAGCAGCATTTCTGACCATGCATCCAGGCCTTGAAAGCGGCTACATGGCAGCGCAATACTTGTCAGCTAGCTTGGTAAACGAGGGGAAATTGCTGGCTAACCCAGCCTGTACAGATTCTATTCCAGGCAATGTTGGCGTCGAAGACCATGTTTCGATGGGTATGACCTCTGCCAGAAAGTTACGAGCCTTGGTCAGCCATGTCGAGGTCGTGTTAGCAGTAGAAGCGATGGCAGCGGCTCAAGCCGTAGACTTGCGTAAGGTTGGCCCACTGGGGAAAGGTTCCCAGGTTCTTTATAATGCTATTCGCACCGAAGTACCGACATTAAAGAAAGACCGCATCGTCGCTCTAGATGTCGAAGGCGCCGTGAGAGCCATTAGAACCATTATGTAACTTGTCTGCCGCCCCTTCAGGGCTCGGTTAATTATTTTGCATTTTAAGAAATTTTTGTTCTCAGCGCGGGAGCGCTGAGCCTCCTATTAGCCCAGGGTAAGGCGTCTGAAGGACGACGCAACCCTGGGGAGCAGCCATAAGAAATATAGCTCCGCGGAAGCTGGAGCGTCAGCTTGGTTCAAACAAATGTCGAACTCAACATTCCTTTCTGGATATGTCTGGCGCTCTGACTACCGCAGAGCGAATTCATTTACTCGCCAGTTCCCCGAGTTGCGTTGCCCCTATGGGGCGCCTTACACGGGGCTATTAAAAGGCTCAGCGCTTCCGCGCTGAGAACAAGATCTACCAATTGCGCTTCGCTTCGACCTGGGCAGTGACATTGTCGACGTTAAGAACTATCAATTAAAGATCTCGCGTCCTTGGTCAACTCTTACAAGTAATCTTGTGTAGTATTGAACTTAACTAGAGGGTTAAAGCAAGTAAAAGTGTTATTTGTCGTTTCGGTGCAAAATTCATACAGTCTTTTATAAGCATCCATGCGACCGAGATGTTTTAAACACTGTTCCGCTACCGAACTGACTTGAGAAAATAAACCGATCTCTGCAAAAGTTTTTCCCGTTGGAGACATGGCATTCAAATCCAAGGTCAGCACTTCATTCCATGTTTTTGCCGGTTGCTGCAAAATAGAAGCACTATTCGAACGGATCATATCAAAGTAATCAGCGCAGACTGGATGCAGGTATGTTCCGGCGTATTTCAACTGATCCATTCCTCGTGAAATGGACAACAACCAATCAACTTTATTGTTTGTATTAAATATATTACCAACTAATACAGGGCTATATACAGCTAGATCTGACATTTTCATCTCCATTGTTAAGAACCACCGACGATTATAACAGAAGAATAAGAAAAAAAACACAAATCAAAATACCGTCAATTTTTTGCTGATCCTTAGACAAAGAACGCGAGGTTTGTTAATGAGGAGTATGGTCTCCTAGCAACAAAAAATCGGATTGTTTATGCAAGCCAATGAGTTTCTGAAAACCTATGCAACGCATCCGAGCTATCACGCTCCGCGAGGCGCCAAACTAAATGCTCTGTCTTGGCAGACAGAAGCACCTTTGCGTATGCTCTTAAACAATCTTGATGCTGAAGTGGCGGAAGACCCCGAAAACCTTATCGTCTATGGTGGCACCGGCCAGGCAGCGCGCAATGTGGATAGCCTTAAGAAGATTCTAGAGGCACTACTAACTTTAGGTGAAGACGAAAGCTTAGTGGTTCAGTCTGGAAAGCCTGTGGCTATCTTACCGACCTATGCCGAGGCTCCGCGAGTGCTAATAGCCAATAGTAACCTAGTGCCGCATTGGGCAAACTGGGAACACTTCAACCAGCTGAAAGAGCGCGGCCTGATGATGTTCGGCCAAATGACTGCTGGCAGCTGGATCTATATTGGCACGCAAGGCATCCTGCAAGGCACCTATGAGACCTTTGCAGCCTTAGCGGAACGCCATTTTGGCGGTAGCCTCAAAGGTAAACTGGTTGTCTCGGGTGGACTTGGTGGTATGGGCGGCGCACAGCCTTTAGCAGCAACTATGAACGATGGCGTGTTCTTAGGAGTCGATGTTGACCCGGCGCGCATCGAAAAACGCATGAAGACGCGCTACCTCGACCGCATCACACACGATTATGGCGAAGCACTATCTTGGATAACAGAAGCTAAAAAGGCGCACAAACCGCTATCAGTAGGTCTTGTAGGCGATATTGGAAACACGCTGCAACACTTAATTGCGGATGGCATCACTGTCGATGTTTTAACCGACCAAACATCCGCTCACGACCCCCTCAACGGCTATGTTCCCAGCGATATGTCGCTGGAAGAAGCTAAAGCTCTAAGAACCCACGATGCAGCAGATTATCAAAAACGATCGCGTGCAAGCATGGCAAAGCACATCGAAGCAATGTTAGAGCTTAAAAAACGCGGAGCCATCACTTTTGAGTATGGCAACAATCTACGGCAGTTTGCTACCGAAGGCGGAGCTAAAAACGCTTTTGATATTCCGGGTTTTGTTCCCGAGTACATCCGACCTCTATTCTGCCAAGGTCAGGGGCCATTTCGCTGGGTAGCCTTATCAGGTGATCCCAATGATATTCTCAAAACTGACGCGGCATTGCTGAAGCTATTCCCAGAGAATAAGCATTTAGAAAGATGGCTCAAGGTCGCTGGAGAAAAGGTTGCCTTCCAAGGTCTCCCCGCCCGTATTTGTTGGCTGGGCTTGGGTGACCGTGTTAAAGCGGGATTGCTCTTTAATGATATGGTGAGGTCTGGGGCGCTAAGTGCTCCTATTGTCATCGGACGTGACCACCTAGACTGTGGTTCTGTAGCCTCGCCATACCGCGAAACAGAGGGCATGAAGGATGGCAGCGATGCTGTCTCCGACTGGCCTATTCTAAACTTGCTGGCCAACTGTGCCGGAGGCGCTACATGGGTCTCCTTCCATCATGGCGGAGGAGTCGGCATTGGCTTCTCGCAGCATGCTGGCATGGTCATCGTGGCGGATGGAACACAACGCGCAGCAAGGTGCCTACAACGTGTATTGCATAACGATCCTGCTTTGGGAGTTATTCGCCATGCCGATGCAGGCTATGAAGAGGCCAAAAAGGTAGCGGCCGAAAAAAAACTTAAGAGCTTTTCATGAAATTAGGGCCATTCGCACAGGTCCTTACCCTCGAAGGGCTTCCAGAAAGCGGTCCGATCTCTGATAACGCCCTAAAGGTCTACGAAAATGCTGGTATCGAGATCACCAATGGCATCATTTCTTACATAGGCCCAATGGAGGGAGCGCCACAAAATGCTGTAGCGATGCCGGGCCTAATCGATGCACACACACACTTGTGTTTCGCTGGCATACGCGCTAAAGATTACGCTGCAAGGCTTTCAGGCGCTACCTATCAAGAGATCGCCGCTAAGGGCGGTGGCATTTTAGATTCTGTCCGCAAAACGCGCGAGGCCACTGAGCAGGAACTGACGCAGCTAACGTTAGAAAGACTGAAGCGTGCATTTAGCAACGGAATCACAACCTGTGAGGTCAAGAGCGGTTATGGACTATCGGTAGAGCAAGAATTAAAGCTATTGCAAGCCATTGTAGCTGCCGGAAAACTACTACAAATTACAGTGGTTCCTACTTGCCTGGCAGCACATACTCTGCCGCCGGAATTTGATTCCCACAATGCCTATCTGGTATACCTGGTAGATAAACTGCTGCCTCAAGCCAGACAACTCTGCTCGCGCGTAGATATCTTTGTTGAAAAAGGTGCCTTTGGCGTCGTAGAGGCCGAAAAGTACCTATTGGCAGCAAAAGAACTAGGTTTTGAGATCTGCATCCATGCCGATCAGTTTTCGCGCGGCGGTGCCCTGCTAGCCGCAAAAGTAGGAGCAACCAGCGCTGATCACCTCGAACAATCTAACGATGAAGATTTTGCAGCTCTAAAGCTGGCTGGGGTGATTCCTGTGATTCTTCCGGGAGCCACTTTGGGTCTGGGTATGCCCTTCCCACCGGCCAGAAAAATTCTAGATGCTGGGCTTCCGCTAGCAATTGCTTCCGACTGGAATCCTGGCTCTGCGCCAATGGGAGACCTATTAACCCAAGCAGCTGTGTTAGGTGCCGCCCAAAAGCTGACCATGGCAGAAACCTTAGCTGGCATTACCTTTAGAGCCGCTAAAGCCTTACGCTTGCATGACCGTGGAATCCTTGCAAAGGGCATGCGGGCAGATATCGCCATCTTTCCAGGTGCAGACTATCGAGAAATCTTATATTACCAGGGTAGCTTGAAGCCTTCGATCACCATCGCTAACGGAGTAGTGCCTGATGTCACTTGAGATGCCCACTTGGTTCTCTCGCTATCGCCCTACGGTACCCATTACCTGGCAAGGGCGCAGGGATGGCCCTGATGCCACGCGCTACCATGAGGTTGTCAAAGTTATCGATCTGCGTGCAAACGTTCCGGTGCTTAATCCGCATGACATCGTTCTGCTAGGTTTTGCCTGTGATGAAGGTATCCGACGCAATCAAGGGCGTGTAGGCGCCGGCGCCGGCCCAGCTTCGTTACGTCAAGCGCTTGGCAAGCTGCCTTTTTTGGTGGCTGGAAACCCTGCTTTCTATGACCTCGGAGATATCGCCTGCGAGGATGGCAATCTAGAAGGTGCCCAGCAAGCGCTGGCGGATATTGTCAGCGATTTGGTTCGGCAAGGTGTGAGACCTATCGTGTTAGGAGGCGGCCACGAGGTCGTTTGGGGTCACTACCAAGGCCTAATCCAAACGCGCTGCTCACACAACTTAGGTGCCTTAAATTTCGATGCTCACTATGACCTACGACCGCTTATGGACGGCAGCCTTGGCAATTCGGGCACGTCATTCACACAAATTGCTTTGGAACGAGAGAAGGCCAAAATGCCTTTCGATTATCTGTGTATTGGTGTGCAGCACCTTGGCAACACGCAGGCTTTGTCCGAAACAGTTCAAAAGCTTGGCGTCAAAAGTGTCGGCGCGGATGTGATCCATCTTGAGGGTATCAGCAAAGCAATTGAAGCTATCGATCAACAGCTGCAGCGCTGCGACTGCATGTACGTCACATTGTGCATGGATGTCTTTGCGGCGGCTTTTGCTCCAGGAGTTAGCGCTCCGCAACCGCTAGGGTTGACGCCATGGGAGGTTCAACCACTGCTACAACATATTGCCAGCAGTAAAAAGATGCTGACCTTTAACGTCGCCGAGCTATCGCCCGGTTACGACCCCGATAACCGCACAGCGGCACTAGCCGCTGCAATGGTCGCCACAGTCATTGAAAGTATGTCTAAGGGACAATAGGGACGAAAGAGACCTTAGGGACAGGAAAAAGGACCTAAACGACGAAAAGGACCTAAAAGCGTAATCAACCTGAACGTCACTGTAAACCGTTCTCAGCCCGGTAGCGCTGAACCGAAGCGCCAGCTTAGTTCGGAACAAAGGACCTAAAGACGTAATTAACCTTCATACCTATTTAGGTCGGTTACGTCGTTTAGGTCCTTTTTCTAGCGTTTCTTATCTTGCTGCTGCCAAATAACTACGATAACTTTCCGTCATATTATTAATGGCTTTTTCCTCAACTCCTAACCACTTCGTTAGAATTGCCATTGTTCCCTGTGCATCATTTGATGCCAAGAATCTTACCAATGTTTCTACAACCGCGCGATCTGCACCGTTCAAAGCTTTCAGCAGGTCGTTACCACGTTGAATGGCCCAGCCGAAGCCTGCCACACACTGCTGTAAAGCCGCTGAAGGTGGTGTTTGGATAGCTTGCTTTAACCAAACTCTAAACTGCCCCAACGGAGTAACACGATTCATCGCAAGGTTTAATGCTATTGTGTGGTCCTCAGTAAACGCTGAATCTTGATACACGATCGAATGGAGCAATGCATCAGCCTGTTCTGCAACAGCTAGAAATGTTGGTGAACTAGTCAGAACACCTAAATTCCTTAATACCGCTAAATCCTCTGCTTCCAACGCAGCGATGTCAGCCTCCACCTGATAATCATCCTCACCGGCTACATAGGCCAACTGCCTGACTGCATCCGACACTAAAGGTTCGTCTTGGCTTTCTCTAACCGCTGCCACCTGGCGAATGTACTCCAAACACTCGAGTAGCTCACGAGATGAGAACGTTCCATCTGACGCCTTTTTGACCGTGCTTGCTAGTATTTCTTCTAGTCTGCCCGCCTGGAAGTTAACCGATTCCTCATAGGCATCAAAATTAGGCACCTGTGAAGGCTTCACCTTTCTTTTGTCGACTAGTGATACCAGTAAGCTGTTGGCTCCGAAGTGCCCCTGATCAGCGGCCGATGTTAATAGCTGTGTCACTAATGTCCAGTTTGGCAACCACTTCTTGAGCTCCAACTGAGCTTGCAAGTAGTTGATGCGTGCATCATCTTGCGGTCTAGCAGGATCCTTAATCATGGCTATAGCTTTCTGCAGATCTTTAGGACCACCAATGCCTTCTGACAACATGTGTATTGCTGGATACCATGCTTCGTCAACGCCATCCTCAGCAGCCTTTATGTAGTTTGGCAAAGCTTGATCTAAATCGCCTGTATGCTCTAATAGTCCACCTTGGCAGTAATATCCGCGAGAGTCATCCAGTTCTACCATTTTGCTAAACCACATACTTGCTAATCTTGCATCTCCTGCCGTCATTGCATGAGAACCAGCTTCTAACATCAGAGAGGAAAGCTTGATATGCTTGAACCAGCTCGTAGCTTTAGTCAAATTTTCTTCGAAAAAGACACCGTGTTTATACATGTATCCAACAGTAAAGAGACCGATATCTAGCTCGGAACAACCTTCGTTTTCCATCATGGCCACTACGCCAAGGTAATCTCCCTCACGCATATGATGCTTACAAATTTTTGTTAGCTCGATTGCAACGACTTCACGTATCTTCGGGGAAGCATCTTGCGATTCGAACAACCAAACAAAATGTTCAGTAGCATGCAGTATATCACCTGAGGCAGCAAGATCTTTAGCTACTAACACTTTGGCATTCATATCGCCATGGAGCGCCGCGTCCCGCGCTAGCCCTTGGGCGTAGCCCAAATCTTCTTCCAGACCACGATCACGCAAGATCATTGAAAAGTGATATTGAGCAGCTGGTAAGCCCGCATTAGCGGCATGAATATAAAGTTCCTGCTGCTCTACTGGATCGTTCGATGCCTGAGCTTTTAGGTACTGTGCCGCTGGAATGCCATTTTCAGACATCAAATCGATCATGTCCGCATAGTCTTGATCATTGGTTGCAATTAGCCTCAGATTATACTCTAGCTGCTCTAGTTGCTGACTAGTGATCTGATTAGGCCGAAGTTGTAAGATGTCACCAGCTTTGTATAAGTTTGTGCACTTCGCTCGAATCTCCTTAGCACCTAGGGGTGAGTTTAAGGCTAGCACTTCAGCGTCGCGGATGGCACCGGCAAAGTTCACTGGTGTACCAAATCCAATTAGCTTGTCACGGGCAGCCGTAAATATGTAATGGGGTATGCCCTTTTCTTCGGCTAACTCCACTGCTAAGCGATGAGCTTCAGCAGGGTTTTTATCTACCATCGCCGAACCCCTGCGTAGACGCGCCTCCATAGACGCCATTACCGGCTTAAAACCAGCTCTGTGAGCGCTCTTAATATGAAACGTCACATTATCATCTTTGGTGAGGTCTCCAAGTCTTACCCAATGCCCTTGAGCAACGTTACAGCCAGCATACGTGAGTTCGGCATAGAAAGGTTTAATGTATTGCGCGTCTAATAGGCTAGCTACGGCATCATCTAACTCGATTATTTGATCATCGGTTGGATCAAGGTTCTGAAGGTGCTTAGCAATAGTCTGAATAGGGCGGGACCATGCTTCCTGGGAATTAGCTTTGGCATAGTGAAAGGCTTCTGCGTAATTTCTCTTGGTGCCAATACCTATGAGTAGATCGGTAGCAACTATCTTTTTGTAACTCGGGCAACTATCTGCCAACTCTATTGCTAACTGGTGAGCTTGAGCAAGATCACGCTTTTGACCAACCCCGCCTTCACGGTTATAACGCTCAATACGTTGTAGAGCAACAATACTTCCATCATTGGCAGCTTGATCGTAACTTTCTCTGGCGCGGGCATAAAGAGCCTTCGCTTTATCACGTGCAGCACCTGGTCGATCGACTTGTGCACCTCTGACTTCCAGCGCACGGCCAGTGTGAAAATGCGCAAGAGGAGTTGCACCGCATTTGGTGTTAAAGAAATCAGCGAGCTTCTCATATCTAGCCACATCAGCATTATCAATATTCAACAGCGCGAATACAGCGGCGTCTAGCTCTGTGCATTCCTCTGCGGAAATATCATCCTTTTGGAGGAGCGAATAGATATCTACTACGCTTGTGCGCTGATTATCGGTTATGGCGTTTACAGCGATATCATCATTGGTCCAATAGTTGTAAAGCTGTGTTTCAGCGGCTTTTGCCACCTCAGCGGCAGACTTGGCGACATCACCATGACCCCCGAACCAACGAGTTGCCCACGAAATCTTACAAGTCTCATTCGCCACTTTCTCTTTGAGCTTAATACAATTTTCGGCAGCAGCAAAGTCTGCTACGTTATCAGCAGCAACATCTATGCTCATCTGATGAAATATATTGCTTAGCTTGGTTACACCACAAAGACGATCCCATATGCGTCCGATAAACCCACGGTTGTCACCGTGTGAAATCTCATTATGATCCTTTTCGAATCTTGCATCACCGAATTGACTGTTTAGATAATCGTTAGTTACAGGCATTTACTATTCCTTATGATTTGTTACTAATTTAAACTAATATTGTATCATAATTAACTATTTACATTCTAGAGGATTTTTAACGCAAAGACGCAGAGGCGCAAAGGAGGGTATCCCCCTCTTCGCGCCTCTGCGTCTTTGCGTTTAAATTTCTGTTTCTAGCGAATGGTGGCTAAATAGGCTTTTGCTAGACGGTGCATCAGGTTCTTTGTTGTCTTTTCCTCTTTCCTTTCTACACCAAGATACTTGGCAATCGGCAAAAGGTACTCTCTATTCTCTTCGTTTTCGACATAGAAGGTTGCCCAAGGTTCAATCCATTTCTTGCCTTCGGCTGGATCGAGTTTAGCAAGGAGCTTCCTACCTTCAGAAGCGTGCCCACCAAACCCGTCGGCTATTTTTCTGATATTTTCTGGGGCTGGGCCCATTTCATCCAACCATTCCTGAATGCCTTCGGGAGCGGTGATTTGACGAGAGAACATTTGCATCTCTACGGGCTCTTCTTCATCTTCCAGCAATATATCATCGGGAGCGGCAGAGTAAGACCAATCAATCGGTTCCTCCACTGATTCCTCTGGTTCCTGCGTAACAAGTTGCGACAATACGTTATCTAAAATTTCAAGCTCGTCATCGGATGGATTGCTTGTTTTGAATAGGATAGAAGCGATCATCCGCGTTCCTTGTTCCTTTGCAGTGCCGGCATGTAGGGAATTAATAATAGCTCTGAAGGCAGCCAAGGACTCTTGATCGCGTGCTGAAATACCCTCTAGAGTCTGTCCCGAGGTTTCTTTCAATGCTCCTCTCGTCCTATCTGAAATAAGAACATTGCCGTAAACATCTCGAAAAGCCGATACTTGCATGATTTGATCAAGTTGATCAAGAATCTCTCCTTGTGTAAAACCTTTGACAGGCGCGTTAAATGAGAGATGTTTAACCATATTCTCCAGCTGCGGTGCCTGACTGGATAAGGCGGTCTGGTACTCCGCAGCATTGGGTACCTGTTCTTGTTTGAGCTGCCCACTGGCTAGGAGAGATAGCGCCATCACCTGCGCGGAGACAACACCAGCATCTGCAGCTTTAAGGAATGACTCTGCAGCTACGCTCCAATTCGGTTTTTGATTTTGCAGTTCTAGCTGTCCACGAAGGTATTCAATCTTTGGGTCATTTGGTCGTGCAGGATCCATCAGCATTGCACGGGCTCTCTGTACATCCTGCTCCCCCCCGACTCCTAAGCTAAGCATTTGGATGCTAGGGAACCACGCTTCCTTCACTCCTTGGTCAACGGCGCGTGAGTACAAAATGCGTGCTCGATCAAAATCCTCATTATGCTCATCGATATAACCAAGGAATACGTTGGCGGTTGCCTCACCAATATTGGCGGCCATAGAAAGACATTCCCGTGCCGCAGCCTCACTACCGTGAATCTGATAGCTTATTCCTGCCTGCATAAAGGCGTGAGGAGCACCGCTAGCTTTATAGGCGTTTAAAGCTTTGGTTGGATCATGCTCTATCGATTCAGCGGGAAGATAGTCATACAAAACGCCTAAAGAATACACGTCGAGCTGCTCATCCGTCAGCTCCATATCTCGTAGCAGATTAAGGTTATCTTGGTGGTTTGGCACCCTATTTAAAGTCTCTTGGTGTAGTACCAACAGCTCCTTA
The DNA here is from genome assembly GCA_030679955.1 of Chlamydiales bacterium. Lineage (GTDB taxonomy): Bacteria > Chlamydiota > Chlamydiia > Chlamydiales > JAJFMA01 > CAMFKD01. Next base: position 26,983 of record JAUXSF010000034.1, on the reverse strand, counting down.
GCAGCTTGATGACGTACATCTAATGGGGTACTATTAGATTCAAAAAGACCAAAAAGTATCTTATTGGCTAAAGCCCTGTCCGGCGGTCTGCGAATTTGATCTTCTGTTTTATAAATATTATCTTGCGCAACTAACAGTTGAGCCCTTACATCCCCTGCCTTTGCGGCTCGTTCGGCTGTAATATACGCCTGCCAGTGGTTGTCTTTAGGGAAGCGGTAATCACCATTACGAAAGGCTTCAGAGTTCCTTCTAGCAGCTGCTGGCAACCCACTTGAATGAGCCAAATAGTATGCGCGTTCTTCTACTTCAAGATCACGCTGATCCGCTGGCCCTTTTTCGCTATGTTGTGCCCGCAGATAAAGCGCTGCGGCAATACGATTGTTATCATCGCCTAGCTCATCTAAGAGCTGCACATAAGCCTCTTCACTAGGAGTCATCCTTCGCAGTGAATACTCTAACTCTTCTAGATCGGCATCAGTGGTGGTTTCTGGACTATTTAGTATCTGAGAAGCACGCCTAAGATGCGTCAGCTCTGCTTGAGTTGTTTCGTTGATATTAGGGTTCTCGAGTAAGGTCTTGGCTCCTAATGCTACCAAAGCCAAATCACGTTCTGTACCTCGGCCAAAGAATTTATCTCTTAGGAGTTCGATGTGATAGCGAGGCGCACCTCCCTCAGATAACTTTCCGGCTAGTTCATGGGCTCGAACTGGATTCGGAGCTTGCTTCATTGCCCCTTGTCGGTACACAGCTTCCATCGTTTCCTGGGAATACTCGTGCCCCCTGTCCGCGGCGCGGTTATAATGTTCAGCGGCTTTTTCGTCGTTTCCCAAAAATACATATCTTCTAGCGGTGTGATAGTGCTGATTGGCAGAGTCCCCACATTTGGTTTCATAAAAGTCAGCCAAATCATCAATGCCCATGCCTAATAGGGCGCCTATTTTGCGGTCTAGCTCTAAATCTTGGTAAAAGTCCTGATTAGGGCTATGAAGCAGTTCGTAGATCTCACCAGCGAGGTGTGCTTGTTCCACAGACATATCATGACCCAGACCCCAATACTCACATAAATTAGCCTCTGCCTGAAAGCGAACTTCCTCCGCAGACTTTACAACATCTCCATGTCCGCCAAAATGTCTGGTAACCCAACTCGCCTTGCTAAATTTGTCCTGTTGCTCTTCTACACGCTCCTTTAGCTGCATTCCTGCTTCGACATCTTGAAAGCCGCTGACAGGAGCCCGGCTAAGATCTTCGCTCATCGTGTGGAAAATTTTACCGAGACTAGTCGAACCGGTAATTTGGTCCCAAAGACGTCCGATAAAGCTAAGCACGCCGGAGCGTTTGGGTGCGATCTCATTATGGTCTTTTTCAAACCTTACTTCTTGAGTCGAACTTAAATTCAGATATTCGTTGACGTTAGGCATAGCAACACCATAAATTATTGATAATCAACAGTGTTATTATACGATGTTTAATATTATTTAATTAAATTATTATCGTTAGTGAAGAATTAGACGCAGAAAAGCCCCTAGCCATATACCCGAAGAATGAGGGTTGGCTAGGGGCTAAAATAAGACCTGCTGCTTCGCAGCATAAGTAAGGTTGAACCCATAAAGATGTGGGTACAAGTATGTCCTTATCCTGAGCTAACAGGAGACTAGACTCCGCGCTTCCACGCTGATCTACGCGGCCAGCAAGGCTTCGATCTTCCTCAGATGCGCTAAACTTGGATCGCGAATATTAACTAACAGGACGGCAATGTTTCCCAGGTGCTCATACCTATCTTTTGGGTCTAGAGCTTGATAGCGAGCAGCCAAAGGCCTTACCCATTGGTCATATGCCTCGTCCGTGAGGGTTTCACCTTGGATAAGTGCGACGCTAACCTCCAGGGGCACATAACTTTTGCCGATGTAATTTTTCGCTATATCATCCAAAGTGACACCTTCATCCTGTAAATCATCAATAAAGCGATCTACTCTGGAATCTCTTACCTCACCTTCAAAATCATTGCCGAGCAGTTTTTTTACGCCATCCAATGAACGGGGATTAACAGTATTCTGAACGATGTTTGCGAAGCCATAAAGGCTTGTGGCATCTAAAATCCTTCGACCATCTCGTTCGTAAGTGGTTGCTAGAACTCCCACGATACGATTGATCTGCTGAGTTTGCTGCTCCGTTAGATTCTCAGGCATCAAGTTTTTGCCGAGACTGAAATCGCGGAGGTTATTCACTGCACTAGCAGTCTCATCGCGGTCCATTAGGTTAGCTATACGCGTTAGTTCCTTCAAGAAGATTTTTTGTTTTGGAGCGTCTTCCAGTATAGCCAGAGCATATTCTAGTGCACCAATTTGCTGGTCGGAAACTCTATTGGTTGAAAACACCAGTTTAGCGACGCGCTCGAGGGCTTCTCGATGAAAGTCTGGCGACATACTTTTCACAAAGTCCGCATATTGTGTTAGCAACATGGATTCGTTGTCTTCTAGAGCTGCGACCGTGTCGCTAGTACTGGATTCATCTCTAATAATGGTATTGAGAGCCAAAGCAAGTTTCGTATGATCACCTCGCTTGATCTCCTCTAACTCAAATCTAAGGGTAGCGCTAAGAGCGCCTTGATTGATAGGCATCTCTACCCTTTGTAGCGCATATGACAGTCCCTTGTCCCATTGGCCAATAAGATCTGTGGGGAGGCGGTTTTTATGAAAACGCATGAGACTATAAGTCACATTTGGTTGGCGAGAATATTCTATTAAGCGTGCTTGGCCGCGTGGGTCGCCATCTTTAGCAAGAACTTCGTACTCCTTCACGATCGTGTTAGAAAAACGACCATTGTTCTCAGCTAGCATCAATTCAGCTTTTTCAAATAGGATATCCAGACGGTCCGAGTTTTTCATATTAGGGTCTTCAACGCACATTTCCAATGCGTCTTTAATGGATCCTTCTACCAGCCCATGACGTATCATCCGAATAGCTGCAATGCGAGACCCTACTTCGCCCTTTTCTGCCGCAGCAGTATAGAAAGCGAAAGCATCATCATACCTACCGTTCTGAATAGCTATATTGGCAACATAAGAGAGCATGTTGGGTCCCAAAAGGCCATACTGCTCGATCGCTAGGTTGATATCTTTTTCAACGCCCAAACCGTGCTCTAGCATAAATGCATAGGAGACTCTCGGGTGAATTTGCAGCATGGACTGAAGTTGTTCAACCAACCTCGGATTTTGATTTCTAAAAAATTCCACAACAAATTGGCCCAAAAATAAAAATGCTCCCGCTTGTATTTTGGGATAACTGCTATTTACCAGCTCTAAAGCATACTGACGTGCCAACGCGAAATTACGCTTATTGATGGAAATAGCCGCAATTAAATATTTGGCAGACTCATCTGCGTGGCTGGCCTTTAATGCCCATTCAAAAGCAGCTTCTGGCTGTCCACGATTATTCAGCACAAAAGCTAGATCTGCTTGAGCAGACGGAAGCTCAGCGACCGCAGCCAATCTGAGAGGCTCAAGGTTACCACTGTCCTGGTGAATTAGGTAATGTGCGACAGCATTATCTTTGCCGGCTAGTTTTTGTAAAAAAGCCTCGCGTTGATCCGGCCAAAGCAGTTCGCCCAAAGCCAGTCGACAGCTAGCCACATCTTCCCTAGATACATCCTTGCTAGGGGCACTAAGAACGCGTGCAACAGTCTCTAACCTCTCAGCTCGTACCTTTAGGGGTTCTGGAAGATTAGGCGTTAAAAGAACTTCTTTGGCAATCAACATCGCTGCGTGGGGATCACCAGCGGTTCCAAAGCCCACAAGAGTGTTGATTCCTGCCTGTACAAACAATTCATCGTCTTTGCGACCTAAGTCCAATGTTAATAAATGGAATTTTTCAGCAATTGTTTTTCCTTGGTTATCCACCATATCCGGCTGTTGTGAACTATGCAGATGATACAAGCGATACAAGCGATACTTAGCGACCAAAATTCCCTCTTGTGCTAAAGCCTCCATAGTACCGATCTTAGATTCAGCCTGTAGATAGCGTGCGATGGGATAATTTAGATCAGCAAAGGCATCTAGACGGTCATGAGCATTGTCGTAGTAATCTTCCATAGCTTCATTGAACTCATCTATCTCAATGGGAGTGGCATTGATATTAGTCAAACCACCATACATCTTATCCACAAAGGCGCGCTTATCTTCCTCTGGAATAACCTGCTTGAGTCCTTCGCTAAATAGGGTATAAAGGTCATTGTATACTGAAGTGGAAACCTCCTCCGCAGAAGAAGCTACATCGCCATTACCGCGCAAAAAACGCCCCACAACTGTAGTCTTGTTGTAATAATCGGTAGTTTGTTCCTCAACGCGATCTCGTAACGCTACTTTAGCCTTTGTGTGAGCATAGTCTTGCTGCACATCCCTTGAGATTTCTTGCGCAACTTGGTGGAAAACTTCGCTGTGCTTATTAAAGCCGCGCAGCCAGTCGACTACACGACCGATAAAACCACGCTTTTCGGTTACTTTAACTTCACCAGTAGTTTTATCTAAGGCCCATTGTTGATTATTAGTAACATTTACTAAATCTTCTAATGACATATTTCACCCATTTATTAATATAATCATAAGTATTATAAACTATTATAATTAAAAATCAAATTAAATTAATAAAGAGTCACTAGAGATGAGAAGGTTTAAACCGACCCTTTGATCCATTTTCGTCCCTAAGGTCTCTTCCGTCCCTATTTTCTCTTTGCCCATCACTCCATTGCTTTTATAATTTTCATCACCTAAAAGGAGTAAAAGGACCGTCATAAATGGCCAACGAAACGATACAACGGGGCGACCCCTACCCGCTGGGCGCTAACTTGACTCCTCGCGGCACAAACTTTGCTGTGTTTTCGCGCCATGCTACATCCGTTAAATTATGTCTCTTCGGGGCGGATCAGACAAATCCCGCAAAAGAAGTCACCTTGGATCCGCACATTAACCGCACGGGCAATGTGTGGCATATCCTGCTTGACGACTTGAACGGCTTTGAGGCGTACTCTTACCGATTGGATGGTCCTAACAACGCCACCACTCATGGGCTCTTTAATCCTGCGGCGGATCTCATCGATCCTTACTCTAAGAGACTTCTCCCGCGTGCCTTACCTCCATTAGAGATTTACAGCCCGCTTGCCCAACTGCCTAAACCGGATAACTTCGACTGGGAGAACGATATCCCGCCAAAGCATGCTCTTTCTGATTTGATTATTTATGAGATGCACGCTGGGGGCTTCACACAACACGAATCCAGCGGCGTGAAGCATCCTGGAACTTTCTTGGGTATCATCGAAAAGATCCCTTACTTGGTCGATCTCGGCGTCAATGCAATTGAACTGCTGCCAGTTTTTGAATTTAACCCCAAAGAGTTCACACGTTGCAGCATTCACCTGCACCAAAGCTTGGGTAACTATTGGGGATACTCGACGGTCAACTATTTCTCCCCTGCCGCTTGTTATGGGGTCGATGATGTGGTCACTGAGTTCAAGCAGATGGTAAAGGCGCTGCATAAGGCTGGCATAGAGGTGATCCTGGATGTCGTCTACAACCATACTGCCGAAGCTCTGGGCCCTTTGTTATCCTTTAACGGCTTTGATAAGCCCTCTTATTATATGGTAGACGGTGAGGGTAACTACATGAACTTTTCTGGGTGTGGAAACACTTTCAACTGTAACCACCCTGTGACAAGACAACTCATCATCGATAGCTTGCGCTATTGGGCATCTGAAATGCATGTGGACGGCTTTCGCTTTGACCTAGCTTCTGTCTTCATGCGCGACCGTCATGGCAGACCCATGGGAGTCCCTCCTGTACTCGAAGCTATTACAGAGGACCCCTTGCTATCGGGCCTTAAGCTAATTGCTGAACCTTGGGATGCCGTAGGAATGTACCAGGTTGGCTCGTTCTTTCCGGTTGGCCGGCGCTGGTCGGAGTGGAATGGCAAATACCGCGACTGCATTCGCCGCTTCATCAAAGGCGACCATATGGCCATTAACGAGTTCGCTACGCGTATTTGTGGAAGCGAAGATCTATATGGCGACGGCGGTACGCCAAAGAATAGTATCAATTTTGTGACCTGTCATGATGGCTTCACATTGGCTGACCTCGTTTCCTACAACGAAAAGCATAATGACGTGAATGGCGAAGGCAACCGCGATGGCACCAATGACAACTGGAGCTGGAATTGCGGTGCGGAGGGTAACACCGATGACCCAACCTTTCTGGCGCGTCGCCAAAGGCAAATACGAAACTTCCTCGTCGCTTTAATGATGTCACGAGGCGTTCCGATGATCCTAATGGGCGATGAATATGGGCACACAAAGGGCGGCAATAATAACACTTGGTGTCTACCCACCGAACACAACTGGCTGCTGTGGGATAAGCTAGAGCAAAATAAAGATCTCTACAGATTCTTCAAAGGCCTTATTGCTCTACGCCACGAATATCCAATCCTACGTCGCGATGCATTTTACATGAAAAGTGATATCGAATGGCATGGCTCACAACCACAAAAACCAGAATGGGGCCAAGGCAATCCCCTCGTTGCTTTTTCCATACGCGACCACCAACGTGGTGACCACCTCTACGTCGCCTTCAATGCCACGTCAGAACCGCAGGAATTCACGCTGCCGCAACTGCCATTTGGCAGGCAATGGACTTGGATGGTAGACACCAACAAAGCACCCCCAGAGGATCTTATTGTGGAAAATGCTCCGGCTGTAAATAGCCCTACGATATCTCTTGGAGAGCATTCATGTTGCATCCTTAAAGGAGCGCATCAGTGATCATATCATCCACCGTATAAACGCCTATTTTGCCATGTATCCATTCCGCTGCTGAAATAGCACCATTGGCAAAGCCCTCTCTATTGCGTGCTGTATGCTCCAGCACAATGGAATCCACTGGCGAATCAAATAGGACCCTATGTGTTCCAGGCACACTGCCATATCTTGCGCTCGCAATACCATCGATGGGTTTCTGTAAAATATGTGCAATGTGTCGCGCAGTACCGGATGGGCTGTCAGCCTTGTGCCGATGATGTTCCTCCATAATCCCCACATCATAGTCGCGGAGTAACGTTGAGGCGTTTGCCACAATGCGATAGAAAAGGTTTACACCGAGCGAAAAATTTGGCCCATGGATCAGTCCTACGCCTGCTTTCGCAACGCTATCACTAACCGATGGCAAATGTGCATCCCACCCAGTTGTGCCAATTACTATCGTTTTTTTTAAAGCAGTCAATATTTCGATATGTTTGATTACGATATCGGGATGGCTAAAGTCTATGCAAACATCCGCTTCAGCAACTAATTTTTCTGAAATATCGCGGCCGTTAGAACATTCATGGCGGCTGCCACAGATAGCGATTATTTCATGCCCTCGCTGCGTAGCGGCTTGCTCGACCATGCGTCCCATCTTTCCATAGCCTATTAATACAATCTTCATATTTACTTCCTATAGTGCGAATGGTACGATTATTGAGGAAAAAACATTCCGGATTAGGGAGATGGATCAATGGAAGTTAACCCTTACCTTTACCTAAAAGCTCTTTCAATGGGCAGCTCACACAATTACACCGGACCAGGAGAAATCCTACCTGTTAGGGGCGGTGTATTGCAAGTAGCTTTAGTTAAAGGCATCTTGTGGGACTACGAAACTAACGGCGAAAGCCCCCTTGTCAGCGTGGCAACCGCTGTCATTTCAGCTTTCGCGGCTGCCTTAGATGCCATCCTCCACGCGGTAAGCGTTGTGACCCTAGCCCTACGAATGATTCCAGAAGCTATTAATTGGAAAGTTGCTGGCGCTACCCCTCAAGCAAAGTTAAGTGATCAACTGTACACTATGATGGCACACCTAGCCAACGCAGTGGGGTCGCTGGCAATGGTGGTTCTTATACCTGTTCCTGCGGGATTGAATCCGGAAAAAGCTCTACAATTTACCGACAGCATCCGAGTTACAGGAAATATTAGTTGGTGCGCCAAACAAATGCAGGTAGAGAGCCCTTATAAAAGCCCCTTGTCCGCCAAACCATTATTAACTATTGCCTCCAGCATCTGCCAAATAGCTTTATGCTGCACATGGAGACCCGCAAAATGGATGGTAAAGACAGTAGCCAATGTAGCTATCGATAATCCGGAGCTATCTATCATCGCTGCCATAGCCACTACGCATTTCTCTATGGAAGCCTACGGAGCGACCTCGCCAATCAGAAATCTCTTCGACAATGCTCCACAATGGATTGAGAAAGGCCAAAAACAGTGGAACGAATACTTTAATGCTAGCCAGAAAACGCAGGTTATCAACAATCCATGAAAAACAAGCGTTAACTCCCACTTCGGCCTAAGACCCAGATTGCTACCAAAACTTGCGGTACACGTTTGTTATTTTGGTTCAGCTGCGTAGTCGTGGTTTGAAGGCAAGGGTTCATCCCTTGGCGAAAACCAAGACCTAACAGATGGACTAAAATAAAGACGTGCACTGCAACAAAGTAAAATTTCTCCTTACCAAATAAGGAGAATATCATGGAAACGTATGCAACGAGTATTTACGTAATTAGCGACGAAGTTCTTCGGCTTCTTGATTTCCGAGACGATCCTCAGTCAAGAATGTCATCTGACATTTCTGTTCAACCAATCACAAGATAGCTCTTACTTTGCTATAGATAGCTTTCCGGTAACACCTATTGTCAAAAAAACCGAATCGACAAGAGAAAGCGGTTTTTAGAAAAAGACTATCTCGGTTTTGCGGCTTCCAAAAAGAGCTATTTCTGTGGGATTAAAGTTCATATGATTGTGACAAATCAAGGACAGCCTATTGAGGTTCAATTCAAGCCGGGTGCCGAAAGCGATGTTAATGTTTTGTGGAGTATGGAGTTAGATATCCCTCCTCATTCAGAGCTGTATGCAGATGGAGCTTATAGCTGCTTCGATCTGGAGGATATTCTTCGTGATGAAGGCATTTACCTCTTGGCAAAACGTGGTGCTAGCATGAAAAACAGATTGCGAACACGGGCAGAAGAAAAGATGATTAGCAGCAAGCGTCAAGTGGTTGAAACAACTTTTAGCAGCATTACAGGCCTTTTTCCCCGCTTCATCAAGAGCCGGACGGAAAATGGGTTTCTCATAAAAGTATTTGTTTCATCCTCGCCTACAGTGCTTCATTTTTGTGGCAAGGTTCGCTCATCTAGAACTTTATGAAGCGCATCATCTATGGCTCCACGCCCCTCAGCAAGGGAATACCCTTGCTGTCGTGGCGTAAAACCATATCTGGCACACTTCACAAAGTTCCAGATGAGGTTTTGGTAGCAATCTGGGTCTAAGCAATGCTTAATGATATTTTTCCTTTCCAGAAATTAACCTACGTTGTATTATTGCCGAGCATGTATTTTAAACCGCTTTAACTTAAGCGAACTTAATCTTCTCTTAACATTGTCTTAACGAGACGCGGGTTTACTGAAGGGCTAGATTAAGTAAAATTCAATCATCTAAAATGAACAACTGAGAGGAGGAGTTCATGGAGGCTACAAAAAACAATGCTTCAGCTATATTTCCAGAGGCATATTCAAGCTCAGCTGACCTATTAAAGACTTTCGATACTTGGCACAAAGAGGGCGGCGCGAAGTTTCTTTTGTCTCATACAATCGGACCAATCGCATTAATCGCTACTGAAGCGTTGGATATTTTAGTCCACGCTCTAGCGGCTGTTGTAAAAGGTATCGTTTGGGTTCCGACTACTATCGTGTGGTTGGCAACTGCTTGTACACAAGATCCAGCTCCAGGCGCAAACCTACCAGCTATCTTGGGTCACGTTGGCCGCGCTCTTGGTAACGTTGTTGCTCTACCTTTCGTAGTCGCAACTTCCTTTGCAAGCGCACAAACAGCTCTGGGCATTTTGGATGCATTCCAATTGGCTCCAGGTGCTTCCGGCGAAGAAGCCCCAGTTGGCTTCGGCGCAGGCTTCTGGGCTGAAAAAGGCGTTACAGCAAAAGCTAAATTCTTGTGGAACCACAAGATGGATAGCCTATTTGCTGCTGGTGGCGTTGCTAAGAGTGCTTCTATAGCTGTTAAAGACAAAGCTCTAGAACACAAGGGTAAGATTGCAATAGCTGTTCCTACTCTAGCTGCTACAGCTCACCAAGTATGGCAAGAAGTGACATCCAAAGATGGCAGCCTTGTTAAACAATACGCTATCATTGGTCTATGCAAACTTAATTCATACGTTTCCTATATTCCTTGCCCAGGAAAAGTTGACGTAATTCCATCAAGACCAGGTCTTTTTGGCTGGAACACAGGTTTGGGTCTCTAAATTATTCTTTTAAAGAATAGTCAAAAGCCTTGTTCCTTCGGGAACAGGGCTTTTTTGTTTTTATAGGACTTGATTTAAGACGAAGGCAACAGCCCCAGAAACAGCAGCCAAGCCTACGGCACCTGCCTTAACACGATGCTTCAGCACGAACTCTGTGCCTTTATGGACTTTCTCTAACACAAACTCTTTGCCGTGATCGATTTTGTTCAGAACGAACTCTTGGCCCTTATGGACTTTATCTAAAACGTATTCCCAACCTTTCTTTTCCTTATCATACACGATCAAATCGTGCTTCTTATACTGATCGATAAGCTCCAACGGGCTTGCAAGACCAACAAGAAAGGCTCCTGGAACCGCAACTGCGTAACAAATAAACTTGTAAGCATGCGTCTTCAAATGCTTAGCCGTAATGTCTTCAGCAAAATCAGAGCGCCATTGAACAGGATGTCCTGTTATTGACTTAACCACCGCAGCGACCGTCCGCACCGTTGGTGCAACAAGTGGTCGAACAATCACCGAACCAGTTTTAATGGATAGCCACAAACCTTGATAGAAACAGTCCATCATCGCCGCGCCACTCGCTATAGGTGCAGTCGTAACGCGCGTTATGGCCCAATCAAATTTAGCTGTGAATTTTAGAACGCGATAATCGCTCTTCGAACAATACTCCATCCACTCTTGGGGCTTCTTCACCCAATTACTCATCGCCTCACTAGCATCAGCAGGAGGAAAAAAAGTTTTTTGTGTTTCTTCTAGTGTTGGAGTTTTCATTGTCACTCGATTTAGTTAATTAAGAGTGTATGATAGTAAATTAGGCATTTACTGTAAATAAGAGAAAGCCGAACTCTCTCGAGTCCGGCTTTCCGATTTCCACACCCACAATTATTTAGCTGCGCAAGGATTAGCAGACCAGAAGTTGTAACTTGCACGGTCATCAACGCAAGGAACTTCAGGAGTTACAAAGTACGATTTAGCGTAGTTGATAACATCAGCACCTTTGCTAACTGTTGCATTGTAAGCACCACTAACGTAGTTGCCACTTAGATCATCAGCCTTATTAGCAAGAATGATACCTTGATCCAAGGCCATTCCACCAACTTGTCTTCCGTAGCCGAATTGGTACTCAGCACCACCAAGAGCAAGACCAGCAACAGCAAGACCAGCAGCTAGCGCGATGCGAGGATGCTTGCGAGCTTGCTGAACGCCCATGTCAGCGCCTTTCTTAGCTACACGAACAGCTTTCTTACCATTCTCAACAACTGCATTCATAACTTTCTGCATTTTTGTTGGAGGAGTAGCAGGCGTCTTAGCCAAGCCTAGAGCGCGGTTGAAGGCAATAGCAGCTGATGGGTAAACAAAGCCGATCAAGCAAACAGCTGAACCGATTACGCTACCAACAGTTTTACCTAGGTGGTTGATCGCCTGTGAACCAGTGTAGTTGCTGAGGCAATGATCGTTCAGGTTGATGTTCTTACCGAATGCAGCAGCGCCCAACTCGATAGTTTTCATTGTTGTAGCTACTGCAGCCTTAGCAAAGCTTAAAGGTAGGTGAACAAGAGCACCTTCAACAAGAGTTGGAACAGAAGAAGCGGCAATAGCTAAGCTAGCCTTAACCCACTTTCCGTCATTGCTCAACTTCTCTGTTGAATCCATCGCCCAAGTTGTCATAGGTGATGTCTTAATATCAAAATTAATGTTAGCCATTATAAAGTCTCCCAAGATTGTTTGTTTGTATGGAAATCGCGGGTGGCCTTTTCAGACCGACCCTTACGCTTTCATGCCCTAAATCTTATCAACTCCTTGTTTAGCTGCGATTAAGCATCGGTTAAATTAGCATTAATCTGAACATCACATCCTTAACATCACGTTATAGACCTAGTAGGGACATAATATTGACTGAGTGGACTTAGTGGACAAGTAATCTCAATTGCAGTTTGCCTTGCCACAGCGTGACAACCGTACTTTCCCCACGTTCCTTCGCCGCTCGCTCCTCAGTCACGCGAGGCTAGGTACGGTCGCCACGCTGTGGCGAGAACATTTCCTAATGCCGCCCACATAGCCCACTTAAAACTAGAATATTGCGTTAATTAACTATTCATGATATTATCACCAGTTAAATCAATCAAACGGACTAATATTATAATGGAATATATAAGTAACATTTCATCTCAATTCTCGGTAGCCTCTTATTTCACACCTGCGATGCCCTGCACAGAGTTTGGCTGGGGATGCATCGGAAGCGTCGCTGGTGGAGCGATCATGAGCACTCTATATTCTAAAGGCCATGGCAGCAACGTCGTATCTTTCGGCACTGCAACGCGTATCGTTTTGGGCATGGGTTACTCGCCGCTATTTGTAAACGCCGTTGAAACCTTCGTACGAAGTTCTTGCAACCTCGTTAAAGCTGCACCCGATTTGAAATGGTTCGCTAAATGTATCCCGAATACCGCCTTGTCCCTCTTAAGAGGTGAGCTAGGCAAAGCAAAGTGCGATCAAATAAGAAATGAAAACGCGTTCAAGAGAGGCGTTGGAAAGGAGCTCTATAAACTTTTAGGGTCCAAGCAATCTACTTGGACTAAGGCTTCAGTGAATGATATTCAGGCATGGATGGCTGGTCCTAACGACGAAAACAAAAGAGCACTTTCTGCAAAAGGCATGACGCCATCTACTAGCATCAAAGTTTTGAGAGAGATTCAAAAACTCTCGCAAGAACAACTATTTACGGGCGTCTATCTTCCTACGCGAGCAGGAATCGCCGAAGATATTGAGAAGCTTAAAGAGAGCAAGCCTGCGCGCACCAACGCGGATATAAAAGCTACCAAAGTTAGAAAAAGCGAGATTTTCCGTAACTTTGTGTGGATGGGCGTGTCTCTCGGGACTGCCCTACTTACATCGCAAGACCAACTTATTAAGCTGGTTACATCACGCTTTACGGATCAAGCTAGTTTTGCAGCATCCATCTTTAACAGCACCCTACCTGTTTCTACCGCAGCTTGTGAAGAAATTGCGCAAAACGCGGGAATCATATCCTCTTTGACGGGATTTGGTTTCAATGTTCTCTCCTCAAGTCTAATAAATGCTATACCAATGTTCTATGCCTGGAACGTCTATAGCGAGCATTCAACGGGTGGATGGCGCCAAAGCATCCCTGCCATCAACAGCTACCTAGCGTTTGATGCACTTTGGGCTAATACGCTGCCCATTTCACTGTTTGGTGGAATTGCTCAGACCTTTGGCTTCTTTACCACCTATGACATCGAAACAGCGGGTAAGCTGACGATGTGCGCTCCTCTAGTAGCCACAGTGGCACTAAAAAGCATGGGAAGCCTCATCATGGGCAAAGGCTTGGGCGGGAAAATCTCAGGCGTCATCTCGAGCAGTGTAGAGTCCGTCATTGGTGCTAACAACGTCAAAGCAGTTATGGGAGCGATGAGTGCATCCTATTCCTATGCAGGCCTCGGAAAGGGAAGCGAAATTCTAGCCTCAGCGCTGGTGCGTGGTTGGAACTGTACAATGCTATCCAATCTTCCTGCAACGGCTGCGGTGTAAAAATTTACCGTGATTTAACGGTTTCTTAACAGGGAACGTTCATACTATCTCTCTTACCATATAGGAGTGTTAGTATGTTCAGTTCCCTTAGTTCGCCAAGCTCTTGGACCCAAGCACTATTGCCTTCGATGCCTTGTACTGCCCTAAACAAGGAATGTATTACCAATGTAGGCGCAAATATCGGAATAAGCGCGTTGCTTACCTACGCTTTGGCACAGGGAGCCCCTATCCCGTTCACACGTACTGCAGTCAAAATTATCTCTGGTCTCTTCTACCACCCCATGCTCGTGCTTAATGCGGAACAAGTCATTCGCACAACCGCGAATCTTTTACCAGCCTCTCTACAACTAAAATGGGCTGCTGCCACAAATAAACAGCCTTTAAAAGAATTAAATGATAGCAACTTACAGACCGCCCGTCAGGAATTAGCTGCAGCCGAGAAGGCCTTTAAAGCAGGTGTAGGCAGCAAACTTTACAGCACTTTCGGTTTTTTCAATAGTGGCGTATGGACGAAAGCTCTCACTCAAGAAGTTAGCGACTGGACTCGTGGCGACACCCCTGAAAATATCGCTAAACTAAGCAAAAAGGGTGTTTCAAATGCCGAGGATATTCTAAAGGAGCTGTACAAGATTAGCGGCACCAAAGAGTTCAAAAGCTACCTCGCCATCCGTACAAGAACCTCCGCTGAAATAGCCAAATACGACGCTCCTAGCGGTGACAACGCCAATAAAAATGCTTTGGTTGAGCGCAAGGTAGAATCCATAACGCTTTTTGGACAGCTTTGTAAGACTCTATGCATGTCATCGCTGGCTGGTCTAGCGTATACAAGCTATCAAATGATTGCTCGTCACAAATCTAAAGAAGAATACGCCAATTATGCCTTTGAGGGTACGTACTGGACTACTCCTTTAAGAAATGCAGAACATTTGTGTAATGCGCCTGTGAAGCCTCTTGAAGGCCTATTAGGCTCAGGATACAATGCTGTTTCCTCCGGCCTAGCTTGGGTTCTCCCCGCAGTATTTGCTATGCAGCTAGTCACAGAGACAAAATCACAGGGTTGGCAGCATGGTGTTTCTACCGCACCTGTCTTTCTAGCTTGCGCAGCATACAGCGAAATTCTTCCTGCTTACGCCGTGACAGCATTAGGTGGTTTGGCGCAATCCTTTGGGCTGTTCCAATCGTATGACGCTAATCAAGTTGGGAAATACCTTATGATGGCCCCAGCTGCTATCTTAGCAATTGGTAAGTCGATCAATTATGCTCGTAAAGAAAAAACTCCTATCGCTAAAGCCGGGGCTCTTCTTGCAGGACCATTAGAAGTCGGCGCTAATTGCTTAGGACGCGGAATAGGATTATGGGCCATGGGTATGATGTACAGCCCGTTAGTTAAGGGATGGGAAATTGGTGGCAGCCTGGCTCAACGTGGCTGGAGATGCACCATGTTTAACCAAATGCCAGCCTAATTTTAGCTCAATTTCAACGCAAAGGCGCAGAGGCGCGAAGAAGGTATTCTTTGCGCCTCTGAGCCTTTGCGTTAAATTCTATTTATTTCTACTTGCCAAATTTGTGTGGGTTCAGCGATCCTCCGTCTGTCTTTTTCCAAGGATAAACAGATGGACCCCATCAGCGCTTCAAGATCATCAAGCAACTCCTCTGCATCTCCCTCTGCCCCAATAAGCTCCAAAACACTTGATTTCTGCCGTAAGGTTACCTTAGATGCTGGAGCACGCGCCGCCGGGCCAGCAGCAATAGGAATCGGCTGCTTAAAGGTGGCCAACCTGCCTACAATTGCATGGCCCCTCCTTGGTCACGCTGCAGGAATGCTAACGGTGCGTCTTGCTAAAAATTTGACGAACTTATACAATACACCCTTGTCAAAGGCCCTCTACGACATCGAAGAGGAAGTACGACAGCTAGTAGAAGCCTATCCTTTTTTAAAAGCGGCTTCTTTGGCTGCCTGCATCTGCATAGCGTTCTTCTCGATCTCTGTAGGGTTGGCGCTAGGCTTCTTGTGCGGTGGCCTAACAGCCCTCTCCATAGACTGGGAAAGAAACCAGAAAGGACGAGCTGTTAGTCATGCACAAGAGCATGGTACAGGCCTTGGCGGTATAATTAACCAAATGTGGTAAATTGTGAGCATTTTTGACCTAGCTCTACAGCTCTTCTTAATTACCAATCCCATTGGTAACTCCCCCGCTATCCTGACGCTGGTCAAAAATTTTAGTTTTACCGATCAAAAACGCATCATGATGCGCGAGACCTTCTTCGCGTTAGCTCTAGCGTTGTTCTTTCAGTTTGTGGGCGAGCCGTTTCTAGATGCTTTAGGCATCAAAGATTACGCATTAAGTATGTGTGGAGGCGTTCTAATCCTCCTCGCTGGCTTAGGAATGATCTTCCCACATCACGAAAACGACGCTCCGAAAGACGAGGGAATGACGCGCGAACCTTACATCGTGCCTATTGCCACACCGCTACTTTCCGGCGCTGGTTTGCTGACTTACATCATGATCTACTCGAAAAAGCTCGATAACCCATTAGAAATGACCGCAGCTATCCTTGTTTGCTGGGTTGGTGTCTTTGCCGTTATGGGCGCGGCACCCTACCTTATGCGAGCGTTTGGCAAGCGTGGTATGTACGCCATGGAACAACTTATGGGCCTGGTGTTGTCTATGATTGCAGTGGAAATGATTGTGAAGGGCGCTGGCCTCTTCATCAAAGGACTTTAAGGAGATAATAAAATACTATGACACTCATCTCTCTCGTCCTCATTCTCTTCTTCATCATGGACCCGATCGGTAATATCGCCTCTTTCCAAACAGTTTTGGAAGGTACCGAGCCCAAACGCCAGCGCGTCATCATTCTGCGTGAAATGGCCATTGCCCTGGGTATGATGATACTCTTCTATATCATCGGCGAGGCACTACTGGGCTTCCTACAACTCTCCGAGATTACACTACGTATCACCTCTGGCCTAGTCCTTTTCCTGGTTGGTATTGGAATCCTATTTCCAGGACCGAGCAGCATACGTGAGACACTAAAACCCGAGCCAAATCCCATTCTAGTTCCTTTGGCCATCCCGCTAACATCCGGTCCTGCCTTGCTAGCGTCTGTCATGCTCTTTGCTCGCTTGGATGAGACAAACTACATCGTTCCACTAGCCATCTTGATCAGCTGGGTAATGGCGACGGTAGTGCAGTATTTTGGCGCTCCACTACAGCGAACTTTGGGCAAAAACACACTGATGGGCGCTGAACGTCTATGCGGCATGATTTTAGTCATGTTAGCTATTCAGCGCTTCGCAGAGGGTGTGCAGCTCTTCATCAGCACACGCTAAGAATGCCAGCTCATAACATTGCGATGATCGTTGCCTATGATGGCAGCGATTTCTTAGGCTGGCAAGACAACGGTCAAGGTCGCTCTGTCGAGTCCGAATTGCGCAGTGTTCTCGAGAAAATCCTACGACATCCCGTTACCTTACAAGCTGCCAGCCGCACAGATGTCGGCGTCCATGCCGAGGGCCAGGTGGTTAATTTCCACAGCAACCGGGAAACTGTCAATGCGACCAGCCTATTTTCCGGCGTTAACGCGTTGCTGCCAGATGACATCGCCGTTCGCAAATTATGGATTGCAGATCACTCGTTTCATCCTACCCTGGACAATGTAGGTAAAGAGTATCACTATCGCCTTTGTTGTGGAGATATCCAGATGCCTCTAGCAAGGCACTTCCAGTGGCACTATCCAACCTCATTGAATTTAGACTTAATGCTACAAGCAGCACAAATCTTTATCGGCAGGCACGACTTCCGCGCCTTTTGCAACATGAGGAAAGGACTGCACTACGACTCTTTTGTGCGCACTCTGCAGAGGTTAGATATTGTTTTCTGCGAGGAGAGCTGTCTTCGCATTGAGCTAGAAGGTGACGCCTTTCTATACAAAATGGCACGCAATATCGTTGGTACCTTGATCTATGTAGGCTGTGGCAAGCTGCAGCTAGATGAAGTAACGAGTATTCTGAACAGCAAAGACCGCACTCTAGCGGGTATGACAGCGCCGGCCCATGGCCTCGTCTTAAAACAAGTCTTTTATTAGAAAGAAATTTAACGCAAAAGTCGCCAACATTCTTTACGCATAAGTTTTTTTGACAAATATTTTTGTTGAAAATCTAGCCGCGAATGCGGCTATAGCATGTAGCCCCACGTGTTAACGTGGGGTGAAAATAGCAATTTATTATGAGCCGTGCGAACGGCGACAGAGATGATTTGCGATTCTGTCGCCGTGTTCACGGCTAAATATCAATACATCGCATCCCCCCAAGCTTACGCTTAGGGCTACATGCTTTAGCCGCATTCGCGGCTGGATTTTATTTTGTCAAAAAAACTTATGCGTAAAGATATGGTCGCCAAGGCGCAAAGGAGAACAAACTAAATTTTCTCTTTGCGCCTCTGCGTCTTCGCGTTTAAACCTTCCCTCAAGCTTTGAGGTGGTCTTTTTTGGAGACGTACTCAAGAAGGAAAGCGAGAGCAAAAGCTAACGCTGCGACCACTACTGATATCCAAAAATAAGACGCGACAACATCTGGCATAAGTGGTTCCATCAGCTGAAGCTGAGGGCCATCTTGAAGGCGCAAAGGCATCAACTGATAGGTATAGGACCAAAAGGGCCAGATCGCCGGCATGGCTCCGATCACAAAACCTGTCATGGTGGCCACTGTTTGGTCGTGATAATTCCTCATCAACCAACCCACAATACGAGCGAAAATGGAGAGGCCAAGACCTATCCCTACCGCCAGATTGGCTAAAATCATAAAGGCATCAACATCGAAAGATAGATGCGTCCAACTGAACACCAGGTCAGCCAGAGCGCCAATAATCACAGAGTACAGACCCATGATTACAAGCAAATAAGATCCAGATATGCCCGGGAGGAGCAACGCACAGATGGCAATAGCTCCGCAAAAAATGATATATGGACTGATATAACTTTTAGACTGCTTTTGCACGAAGTCTTGTACCACACCTTCTTGGTTCTGAACGTTGCTGTAGGCTGGGGTGCTTTCGGAGATAATTCCTTGTACCAACATCGCCGAGACAGCAGCTTCGGGAACAGCTAATAAGCGCTGTGTTTTATGATCGTAATTGTTCACCACGATATCATTCGAGAGCTTGGGTATCCGTGTGCTTGGAAAGGCCACATCATAGGTATCCTTCTCAATATCATGCTGCATAGCACCAATGACACTTAAGAACGCTAAACCAGCGCCAGCAAAAGCCCAAAAAATTTGGGCAGCATTCCACTCCCTCACCTGTCGAGCACAGATCCCTATTGAGGCAATCACAAGGCCGAAAAATGCGGACATTAGATACATGCGTAGTTGCGGGTCACCTAGCATGTGATGAATCACATGAACCCATGTGATCAACGACAGAAAAATGCCACTCACCAACGCGAGTAAAAACTCCCATGCAATGCCATTAAAAAAGGCTGGGAGCTGAAGCGTTAGAAGATAACGAAGATTCGTGGGGTTAAAAGATAGGATGCTACGAATAAGACTCGGGTATATTCCCATAATGAACGCCACCGTACCACCAGAAAAGCCTGGCACGAGATCAGCGGCACCCATGCACATCCCACAAAACATTGTCCGCAGCCATTCTTTTGGCGTGCGTAATGTGGGTTTGTGCCCCTGAAGTCCTTCTAGCGTCATACTACCTCTAGATATTTTGCAAATGCCCACGCCATCACAACGATAGCAGTGAAGACTCCGATCCATAAAGCATTGGGGAACCACTTAACACCGGCGCCGGGATTACCACGCACCTCCATAGTTCCTATGCCATAGGAGAATTCCTGTCGAGCAATAGGTGCAAAAAGTTCAGGGCTTTCGCGAACAATCGCATCGCCATCAAAGCCTAAAAATGTTGCATATTGGCGCATAAATCCCTGCGCGTAGACTGGGGAAATCAGTTGGCTAATATCGCCTTCCTCGAGAGCCTTCAGATGGCTCATGCGAATCGATGTGGCGTTCTCGGCCTCTTTAAGCGATAGGTTGAGTTCTCGGCGTTTCTCTTTCAGCGTTTCGCCGATTTTCTTGGTGCCTTCTTGAGTGATAGTAGCCATATACCTAAACTTGGGGTTAAAGCATTAATCAGGATTACTACTTATACACGATCAGCTAATTCCAAAGAAGAGAGACGGTGATGGACAAAGGACCAAAAGGACGTAAAAGACCTAAAAGAGCCAGAAGGTTAACTAACCTTTTTAGGTCATTTTGGTCCTTTAGGTCCTTTGTCCATATTTCTAAACAACCTGACCATAGGTTTTGAAGTGCGTCTTGGCGACTTTAGTTAAAACTTCAGGCCCATATTTCATGACTAACTGCTTGCCAACAGCAATCACTTGTGGCGAAGCGCCTTTGGGCAAGATTATACCAAATTCTTCACTGAGGTTGCGCAAGCCCTCCAAAAAGGCATGTCGTGCCAAGATCGAGGCGGCGGCGACAACAAGATCTTCCTCTGCGCGGTGACGCTGAGTCAACTTGACCTCTAACTTTTTGCGTTTCAGTGCGGTTTCCACTACATGCTGGGCGGCAAATTGGTCGATGATAACAGATTCGCAGGAGGTCTTCCTAACCATCTCTTCGATGGTGGTGGCGTGACCCCATGCCAAGAAGGTGTTAAGGTTGCCAAATTTGGCGTATAATTCGTTGTACTTAAACGGATTAATGCGAACAATGTGGTACGGACATACGCCACGGATCTTTGCCGACAGCGTTCCCGCTGCCTGATCGGTCAGCACCTTAGAGTCCTTAACGCCGATCTTCTTTAACTCTTTGATCGTTTTTTCATCGCCATAGACGCCAGCGACACAAAGCGGGCCAAAAAAGTCGCCTTTTCCCGATTCGTCGATGCCGATATGAGGCGAGAGATTGATGTCACTAGTATCCAGAGTATCCTGAATAGCCTTTTTGTACCCAAAGCTGAAGCTTTTAAGCACTTCAGGTTCTAGATAGAACTCGATAAACTCGTTTTTCCCCTTACCCTGCACAACCAACTTGCCGGAAAGATAAAAGGTTAGGGATATCCCCTTCTTCTTAGCCGCAAAATGCGTGTAGGGTGGAGTTGATAGCTCAAAACCTTGCTCGATAAGGTCTCGACGCAATTTTGTACCCAACGATGGATCTATCTGCGTAACAAATGGGCCGCTCTCTTCAGACATAAAAATACCTCGGCACCGCAGCATACCTCGCGCCACTCTTTAATGACTATATTTGTTCTTGTTTCGCTCGCTCACTCCTGGTATATATGCACCTATGAATGCTCGTAACGCCATCTATGCCGCTTTAGTCATCATCGTCCTTGTGGGCATCCTATTGCTACGCAGTTCGGTGCAAATTGTCCCTGAAAATAGGGTGACAACTCTATTACAACCTAATGACATTCGCGGCATGGAGATTGTGTATAAGAATCTGCCCTATACACTAAACTTTGACCAGCAACAGGAAATGCTCGAACTCATTAACCGCTGCATTCCTGTAGGCAAAATTTCTGCTTCACCCGGTGGTCTACCTTACTTCAAGAAGATTGTGGTCTACCTTTTCGGGCGACCCTCCATCGAACTAAACCAAGTTGACTTTGCTGAAAACGAATTCTATTTCCAAGCACCGGGCTTAAACGCCGATGGCTTCCTAATGGATGTCAGCGGTGGCCGCATGTTTCAGCTTGTCGAATCTGCACATGATTAATGGGCTATGCTAAACACATTACGTATCTTCGACATCGTTCTGGTTGAACAGGCCGATGTTTCGTTTCAACCTGGATTTAATGTCATCACCGGTGAAACCGGTGCAGGTAAGTCTGCCATCCTGCGCGCCTTAGCACTCGTTTTAGGGCAGCGCTCTGATGCACAAACTCTGCGTCAAGGTGCTGAAAAGGGTATTGTGGAGGCCGCCTTCGATACGACCTACCCCAAAGCTCTTATGAATCTGTTAGATAATGCAGGCATCACCTACTCCATCGACGAACCGCTAGTCCTACGCCGCGAACTTAGTGCTGCGGGCAAGAGCCGCGCCTTCATCAACAATCAGCTAGCTCAGGTATCGCTTCTAAAAGCTATTGGGTCATCACTTGTCGAGATGGTTGGACAACACTCCAACCAAGAACTGCGCGAAACCGATAGCCACCGTAATATCGTCGATTCCTTCGGGAACCTTCAGCAAGATGTGAAGACTTTTCAAAGCCATTGGGAACAGGAAAAGAAATTGGCCAAAGAGCTCAATGATCTTCGCCACAACGAAGCTCAACGCCTGCGTCAAACAGAAGAGTTCCAACGCCAGCTTGATGAAATAAACGAAGCGCGCCTTAAAGAGGGTGAGGAAGAGGAGCTTTACGCGGAGTACTCCCGCTTAACCAATGCTGATGAGCTACGCGGTTATGTCGATGGCATCTACTCTTTACTCCTCGGTGAAGAAGGTGCTGTCTTAGGCGCCTTAAGCCGCCAGCAACAAGCTTTTGCCAAAATCGCTGCTTTGGACAGTGAGCTAAATGATTCGCGCCAGGCCTTTCAAAATGCCATCGTCGAGCTACAAGAAGTCGCCTACACCTTGCGCGACTATGCCAATGGCATTGAAAGTGACCCAAGACGCGCCGAGCAGCTCGATGAACGCCTGGGGACCATCACTCAGCTGAAAAAGAAATATGGCCCAACTATCGAACAGGTGCTGGAATACCAAGCAAAGTTAAGCGCTGACTTGCACAACCTAGAACATGCTGATGATCGTATTCTGGAGATAGAGACATCGCTAGAAAAGCTGCGAGCATCCAACGACGAGTTAGCCGCTCTGCTTACAACAAAACGCGCGAAGGCCGCTAAGAAGCTCAGCTTAGAACTAGCCACGCAATTACGTTCGCTAAATATGCCCAAGGTTGATTTTCGTATCGATGTTACCAAGATGCCGAGAAGTACTCATGGCGATGACCATATCGAGATCTTTTTCGCTCCTAACGTCGGCGAAAAGCTTGTATCAGTTCGTGAGTGTGCCAGCGGTGGCGAAATGTCGCGCCTAGTTTTAGGCTTAAAAGCTCTTATGGCTGGCAAGGATGAGAAAACGACTCTTGTTTTCGATGAAGTTGACGCTAATATCGGCGGCGAAACAGCTACGGTCGTGGGCCAAAAGTTCGCCAATATTGGTCAGCAGCTACAATTGCTGTGCATCACGCACTTCCCACAGGTGGCCAAGCATGCACACCACCATATTCAGATCCGCAAAAATGAGCTAAAAGGCCGCACACGCACGCATGTGAATGTGTTGGAGGGAAATATGCGCGATGATGAACTTAAGCGCATGTCCGGCGGTTAGGGCAACAACGATACAAACGTTTTGACTTGATGCTCCCAAAGCTGCGGATGAGCCATCGTCAAATGGCCAAACGAGCTATCATTACCTTCCTGTATGACTGCTCGCCCGTTTTTGACGCGCTTTATCAGCGTCTTCAGCACTGCAAGTCCCATAGGGTCTAGTTGATCATCGGAAAAATCCAGCGCATATACAATAGTCTCTATTTTTCCAAGAGCAGGCTCCGGGTCGTAATCATGGGATGCGTCCAATACATACAGAACATCCAAAGGCTCTTTCTTTGAAGCCTCTTCCACCGCTTCGCTAATAAACTGCTGAGACTGGTTAACGTTTGAAATTTCATGGTGAAGGTGAGGAATACCATCGAGCAACATACGTGCAAAAGGCCAGGTATTCAAAAGCCCCTGTTTGGGATCATTTTTTATAGCGTTAACAATCGCCTGTCTCCACAAAAGGTTGCGCCCCGTCACCGCTGCGGGAAGAGAGACGATGGGCATAGCACCATCCATAAACTTAGGGTGTAGCTCTGTCCACAACCAGGTATGCATTCCTCCCATGGAAGTTCCTATGACCATTTTCAAATGTTTTAGACCCAGTTGTTCTGTGACTAGTTTGAATTGAAGATCGACCATATCGTGATAACCATACCGAGGAAATCGCATGTGTAAACCATCGCTTGGCTTGCTCGAATGCCCGTGCCCTATGTTGTCAGGGATGATTATAAAATAGTTGTTGGCATCTAAGGGCTTGCCAGGTGCATAGAGTGAAGACATAAAGTCTTCTGATAACAAGGCCTGCCCGCTGGCTCCTGTCCAATGCAGAAGCAGCACGGCATTGATTACATCACCCTGCGCGTTTCTTTTAGGCGTTCCCAATGTGTAATAGTGAATTTTCACATTGGATAAACGCTCTCCATTTCGAAACAGATAGTCGGGAATGACGAAATTCGCCGATTGGACCAAGGTCGCTTTGGTAGTTGTTTCAGTAGGAATTTGCATAGCAGCATTCACCGTTTGGATGCAGAGACATAAGAAAAAAATTGCCAACTTAAACATAGTCAAAAAAGCATGTGGTTAAAAAAATGAACTTACAGCAAAAATTTGAAATCCGCAACTTGCGCAATGAAGAACGACGTAAACATGTGGAAGAGAAACCATTTATAAAATCCTCGGTTGACACGTTTGCATTATTCCTATAAAAAGTTGTTTCTCGGAACAGATCTGCGAAAAGTCAAAATTGGAGAACTCTAGTGACGTTCAGGTTTAATCTTTTTACCGCTGCTGCCATATTGTCCACTCTATTCCACATTGCTGAAGCATCCGTTTTTAACGACGGTACTGTGCAAACGCAAAGAACCGAATCGGTGGAGGGAACGTCGATTTTTGACGAAGAAACTCGGGATTTTTGGGAAGTTGCGGGCTATGGCAATAGTATAAGACGCTCCAATTTTCGCACTCCAGGCTTTGAAGGCCAACAAATCAGTTACTTTGAATCGCAGTTAATGATCACCTACAACCACTTCTTTGATCAGTGTAATGCAATCTCTTTTGGTGGTGCTTTTGGCAGCAATGGCATTAATTGGAGAGAGAGCCCTGCAATCAATAAAAACACATTTAACACCGGATCTGTGACGTTAGGTGGTTATAGCAAGCAGTATCAACGCTGGCTATGGCGCGCAAACTTCACCGCACGCTTTAGCTTAGATGAACGTGTCCCTACTTACGTTCTGTACACCTCGGCTTTATGGGGTCGTTACGACCTGACATGCAGATTCGGTACACACGTGGGTTACTTCTTTGAAACCGGTATGCGCAAAGATAAAGTGTGGCCAATTTTAGGCTTTGATTATGAGTTCTCAGATTGTCTTAAACTCTATGCTGTCTATCCTTTTGAAGTATCTCTACACTATGACGTTTGTCGCCCTTGGGCAATCGAAATAAGCTCACGCTTCTTCCGTTATCGTGATCGTATGGGTGACGCACAACCCGACCCTCGAGGCTTAATCGAATACCGCAATACTGGTGCTGAATTCAGACTTGTCTACGACTGGTTTCCAGCAATCAAGGGTAACATACATGCAGGTTATACCTTTGGTGGTGACCTCCGCGTCACAGATCGCCGAGATAATAACGCTATCCATTACAAGTTTGATCCCGCTCCGTACTTCGGTGGTGAATTCAACCTGAAGTTCTAGGAAAGAGACTTAACGCAAAGACGCAGAGGCGCAAAAGACTATCTTCGCGCCTCTGCGTTTTTTTGCGTTTAAAATTCGACCGTAAAAAGCCCTGTCTTTATTTATCATAATTACATTTTAATTTACTATTAACTATATTTTTAAATTATCTTTACAAATAACATTAAAAAATGTATGATAACTACTATTGAACAAATAATGGAGATTGCATGGACTCACTTCCCGCCCCATCTATTAATCCGAGCTCTCAGATCGTTAAAGTTACTGTGGCGGACCTAGAAGAAGCAGTCTCGTTCACTTGCAAAGCCACCCAGGTTGAAGAACTAACAGACCACCATGCTAACCTAGTAATCGGTATGTTCCGTCGCTGTGCTCCTGCTACTGCTTGGGCTGCTGAAAACCCGGCAAAAATGACGCAAGTTCTACGTAGCGTCACAAAATTCTATTCACTGGCCCACCCTAACACCAAGATATTGGGTGGAGATGTGAGATCTCGTTGTAACACACAGATCAACGCTCATCTGGATAAGTTTGGGGCATATCTTCCCAAGGATGTAGCCCTTCTGGGAGATACTGAAGAGGTAATCCCTGCATCTGCGCTTGTACTCATTCATAGGTCTGATCTTTTTGATAAGCTACTTTGTGGTAATTTTGACGAAAGTAGAAAATTTATAGAGACCTATCCTATTGGCTCCGAAAACCCCTCTTTTGCTCTACGCATGGGGGGCATAAGTACAGAAGCCCTAAAAACACTTGTCGACTTTCTGTCCAAGGGCGAAATTACAGGGAAACCAACGGTAGAGGTTCTAGCTCATCTGTATCAAACCTCTGATTACTGGAACCTTAATCCCGACGTTGAACAGGCCTTTAAGAAGGCTCTTCTCGACAGCATGGTCATCAATGAAAACCAAGTAGACGCCTATTACGTGCTTTTGCATTCTGGTGAAACAGAGCGGGCCAACACCTGTCTGCACAATATCGTCGAAAAATGGAGCAATAATAAGCTTTTAGGCTATCTGGAAGGAAAAAGAGATGGTCTGGAGGGCGTAGAACCCAATAAGCTTAAATTCTTCTGTCAAAATCAGGTGATGAATCGACTATATTCATGGTTGGATGCGTCCGACAAAAATAAGAAAAAAATAGCTCGCTTCGAAGCACTAGCTCCACAGTTTTTGTGTAACCTAAACAATTTCGTCGGTGATATGTCGAAATTACATATGTTTCATGGGTACTGGCTTCAAGATTGCATGAGCAGAAAGTAATCGTTCCTCATCCTGCCTATCCCATACGCATCAACCTAATTATGGAAAATTAGTCATAAGTACATCATTATAAATTAGCTACTGATCACATTCGCACCGTAGTACATGTGAAAGCTCTTTGCAGCAATCGCGAAGCGATTTAAGCATGTAGCCACAGGCTTACGCCCAATGGTGTTAAGTTAAAATATTTTCTATTTATTATGCCTGTTTTTGTTCTCAGCGCGGGAGCGCTGAGCCTCTTAATAGCCCAGGGTAAGGAGTCCATAGGACGACGCAACCCTGGGAAACCGTGTATAGATAAATT
>JAUXSF010000033.1 GCA_030679955.1 Chlamydiales bacterium | reverse complement strand
TTGAGCGCTTCAAGTGCCAATTTTGCTTTAAATTGAGCTGTTCTTTTCTGTTTTTTTGGGCTCATGTTGTCTCCAATCTTCTAGGCGATCATACATGAGCTCGGACAAATTAGGGTGTCCAGTTTTTGGGGTCAACTATAGACGAAGATAAACGGTAATACTAACAACGATCAATCTCGGTCCATAAGGTCCATATCGTCCACTAAGTCCACTTCGTCCACAATTGCACGCATAGCTCACTCGTCTAGGGGAGGTCTCTTGGAATAGACTTGTATGCCCAGAATACGCCACTTTTGAACTTCGTAGATGACATCAAAGGAAACAACGTTCTCATATCCATCGGTCGATGTGGCGTATCCTGTTAACGTACCGAGGTTGTCAAAATGCGGAACGCTGATGACAACCACATCACGATTACGTCCTATTGAGGGATAGCGCTCGAGAAAATCCTTGAAATTCTTAAAGGGCGTGGTTTGCCTAAACTCAAAAGAGGTATAGGCGTAATAAGCTTGACTTGCCGCCCCCTGACGAATCGCGGTGAGGAAGGAGTCGATTACGCGATTGATCTCACGAGAAACCTCATCCTCAACCTTTTTTTCTTCGGACTTAAATTGAATATTATCAGTTTGAACCTGACCATATACATTGCAAGCCAGAAGTGCACAACAAGAGATAAGAGCCACCTTTAGTGGTGGCATAAATATATCCCAAAACCTATTCATGTAGGAACTTAACTTATTCAACTCGGAAATCTTGAATCTTTTCGCGGCCATTTGATGCACGTGCAATCAGGCGGTAGTTACCTTTTGGCCAACCATTAGCTGGTGGCGTAAAGATAAATGATAGCACAGTATCACCTGCTTGATCAATGCGTGTTTCCACCGGAGGTACGCGTGTCTTACTCTCCACATGTTCCATAATCAGCTCTGTTTTTCCGCCAGCTACCGCATTATTCACATATAGATCAACGTGAAGATCAGAGGAGTCGGGAGCAAAACGAGTGCTACCATTTCTAACATGACCTTCAGCGTCAACGGTATTGCCAATTACCATTTTGGCAATCTCCATGGTAGATCCTGAAGGTTGCTTACCAAGCGGCTTAACAGTTTTGGAGCTATTGTCAGCTAGTTGGTTGGAGGAACGAGCCCGCGTGTTATCCACGCGAGCTGTTGTGTCGTTGTCTGATAGCAGTTGGATGCTAAGAATTCTCCACTTGCCGTCTTCATATACTAGGTCATATTCCACACGGCTGGACTGTTTGTCTGTCGACGTTAGCGAGCCCTGGAATGTACCTACTTCGTTCTTAAACGATAGATTGCTGAAGTTGGCTACTTGGTTGTTATTCAGCACAGGGTGTGACTGAATAAACTTCTCAAAGGCCGAGGCTGATGTTGTGCGCTGGAAATCGCGAGATGTAAAGGCATAGTATGCCTTTGAAACATCGCCATTTCGCAGGGCTGTCAACTGCGACTCAATAGTATTAACCAAGTCAGAGGTATTAAAAGATGGAGCGTTCGTCGCCATATTTGGCTTCGAAAGGATCTGCATACTCCATACTTTCCAGTTCTTGCCATTCTTAATCAGCTGATATTCCACTGGTGTTGTACCATTGGGTGATGAAAGCATGGCAACAACTGTTGCAGCCTCGTCATGAAGGCTTGGAGATTCAAAGGATACTGTCTTGTGTTCTGTTAGCGATGGATAAGCGCGAACAAACTCACGGAACGCATCCAACGATGTTGCTGATTGGAATTCTTTAGCAGCATGTTCGTAATAAGCTCGAGTATAATCACCGGCACGCAGATAAGCCAATAGGGCTTCAACAGGTGTAGTGACATCTTCGATCTCTGTTGCAGAAGCTTCGCGATTTGCCGATTCTGTAGGCAAGTTTAAGCGCATGCTCCAGATCTTCCATTTGCCATCTTCTTTGCTCAGTTTGTATTCCACAACTGTTGTCATGTCTGGGCCGTTCAAAACAGCTTCTAGAGTTCCTTGCTTACCTTCTACATTGCCATCACTGAAGGTAGCTGAATGGTGTCTAGTAAGGATAGGATAGTTCTGAACAAACTCACGGAATGATTTTAATGGCGTAGTATCTTGAAAGTCCTTGGAGACGTAGCCAAAGTAAGCTTTAGCAATGTCATTACCACGGAAGGCGCCTAATTGGGCTTCTACCGGTTCTACAAGCTCGCTAATACGCGATGAATCAATACCAGCTGCAACGGCACCGGTGGGTACTAAGCGCATGCTCAGCACTTTCCAACGGTCCCCTTCTTTCACAAATTTGTACTCAATTGGCGTTACACCACCATCCTTAGATATAAGCGTACCGTGCAACGTTCCAACGCTATTCTCAATGGTTCTTTCATTGAAATTAGCGTTCTCATTATTTACCAATGCTGGATGTGATTTGATGAACTCTTGAAAGGCTTCAAGCGATGTTGAGGCCTTAAAGTCCTTAGCTGTGTATTCGAAATAAGCACGAGAAAAATCGCGCGCTCGTATAGCGGAGAGCTGCCCTTCGGCAGTTTTAACCAGGTCTTGTGTAAAATAGATGGCTAAGCATACTGCAACAGCGGCTAGTATCGCTAATGAGATCACCACCTTCAGCCAGCTTGGAACATTCTTCTTGTCTTGTATGGCGATCGTATCTTCCTTCCCCATATTACTCTTCCCTTGTTTGCTTGGCGTGTCCTTAAAAAATAATCTACTGCGTATAGGCCCAACAATGTATGGGGACGTTAAAAAAATCAAATAATTTTTGGAAGAATTTTAATTGCTGTTTTTGCTAAGCAATATCAGGAGCAGAATGTACTTCAGGCTGCCCATAGGCGCCATAATGCTTGATTAGACTTTCGGCTCTTTTAAAGTTAGAACCCTTTAGTTCTTCATAAACGCGCAATCCTTTGGCATTAAAACCCTGTTGAAAGTACAAGGTTCCCAACCGATAGAGCGTTTCACGGTCATCTGGACGTAAGCGCAAAATGGTCTCGTATTCGCGAATCTCTTCCTGTGGCATTTGCAGGTCACGATAGCTGTAGGCTAGCTGTGCATGAATCCACGGATCATCGGGAGCGTAATCATTTAGAATTTGGAACTCTTCAATAGCTCTTTCTGCTGCGGCGCGAAACTTTCTCTCTAGCTCCTGCGCTAAAGGGCCATCAGGCATCCAGCGCTCTTCGTCATAGCCATCCCCTTTCTTATGGTCCACATAAAGGCCAGAGAGTGTGACATAGGCGTTAGCTAGGGCTGTGTGAACCTCCAGGTTGGTAGGCTCGCACTTCACAAGCTGCAGATGTTCGTCTACCGCATAGAGCAAAAGAAGCTCACGCATCTGATGCACGTCTTCCCAATGCCACCAAAAACTAAAGCGTTCCAGAAGAGGAGAGAGAAACTGGAGCCATTTGCCCGGCATGTAGTAGCTAAACTCGGTACCCTGCAAAGAGGAGGCTCCGCGACTACAGGCATTGGCCAAGGCTAAATGATGTTCAGGTATCCCCGCATTATAGCCTATCAAACTCTTACAGGCCGATATAAAGCGGTCTCGCAGTCGAATAAATTGAAGGGGTCGCTTAGCTTGAAGATATACGCGAAGGATGAAATAGGAGAAAATCGTCAGGAAGATAACGGCTAAACTGAAGGCTAAAGTAGATGAATGTGTCAACCAGGTTATGCCATAAATGAACAGAACGATCTCGATTGTGGCCAATACAAGAAAGAATAGGTTAAACCACACGTAACTTCGGATCACTCCTCGAAATGGAGGGGTAAGGCCATCTACAGCCTTTTGTAGGTGATTATTGAAATAATCCCTATCAAAATGAATAAAGGACTCGCCTTCCGCTTGAGATGACACCATTTGACCCCAACAAACCTAGTATCTAAACAAGCGTTATATTAATAAACAACATTTTATACAACAATTTAACGCAAAGACGCAGAGGCGCGAAGTTCTTCCCTGCGCCTTAGCGTCTTTGCATTAGAATCCTAAGCGCCGCTTTCGACAAGCTCTGTTGACGCAGCTGGGACTGGCTCTTCTGGGAGACGCACGCCAATGCGAAGTTCTTCCTGGTAGAACACAATAAGCCCAGCAAAAACAACAGCGGCACTGCTCATGAACATGAGGGTGATCGTTTCTCCCAAGACCAGCCAGCCAAAAAAGGCGGCAAGCAAGGGACACATAAAGCCAGAGAAAGAAAGGAATGTTGCAGTAAAGCGCTTCAATAAGAAGCCATATAAGTTATATGCCAAGATATTGGAAATCAAAACCAGCAGTAATGTGCATTCGGTAAAGACAACATAATCCGTGACGGGAAAAGGCTGCCAAGTTTCTGCTAGACCTGAATGTGCCAAGGCAAAAAAACCGCCTACCAACATGCTAAAACCGTTGGCAATCATGGGATGATATCCATCTTCACGTATGAGTTGGCGCATTACTATCCAACCATATGAGCTTGCAATAGCGGCTACCACGACAGCTAACTCTGGAAGGCTGAAGATTCCTCCATAGATCATTTCGGCGTCCTGTCCACCCATCTGAAAAAGAATCGGGACAAATCCCATAAAGCCAATAGAGAGTCCTATCCACTTTCGGTTGGTCATCCGCTCATCGAAGACCAAGAAGGAGAAGAGAGCGGCCATGAAGGGTGACAGGCTGTAGATAAAGCAGGTCTTAAAGGAAGTGAGGTATTTCAAACCCCAAAATTCCATCGCATTTGTAAGATAAATGTTAAAGAAGGCCAGGGCTAAAAGTCTTTTGACCGTGCCGCGATGAATTTTGACGCTATTCGGATTTGTAAACCACATATAAGCGAGCATTAATACACCCGCAAACACCATGCGCGTACCCACAAAAAAGAAGGGTTGTGTGTAACCAAGACCAATTTTGGCGATGGTAAAGACGCTAGCAAACAGGCTGTAAAGAACGATAATTAGTGGCATTTCTAATCCGAAGTCGTTTTGTATGAATTAATTGATACCACAAAATGACTTTAAACGGAATGGAAATTTGAAGACGCTCAGCTGCCTTATGACAGCTGAGCTCTTTTACTAAACACCAGCTCTATTTGGTAGTACTGGGTGAAAAGATAGGGGTGTCCTGTACAGAAGGAAAGTCTTCGCCAGCTCCTCGCCTTTTCTCATTGATATCAGCGATAAACTTCTCTGCCGAGGTTGCATCCACCGAATGAAGCAGTTCGTATACCTGTTTTTGCTGATTAACCAATAGCTTTACGTCATCAATAGATGCGACTAACAATGGATCATACAGAGTTTGCAGTAACAGCTTGAGTATTGCGGCGTTCTTAGGTGCAATCTCCACAGCATGCGCAAGTAGCACTTGGGCATCTTCAGGGTTTCTCAGCTCTAGCAGCACCTGCCCCAAAGCCAAGTAAAGGCGAACGTTATTAGGGTTGTGCTTCAATGCGTTCTGGTAGAAGTGTGATGCTTCGTATAGATCGCCCTGCTGCTTGTACAAGTCCGCTAAACGCTGCCAAGCCTCGGCGTTCGAGGGCTCATAGTGAGAAGCTAGGAAGAGCGCTCGGATAGCACTTCTATCATCCTTAGCTTGTTTGTACTCACGTGCTAATCCCATATAGGCGCTAGAATACGATGGGTCGAGTTGAATTGCTGCACGATAAGCGGCCACAGCCTCTGTTGGCTTATTCATTAAAGCTAACAGTTGACCCAGCACATTACGTATCTCCGGAACATCACCATTAACGCCTAGTGTTTTCTCTAGCAAGAAGGCCGCTTTTTGATACTCTGCCTGATACCTGGCGGCACCGCGATCTTCTGTAACTCTTGCCCAGTTGCCTAGATCAGCTAATTGACGTGCGTAAGCAACACGTAGAGAGGTGTTTTCTGGATCTTGATCGGCTCTTTTTTCCAATTCTGAAACTAGGGTTTCCAAGATAGGTATGTCTCGGGCATAGCGTCCCAGAGCTGCATAAACATCGAGGTTGTCAGGCTGCAGCGCACGGGCAAGTCGGGCAAAAGTCAAGGCATCTGCATACCTGGACAGTTGTTCATTCAGCTTGGCAAGCACTAGCAAGCTCTCGACGTCGTTCTCCAGTTCCTTGGTTTTCTCTGTAGCTACGGAGCTAGCTTGAGCAAAAGCTCCTATCTCCATCAAGAATTCCATTAGTTCCCGGGCTTCGCCAATAGTGAGCTTGGAGACAGGGGGTAAGGTTTTGAGCAACGGCCAGGTGCTTCGAAAGTTTTCAACTTTAGCCATCACTCGAGCCATAGCTAACTGTTGCTCTAGCGGCTGTGAAGGCTTTTGGAGAAAGAACTCACCTACTTTGGAAGCATCTTCCCAGCGATCTAGATGGAACAAGCATTCAGCGAGTCCTACTGTATCTTCAGGCGAGAATTTTTCCGCATCTCCAATTGCCGCATACTGTTGTGAAGCGACATCAAAGCGTCGCAATTTCATGAGCAGACGTGCATAAGCACCGCGATATTCGACGGTGGTAGGATTGCTCGCATAGTACTTTTTGTACAACTCGCTAGCTTCTAAGTACTCTTGTTTTCTGTACATAACAGCGGCTAGCACAGGAATAGCAGCACGCTGAGCATGCTTGTCGGCTTCCTGAGTAGCTGCTATTGTCAGGTCAGCCAAAGCCTCATTAACCTGATTGGCTGCCAAGAAAGACTCTCCCCTCACCACGCGAATCATCGGCGTCGGGTCTTTTATGAGTTGGAAGTACTTCGCAGCAATTGTATCGTTCTTCTTCACATTTTTAAAGAATAGCCCAGCCATGTAATAGCGGCCAAATTCCGAAAGCTTTTGCCTAACGAAATTTTGGAAGGCTGGAGACATACCAGAAAGAGGAGGCTGATCAGTTTGATTTAGCAGCTTGATAAGTGCTTTTTCCGCGGAATCCACGGAACCACTAGCTATATCTGCCTGAATCGCTAGGCCTCGAACACCATCTAGAGCACTATAAGGAGCACCGACGGTTCGTAGCAAAGGCGATACCTCGCTGTACTTACCTAAAAGGAAATTGGCATATGCCTTTCCGATAGTAATCTCAGGTGAATTAGTCGAAATTTTATTCAACCATGCTACGGCATCCTGAGCTCTTCCTTCGGTTAATAACCCTAAGGCTATTCTAAGAAGTGTATCGTCATTAAGAGCATTGTTGCCTTGCAGCTGTACCAAAGTTGCTGAACCTGCAGCGCTATCACCCGTCATAATCTGAGATACGGCCAAAGCCTCTTTCTCTTGGGGATTTAGGGTCGGCACCTTTTCTAGGTACTCTCTAGCTTTTTGGTAATCAGCCTGGTTGTAATACACCATGCCAGCTATCAAGCGCGCTGCCTGATCCTCCGGTTTTAAGCGAAGAACCCACTCAGCACGGCTCAAGGCCTCATCATATCTGCTTTGACGCATTAAGTCGCGTGCAGCGGTAAGATGCCTCTCAATCTGAGAGTCGCCCTTAACATCAACGTCAGCAAGTTTGTATTCATGGATAGCCTCTAAAATCGATGGCAGTTTTTCACTAGCATCACGCTTATTGGCTTCGTCATATACTTTGGTGATTGTTTCTTGAAGTGTCTTTTTCACCTCTTCCTGCCCACTTTCACGTGAAATTTCCAGGGCTAGTTTGATTAGCGCCTGCGCTTTCTTATCGCCCTGTGGCTGCAACCAAAGATCACCGGCAACCTCAATAATTTTCTTAGCAAAGATTGTGCGCTCTGCAGGATTTTTTTGGATATTGCCCCACATATTGAGGAAGGAGGTGGTCATCGTCAGCTTTTCATCATCGCTTTGCAACAGCTGTACAATCTTATCAGCCATTTTATTAGCGAATTGAGCTGTGAGTTCGTCCGGTTTATTGCTTAAATTATTGGCCACAAACCAGTATTCCGCTACCTGGTCATAGTTAGTATCTTCCAAAGCTTGATACGCAAGTGCCTGGAAGCGTTTTTGCAATTCTTGCCTTACAGAACCTTCGGGCAACATGCGATTTAACAAAGTAGCCAGCTCTTCCACTCGGCGCCAATTACTTTCAGTTACGGCTTGATTTAAGTGTGCGATAACTGCTGTAGCTATCTCGTTAAGCGCGTTTTCAGCTCCCCATGTTTGCAACATCGAGGAATAAAACGGCAGGTCGCTATAAAGCCGTGACTCAATAAGAGAATTCACCAGCTTCTGCACTGTCGTAGAGAGGCGTTGTAGATCTGCTTGGTAACGCTCATTATGTGCAGGAACCTTGCTTAAGTACGAGAATGCTAGTTTCCAGTAAGGTGCCGCTGTTGTAGGCGTTTTTCCTTCTGCCTCTTTAGCATAGCTAAGGCCTAGAAGGAAATTAACATCAATCATCTCCGCTTCAGTGGCATGCTCTGTCTCTTCTTCAAGAGTTTGGCGCGCTAGCAACTCTTTGCCTTGCTCTATCTGGCACCGTGCAAGATGTGTCACTATCCACAAGCGACTAAAAGTGGTGTCAAAAGCCTTATTCATCCATCCAGACAACGGAATTCGCTCGCCAGGGATAGACCAAAATTCAAGCGCTTTTGCGTAATCCCCGTCTTGGTAAGATTGCAACCCCTGAAAGAATACAACCCATGGTTGATTCGGGCTGGCCTGTGCAGCCTTGTCAACTGCACTCTTAAGCGCACCTGCGTTATTAAGCAGATAAGCGTTCAAAGCTTGGTTTAACCTAATTTCTAGAAGAACGTTCTTCGCTTGATGCTGCTGCGCAAGCACCCCAGCACTTTCGAGTAACCTCTGAGATTCATCCAGACGCTTTTCAGACCTGGCAACATAAGCTTGATATAGCTCTAGCTGCTCTCTAGGCAGAGCATCTTTTAAGCTTGCCAGCTCCTTGCCTGCTTTGGCGTTATCTCCCTTTAAAAACGACTCGTAAGCCATGTGGACCGAGTAGTCCGAGTCGAAGGCAAGGAACATATAGCCCAGTAGCAACGCTATCAGGACGAATATTGTCAGTATTGACGCTTTAACGTAAGCCATAGGTATTCACTCTAATTTA
Source organism: Chlamydiales bacterium (assembly GCA_030679955.1). Classification (GTDB taxonomy): domain Bacteria; phylum Chlamydiota; class Chlamydiia; order Chlamydiales; family JAJFMA01; genus CAMFKD01. The sequence continues at coordinate 212,253 of JAUXSF010000033.1, read as the reverse complement.
GGGTAAACAGGACAATAAAATTTGGACTAATTTTTTTATAGACATATTTTTTTGACCGTCTGAACGAGAAAAATTAAAACGCACTGGCGCAGAGGCGCTAAGAAGAAGAATAATCCAAGTTTTCGAGTTATTTCCTCTCTCTTACCACCTCTGCACCTTTGCGTTTAATATTCCTTAATCATAAATAAATATGACTAACAAGTTGTTTAAATAGCGATATTAATACGTTAATAACAATTAAAGAGATTATTTTTGGTTACATCAAATCGCTCAATACATATAATCGCTGTTTAGTAATTAAATAGTGGTCGGTAAGTCCCACGGAGAAAAAAGTTATGACCAAAACAAGAATCGTACTCATTGAAGACGAAGAAGACATCGCAGCCTTAATTAAACTACAGGCTGAAATGTCCGGCTACAAAATCTCACATGAAACAGACGGCCTAAACGGCTTACGTGCTGTTGAACGCGAAAAGCCGGATATTGTCATTCTTGATATTATGCTTCCCGGCCAAAACGGTTTAGACGTGTGCCGCAAGCTTAAAAGCAATCCAGACCTAAAGGATATTCCCGTTATCATGATCTCCGCTAAAAGTGAGGAGATCGATGTAATATTAGGGTTAGAACTTGGTGCCGATGATTATGTGGCTAAGCCTTTCTCACCAAAGGTACTTTTCTCACGTATTAAAGCTGTCATGCGTCGAGGCAAAGAGCCTGAAAAGGCTCCAAAAATCGTTTCCTTTGGGGACTATACGCTAGAGCTTGACCGCTATCAGCTGAAAAAGAAGGATAAACAAATCCCTCTTACCCTGTCTGAATTCGGTATCCTGCGACGCTTAGTGCTAAGTAGAGGAAAGGTTCTAACTCGAAATCAGCTACTTGACGAAGTGCAAAACGACGACGCCTTTATTGTAGACCGCAATATCGACGTTCATATTGCCTCGCTAAGAAAGAAGATGGGTCCTAACTTTACCTGGATTCAAACGGTTCGTGGCGTTGGCTACCGTTTCTTAGAAGAAGAATAACGCCGCCCAGCGGTGCTAGGCGGCGTTTGTGGACTGATCAGGATTATTCCTGGACTGTTTCGCGACGCCGCTGCCTCTTGCGCTTTACAAGTACAGCTAGCGATACCATACCGCCCATGATGAGATATGTAGATGGTTCAGGAACCACTACATCGATTACAGTCTTTTCTTCGTGTTCGGCGTTGCTGTTAGCAGATGCTATACCACCGCCACCGCCGCCACCATTGAATCCCGAGTAGCCGCCAGAGCCACCAGAGCCATAGGCACCACTAGCTAATAAGCCAGTCTCCTCTTCGCCCTCTTCACAGCAGCAATTGCAGCAATCTTCATCGTTTTCAGAGTCACAGGAACAACTATCATCTCCTGTGGTGCACTCCTCCGATCCGGCCTTGCACGATTCCTCGCCATCGCCTTTGTTGCAGCAGCAACAACCTTCATGGCCCTCTTCGTCACAACTTTGACCGCATCTTCCGTGCTTCTTCCCTTTGTGGCCATCATTCAAACCACGAAAGGCAGCAACTTGCGAACCGTCCATTGTCTCTGGCATATCTTCAGCCGCAAGTTTATCGCCCCTTCCCGCTACACCGGGATCGGGTACATCCTCTGCCCTGACCTCATTAAGTACCGTGAAATATTTCTGTTGTGTCTCGTCGAACATACGTTGAGTTTCGCGCATGGGATCGTATGCATAAGGAGCCATCTTCTCCAGCGCCGCCGGAGATCCAGCACCCTCAGCACCTTCCATTAGATGTGAGGAAACAGCTACCAGCTCCAGGTCCTGCACATCCTGAAGAAAGGCTTGGTAGCCTACACCATAAACACCAGTAATACGTAATAGGGGTGAGTCAAACGTGAAGGAAGTTGGTCGCATTGTTTCAACGGCCATTCCTGTAAAAGGTGCCACTTTTCCAATACTGCTTTCTAAGTAATGGTCTGTTCCTGCGGACACATCTTCGGTCATAAGGCATGTTGCGGCTAAAAGGTACGCCATTACCGGCGTAAAGTATAGAGTCCTAATCATCACATTGCCTCCATGCTGACAATTTACTGTCAGTTGGTATCTTAGGTTAAGCTGAGAAACCCGCCGAAACGGGCCTTTCAACTGAGGCAGTGATGCAAGACTTGTGCCAGAATGAAGGAGGGGGAAGTGGGGTAGAAAGGAATTCAACGCAAAAAGGGACCTTAGGGACCCTAGGGACAATAGGGACATTAACATAAGTCTTTGTCTCTTTGGTCTCTCTGGCCCCTAAGGTCTCTTGTGTCCCTTCTGCGTTAAAATTCTACTTTTTGGCTATTGCAGCGTAAAAGTCTCTTGTTTAACAGCTTGAAGCAGCGGCGCTACACGGTCTGTCTTTTCCCAAGAAAATTCAGGCTCGTGACGGCCAAAGTGCCCGCCCGACGCTGTTTTGCGATAAATAGGACGACGCAAATCCAACATTTGGATAATACCCTTAGGGGTAAGGTCAAATACTAGCGGGATGGCGCGAGCTAACAGTTCTTCATTTACAGTGCCTGTTCCAAACGTATCCACCTTAATAGAAACAGGTTGCGCTACACCAATTGCATAAGACACCTGGACTTCGCAACGGCGAGCCAACTGGGCAGCCACGATGTTTTTAGCAACATAACGGGCAGCGTAAGCTGCTGAACGGTCTACTTTAGAGGGGTCTTTTCCAGAAAAGGCACCACCACCATGACGACCCATTCCACCGTATGTATCCACCATCAGCTTACGACCTGTAAGACCACAGTCAGCCTCCGGGCCCCCTGTTACAAAGCGGCCGGTAGGATTGATGTAATAAATTGTGTTTTCATCCAAAAGCTCGGCAGGTATTACGCGTTGTGCCAGCATTTTCATGTCCGCACAAACCTTAGGGTGTGTCACTTCAGGCGCATGCATCGTGGAAATAACAACGGTGTGAACACGGACAGGATTATGATCTTGGTCATACTCCACAGTAATTTGGCTCTTAGCATCTGGACGTAACCAAGAAATCTCGCCTTCTTCTCTCACCCTCTTCACCTCAGTGAGAACGCGATGCGCTAGCATGATTGGCAAAGGCATGAGCTCAGCAGTATCGTTGCAAGCAAACCCAAACATTAAGCCCTGATCGCCAGCCCCTTGCTGCTTTTGGGCATTGTCTTCTTCGTTCACGCCTATGGCGATGTCTTGTGACTGACGGTTAATACTGGTGATGATACCGCAAGAACGGAAGTCAAAACCCATGCGACAGTCGTTATATCCAATTTCTTCGATAGTCTGACGCACCACCTCACGCATCTCAAAACTTGCATTTGTGGTAATTTCTCCAGCTAAAACAACCAAGCCTTGGCTTACCAACGTCTCGCAAGCTACACGAGAGTTAGGATCTTGTGCCAAGCACGCATCAAGCACCGCATCAGAAATTTGATCGGCCACTTTATCAGGGTGTCCGATGGAGACGGACTCAGAAGTGAAGAGGTAATGGGTCATTGTGTCTTCCTTGGCTGTATTTTGCTAAAATTCTATTGGTGAATGATAATTGAATCCCATGCTAAGTTGCAAGGTAGAAGTTTATTGATGAAAAACAGATGCGACTCACTCTTATTTCCTTATACCTCCTTGTCCTGCTAGCTCCCACCACTACGTGGTCGTTAACCATGCGCGAAATTGCTCAGAGCGCTTCAAATAATATTCCCCCACAAGCCATCGCAAAAGAAGCGCAACAACGCTTACAACCGTGGGTAGGAGAAGAAACAACGCTCAGAGGATTTCTATATAAGTCTATAGATGGTCGCTGGGTGCTTTCAGATCAGCCAGACCTCAAAACTTGCTGTGTAGGCACCTCCAATCATATTTTGAAGCAAGTCACACTTTTGGGCACTTTCGATGCCCCCTCGCCTAGCTCGGTCGTCGTGGTTAAAGGAATTTTCTCGATCGAACCCAACTATAACGATAAGGGAGAACTAACCTCCCTTCTATACCTAAAAGAAAGCAAACTCGTTGACGAACCCTCTCAAGCAACCTCTTTTCCCCTAAGTTTCATCGTTGGTAGCCTTCTGGCTATGGGCCTCTTTGTTGTTTCAGCGAAAATGATGCGTCGTTAGTTAACTATAATAATTAAATTTACAATAATTATAACCATCTATATGTTATTACATAAATAGTTTACTAATATTATGATATTTAACTTCCTTAATTAGGCATTCAGTCTTTCATAATGCAAACATCTAATATCCAAACCTCTAGTTCCTCTGGTTTTATATCTGATATAAACGATCAATACCCTGTTGTTAGCTGGACATTTGATAGAATTTTCAATCTCTTCAATTGCGCCATTAGTGCACTGACTTCCTTGGGAAAAACAATCGGGACGGTCATTTGCTATCCTCAAACTAACAAAAATGCTCCAGCACAGTTGATACAGCAATGGAATGTATCCGATCCCGCCACCGCTAAAAAAGTCTTTAAGTCTCATAGAGCTGAGGGATATTTTCGGGAAAGCTCTGCACTACAATTTAAAGACCTCATCGCCGATGAACAAATTGGAGATGAGATAGCCTTCTGTAACAAAGCAGGAACTAAAGCGTATCGCGCTGTCTTTTCTCACATTTTCTCACACGAAAAACTAGCCGAAAGATTGAATGACATTCGTGACTTCAGCGATGACTACGTTTTTGACCTGGAAGATCTCACTCAACTCGATCCAAAAAGCATTAACACACTCTCCAAACAGTTTGGGCTGTATTGCTATTTCGAATTGATCGTCGGATATACTGGACCATTTAGTGACATCGGGAAACTCTACCAAAATGGCATGGAAAATCGAGAGTGGACGGAAGACGATCGCGACATCGTAAAAAAAATTTACGCCAACAGTAACGGCATCTTGATTCAACGCATGCAAGCTCGAGGACATACTCCCGCTCAGATTCAGGCATTGATTGTTGGTGTGATGGATGCCGTTGCTAGAGGCTCAGCGGTTGTTGCCGAGCAAATCGTTTCACGTTTGGCGCAAAATTCCGATTTGCAAGAGAAGCTATACACAGAAATTAGAGATCTGGATGCAACACAGACAAGTCAATGCAAATTGCTTTCACAGGTTATTCTTGAGGCTTTGCGTCTTCAATGTCCTGTGCAAAATGTTCACCGAACTACCGACACCTCTGTAGAGTCTGGGGTTTTTAGTGGAAAACCAAATTCTGTCCTGTTGGAACAAGGTGATAAAATCTCCATCGCAATCGATGTGATGACTGTTAAAGAGGATGTTGTAGGGCCAGCCCCCCTCACATTTAATCCTGACAGGAAGATTGTTGTAGAAACAGGTGACTTTTGGCCAGGAATGCCAGGTCTTCTGTTTGGCCACGGCACTCACATATGCCCTGGAGCTCCTTTCTTTAAAGCTATAATCACCCAGCTGACTGCCTCGCTAGTATGTGGATATCGTTTTGAGATGGATCCCGCAGCGAAAACTAGCCGCTGGAATGTGTGTTTAGATCAAGTTTCAGTCCATCCCAGAGTTCAGTAAGAGACAGGAATATTCGCCATCCTTATGGAAGCCTGTGCGAGCCTTTTCCATGCAGTTCCTTCAAAACTCGGCTGCCTTTATTGCATTTACCCAAGCCTCTCGTCCGCGCTACGCTCGTCCTTCGACCTGGAGCTGACTCATGGCAACCCTTCGGACTTCTAAAAGCGTCCTAGCAAAAAGAACGCTACAGCTAATTAGGCCAATCAATTGAGCTGATGGGTTCACCAAGAATGGTGGACCCAAGTCGATTGAAGGCTTCAGAATTATCAGAAACAAAATAAACATGATCTGCAATTTTCTTGGAAGCAAGCAGCTCGTGTTTTTTTAATTGGTTTTGAACCTCAAAAGCACAGGCAGAGGCAGAATCGATGATAGCCACCCTTTCCCCTACTTGCCGCTTAATAACATCACGAAGCATAGGATAGTGTGTGCAGCCCAAGATGATGGTGTCGACAGAACCAACGCTTAATCGCTCTAGGTAGTGCTTCGCTATCATCGCTGTGGATGGATGGTCTATGAACCCCTCTTCCACCAAGGGAACAAAAAGCGGGCAGGCAATTGCATGGAGCTTAGCCAAAGGCTGGAGCTGGAGGATGGCGTTCTGATACGCATTAGAGGCAATCGTTCCACGTGTACCTAAAACAGCAATTGCTTGTGTTTTGGTTTGTTGGACTGCCGCTTGAACTCCAGGGGCAATCACCCCAACAACGGGAATAGACAGTTCTGCTTGTAGTTCAGCTAACGCAAAAGCAGTAGCAGTATTGCAGGCTACGACAAGAAGCTTTATGCCTCTCTCACACAGAGTACGCGCATTTTCAAGACTGAACCGAATAATCGTTTCACGGCTCTTGTTACCATATGGGAGCCTAGCCGTGTCGCCAAAATAGATAACTTGCTCGTTGGGTAAAGCTCGGATGACTTCACGCATCACCGTGAGACCACCAACTCCTGAATCGAATATTCCAATGGGTAGGCTACTGTTGAGCATCGGATGGCGCTGGAATCTTTAACTTCTGGCCAATAATAATGCGGTCAGTTGTGAGATTATTAAGCTCTTTCAGCTTGCGAATGGTTGTATGGTGCCTTCTTGCGATTCGCTCTAGGCTATCACCTTCTACTATGCGATAAACATCGCCCGAATCTATAGCAGCCACAATAACCTTCTCCGGCGGTTGCAGAGCATCCACTAATGCTTGTACAGCAGTCTCCATGGACTTCAGGTTTTTAGTTTGCTGTTCGACAGCTCCTTCTAGAGCATTTAATCGACTCTGATAGAGCTCCAGCAAGTCTCGCACACTATTGGCGTAAGCTTGCAGGGCTTGTACATCTTGCTTAAGATTATCATGGCCAGCTTCGACAGTGGCAACCTTGGTTCCCACTACATCTTTCTGGCTTCGCACGAGTTCTCGCGACATGGCCTGTAGCTTGACAGCCTCTTCACGAACCGTGTCGATGATGCTCTCTTGGTTCTCTATGCGCTCACGCAACTGAGCAAGCTCAGTTTGCTGATTATCTACCGCGTAGCGTAGATCAAAAACCAAATCACGCACTTGCATGTTTTGGTTAGAGCTAGCGGCAGATAACGTCGCTGAAAAAAATATGAAAGCGGTGCTAAGCACACGCTTCATGCAAGAGACTGTCATAAAATCCTCTAGGGCCTGTAGACCTTAAATTCAGCGCGGCGATTTTTGCAGTGTCCTTCTTCATGCCTGTCCAAGACGAGTGGACGTTCTTTCCCGTAGGAGATGGTAAAGATGTGGTCCTTGCTTACGCCTTCGGCAATCAACATATTGCGGACAGTATTAGCGCGGCGAGACCCTAAAGCCAAGTTGTAGGCCTCTGGTCCACGTTCGTCGCAATGTCCTTCAACGAAAACATAAATGTCAGGGTGTGCTTTCATGTAGTTAGCAGCAGCACGCACTTTAACAACGTTCTCGTCGCCCTTTACCTGGCTGCTGTCATAAGCATAGTGAACATTTTGAAAGACTTTGGCTAGCTCTGGATCGGTGCTTGGGTCAATGAATGCTTCCAGACCTGGCAACCTGCTGCCAGGATCGCCCGGCATTTCGCGTGGCTGAGGAAAATCTACAGGCTTCATGCCTAAGACGCCTTGTGCATTTTCATCTTCCAATCCAACGAACTGGCAATAAGGATCATCTTCTTCGTAACGATAGAACTCGTTAGGGTCGCAAACAGCATATTCACCGCCATATTGACCGGACAATACACCAAAACCTTTGCCGAAATAACGTCCAGCTGTTTTGGTATCTTCCCACACATCGCCGGTACTACGGCAGCAGCCTGTAAGAGTCATCGTGATTAATAGACAGGAGATGGCGTACTTCATAATAAGGCCTCGAAATTGTGGTTAACGTCATTCAACATGATTGCTATGGGAGGCATGCTAACATACCGGCGCCAATTGATAAAGTGTTTTTCACTAGCGCTGCAGTGGCCGTGGCTCCCATGCTGGAAAGCGCTTTTCACCGTCTCCAGCAACGATTTTAATTGGCTTCAAACGGCGCAAGTCAATCATATACAAGTCGGCAGATCCCTGATCTGCTGTGTTGTATACAAGGTGCAAGCTATCAGGCGCCCAGCTTGGGTTTTCCTTATGACTTGGACCTGTGGTAATCTGGTATTCTTGTCGCGTATCAAAGTCATAGACCCAAATTTGTCGCAAGCCCTGTGTTAAAGCTGTGAAAGCTATTTTGGTGCCATCAGGTGACCATGACGGTGCGGAGCCGTTGCGTGCTCTTGTGCTAATAACAACAGGCTTTAGCTCGCTCAATCTGGCTCCTGGATCAGGGATATTCATCACATAAATCTGAGGTTGCCCCGCTTTGTTAGAAACGAACGCTAGTTGTGTGCCATTCGGGCTAAAAGATGGACTGCCCTGAACGGCACCCTGAGCAGCAAAAACCTGATGAGGTTTGCCAATCGGGCCTGCATCGGGGTTAAAACCTTGCACAAATAGATCAGGATTCCCGGTGATATCCGAAATAAAAGCTACCCTATCGCGCTGTGGTGATACTGCTGGCAACAACTGGTTTCCACGAAGAGGTGAGAGACGTTGGCCCTCTCCAGTCTTCAAAGAGGCATACATCACTTTAGGCTGTCCCCATTTGTATGTGACATACATAAACTGACCAGGAGCTTTACCAGTGGCTGGTGGAACATAAGTTGGCGTAACAATATAGGCGCCTTCGTTGGTCACTTGTCGTGCGTTATTGCCATCATAGTCAGCTTCCCAAACTTCTGAATCGGTGGTGCCTTTAGCATTGGTAATACGACGAGTAAAGAGAATGCGCGTGCTCGCGATGCCTTCAGTGCCAAATAGCTCGTGATGGATAGAGTCGGCAGTTTGATGAATGCGGCGGCGATCTTCGTTTAGGTTTCCACTAAGAGTGATGTCGCTGATTTCCTTAACAACTTCGTTATTTAGCGAGATCAACCGCACGTTTAAGTGGTTAGCCTCAACTCTCGGTACCACAACATACATCGCCTTGGCTCGTCGCCATTGGTCAAATGCTTTTCGCGGATCGTCGTAAGACTTGGAAGCTAAGGTCTCTTTGTCTGAAGAGCGCTCTAAAACCTGTGTGATGCCATTATTCTCAAAGTCGTAACGCAATACAGCGTCGAGCTTGCTAAGATAACCTTTATCAAACTCAGTATCCTGGCCCGTAATTTGAGAAAGGTATAAGGGCAAAAGTTCCGTCTGTGTAGGCAAACGCACAACAAGGTTTTCCTCAGCACACAAAGGAACAAATAAAAGCATGAAACACAAAAACAAATGGCGCATAGACCCTCCAGACCAATCATGATATGCTTCAGAGCAAATAAACGATAGTGCGATTTTTGACATTCTACCACCTAGGCAAAGAAGAGACACAAGAGACCTTAGGGACGAAAGGGACCATAGGGAGTAATTCCATAAGTCGTTATTGCATCTTGTAGACATTATGGACGGCGGTTAAATCCATGAGGTACATTGAATGATTACAAGTCATTGCTGAGGGTTAGCTGGAATGTCTTGCTGCTTTCGTCGACAAAATGTTTGCCAAAGTCGGCAAACTTGCACCGTGGAAGATGTGTATCCACATAGCGCCTATTTGCAGCGTTCTCAGATTGCAGAACCTCAAAGGCTAGTACCTTTCCAGAACGATCGATAGTCAAACTCACTTTAACATCGCCATATTCGGGTAAACGCAAAAGAGACCGAAGGCGTACTGCGAGGTCATCTTGGTAAGACAATTCTGATGGCCCCGAAGTTTGTGGCAACGACGCAACAGAAGGTGCCAATGTTGGAATAACAACGCTTGAATGTGCAACAGGTGTTTCTTGGGACTGATTCTTTAACGCAGCCAAGCTTTCACGCGCTTTGGATAAAGCGGCTGTCTGTTTGGGCGGCGGCGAAGGCGGCTTGGGCGTTTCCTTTTTGGCAACTACAGGCTTAGGCGGAGTCTGCTTAGGTGTAGAGACTGGCTTCGGGTTCGGCTTAGGTTTGGGCACTACTACCGGTATCTCCTGAACTTGAACCACTGGAGCCGTAACAACCACCGGTTGCGGCGATAAAGAGATCGTCTTCACCACAATATGCGGACGACGTAACGGTTGGCTGACCACCACCTGCTCGCGTAATAGTAGAAATAGCGCAAAGGCATGCGCTACCAGCACCATCCCCACTATCGCCCAAATGTTTGGCTTGATGACAGTGGTCATACGTCTACTCTCCCGGACGTAGAATTAGCTCTATCTCAGAATAACCCGCCGCTTCAAAAGCATTTTTTACATGCTGATAGGTTCCAAACTGACTTCGGCGATCCTGAACCAACTGGGGAGCCGTCGTGGGATTGCGCTGCCTCGCCTCACTCAGTACTGCTATCAGCTCCTGGGGCTCGCGCTGCTTGTTCTCAAACCAAACACTGTCGTCCTGACGGACATAAACCGTAATAGGGCTATTGGCTTGCACCGACCGATTATGATCCGTGGAAACAGACGGACCTTGAGCAATGTCGATCTCCTCCAGCTCTAATAATGGAGCAGCTACCAAGAAAACGATCAGGATCACAAACACCACATCGATTAGTGGCGTCAAGTTGATCGTCGGTTCAGTATAAGGAATACGAAAACGTCGCCTCACGATTATACCTTGTCCACTCGGCGATACTGCAGCTCCAAGGAACTGAGGACATCGCACGAAAATTCTTCCATAGCCGTTTCGAATTCGCTGATAAGATCTTTCAAATAATTGTAACCAATCAAGGCAGGAATAGCATTGAGAAGCCCCAATACCGTTGTCACCAAGGCTAGGGAGATCCCACCAAGCACGGCTCCTGAACCGCCAGCACTACTCATCAGTTGAGGTTCTGCAAAAGTCACCAAAATCCCCCATACCGTTCCCAGCAATCCTAAAAAGGGCGCTAAAGTCACAATAGTCGCCAATAGATAGAGGTAGCGTTCGAGGAACTTTGTCTCAGACGAAATCGCTGACATCAAATGAGCACCCACAAGATCGATGTCTTGCGGCGACAAATATGAGCCCGATTCGGACTGAAAACCAAATTTCTGGTTTTTTTTCAGAATATCGACAGCATAACCTTTTAACTTAAGATAAAGATTTAAGTAAGGATTTGCTAACTCCTCATACTCAAAATTCAGAGGACTATGCTTCTGATTTACGAAGGCAAGTTCGAACTCTTTCGAGAGGCGAAGTGCTTTTTTGGTCAGCCTGACCTTAAAAATAAGCACCACCCAAGTGACGACTGATAAAGCAATAAGTCCTAGAAATATCGCTTTGCCAAGTAGGTCAGATTGGGTATAAGCCTGAACGAAAGGGTTGACTGCTAATAAGTTACCACATACAATCATGGCTCTTCAAACCCTTGAGCTTCTACGTTTAAGATAACGAAAAGAAGCTTGATACGTTAAACACTATGAATTTGTCAAGCCGCCGGAATGGAGGAAAAGATCTTAATATTATTTTCTTACCATGATACTCTTCTTATTGCAGAGTTTGTCGGACGAAACATTTAGGGGGAGATCCATGTTACGTCATCTTATAAGTATTTTTGCTGTTACCAGCCTCCTGTTCGTTACAGGTTTGAGCGCTAGCAGCTTCCTAACCAGTGATCAGCCTGATTTTAAGGCATTTACTGCGCAGAATGATATTTCAGAACAAGAGCAACCACCCAGTGAGCAACCAGCTGCTGCAGACGAAGATCCTGTTCACACCGAGATATTAAGCGAGGACAAGGGTGTCTTACCCGGCCGCGCCTTCTGGATCGCTCTAAAAGTCAATCTGGGTAAAGATTGGCACACTTACTGGAAAAATCCTGGTGAAACAGGATTGGGAACCTCGATTGACTGGCACCTCCCCTTTGGGTTTGAGGTAGCAGAGGTCGAGTGGCCGGCCCCTAAGCGCTTTGTAGAAAAGTCTTCGGTGGCATTTGGCTACGATGAATCGTTTGTTATCTTGGCAAAAGTGATTCCTTCAAAGGGCGTCGCCGTGGGACAGCAAGTCCAGCTTGGCGCCACCATCCGCTGGGTTGCCTGCAACCATGGTAATTGCATTCCTGGCGATACCAATGCGAATGCTACCATGCAGATCGTCAGCGCGACACCACCACGCAATAGTCAAGCAACCGATCTTTTCGCCCAGGCGAGGGAAAAACTGCCTAATACCGACTGGAAAGTTGCTGCAAGCACCAACATTGGTAATATCGAGCTAGCCCTTGATAAGCCAGAAGGCCTCAATGGTGAATATGGTGCCGCTTACTTTATGCCGCTGGAAGCAGAAGTATTTAATGCTCGCCAAAGCCTGCCACTAACACCAACAGGGCAAGGTTATAAGATCAACCTAGGTAAACTTGCTGGCAAAGGACATAAAGAAGCCATCGAAGGCGTTTTACTTCTGCAGCCTGCTGCAGGGTCCAACGCCAAACCGATCGCAGTAGCTATTCAAGCCAACATTAAAGATAACATGATCGCTGATGCCTCAGGAGATATCGTCTCTCGCGCCATCGTTCAGGAAGAGCCTCCTTATACAGACTTTGAAGGCGGATTAGGCCTGGCTCTTGTTATGGCTTTTGTTGGCGGCATGATTTTAAATCTAATGCCCTGCGTCCTACCCGTGATCTCTCTAAAAGTTCTTAGTATCATTAAGATGTCTGGCAAGAGCCGCATGTCGACGTTGAAGCACGGATTGATGTTCTCAGCTGGCGTGCTGGTCTCCTTTTGGATCCTAGCGGGAGCCCTGTTAATACTACAAGCCTATGGCCATTCCGTCGGCTGGGGTTTTCAGTTACAGGAACCTATCTTTGTAGCAATCCTAGCAGCAGTATTGCTGATTTTAGCAATGAGCCTGTTCGGAGTCTTTGAAATGGGCACGACAATGGCCTCTTGGGCCGGCGAAACTGAAAGCCAGAACAATAAACATGCTACTGGTCTTTTTGGATCCTTTTTCAATGGAATATTAGCTACTGCGGTAGCAACGCCTTGCACAGGCCCCTTCCTAGGTTCTGCCATTGGCTTTGCTGTCACACTGCCAGCGATATCCGCACTGACAGTATTCACATTCCTTGGTCTTGGAATGGCGTTCCCCTATTTCCTGCTGACAGCCTTCCCATCATTGGTGAAGTGGCTGCCAAAACCTGGAAACTGGATGGTCACCTTCAAGCAACTAATGGCTTTCCTGTTAATCGCTACCATTCTTTGGCTCTTGTGGGTATTTGGAGCACAAACCGATTATATCGGTGTGTTTCTTCTGCTATGCGCTCTCTTTGTGCTAACAATCGGCTGCTGGGTCTACGGACGCTGCTGCTCACCGCTTAACACCAAGAAAACTCGTCGGGCTGGCGCGCTTCTAACGATACTCTTTGCGTTAGTGGGCACCTACCTAATGGTAGTTAGCGCGAGTATTGTTCCAGAACATAACGAAAAAGCCCTCGCAGAAGCTCTACTGACAGGACGCCAGGACCCCAAAGCTTGGCTACCCTTTACACCGGATGCTGTAGAGCAGTTCCGTGCGGAAGGCAAACCCGTCTTTATTGACTTCACAGCTAAATGGTGTGTGATCTGCCAAACTAACCACTTTGTGCTCGCGCTCGATGATATGGAGCAAAAGTTTGCGGACCTTGGAATCGTCAAATTTAAAGCAGATTGGACCAAGCCAGATCCAGCAATTACCAAAGAGTTGCGTAAATTTGGCCGTAATGGTGTCCCTCTCTACTTACTTTATGCTCCTGGAGCATCTACACCTATGATTCTGCCACAAGTCTTAACTCCTGATGTTGTTACCAAATATCTGGACCAGATGCGTGCTGCAGAAAAGTCTATCGTAGAAGGTAAAAAAGACGCTAAGCCAGAACTATGAGCGATATACCGCTATTTTTCGACAGCCATGCGCACCTAACATCCAAAGCACTGTCAAATCAGGCCGATACCCTCGCTGACCGTTCATGGTCAGCGGGAGTTCGGCATGTAATCAACATCTGCACAGATCGTGACAGCTTGGAAAAAGGCCTTTTACTGGCTCAAAGGCACCCTTGGATACTTAATGCCGGGGCCACTACCCCTCACGATGTGGACAAAGAAGGTGAAGAGCTCTTCCCTATATTTGCCGAGCAGGCTCGCAACGGTTCTTTAGTAGCTGTAGGGGAAACCGGACTAGACTACTTCTACGAGCATAGCGACCGCGAAATACAAAAGACCTTCTTACGTCGCTACCTAGCTCTCGCCGTCGAGTGTGATCTACCCGTTGTCATACACTGCCGCGAAGCATTTCAGGATCTATTCGACATTCTTGATTCCGATTACTGTGACAATGGTAAGCATAGACCCGGAGTATTGCACTGCTTTACCGGAACCATCCAGGAAGCAGAACAGGTCATACAGCGCGGGTGGTACCTCTCATTAAGCGGTATTGTCACCTTCAAAAAAAGCGAAGAGCTGAGACAAGTCGCACGTATGGTCCCTCTTGATCACCTATTAATCGAGACTGATGCGCCTTACCTGGCACCGCAAAGTCATCGCGGAAAAACCAACGAACCTAGCTACGTGCCCGAAACCGCACAAGTCATCGCGGACGTCAAAGGCCTTACCATAACAGAAGTCGCTAAGGCCACGTGGCATAACGCATCCACCTTGTTTCGTCTGTAGGTAGTAATAAGATACTCAACCTAGAGGCGTTACCTTTTAATTAAAATGGAAGTCTGTAACGCGTGCTACGCAGCTGACCACTTTTAATCAAGGCTCCTTTTTCCACTAAATCTGTCAGATCTCTAGTTGCAGTTGATCTCGAAGTTTTCGTAATTTTCATGTAGTTTTCCGCGCTAAGACCACCCGAGAATCCCTCCATCCCTTCCGCCAATACCCTGAGTAAAGCCTTTTCTTGCCGGCTATTGAGATGCCCAACTAAAGCTCTCATCATTTTGGATTTGCTAATCAAAAAATCAACGAGCTGTATCGAATTGCATTGTGCCTGGAGAATAATTTCAGAGAAAAAGTTCACCCAACTTTCCATATTCAAAGATCGGTTACATAAAGCGAGATTACTATAATATTCTTTTTTTCTGGCCTCTATGACTTGTGAGATTGCGATCAACGTTGGATGCCCTAAAGACTGAGACAAAGCTTTTTCTACCAACGCACGTCCTATTCTTCCATTTCCGTCCTCAAAAGGATGGATGCTTTCAAAATACACATGGGCGTGAGAAGCTCGCCCTAGGACGGAATCTGTCGCAGATAAGTTAAACCAATTGATAAATGCACTCATCTCTGACTCTATAGTACTTGATGGGGGCGCCTCAAAATGAACTGTTGAGTCTCCATAGCGGCGCGAAACAATTTGCATTGGGTCTTCATGTGAACGGTACCTTCCCGAAGCGTCAAGATCCGTTCGTCCCTGCATAAGTAACTCATGCCATTGATATAACATTTCATGTGAAAGAGGTTTGTCATAGGTTTCGTATACACAACACATCAATTCAGCCATCCCTCTCTCCCGAAAGGATAGGGTCTTGTATTCAATGTTCAATCCAAAGTGACGACGTATAGACGATTGTAAACTATCTCTCTGTAAGAGTTCTCCTTCTATAAGTGCACTTTTTTGGCCTTCAACACAAAGAAGCTCAACGATGAACTGCTTACGCTCCTGTTCGTCGAAGTGATTCAACACGGCAATAATTCCCCCAGCGCCTTGCAAAAATGCTCTGTCTTGCGCGACTAAAGATACATCGTAATGAAAATTAGGCCACGAAGCCAACTGCCAATTCCAAACCATGGGTTATAAAACTCCCTTCTATAACTCACATTTTACCACTTTGCTGAGTTATAGAGCTACTTACCACCCACTAAAAATAACAAAAATGATTTTTTCTGTTCTTGCCAGCTGAAATCAAACAGCGAGCATCGACAAATTAAAATTTTTCTTGCCTTCCCAAGATTTTTTACAGTACAAGACATTATCACCATGAAGGCTCTGACTTTGACTGCAGAGCTGAAAAAACGTTCGGTTCAAAACCAAAAAACTGCGCATGTTAAGGAGTATTTCATGAAGAAACGAGACCTCAAAATGCTCGCCCTCCTAGGCCTCACCAGCGGCTTACTTATTTCTCAAGGCGAGCTAGCGGCTACTGAAAACAGTACTTTTGCGGAACAAGAATTCCTAAGCGGCCTTAGCACTGAAGATCAGCAGCTATACCAAAACCTCGATCAAGAAGGGCAGCTCCTCGCCAAGCTAATTGCCAGCCCAAGCTGCGGCAATAGCTGTGCTAACGAATGGAATAGCCGCCATGGATCCGGAATCAGCTACGATGGCTCATGCGGTGGTAAGAGCGGTTGCAGCGGTAACAGCGGTGCCGACAACTACAACAACAGCGGCCCTAGACACCACAACTATCAAGGCGATAGCGGCACAAGAGGTCCTGGTGGCGTGAAAGGCAACAGCAACCGTTCCAATGCCAATCAAAACAATGGCAATGGTAACAACCGCGCCAGCAACAACAACCAAAATGGCGGCATTAGAAATGGTCAGGTATCGCTAGCTGACGAACCTAACAGCTACGGTGCTGGTGCAGCCCCAAAAAGCGGCGCGAATACTCGCAAACAAGGTCTAAACGACAGCGGTAAAATCGCTGGCGCGGGAGACCAAAATAGAAACGGCGTTTCCAACCACCGCAATAACAACAACAATGTTAACAGCAACGGAAACGGCAACAACAACAACAATGTTAACAACAACGGAAACGGCAACAACAACAACAACAACAACAACAATAGCAACAACAACGGCTACAACAACAGACACATCACTTTAGCTGCTAACAACAACCTGAACCACAACAACACGACTAACAACAACGTTAACAGCAATCTGAACAACAACAACCTGAACAACAACAACGCGACAAACAACAACGTTAACAACAACCGAAACGCCACCAGAAATAACGTTAACAACAATAATGTTAACAACAACCGAAACAACAACAACAACAACAACAACAACAATAACGGCCAGATATCTCTGTCAGAAGAAACGGCTACTACATCCCAGTTCCAGAGACCAAGTGGTTTCACCGCTAGCGGTAATGCCACAAATTCCAAAGGAAACACAGCTGGCAAAAATGCTAGCAATGCTGGCGTAAAATCAAACAAAGGCCAAAATCGCAACTCAGCTGGTTTTGAACAGAATCCTTCGAAGCAACACATCGACAAGAATCTGTTGGTTAGTCTGTTGAACAAACCAGGCAAGGCACAGTACTACCGCCTTAGCCCAGAAGGTCAACAACTAGCGCTAGAACTTGCTAACCAAGACTGCAAAGGTTTGAATTCCTGCGAAGGCAAGAACTCCTGCTCTAGCAAATTGGCACAAGGTCCTGGCCTCGGCGGCCCAGGTTCTTCTCCTGGCCCATTCTCTGACAAGAACCTAGCCGTGCGCGTTGCTGCGATGCAAGAAAAGCGTATAGCGTTAGCAGATAACTAGAATAAGCAGTATATTTGCTTCGATAGTTCATCAAAACGGCCGCTCCTGAGGAGCGGCCGTTGTTTAATACGCGACCGTCAAACTCGACTTATACCTATGACACGACAAACTCCCCCAAATCTCGGAATTGGCATCGGACTACGGATTCCACACCTCCAAGATATCTTCGATCATCAGCCAAATATCGACTGGTTCGAGATCATCAGCGAGAACTTTATGGTTGAGGGTGGCAAGCCTATCGAGAACTTGGAGCGTATTCTAGAACGCTATCCAGTCGTTCAACATGGCGTCACCATGTCTATAGGAGGACCAGACCCTCTCGATTACGACTATCTTAAACGACTAAAAGCTCTGGCACGAAAAACCAAGACTCCTTGGATCTCTGACCACCTTTGTTGGGGACGTGCAGCAGGAGCACACTACCACGATCTTTTGCCCCTTCCATATACTCCACAAGTCATCGAGTATGTTGCGGAACGCGCACGCATTGTACAGGACTTCTTAGAGATCCCTTTTGCACTGGAAAATCTTTCATCATATGTGGCTTTTCATCAAGACCAGATGCCTGAATGGGAGTTCTACGCTGCTGTTGTTGAGAAAGCCGACATCTATATGATGCTAGATGTTAACAACATCTATGTTTCGAGCCGCAATCACGGCTTCTCACCCAAAGACTACTATCAAAATATTCCCATGGAACGTGTCCTACAGATACATCTGGCAGGCCATTCGGACCATGGAGATTACGTTTTAGATACCCATGACAACTATGTACGCGATGAAGTGTGGGCTATCTATGCAGAGGTCTATCCACTAACCGGGGGCGTCTCAACGTTGCTAGAGTGGGATGACAACTATCTAACCTTCCAAGAAACTTGGGACGAAGCCCTAAAAGCCAAACAGTTTCAGCAAAGTCTTGTGGTCGCCTAGCCATGCAGAAACAGCAAGCAACAACCAATGTGCCAGAAGACCTAAAGCGCTTGCAAGAGTGGTTTGGCAGCATTATTGAAAGACCTATCGATATAAATAGTCGTATGATGCTGGAATCACCTTCTGGAAGGCCCATGGAAGAGGAAGCTTGTAAATTCATAGCTCCCAGCCCAACATTATCTCCACACCAGCGCATAGAGCTATATAATCAGCAGTATTGGTGGCGACTCTTAACCATCATGCACCAAAGCTTCCCTTTCGTCACACGCTTGTTTGGCTTTACAGACTTCAATGAACGCATTGCGACGCCTTTTCTGTGCCGCTACAGGCCTGATAGCTGGTCTTTAGCATATCTTGGCGAACGCTTGCCCAGATTCCTTAGGGAAACATATAGAGAAGGCGACAGGCGCATCATCGTCCGCGCGGCTATGATAGATAACGCCTACAATAATGCGTTTTTAGTCAGACCAAATGCCCCACTAAACCTGCAGAAGGTGGGTCCTGAAGTCATGAGTCTTAAGCTCACCCTTCAGCCACATATTACCCTTTATGACATGCCATACCATT
Organism: Chlamydiales bacterium; assembly: GCA_030679955.1. Lineage (GTDB taxonomy): Bacteria > Chlamydiota > Chlamydiia > Chlamydiales > JAJFMA01 > CAMFKD01. Next base: position 193,237 of record JAUXSF010000033.1, on the reverse strand, counting down.
TGTTTAGCTTTCGCGATGCCATTGTAGCTCAAGATAACGGAGACTACTGGATGGATCACCCGTTCCCCGCTCTGGAAAAAGGTCGTCGCTTCTACTTCATCTTGTGCCGTTCACCACACAATCAAATCGTTTGGAGTGAGCTATCGCAGGCCCAGTATCATTTGTTAAAATGCTTTAAGAACGGCTGTACAGCCATGGAAGCTTGTGATTGGTTGGAAAAGCAGGATAAGCCTTTTGTAGAAGACGCCCTAGAAAACCTGCATCTTTGGTTCCAGGATTGGATCCTCTCCGGCTGGCTAGCCATCAAGAGTGCACATCTCTGAGGTGAGTTTTTTTTTCCAAAGAAGTACAGGAAGAGTGGGATTCATTTCTCAGCGCGGGAGCGCTGAGCCTCCTAATAACCCCGTGTAAGGAGTCCCGAAGGGGCGACGCAACTCGGGGAATGTGCGGCAACAAACCCTTGCTCTGCGGTAGTCAGAGCGCCAGAGAGATATCTGCAAGGTACATTTATTCCAAATTTTGCGTACAACCAAGCTGACGCTCCGGCTTCCGCGGAGCGATATTTTCTGGCTATATCCCAGGGTTGCGTCGTCCTTCGGACGTCTTACCCTGGGCTATGAGGAGGTTCAGCGCTCCCGCGCTGAGAACAAAAATCGCAAAAGTTGATGACATTACCCTTTGCGTTAAATTCCCTACGCCTAGCAGGAGCAACAGCTTTGTTGTGGCGGTCTTGGAGCTTTCCACCACTCGACACTCATTTGACCAAACCTAAGCATACCCATACCTACTTCTGCACCAACCCAGATACCAATAAATACTCCGCAGAAGGGCACAAAAAACTTCGGATCGTGTCTGACATGCGCACCAACAAAGACTGTGGTAATGACATGAACAGTCCATGCGGGGTAAGACCTACCCGACAAAAATTCCATATAGCCCTGTCCACAGACAGGTTTTAGGTTACCGGTACCGGCACCTTTTCCGCTAGTTGCCAGCACATAAACCAAGCTGCCAACCGCACCAACACCAAAACTCACAGCAAATAAAAGAGGGCTGATGAAAGCTGAAAATATCGCCAATGCTATGCGACAGGCTTTATCTAATAAATCAAGCATAGCTTGGTCGCCAGTAACTTTGCAGCAGGATTGATTTTCTTGTCTTGAGCCAATAACAGGTATCCAGTCAGGAATGCGCATGAAGTGAACTTCTCCTTTAAAAGGCCATTGATACGTATTTTTCAACAAGGTATTCAGTAATGCCGGATGGACCGCCTTCGCGACCAAAACCGGAGTTTTTGACGCCTCCGAAGGAGGCCTGTGGCGAACTTGGTAGGGCATCATTAACGCCTACAATGCCAAACTCTAAAGCTTCTGCTATGCCATGAGCTACGGGAAGGCTTTCTGAGAAAATGTATGATGCCAAGCCATACTCAGTGTTGTTTGCCAATTCTATAGCTTCAGAAAAGTTCTCAAAACGTGTGATAGAGGCTACAGGCCCAAAAGTCTCCTCTCGGAACACATCCATCAACGGTGTGACGTTTTCAAGTATCTTGGGATAGTAGGGCTCATCCCCAGCACTGTGCAAGATAGCACCTTTGCTAACCGCATCTTTTACATGCTGTTCTACCTTCGTTCTAGAAGCTATGTGAAGAACGTTAGAAACTTCAGTAGCAGGATCCAAGGGATCACCTACTCTTAAATTGAGAAGCTTTTCAGAGAAAGCTTGTACAAACTTCGGATAGATCTCGCTCTGAACCAACAATCGATTTGGACTAATGCAAGCTTGGCCACAGTTTCTCAGCTTACCGCTCAAAGCTCCATCGACAGCCCGCTCTAGGTCAGCATCATTACACACGATCAGAGGCGCATGTCCGCCAAGTTCTAAGGTTATTTTCTTCAGTGTATTAGCACATTCCGCATAAAGCTTTTTGCCAACGGCTACGCTGCCGGTAAAGCTGAGTTTTCGTATCAATGGAGAGGCAGTTAAAATAGGCCCTACAACCTCATCTTCGCCATAAACAACGTTCACAACGCCTGGGGGCACGCCAGCATGCAAGCATAAGTGACCCAACAGTATTGCCGATATGGGCGTCAACGGACTCGGCTTAATAACTACAGCGCAACCAGCAGCTAAAGCAGCCGCTAGCTTACGAGCTGGCATAGCTAAAGGGAAATTCCACGGAGTAATCAGCGCACAGACACCTACCGGTTCCTTTATGAGCATCAAACGTTTGGTAGGACTTGGTGAGGGAATTGTGGAGCCATAAATACGTTCAGCCTCACCTGCAAACCACTCAAAGTACCCCGCAGCATACTCGACTTCGGCACGTCCTTCTTTCAGCGTCTTACCCATTTCCATGGTCATGACAAGGGCCAGGGCATCCTTATGCTCTTCCATCAAACGAGCAATTTGCCGCAGCAAGCGCGCTCTGGTCGGGGCAGGAACAAATCGCCAAGGGCGTGATGCTTGATTGGCGGACTCAATAGCTCTATTTACAAGTTCTGGATCAGCGGCGTGTAACTCTTTCCATGGTCGCGATGTGGTAGGGCTGATAAGCTGCACCGCATTGCCTTCTCGACGGCATTCATCGCCATCAATAATAGACGCGTAGCTTTGCTTACTAAACAGTGAGCTGATGGTCATAGATCTCCACTTTGTTATGCTTTAGCACCATTCTCGATCAACAACTTGATCACATCTTCATCACCACCTTTGATTGCGCCTTCAAGGGGTGGTCTTGAGTCGTTGACAGGGGCTTTTCGTTCGATAAGCGCTTTTGCAGCAGCAAGATTGCGATACAATCCTGCGATATACAGAGGGGTGCGACCTTGTTTGTCGCGCTTACTGGAATTGCCACCATGCTCAATCAGCATATCAATCACCCCTCCACTAGCAACCTTCGCTGCCTCATGAAGCGATGTAGAGCCCTCACTATTGGGAGTATCTACCACTGACCCGTGAGTAACCATGTATTCTATTAGGTCTACGTTAGCGTTTGGATTGCCTGCAGCCAAATGCAGTGGAGTATCTCCTTTTGCGTTCTGTACGCTAATATTTGCATGGTTATCTAATAGAAACTGAACCATGTCCAGATCAGCATTTGCAGCAGCATAGTGCATGGGGGTGTTAAGTTCTTCTCCCGCACGCAAATTAACCGGCACGCCTCGACGTACCAAAACTGCGACGACATTGAAATAATCTTTTGCTGCAGCTTGATTCACTGCAGTAGAGCGATCAGCGTTACGCGCTGTAAGATTGACATTTGCCAAGATAAGCTCCATCGCCATGTCGGGGCGTTGGTTTCGCAACGCCCAATGCAACGCCGTGTCACCCTTCGCATTGGGAACATCGATACCCGCACGCTCATCTAGTAAGTACTTAAATATGTCTCTATCATTGCTTGAAATGGCGGAGAAAATGGGAGTATCGCCGTCTTTATCAGGCTTGCTAAGATTAGCCTTATGATCGATTAAGTATTGCGCTGTGTCTGTTTGACCTTCTTTAAGCGCCAAGGAGAGCGGTGTTTCCCCAGTCGATGACAAAGCGTTAACATCCGCCCCCGCCTTAATCAGGAACTTTAGCATGTCCAAGCCACGCCCACCAGCCGATTGCTGTTTAATGGCTAGTTCTATCGTCGTTTCATTATCGCGAGAGCGCACATTGGGGTTAGCATGCAATAAAAGCACACGCTCTACCTGATCCAATCGTCCATCTCGTATAGCCTCGTGCAACAGGGAAGCACGCAAGGTGCCATGAATTTCTTGGGGCCTTTCTAGCTTCTTCTTGCCCTCTTCAGCATAAAGAGTAAAGCCACAGGAACAAAAAAGCAGGAGTAGAGAAAAATAAGGTTTCATATTGCGGATCTTATGGCAAACTCCTTTTTCCGACAAAATATTCATACATGGCTACATGAAACACAAGACTTTACATGGCATTACCTGGCTCGAATTCGACCTTCTTGCCGAACATCCAGGTGTCGTCCATGGATGCTTCCTTCGTCACGGCGGAGCTAGTCAGGGAGCTTTTGATTCTCTTAATTTCGGAAGCGAACTCGGCGACAGCGAGGTTTCCGTCTCACATAATCTCATGCAGATGCAGCAGTGCTTAAATTTACCGAATGTTGCATCTCTACGTCAGGTTCATGGGACCGAAGTCATACACATATCAAGTCCGTCTGATGGATTGTGCGGGGATGCCATGGTATGTTCCACGGCTGAACATGCGCTGATGATCAAGCACGCTGATTGCCAAGCAGCCATATTCTATGACCCGAAAGTGCAAGTCATTGCCGCGGCGCACTCAGGATGGCGTGGCAGCGTACAGAATATTTATTCTAACGTTATCGCAAACCTGAAGCATTTAGGCTGCCAGCCCGCTAACCTATTGGTATGCATTGGTCCTAGCTTAGGACCTCACCACGCTGAGTTCGTGAACTTCCGTCAGGAACTACCAGAGTCATTTTGGGGATATCAAACAAAGCCCAACCTCTTTGACTTCTGGGCGATCTCAAAAGACCAGCTGATGGCTTGTGGCATACTTTCGCAGCACATTGAGATGGCCGAAATGTGTACCTATGAGAATGTCGACGACTGCTTTTCCTATCGTCGCGATGGCCTCACCGGCCGCCACGGCACAGTTGTGATGCTAAGCAAGGAGAAATAATTTTTACGCAAAGGCGCAGAGAGAGAAGGCCCCCTTTGCGCCTCGGCGTCTCTGCGTTAATAATCCCCTACCGTCTACTGAGCTCGAGGGCTTTGGCTGCTGCTGGGATAATCTGATCATCCAGCTTAGGCCACAGGATCCCACCGCCGACAGAATCTTCGTAAGCAACTACTAGACTCTTTGCAATTTCTTCTTCCACTTGCTGCCTACGCATATAGGGTGGAACGCTGTATCTACCTGTGAGCTTATCATAGCAGCGGTTCAGCATCTTGCGCACTTTCCTATGAAGGTCCTTAGCCTGATCCATGACGAGCGCATTGACAACCTCATGTCTCCACGCTACCACATCAGTGCCTTTGGATTTATCGGCGGCTGCTGCATCCTTGACAACGTTTTTATAAAAATCGACCAACGAGTGTTTGCCAATTTCACACTTACGCAGTAGCTCACGGAAAACACCCAAGCTTTCGTTAGATGCTTCATAAGCCAAACGGATGATCGCATTGAAGTCGAACCTCTTCCCCGGCTCTAAACGACGCGTCAGTCTTATGCGCTGTCTACTATCAAACATCAAATCTTTGACCGAGGTGTCTGGAGTAACATCCATGGCAGCAATTTGATTGAGCAGTTTACGTAGGGATTTGACAGCCGTGCTATCTCGGCTGGCAATATCGCCATCTCGCGTAGCCCAAGAGTATCCCAATAGCGGAGTCTTTAAACGCTCATAAAGGGCGCACTTTCCACCTAGATCCGATTGCTTCAACATCGCCATCGGAATGACGCTGGGGTTAGCCAAAGCCTCGACAGCATCTAGCAAAAGCGATGATTCGCTGGCATTGACCACCAGTACCGAATGATTGTCGTCTCGAAGAGGAAACACCCAATGTTCATCAATGTCAGTGTTCTTCTTGCGATCGCCCAGGCGATTTTCCAGCTCATAGGTTTTGCCATTGATTGTGATGCTCTTGCTTGTTTCTAAAGTACGTCTCCACCGAATATGTTTGCTATCGGGCTTGCCGAGGCTGCTAATGCCATGAAATTTGAGATTAAACTCCAGAATAGCCAGAGCTGAAGGCTTGTTATGCCTACACGTACCAGATAGCCCCATATGCTCGACCGCTGCTTTCAGTCCTTGGTGCATTTCATGAGGTCTCAGGTTTGAGCACAGATTCACTTTCCCTATCCATTGCTTAAGAGTGTCCAGCTCTTCCACCCCTAACTCCGCCCTGGGGCTATCGCACAGCTTTCGTAGAACTTTAAATGGGAACGGTGCTTCGACATACTCTTCGAAATCAATAATATGCTGTGCCCGAGCAATTTTCTCAAATAAGCTCTGGTATTGAACAAGATTGGTGTGAGTCTTTGAAAACCATGATTTACCCGGAGCATCTTTCAGGAAGCGTGCATAATTCTTATTTGCCTTCTGCATCATCTTCTCTAACGACATGTCTTTAGGCGGCAGAATAGCATTGTTCCAATCACTAATAATGAGTCGGGCTCTAAAGACTTCCTCATCATCATAGGTTTTTCCATCCTCGACTCGCTGCAGATAATCCATGTAGGTTGCATGTGCTGCTTTGACTTGATCTACATGAGAGTGAAAAGCCTCGTGAGATTTCACTAATGCTTCTTGGACGGCTACCGTACGTAGTGGCGTACCTCCAAACCAATAAAGAACCTCATAGGCGCGATTAAATATTCCTCCACAAGAAACATTATTCCCGAAGGGACTAGGAGTCACCCCTGATTCCTTGCCTGCCACACTCAGTGCAAGCAATGATCCGCCTAAAGTTGAAATGCTAATAGACGGAGCCGCAGTAACTCCCATAATCCCCCCTCCTATTGGTTTAATCATGTCAGAAAAGTGAGAGCATATACTGGTACTCTTTTTTTATGAAAAAGTCGATGAGATCTTTACTTCTTCGCCATCATTTGCCTTGCGAAAAACGTGCTATTGCCTCTAAATCATTTCTCATAAAGCAACGGAGGTCCAAGCGTTGAACGGTTATACAATTATCATTGTCACGCACAACAGCGATCGTCATATTCATAAATGTATTGCAAACATTGATGCACAGACCAAGAAGGCCGATCGCATTGTTATTTCCGACAGCGGATCCAGCGATTTGTCCTATTTAAATCCATATCGCGATCGCGCGGACATCCATATTTTAGCAGACCAACACGACATTGGCTTCTGCCGAGGTAACAATGCCGCTATGCCCCATGTATCTACCGAAAGCAGCTTTGTCCTATTTCTGAACCCCGATGCATTTCTAGAACCGACTTTTTGTGCCGAAGCCATTAAGACAATGGCTCTGCCTTCCAATACCAAAGTCGGAATGCTATCAGGTCAACTACTTGGCTACGATATCAACTCTGACACGCCAACAGGGCTCTATGACAGCACGGGCATCTTCAGAACATGGTACGGGCATTGGTACGATCGCGACCAAGGCAAAGCTATCAACCCTGCGACCTATAACCATGTGGAAGAAGTACCAGCTTTATGCGGCGCGCTTCTATTCTGTCGGCGCCAAGCCATTCAAGATGTTTTGCTAAGAGGGTCTGAGGTTTTTGATAGCTCTTTTTATATGTACAAAGATGATATCGACCTTTCTCTACGCATGCGACGAGCCGGATGGAAGCTGCTGTTTGTTCCAGCACTAAAGGCCTATCACTGCCGCGGATGGCAAGTGGATCGACGAAAAATGCGCCTTGAATATCGCTTGATGTCCGCTCGCAACGAAATTCGCGTCAATGCTCGCGATTGCTGGCTTGGCCTTCCCTACTCTTTAAGTAAGTACTATGCAGTTAAAGCCTTTGATATGTAACCCGCCAAAGCAGCATATAGCACCCGCTGCATGGCCATTTTTAGCTATGCTAGCAGTGGGTCTATTGCTTCCTTCCAATGGAGACCATAGCGCTTTCAATCCCAAGGCGTTGTCTCTATACATTGCGCTGATCGCTACAATCTGCCATGCCTTTACCGCCCGGAGCCTAAACTACAATCAGATTCGGCTGGTCATTGTTGTCGCCAGCATCGTTTTGCTTTTGGTTTGGGAAATTTTTGTATTTCATTTGCAACAGCCATTACAGGATTCACACACCTCCTTCGGCCAATTTAAGATATTTGCAACCACCGTGCTGGTTGCTTTCATGATGATCTATTGGCATCTCGACGGAGGCGTACCCTTTGGAGCACTACTTAAAACCGTTTTGATCAGCAATATGGTTTACTCCGCTGTCAAAATGGTTATTATGGTAGCCGTACTCCTTGGCTTTCTAGATATCTTCACTGTTTTAGGCTGGGGATTCTCTGCCATGACTACTGGTATTGGCGAGAATTTGATTCGCCTTCAGACTTCCACAGATATCCCTACGCCCTATTTACTATTTTTTGCCTTTATGGCTCCTAGCTTAGGTGTAAAGCTATCTCGCTCCTTTATTACGCTCTATACTCTTTTGTCGCTATCCACGCTGTTTTTCAGCTTTTCTCGCTACCTTTGGGCTGTGGCAGCTGTGGGGTACGTGGCATCGCTCTGGAGTTACTCCGCTCTCGGAGTAGCCAAACGTGCGATGCTTGGGGCCATTCTACTAGCCATCGCAGTAGCTTCAATCGGCATCGAAGAGAGTACCAATATCGTATGGTCACGTTTCTTCAGCGATGAAACTAAGTATTCCGACTTCCAGCGTTACGAACAAGTTGATGCGCTGGTTAGCAAGTTTCAAACTGGTCCCTGCCTAGGTCATGGCTTAGGAAGCTATTCAGAAGAGTGTATCAGAGCATCAGCGCAACCCTTTTCCTATGAAGTGCAATGGGTCTCGTTTTTGATGCAGTTTGGACTTATTGGTTGTTCCATCCTTGCACTAACTACCTTGACAATGGGATGGGCCTATCTTTCACCGCCATGGACCATTACCAAGTTATCTTTTTTAGCCATGTATCTGCTGTGGCTAGCGTCGGGGTTTACAAATCCATTCTTGATATCGATGAACAGCGGAACGCTATTCGGACTCTTCTACGTCATCGGATTACGATTATTCGCTCAAAACAGACAGGCTGGTGTCTACAATACTGTGTAGTACTGAAGGGACATAAGAGACCTTAGGGACTAAAGGGACCTTAGAGACATAAGTTTGTGTCTCTATTGTCTCTTTCGTCCCTAAGGTCTCTTATGTCCCTTCTGTGGTAAAAAACAAAAAACCACTAACGAAGGCTGGCTTCAGCGAGTTCTGGGATAGCTGTCGATTGACCGTCAGCATTCATGCTCTGTTGAGCTGCTTCCAAGACACGCATCACTCGCAACCCTTCGGCACCACTGGTAACCGGTACAGAACGGTCATGGCAGCAAGTAAGGAAGTGTCGGCACTCTTCTTTCAGAGGCTCTTTTTCCTCAACCTGCACTTGCTCCATCTCATTAGGATTAATGGAGGGTATCCCTGCCTCAGACCACGCAACATGATTGCGATAGACCAACAGCTTTTCGCCCCAAGGTTTGGTGTCGTCAAACACGGCCAGACCAGCAGATCCTACAATGGTCAGACGCTGCTCTTTGAAAGGATTCAGCCAGCTTACATAGATGTGAGCGCTAAGATCGGCACCAAAACGCAATGTCGTAAGACTAATATCTGCAACACCTTTAGAAACACATTCAGAGCCTGTGCAACGAACTTCCTCGGGTAAGCGGTATCCACAGAGTCCCAGAATAACGGAGATATCATGCGGAGCGAAGTTCCACAGAGCGTTTTCCTCTGTGCGAATGCTTCCGAGCGCTAGTCTGTTGGAAACAATATATTGCAAGGTGCCAAGCTCGCCAGCCTGAACCATTTGGTACAGACGCTGCACACACGGATGGTAGTTCAAGATATGCCCAACCATCAGAATGCGTTGCTCACTGGTGGCAAGATGGTTTAAATCATGCGCTTCTTGAACCGTCATGCACATTGGCTTTTCAACAAATACATCTTTGCCAGCTAGCAACGCCTGACGAGCTAACTCATAATGCTGAAAGGCAGGAGCGGCAATAGCAATACTTTTGATCTCAGGATCTGCTAACATCTCATCAAAAGAAGAAGTCATAGAGACATCAGGATACTTCTCTTGATGGAGGCGCAGCCTCTCGACATCATGCTCACAAATGCTCCGAAGAGCTCCTAAAGCGTGAAAATTGCGTGCGAGGTTCTTGCCCCAATAACCAACACCAACCAGTCCTAGGGACCGTTCAAAAGTCTCTACCATTTTTTAGCCCTCTCAAAACCCTTATTAAGCAACCGGCAGTGCAGCAAATTCACAAATTTTTTCACACACTTTGTCCTGATCAGCTTCAGAAAGCCATGGGTGCATAGGTAAGCTGATAACTTCGTGAGCAGCCTGTTCAGCTACTGGGAAAGCTCCCACACCATGGTTTAGATAAGCAAAACAAGGCTGATGATGCACGCACTTAGGATAGTGAATAGCTGTTGGGATGTCATGCTGAGCCAGGAACTTGGCAAGACCATCGCGATCAGAAACGCGGATAGTGTATTGGTGATAAACGTGTGTGTTGCCCTCTGCTATCTCTGGAACGACGCACGCTTCACGCAATGCCTTGCTATAACGAGCTGCGACACGCTCACGAGCAGTTAACTCTTCGTCGAAGTACTTCAATTTAACTAAAAGAATAGCTGCCTGAATAGTGTCGCAACGACCTGTGATACCAATATACGTGTGGTGGTTACGAATTTCGCCACAGCCATGGACGCGAATAGCACGCAGCTTAGCAGCAAACTCATCATCATTAGTGAAAAGAGCTCCACCATCGCCATAGCAACCCAACGTCTTAGCTGGGTAAAAGCTTGTAGAAGCAACGTCGGTAACGCCACAGCTTCTTTTACCACGCTGAGTAGCGCCAAAGCTTTGCGCACCATCTTCGATAACCGGAATGCCATGCTTCTTAGCAATCGCATTTAAGCGATCCATATCCGGCATCTGACCGTATAGTGAAACAGGAATAATAGCCTTGGTGCGTGGAGTAATGGCTGCTTCAACCTGGTCTAGATCTATGTTAAAAGTTTTAGGATCAATGTCCACAAAAACGGGCTTTGCGCCAACTAAAGCAACGACTTCAACAGTTGAGATCCATGTCCAGGGCACAGTAATAACCTCATCGCCAGGCCCAATGCCATATGCCATTAGCGCCATCATCAATGTATCAGTGCCGCTGGCAGCGGAAATACAGTGCTTAACTCCAGTGTAAGCGGCTAACTGCGCTTCCAGCTGCTTAACCTCGGGACCCATGATGAAAAAACCATGATCCAGAACAGTATGGATCGCAGCGTCAATTTCTTCTTTATACTTTCGGTACTGAGTCTTTACATCGATGAATTCCATACTTTCCCCTAGAAATGGTTATACACACTGGCGTAGAGAACGAATTTAACATGGCCAGATCAAAAAAACAAGGGATTGAAATAGTCAGAAAGAGAAGATCTTTAACTCATAGACGTTTAATTTTTTAATTGTCTGTCTATCGTTGACGTTTAGACCTTTCATGCATAGGAAGCTGATCAACAAACTGTATTTTGACTGGTACTTTATATTTGGGAAGGCGAGCCAAACAATGCGACCTTATGTCGCCCTCAAGGTTTTTCTTTCCAACAACATTAACGCAAACAATCTGTCCAAGGATAGAGTTGGCTTCCCCGTAAACTAGCGCATCGTCGACGCCTTTAACCTCGCGGATGACTTCTTCCACCTCCAAGGGATTGACCTTCTGGCCACCGACGTTGATCACCTCGTTCGCTCGGCCCTTAATCTGGATAAAACTCTCTGATTCTTCTACGAGATCTCCAGTGACGAACCATCCATCCGCAGTCATCATGGAAAGCGCATTCAGATAACCCAACATCATGTGAGGGCTTTTAATTTGTAGTACACCGTCCACAACACGCGTCTCAAACCCCTTGCCTCCAATCTGCATGAGTAGTGAGTCGGAGGCCTTAGACACCGACCTCAACACCCCCACCTCGGAGATACCGTAGGTCTGCGTTAATTTGACAAAAGGAAATAGTCGGTGCAGTCGCTCCAATAAGCTACTAGGCATAGGCTCAGAGCCATAAGATATCTTTCGTAGCGAACTTAAATCATGCCGTTGAAAAGCGCCGCTTAACAACATGAGGTTCAAGAAGCTTGGAGAAGTCGGAAATACCTCAACTTTATACCGATCAATAAGGCTTAAAACATCGTCGGGAGAGCGCTCATCTGGAACGACTAAACATCCGCAGTTTGCCAAAGTGTATAACAAGGTGTCGATCCCGCCCAAATGATCTAGAATCAAGAAAGCCAAAACGCGCTGAAATCTCGGTGTGGAATGTTTGAACTTCTCTAACAAGCTAGTAGCATCGTGAACAATGCCTTTGCTGGGACCCGTTGTTCCAGAGGAAAACAACACCAATCCAGGATGCCCTGTCGTGCGTAGCTGTTGGTACAGTGCGTGTGAAGCTCGACGCTGAAAAGAGGTTATTTCTCCACTCTCTTCAATCAGATACTCTGCCTCGGATATATCCTGAAAGCGCTTTTTCTGCTCTTGATGACTCTGGGAATAAGGCACCGCAATAGCACCTAAGTCCAGCAGAGCAAGAAAAAAGGCGACTGTTTGCAGACTAAAATTGCCCTGCAAAAAAACCACGCTACCAGATGTTATTCCTGCACTCAAAATGCGATTCTTTTGATGCTCTATTGCCGTTAACAACGCAGCATAGTCTGCTGTATGCCCTTTAGCTATAATGGCGTCTCGGCTAGCATTCTCTGACATGCGCTGAAACAACCACTGCAGCGTCATGCGCCACCAAGATAAAGCGTTTGACCAGTGATAAAATCACTTTCTGCGCGTAGAAAGAAGTCGATTGCATTGGAGATATCCCGGAATTCACCATAACGTTTGATCGCCTGGTGTTCAATCAAGGCTTTAAGCTTATCCTCGGGTACACTGCCGATTAAATCTGTCTTGACCGGAGTAGGACCCACAGCGTTCACAGTAATACCAAAAGGCGCCAGCTCGCGAGCCAGAATTTCCGTTAAGCTGACCACTGCAGCTTTAGAAGCTGCGTAGATAGCCTCCCCTTCCAATTTCAATGGGGTTGCCACAGTGGCAAAGTTCACAATGCGACCACTATGCGCAGCTTTCATGATCTTGGCTGCCTCGCGGCAGCAAATAAAGGTGCCGATGACATTGGTAGCCAAAATGGACTCAACGGTCTTGCCAGGCGTCAGCAGGACGTGGTTCATCGACGCAATACCAGCATTGTTGATCAAGTAGTCTAGCTTACCAAACTTATTGCGAATGTCGTTAAACATCGCAACGACCGCTTCTTCATCAGCTACGTCAACAAGGTAATGAATATAACCTTCAGGAGCGTTATCTAATGGCTTTCTGCTACAGCCGATAACCTGCATTCCCTGAGACAAATAGTAATCTACAAGATAGCGTCCTATCCCTTTGCGTGTTCCTGTAATTAACACGACAAAAGTCATCCGCCAATCTCCTGAAGTAAGCTCATCACATACTCACGGAGGGAGCTAACACTACGAAATGGGCTAGAGCGCATGCTGAGAGCTTTTTCGTTGGCTAAAGTGATGCTCTTGCCAGTCTTATCTTGCACCTTTTGCTCTGTCAAAATTATCAGAGTAACTAAGTCCAAGGAATCCAGCTTGGCATCAATGCCATAAAGCAACGTGGAGGGGTCGCTCGAAATCGATTTACCCGGCTCGAGCTGGTGCTTAAGCTCTTCAATGGCCTCTTTAATAGCGCTGTCTACTTGTTGCTCATACATCGGGCATCTCTTTCATGAAGGGGTGATCGGCACGTTGCAGAAGCTCCTTATCGCCAGGACTATCGCCATAGGCGTACAGAGTGTAGTTACCCTCTTTCGGACCAATAAGCGCCTCCAGCCGGCAAACCTTTTCCTGCCCACGACAATTTTTGCCAAGTAGTCGGCCTGTTGCTTTGCCCTGAGAGTCCTCTTCCATCTTAGAAGTAATGATATCGTTAAAACCCAACGCTTGAGCCCATGGCTCTAAATAAACATCTACCGAGGCGCTGATTAATATGCAGCGATGTCCCTGGTCCTGGTGCCATTTTAAGCGTTTTAATCCCTCAGGCCTTACATGTGGAGGCAGTGCCTCAGAGGCAAAGCCCTGACCCTTTTGGCGTAAATCAACCAATGACGTCCCTTGGAAAAACCGTGTTAACACACGCTCCTTCATTTTCTGACGATCAATCCCGCGAACAACATCAAAAGCTAAAAGTGGTGATATCGTGAGTAATTTGGAGGCAGCAGTAAACCGCCCGTCGCAATACAACAAAAAAGGCAAGAGCGTATCGCGATAGGTAAGAGTCCCATCAAAATCAAAAGCAGCAACGGTCGAAAGAGTCATAGTACCAACATGTTTTAATAATTATTCGTAGAATACCATATAGCTGACTTTCTTTGGTCCTCTAACCTTGACAAACAGTGGCTAGAGCTCTATTTTGAAAGCATAACAACATGAGAGTACAATGAGTAAAATCATTTTCCTAACAGGTGCCGCGGGCTTCGTAGGGTACCACCTAGCTAAGAGCCTCCATGCCCGTGGAGACAAAGTTTTGGGCTATGATAATTTTAATGACTACTACGACGTTAACTTGAAACGTGCTAGAGCTAAAGAACTTAGAACTTTAGGAGTCGAGGTTGTTGAGGGGGATATCTGTAACAGTGATCAGCTGGAAGATATCATGTCTGCTCTACGACCCACTCATGTCGCCCACATGGCTGCTCAGGCAGGAGTCCGCTACTCCATCGAAAACCCTATGGCCTACGTGAAGTCTAACCTTGAAGGGTTTGTGAATATTTTGGAGGCTTGTCGACGCCATCCTGGAACCTCATTGATATACGCCTCATCCTCTTCTGTTTACGGTGCTAACGCCAAACTCCCCTTCTCAGTCACAGACGAAACCAACGAACAGGTCAGCTTATACGGCGCGACTAAGAAGTCTAACGAGGTTTTGGCAGCTTCTTACCACCACCTGTACAATATGCCAGTGACGGGACTACGATTCTTTACTGTTTACGGTCCTTGGGGACGCCCTGATATGGCCTACTACTCTTTTACTAAAGCTATTATGGAATCGCGGCCGATCAAAGTGTTTAACTTCGGTAAGTTGCAGAGGGATTTTACGTTCATCGATGACATCATCGCAGGAACAGTTAGCGCCATTGACCTATCAGCACAGCATGAAATTTTCAACCTCGGCAACAACAAGCCAGTGCCTCTCGAGCACTTTATCGATGTCGTTGAACACGCCGTCGGGAAAAAGGCCATCCGCGAAGAGCTTCCCATGCAACCTGGCGATGTTCCTGCCACCTACGCAAACATCGATCATTCAAAACAGCTTTTAGGCTTTGAGCCAAAGACTAAGCTGGAAGACGGTATCCCAAAGTTTGTGCAGTGGTACAAACAATGGGCACCAAGTCAATAAAGGCCCTTTCGAGATATGCAGGTATACGCATCAACCTAATTTTGGAAATTTCATCTAATCGCTCAAACTACTACAAAGAACCACATATGTAGTACAAACATTTGATTCTTAATTTGTCGAGGCTAACCCTTATCCTTAGCAACAAAAGCTTCTAATATTTCCGTTGCTGCTGACCACTTCTTCACATCGACGGAGTTTTCGCGTTCCAAATCGTATCCCCATGTCGGTCTATAAAATAATTTGTCGCAAACTTTTTCGGCCAAACCACGCACTTCTAAATATTCACGATTTTTCCGCAAGTTGTCAGCCAACGTTTGAGCCATTGTCTTAGTTTGTTGGCAACGTTCGTCAAAGTTTGTGAATAGTCTCTCTACATTTTCTTGAATACCGACAGAATTCTCCTGTACATCATTCGCAAGCCTAACGAATTGATTAAGACAACTGAGCATTAAGTCCATTTTTGCGCTTAGCATATCTTTATTTCGAAGGTGGACAAAAGTGCTACTATGAGAAAATAAAAGCTCTTTTTCCATCTTGAGTGCTTCCGCCTTATAAGAATCGCGGGCCAAACGAAGATCGTCCAATCTTGGGTCATTTGGTCTTCTTTCCATTTCGCTCTCAATCAGCACCTGTTTCGCCACCTTCCTTGCCCTCTGACTCCGAAGATCCAATGCACTAGAACATTCTCTACCAGCTAGCGTTGCCTCGATAGCATCTAATTCGGGTTGAAGGGCTGTAATGCTTTGAGCAAAAATTGCCTGTTGTGCACTTATACATCCGAGCCTTCGACTTTTATCATCGATTCGCATAGCCGTTTTAACTTCCCGAAGACAACCTACCATCGTCGTCAAGCAGTCAAGTTGAGCGAATAAGTTCTCAACGAGACCCTCTGTTTTGGCAATATCTTCTTTTAAACTTCGTTCTACCCGATAATTTTCGTATCGAAAAGAGTCCCTTTTAACGTGAGGTTGTAACAGGTCCCATCTTGAGTAAAGAGCATTCATTCCGTTCATTTCATTCCTTCAGTAAAATCATATTAATTATCAAAATGAGATTGTGACAGAAAGCGATGTAATCCATAATGGTACAAAGTACCCTATAAAAATATATTGATTTGTTTATTGGTTTTGTGGTATGATACTCGCATGGCAGGCTTAATTGACGTTATCAAAAGATATTCCATCCGGCATGACGCAAAAATAAAGAAAATCTGCGAACCCTTGGCGCAGTGCTTGGGCATCCCCTATTTCACCTACTATTGTATCGATGAACAAGGGCGGTTCGGCACCATCAGCAATGCGACCGAATTCATAGAGTATTACTATAGTCAGAGGCTATATGAATCTAACCCCTTCATGGCGCACCCCGACCTTTTCCAATCGGGACAAATGTTAACACCCTGCTCCTTAGATCCTGATCAGCAGTCGGAACTGGCAAAACGCTTTGATGCAGATCATCTTTTTATTGATCTAAGCTGCGAAAGCGGTAAAATGGAAGGATTTATCTTTTCCAACCATGGCCTCAACCCCCAGTCGGGATGGCAATATGTCTCACAGCTCAACTTACTGACAAAATT
This sequence comes from Chlamydiales bacterium, assembly GCA_030679955.1. Taxonomy (GTDB): domain Bacteria; phylum Chlamydiota; class Chlamydiia; order Chlamydiales; family JAJFMA01; genus CAMFKD01. The sequence continues at coordinate 176,500 of JAUXSF010000033.1, read as the reverse complement.
TAGTCGCTACTTTAAGCGAGAAGCCAAAACGTTAATTGGTCGAATGCTGGCGGATCAATTTAACATGAAGACCGCTCGCGGCCAGTCATTCCTAGAGGCTCCACCTCAACTTCCACTAACGGTCCCCAATCCCATGATAAACACTTACCTTAAAGTGGTTACTGGTCTCTCAAAGCAGGAGCTGCGCTGCCTAGAGCTGTTTAAGGCCGGCAAGTCGGCTCAAGCAACAGCGGCAATCATGGGCCTCTCACAACGCACCGTCGAACACTACTTCGAAAGCATCAAGAACAAGCTTGGTTGTTCCTCGAAGTGGGACCTACTCAGTTGCTTCTGACAATATAAAATAGTTGTCGTTCCGGATGGTAATCACTCTCAATAATCCCGAGGAATGCAATGCAACCATAGGCGAGTTCCTCGACGCTGTATACACATAGTCCAAAACGGACTTTACAGGGTATGCGGCTCACATTAGTTTATGCGTATTCTGCAGCTAATGCTGCGAAGCAGCAATTCTTATCTTAGCCCCTAGCCATACCCGAAGAATGAGGGTTGGGTAGGGGATGGAATATCAATATCACCGTATCATTAGCTCAAATATGTTCAAGCCACCAGTAAAAATGTTCTTTTTTTGTAAGGCGAAGTTACTTTGTGTAGGATTGGGTTGATTTTAAGCGTCGTCAGCACATACCATGGCTAGCTTAGTGATAATTGCCCTGGAGGGCCTTTTAATGAGAGCGTTTTGGATTTTGTTGATCTTGGTGTCCGTGACTAGTTGCGCAAATAATTTAAACAGAGAAGAGGCGGCACCCCCCAATATCCCTGCGCTAGAGTACATTACAATCACTTATGGCGATGAGTTGGAGCGCTACAAACGTCTCTTTTTGCATGACTCCTCAGCTACCTACGATGACAATTACCTGGAAATGATCTGCATCAAACTGCGCACCATGGACATTATGGATGTCCTGGAAGCACGTGACTTGCTCGTCTACGTCGTCGAAGGTCTTCTGGCACGTATTAACGAAGATCCTGAAGTAGCTAACGATCTAATGGCTTTTCCGTTTACTGCAGATCGCTTACATATCGAAATCGAATTTGATAGCTTCTACAACAAGTATATCAATCCTCGCTCCATTGCCAGCATCTATTTATGCGATGGTTGGGTGCACTACTATGCGCGCGATGCACACGACCCTGACACTGCATGGTTCCACTTAAGAGCCGAACCTTACGACAAGTCTTATCGCTTTAGCCGCTTCAAAACTTATCGTCCATGGATAAAAGTGCCAGCAAAGGCAGCTGGTGAGTTCCGCGATCTAGATGTTGGACCCGAAACAGTCGGTAACTCTACCATCCCTGTACCAATTCTGCGCCAGCCTGCAAACCGCTTGCAGTCACAACAGGAAATCAGTAACGATGCACCATTGGGACGTTTGCCTCTCGACGGCCGCTTCCCTGCGTCGAACACTAAGGTACACGCTAACTAACGCCGTGGTACTTGACAGCACTGAACCATTATCCCGCGCTAGTTCACGCTAGAGCTGTCTTTAAAGCTTTCTAATCAAATCTGCATTAGTTGACTTAATCAATTATATTTGTTATGCTTTACACATGTTTGAAATAATAAATAAATTTGCAAGAGAATATGATGATGAAAATCAATGCTGATGTTACGGCAGTTGACAATGCAGTAATATCACCAAAAAAGTGTGACCCCTTTAAATGTATAACAAATTCCTTTCAAGGACTCTCTGATTGCTTCAGTTCATTTTGGACGTTCGGAGCTCCGAAGCTGTACAAAACCATATCGCCAGACCAACCGATTAATGATGGATATGGAGATTTCATTGTCTTCTGCACAGATGCTGAGGGTAAAAGAAAGAATGTCGATTTGGACACCTATCAGGCTGCAATGGACATCTTCAAACGATTCCATCCTGCGAACGGAATAAAAAACAGGAAAGATTCCATTGAAATCGCTTTGCGTGAGATTTCTCCTGAGCTCAAGATTCAGTTCGTCCCACGCACCTTATATGAAGTAGCGTTTTTGAATGCATATTTGCCTGAAGACTCCAACCCAAACCAGTATCTTGATTTGGATGAGCACGAGTGGACAAGATCTCCCGTTGTCTTAGATAACAACACTTGGGATAACGGCAAAGTAGAGTACCGTCATGAGCGGCTAGAAGCTCATGTGACTAAAATTTCACATCATATGAATGACGTTTTTTGTAAAATGCTGAACGAAGAACAGTTGAAATCCGACTCTCTTAATTTCCAAGAAATCACACACTTGTTTGAAAAACAATCCCAACAGACAATGACAAGAGTCGATGCCAACCTTTCTTGGGCAGAGGATCTTATGAAAAATAAAGATTGCCTCCTCAACGCGATAGCATTAGAAAGTTCGCCTGAAAGTGCCGACAAAGTTATTGCTTACCGAGGCGGTACACCCCGTAAAGATCACGCAGAATTGAATGGAGAGTGCTATAGCCTTTCATTTGGTACTAGTCTTTTCGCCGGTGCATTCTTTGACCGTTGGGCAACGGTAGGTAATTATGTGAGAAATCGTCCCGGCTATGCTTATGTCGTAGACCCCAACGAAGATTCCTTTAAGTTATTTCATTATCCCCAGCTACCCACCACGGCCTCAATTCTTACCGAAGGAGAAACCTTTCATGTAAGAACCAAAGGTTGGGTTACTGTGCAGAGAATTGGGGGATTACACGGAACATTATCCGGTGACTTGAAGTCTCTTCCTCACTTGCAAAGCGAGCTCACCAAAGAACAGTTCCTGAATACCTATTCGCGCTTAAAGAAAAAGGTCACCGTGCTAGCTTAAGCTACGCGTTTTTGCTTTGCGTGATTTTGTAAGCCTCTGGCAATCCGAGAAGGATATCAGAGGCGATGCAACATTGGGAGGTCTGCCGGGCAACGGCAGCTTCCCCAGCGCGACTATGAAGGTAAACGCCTATTAACGCTGCAGCGTGTGTTGACAGCCCTTGTGCCAACATAGCAGCGATAATTCCGGTTAGAACATCGCCGCTTCCAGCTGTGGCCATTCCAGGATCGCCATAGATATTCACAAAAATAGGCGTTTTAGGGTGCAGAATAAACCCTGGACCGCCTTTGAGCACTAAAGTCACATTGCGCCGCTCTGCATAACGCTGACATTGCTTTAAGAAATCCATCGTTAATTCAGGATGCCCTTGAAGGTGCAGCAAACGGGCCATTTCGCCCCTATGCGGTGTCAACACACACTTTTTGGGTAGTTTTACATCGTTATGAGAAAGCAAGTATAATGCATCCGCGTCTATCACACATGGATTATCGATTTGCGGCAACGCGAGCTCTATAAGCACCTGAGCAACGGGCGAGCGTCCCATTCCTGGCCCAACAAAAGTGGCGTTGGCGGAGTTCAGAGAGTCTACGACACTTTTCACATTTTGAACGCTGTATGGAGCGCGAATGACCTCCGGCGGACAACCTGCAATCTCTACCTGCATGCCATCAGGATGGCATAGCTTAACCATGCCTGCACCTGCTCTGAGGACCGCCATCGATGCTAAGATCGCTGCTCCAGGCATCCCGGGGCTCCCTGCCAAGCCGACAACCATACCCGCCTGATATTTGTGCCTGTCCCGCTGAATCGTTGGCAGCAAGGAATGTAGTTGCTCTGGAAGCGGTAACCACAATGTTGATTCTGCTTGCTCTATATAGCGTTCTGGCAAGCCAAAATCGACATAATGCAGGTTACCAACATGGTTCCACCCCTCGGCTAGAAAATAGCCAACCTTTGGTAAACCGAGGTAAATGGTTTCGGTAGCACAAATGGCCGGGCCTTCAGCCATACCTGTCTCTGCGTCCAGTCCAGAAGGCACATCAATCGCTAATACAGGCAATCCTGAAGCATTCGCGGAACGTATGATAGCTGAATAGGGCTCGCGAGCAACGCCGTAGAAGCCAATGCCAAATAAGCCATCGATGACAATTCCACGACTAGGAAAGGTCAGGGCTAAATCGGTGCTATAAACCGTTACCTCGCCACCTGCATGAATGAATTTTTGATAATTGTTACGACACAGAGGTTTGCAGGACTCTATCTCTTTCGCAAGAATAGCTGTGACATAAAAACCTGCTTCGAGCAATCTGCGACCTGCCACAAAGGCATCGCCACCATTGTTGCCATGCCCACAAAGCAATAGTACCTGTCGATCAAGACCATGCCTTTCAATGAAAGCTTCGGCATGAAGCGCTACTCCGAGGCCGGCGGCCTCCATGAAGTCAGCTTCAAGACAACCGTCAGCGTACGCCAAGGATTCTATTCTAGCCATTTCCTTGGGCGAAACGATCTTCATGGTAACCTCGTGCTATAAATGCTCTTCCTTAACGGTTCGTTGCATAAGCACCGCCACACTTTCGGCTGGCTGCAGAGTGCCCTCTAGAATACGTGCAACATTATCAGTGATAGGTAAAGGAATGTTGTGTTGCTGTCCCAGCTGTAATGCGGCAAAGCATGTACTGGCGCCTTCAACCACCATGCCAATTTCGCGCTGCGCCTCATCCGGGGTTTTGCCCTTGGCGAGCAAATAGCCAAACCGGAAGTTGCGGCTCATTAGCGAGGAACAGGTTAAAAAGATGTCTCCCATCCCAGACAAACCATAGAAGGTCTCGGCTTTACAGCCAAGGGCTACACCTAGCTTTCGCATCTCGTGCAAGCCGCGTGTCATCACGGCAGCCTTACTACTATTACCAAAGCCCAAGCCATCCGAAACACCGCAAGCTATTGCAATACAGTTCTTTAGAGCGCCACCAAAGGCAACTCCCTTCACATCACTGTTCGGGTATACACGGAAGGTTTTGGTGCTGAAAACTTCGGAAATAGTCAACATTACTGCACTAGAATAGGCAGCAAAGGCTACAGAAGTGGGCAGACCTTGAATCACTTCCTGAGCATAACTTGGTCCGCTTAACACCCCAACGTGGTCACGCCATTCCTCACCAAGAATATCGAGGGCTATTTCCGGTAAAATTAACCCGCTATTCAGCTCGATGCCTTTTGATGTGAACACAATCGGTATAGGCGGCATGCCGACAAGATGCGGCAGTGTTTCACGAATACCCTTCGTCGTCACGGATTCTACCATACAGGTAGCATCTGCTAGAGCCGCTTGAATATCAGTGGTGAAATGGACTTGGCCCGCTAGACGCTTCTTTGGCAGCTTGGGATGCTGACCAGTCGAATTGAGCTCTTTGATTATCTCTTGGTTGCGCCCCCAACACATTACTTGATAACCCTTGGATGCCAGCAATGATGCCAGGCAATATCCCCAAGTTCCCGCACCTAATACTGCTATTTTCATGGGCTTCCTCGGATGTCAAAGGGAACAGGTTACCACAGAAGCTACTAGAATGCAATTTATGCGCTTTTGTCGAACTTCACATAAAAATAATCAAATGTCTCGCCTACTATAGACCGAAGTGAAGGGAACGTATAGTAACTATATAAATCAAACGAGATTTTTAATTGCGGGTAAACCCTGTTAGCAAAGATGGAGGGATGGAAGGTCTGTCCATCCGAAAGCTTATAGTCGACAAAGTTAAAATCAAAAGTAGATTTACTAGCGCGTTGCTTACGAAAACGTCTCAAGTAGGATTTAAAGGGCACTAAACTCTTCCCGACCGTCCAGATACGCTTCAAGACAGGGTTAGCCTTTAGGTCTAAGTCATAACCCAGAAGGTGTGCTAGACGCCCATTAATCTTAATTCCCAACGGATTGCTTTTTTTGACGTCATCCAGGGATTTCATGGGTTCGTGAATCGCCAGGTAGCTGCCCTTAGGAGCTAACACCTTTGCGATAAGATCTAGAACTTCATCGATATCAAAAAGGTGATGTAAGAACGAGCTTGAAAGGATAATATCGTAAGTATTCCCCGCAGCGATTTCCCTTTCCAAAAAAGACTTCACATCAGCGCAGAAGAAGGTTGCGTGAGGGTATTTCTGCTTAGCAACGGCAATCATTCCCGGCGAAAGATCTACTCCAACAGCTCTTTTTGCTTTGGTGAAGAGGTTCATCCAGGTTCCTGTTCCACAACCCATTTCAAGTACTCGCAAAGAAGAGATATCTCTGGAAGGCAGCTTGAGCAAGGATTTGATCATATTAGAATAGAAGTCGCGACAAGGCTTTCGAACAATATATGAGCAGCATGTGTCGTGGTTTTCCGCAAAGTAGTCGTGAGTTTTTTGATTTTCATCCAAAATTCTATTTCTAAGTTCGGCCTGCTCTAACATCATCACCTCGTAATTTGTCGCCGATCTTATACTTTTTTTGTTGAACGAAGCAAGGTCGAATTATGGGGATTCGATGAGATCTGTTGCGCCCATTCTACTTGACTTAAAAATTACAAAAATGAGTTGATACCACGATTACGATAGAATCACAGAAAGGATTTTAGATGAGACTTGCAAGTGTTACAAAATGCCTCATGAGCTTATTTTTGTTTGTTGGCTGTGTCTACCAGGGACCTCTAGAGGCTGCTACAGAACCACCAGTCACTTACTACTTGTATGTATCTGACTTTGCCGAGAGTTTTATCGAAATACCAACTTCCAATGTATCAGTCAGCAGCCCCACAATAAGTTCAAAATATCTTGCGGGTCGAGCAGCCGTGTACAATGCAGCCAATCTTCAAGTAGGAACATGCTCAGCCTCCTTTTTGTGCATGCAAAACGCTGACGGAATCTATACGGATATTTCCAACTACTTTTCTGTTGATAGTGGGTTAGTCGTCTCATGGTTTACCCCAACTACGCTGATCAATTTGGAATTAGACAGTATCATCAACGGTATGGTGACAGAGTGCATGGTGACCGCATCCACAAAAATTCTAGTTAATCCATTCTATGGACGGACATACAACCTAATCGTCTCGTCGGATGGCGGGAAAATTTATTTTGAATTCACAAGAACTGGAACGATTTTCTAATCATCAAGGAATTGTATGAAACGCATCTTAGCCTCCCTTTCTCTACTAGCAATGACCCTCTCAAGCACTGGCAATGCTGAATGCTGTCCACTTGAGGATTACTCTTTCTATCTGAAAGTTGACACGGGCGTCTCTTGCTCTCAAAATGCCGACGTCACCGCATCTGCCACGACATGGACTCCAGCGATTCAAGGTTACAATGCTCAATTAGGAAATCGAACAATTGCTGGCTTGGCAATCGGATGCGAATTTATGCGTCTTGTCGACTTGGAAGTCAGTATTTCCACGCGTTCTGACTTTAAATACAGAAAATTCCAAACACCTGTTGGCGGTGGAGCATCTTACACGAGAGAGTTTGATTTAGATGTGACACCCATTCTCTTATCAGTAAACCTACTTGGACGAGACATCCCCAGTTTAAACTATGATTTCGGTTGGGGCAATTTGTATCCGATTTTAGGCCTGGGCGTCGGTAGCAGCAATCTTACCATTACAAGCTTTAGGACTACTGGGTTGCCTCCTTCCGGAGACTCTGCTCCATTTGACAGTTTTTCCGCAGAGAATCAACACACGCTGCGGAAGAAATTTACCTACACCGCTCTTGTTGGTTTGGAATATAACCACGATGACTCGTGGGCTATTGCAACAGGCTACCGTTGGTTTGATGCCGGTACGTTTAAAGGACCGCGGTTTATACGAGTGGCTAATGGATCTGCCGTTGACGTGTCTGGTCAAGAATGGCAAATGCGATTTAAGTCTAACGAGTGGTTCGTTGAGCTCAAAATCTTTATGTGACGTTCGTGTAGATTTTTTTTTACCGCAGAGGCAAAGAGAAGGAACGGAGAGGGGAAAGACATTTTGCTGAGGCAAAATGCCTTAAATCTAGCTTCGCATTTTTCCGTGCTGCTAGCAACCAATAGGTAGAGTCTTTTCCCCTCTCCGTTCCTTCTCTGTGCCTCTGTGTCTCTGTGCAAAAAAAAATACTTAACACTCGATTACACTGACTACTCTTTGACGTAGGAGTCTTCTGGCAACTTGGCGCCCTTCCAACGCTCTAATAACTCAGCGGTCGGGTAATAGAACTGTGGAGATAGCTCAAATGGCTTTTCCATCAGCACAGCCGTTCCACTAACATCTTGGAAGACAAAACGGTCATATTCGAGAAGAGCATTCTGCACAGACTGAAGGCTATCGGGCCCAGAAGCATTTTTTAATGGCGCATAGCTTACGTAGCGCGGATAGACAATAACAGCCACGTCATCGGCATATGCTAGGACATCGAAAATAAACCGCTCGCATTTCCAAGCTTTGATTTCGTGGGCTCGGCCATCATTCCCGATTACCTTCACCGGCTTGTGAGCGAGATGTAGGGGAAAATCTATCAATGGAGCGGCGCACAGTTTTTCTATAAAAGACATTGAAAAACAATAATTGCTCATATTGGCTACAGGATATTTGAGCTCTCCATCCACTCCAAGCGCTATTTTTTCGGACTTAGGCATCTCCGTATATTCCACGACAGCAATACGATCATTATTTTTTACAACAACGCCAACTTTTTCATCAGCATCGCGCCTCATGGTGCCCTTGATGGTGACATCTTTTCCGTGACGCATGTGATATCCGATAAGTTCTGCGTCGAAGGGGTCTGCCAAAGGATTATCTACCTGAATAAAGGAAACAACTTCAACACCGGCAGCCCGCCATTCGTGCCACAGACCACTATGATAAAAGTGGTGCAGAGCGCATCCATTGCCGTCAGGCCCTACTGCTAGATCGGCTTTGTCTTTTAAAAATAGTTCTCCTGCATCACCAACAAAAGGCAGTGTGCCTTGTACGAAAAAATGTATCTGCGCGCTTTTCAAACCAAAATTACGATTATCTTCGAAGTATTGCTTGGTCAAATCACCATTCTCTGGCGATGTCATGACAACAAATGGCAGCCAACAATCGTTTTGTATGCTAGCAGCTCGCACTTTTTCAGCCAGTAAGCGGTACAGGGTTTTATGCCGTACTACGGTAACCGGGAACAGACCCTTGGGTCCGGCAAAGCCCAGACGTGTGCCTTGCCCCCCTGCAACGACCAAACAACCAACTTTTCCTTTGGCTATTTGAGATCTTCCCGCCGCTACATCCGACAGGTTGCCGCTCTGATCCCAATGGTCCAGGGGCGTCACATCTTCTACCCTTGCTGGCTGACCCTTTTGCGCTACAAGACGCCTTTGAGCAGAGAAGATATCGGCATTAATCCCCTCAATCTGCTTCAAAAGATGCTTTTGTTGCGTTGGCTGAAGCTCTCTCCAGTACCGAAGAAGATGCTCTTGCCCTAGAGGTTGAAGTTTTTTTTGCGCTGCTGAAAAGTCCATAGGTCTTAATAGTGTCAAGAATCGAAATTTATCCACACTGAAAAATGCTACGTGTTTATACTACCCACGGAGACGTTATGCAAGAGGGACAAAAAAAGACCTGGTGGGGAGAAGATCCCAAAAATCTTATAGTAAGGATGCCTAACTGGTTAGGCGACCTTGTGATGGCTACGCCTGTCCTTCAAGATCTTAAGCAGCGTTTCCCCAATGCCACTATCACAGCTATGTGTTCGGAAGGGTTAGCCGGGCTGCTGGAAAATGATCCGCATGTAGACCAAATCCTACGCTTTACAAAACCTAAAGGCTGGTTTCAGCACCTACATCACAGCCAAGTACTAAACGTATTGCATGCTGGCGACTATGATTGCGGAGTTTTGTTAACTAATTCCCTTTCCTCAGCCTGGTGGATGTGGCGCGGCGGAGTAGCCCGTCGCTTGGGCTTTATTGGCCATTGGCGCCGCTATCTGCTCAATAACGCATTGACTTTGCCCTCCAATTACCAAACGCAGCATCTCGTCGCCACCTATAAAATGCTGCTAGAGCCATTAGGAGTCGCCTTGTCAGACTCCATGCCCACCATTTATGTTAAGGATGCCGAGCTCGAGGCCGCAAGAGCTACTCTCAGAAACAATGGCGTTGCGGCGGATGATATCGTCATCGGCATCAACCCAGGAGCTGCCTACGGTTCTGCCAAATGCTGGCTGCCAGACCGTTTTAGAGACCTTACCCTTGCTCTATTGGAACAGCCCAATTACCGCATCCTCTACTTTGGCGATCGCGCGGGAGCTCCTTTGGTAAACGACATATGTGCTGCCATGCCTGAGCGTGTCATCAACATGGCCGGCAAAACAAATATTCGCGAACTAGCCGCCCTGATTAAATGCTGTCGCGTGCTTTTAACGAATGACAGCGGCCCTATGCACATGTCTGCGGCTCTCGGTGTGCCGCCACTAGCACTTTTTGGGTCCACCAGCGATGTAAGAACCGGACCTTATAAGCTTGGCAGAGTTATTCACAAGCACGTCGAGTGTTCACCATGCTACAAACGCGTCTGCCCTATCGACTTCCGCTGCATGAAGCGTATCGAAGTTGATGAGGTGCTTCGCAACCTACGCGAAATGATAGGATGACTAAGATGAAAGGTTATGAAGAAAACGATGAAGACCTATTCCAATCAGCTTTAGATGGTGGAAAACCCCTAAAAGTGTCTGAAGAGGTTGCCGACGAAATATCCGCGCTCACACGACAAATCGCAGCGCTCAAGGATATGGTTAAGAAGAGTCAAGCGGAAGTCCGCAGGCTCCAAGGTGCCATCACTGTGTACCATGAGGCGCCCCTACGTGATAAACAACGTCTAGAAAGTCTTCAGCGCACCTTAAAAGAGAAAGATGTACAGATTCATCACCTGGAAGAATTTAAGGTTCTCTATCAAAGAGCTCAGGAACACGTACATCAAATACAGCTCGAGCTACAAGAACAAAAAGTCAACGCTGCAGAAGAACAACAAAATTTGTTTCTGCAAATTGATATCCTTAAGAGCTCTCTTAAAAGCACCGATGACAAACACCAAGAGCACGTCAGAACTGCCAGAGAACTTCAGGAAGAAAACAACGCCTATACTGCCCTTCTAGATGGCATGCGAGAAGAACTTACCCGCCTGCAAACTGGTTTAGAAGAAGCACAGCAAACAGCTAGAGATGCCGAAGCTCGTCACCAAACGTTCCTAAAAGAGAAAACAGACCTTTTGGACCAGCTGGAGAGAAGCCGCCATCAACTTCTGGCAAGCAAGGACGAGCTACGTACAAAAGAGGAGCAGGTCAATGACCAGCAAGCCTCTGGACAGCGAACCAAACAGCAGCTAGCGGCCATGGAGCTGCAAGTCGCAGATGCACAACGACAACAATGCCTGCTTCAAACGGCTTTAAATGACCTGCGTCGCGACCGTGAAGCCTTATTGCGCTCCAAGACAGGCCTAGAAGCCGATGTCAAACGTTTGCAACAGGAAAGGCTCGACTTAGAAGCTAAACTGCAGCTTTCTATCGAAGACAGAGCTAAAAAAGCCTCCGAACTGCAGCACGAACAACGCATGCGCAAGGAACGTGAAGGTGAGCTAGATTCGCTGCGTCTTGCCAGCCATGAAGCACAATTTGCCTTTCAGAAAGCGCAAGAGACAGCTCTGTTGGCCGAAAGCCAACACCGCAAGCTAGCAAGTGAGATCGAAAGCAAAGAACGACAAAACGAAGATTTGACCAAGCAGCTGATCAGCCTCAGGCAAGATAAAGAACAGGTGGAAGAAGAGCTTGTACGCACACGCAGAACCTTAGATGGTCGCGATGGAGATCTGCAGGCAGCCCAGCAGCACTTAGCAAAAAAACTTAAAGAGACCGCACGGCTGACAGAACGCGTAGAAGAAAATGGACAGCGTATCCACGAGCTAGAACTCTCTAACGAAGACCTCAAAAAGCGCTACGCAACTATAGAAGCCGAAGCGGATAAATACCGTAAGCGTGAAAAAGAGATCGAAAGTCGCGCCGAGCAGTCTGTGTTAGAGGCGCAAGCCGCCGCCACACGTTGGGAAAGCGAATACGGCCGCATGTACACGCAATGGCAACAGAGCGAGGAAAATAATAAGAAACTCCGCGCCATGGAAGTGAAATACAAACAGGTGTCTGCTGTATTAGCAGGCTTGTTAGATGCTCCCCAAGCTGCAGCGGTAGAGCCCACCTTGAGGTCCTCTGTCGTCGATCAAGCGACTCCAACAGCGCCACAACCACCAATGGAAGATCAAGACCTCTTCTCACAACAACCACAAAAACGCGCTAAGCGCAATCTTTTTGACCCATAGGCCACAGGCGTGACAAAGCGAACAAAAATAATCGGCATAGACCCTGGGACGCGTGTCACAGGCTATGGCATCATTGAATGTGAACGTATGGAATTCACCGTGGTAGACTACGGTTGCATACGCCCTCCAGCCAATGCCCCTCTTTCGCAGCGTTACCTGATTATCTACAACTGCTTGTGCGAGCTGCTAGATAAACACCAGCCAGATTCGGCATCGGTGGAGTCTCAATTTATGCGACACAATTTCCAAAGCGCGATGAAGCTTGGAATGGCTCGCGGAATGGTTATCCTAGCCTCTACACAAAGAAACATACCTATTTTTGAGTACACTCCAAGCAAAGCAAAGCTAGCAGTCGTGGGTAATGGAAAAGCCAGCAAGCAACAGGTTCAGAGCATGATTCAGAAATTATTGCTGCTCAGCAAAATCCCAGAACCTGAAGATGCTGCAGATGCTCTGGCATTAGCCATTTGCCATGCACAAAACGGACAACGCATTGAACAACTACAGACTCTATAGGGAACTTTCATGCTAGCATATATCCAGGGTAAACTCATTTCAGCTTCAACTAGCGACGTAGTCATTTTGGCCAATGGCTTAGGCTATCGTGTCGCCATCCCCGTGAATGCCTTTACCGACCTTCCAGCAATCGGCAGCGAGGTCTCTCTGCATACCTCTTTCATTGTCAGAGAACAATCACATGCCCTGTTTGGTTTTCTCTCATCTGATGAGCGAGATATTTTTGAAGTACTTCTAAACGTATCGGGAATAGGCCCAAAGTCCGCCCTAAGTATTATTGGCCACCTGCGTATCGATGACCTAGCCAAAGCGGTTAACGATCACGATATCGCCACCATGTGCAAAGTACCAGGCATCGGACGGAAAACGGCGGAAAGACTGCTGCTGGAAGTGCGCGACAAACTCCCCGCGTTGGTCGTACACAGTCCTTCGTCGCGTTTTGCTGTCAAAGTGCCGACCGATCCGCGCTCGCAAGTAATTAGCGATGCTATGAATGCTCTAATTCATCTCGGATATTCACAAAATATCGCCGAAAAGGCCATCAAACGCAGCCTAGAAGGCCTACCCGAGGCCATAGAGCTGGCTCAGCTTATCACCACTTCGCTTAAGAACGTGTGAGTTAACGGACCACATGAAAGTAATTGGATTGTTGTGCTGCTTATGAAGATGTTCTGGCAAGCTATGGCCACACAAATTGATGTTACTCTAACGATGACTTCAATTACTTCATAAGGTCTATCTGGCCATAAAATTCGTCCATCATTGTATTGTAAAAAAGCCTAATTTTTGATAATAATTTGAAGGTGAAGCAAACAATTGTGTGGCACACCATGAGCCAACGTCTCACCCCAAAAATAGTCTCTGTTTTTCGTGAAGGTTACACTTTACACGAATTCGGCAAAGATTTAACCGCAGGGCTTATTGTCGGCATTCTGGCGCTGCCAATGTCTATTGCCTTCGCCATAGCGAGTGGTGTTAAACCGGAGCAAGGGTTGTTCACAGCCATTGTTGCGGGCTTTTTGGCTGGAATCTTATCTGGATCACGCTACCAGGTTACCGGGCCAACTGGGGCATTCATTATTTTAATTGCGGATACCTATGCCCGCTACGGCTACGATGGACTGATATTAGCTACCCTTTTAGCAGGCCTTATTCTAATTGCCATGGGCTTTGCACGTTTTGGCATAGCCATTAAATTCATTCCTTACCCAGTCACGATAGGCTTTACTAGCGGAATAGCCCTGCTCATTTTCACCACACAGATTCAAGACTTCTTTGGGATGAAGCTAATCGACCCACTACCATCAAGCTTTCTGAATAAGTGGGTTACCTATGTCCAAAATGCTGCACTGATTGACCTGCCCACCCTGGCGCTTTCTGTCCTATGTCTTCTCATTATGTGGTTTTGGCCACGATATATTACCAAAATTCCAGCTGCACTGGTGGCTATTGTTGCTTCGTCCGTTATCGTAAAGGCATTTGATCTGCCAATCATGACAATCGGGGATCGCTATGGGCAGGTTGCCGCCTGCTTCCCTTGCCTGAGCTGGCCAAAGATAACATGGGAAGCTATCAGTAATGTTATCTCTCCCGCCTTCGCCATTGCACTCCTGGCAGGTATTGAATCACTTCTATCAGCCGTTGTTGCAGATGGCATGACAGGTCGTAGACATCGCTCTGATATGGAGCTCATCTCACAGGGTGTCGCAAACATCGGATCTGCCTTGTGTGGGGGAATCCCAGCTACTGGCGCTATAGCCAGAACAGCTACAAATATTAAATCCGGGGCTAAGAGTCCAGTCGCAGCGCTATTCCACTCCATAACGCTACTAATAATATTATTTTATCTAGGTAGCTTTGTTTCAGTAATTCCCATGGCGGCGTTATCGGCCATACTGATGATAGTAGCGTATAACATGAGCGAATGGCGACACTTTGTACATCTGTTCAGAAGCCCTATTGATGATATAGTCGTTCTACTTGTTACTTTTTTCCTAACCGTTTTAGTTGATTTAGTCACCGCTATCGAAGTGGGCGTTATTCTTGCGGCTTTTGTTTTCATCAACCGTATGGCCCAGGCCACTCGAACAGACGACCTCAAGGAAGGAATGCTGGAGGAAGATGATCCAAAAGATTACGAAGCCCTAAAGGAATTTGAAATTCCAGAAGAGGTGGAAGTATTCCAAATCTATGGGTCTCTCTTCTTTGCAGCAGCAGAAGAATTTAAGAATACCCTTGGCGCTATGCAAAACAAACCGCGAGTCCTAATTTTGCGGATGCGCCATGTGTTGAGTATCGACGCCACAGGCATACGCGCTTTAAGTGACATTATTGATGAAGCGAAGCGTAACCACACCACAATCCTGCTCTCCGGAGTCAAGGGAAACGTAAAATCCGCTCTTGATCGTAGCGGAATTGTTGCTCGTGTAGGACCCGATAACTTTCACGGAAATATTGGTGCAGCCCTTAAACACTCCGAAAACCTCATCAAGGCTTAGGGCTGTCTGTGGGAACTTTGGACTGAAAAGAATAGGTATCCGGGAAACGTTGCGCATCCCCCCCCATCGAGAGGTACACTAAAATGCCTCTCAACTAGTACCACACCCATGGAAGTTTTCATCGGCATTCCATCCGGGCCATCGGACATAATGTCAACGCCAACCCAGTTCTTACCTTTTACATGTATGGCCTGCTCCTTCTTGGAGGCCATCAACATCTTAGCTTTCTCCGCTACCGTTGTTTTAACAGTGGAAACCGTGGACGCTTTTCCCAGTAACTTTGCAACAAAGCCACTTTCGCCAATCCACCCGTCTTACCATTTAGACCAGCTTTAGGGGTGACGTGCCCAACCCCCTCTTTTGCTCCCGTTTTAGCGACATCTATCTGCTTCTTGCCCATCAAAAGCTTAGGAGTTGCGGCCTGCGGCACTGTCCCCTGAATAAAGGTATGGTCAACCTTATCGTTTCCCTGCTGCTTAACTTCTACAGAAAAGGAATGACCCCTTGACTTAGATGTTAGAGGTTGCTTTACGTTAGAAGGCGCTGGGTTCCAATAGATATAGACGAACTATCTCGAAGACCATCCCATAACTAATCCTGATTTGAAATTAATACAATTTATAACATTTTTATTGTAAAATCACTATTACAACGAAATTAAATAATCATGCTAGTTCAGAATAGAACAAATAGGGCACTCTTGAGGATTATGCTGTTTGGCAGGGCAGAATTCCCTGGCAAAGTAGATAATCTGAAGGTGGAGTTTGATCCAATCCTTCCTTGGAAAGAGTGCTTTTAGGTCTGCTTCGGTCTTTTCAACCGTTTTTCCCTCACTGAGTCCCCAGCGTTTAGCGCAACGGTGAATATGAGTATCCACTGGGAAAGCGGGTTGGTGAAAGGCCTGTGCCATGACAACTGATGCTGTTTTGTGACCAACTCCGGGCAAGGATTCGAGGTCCTCAAAGTTATCCGGCACTCTACCATCAAACTTTTCGACTAAGATCCTGGATAAATTCCAAATTGCTTTAGATTTAGTGGGCGCCAACCCACAGGTGTGTACAAGATTGGCTATTTCTTCTATCGGGACCTTGATCATGTCGTAGGGATTGTCCGCACGGGCAAACAGCGCTGGAGTCACGGTATTCACTCGTGCATCTGTGCATTGAGCCGATAATAATACCGCGATTAGTAACGTATAGGCATCTTTGTGCTGTAAGGGTATTTGCGGGTTAGGATAGAGATCATCCAAAATCTTCTGGATTTGCCTAGCCTTTTTACTCATTTGCCTACGCAGAATTTAGAGAATATGGCAGAGAGGATATCCTCTGTGACATTGGTGCCGATGATTCTACCGAGTTCAGTCAAGCAATAGCGCATATCGGAGGCTATGAATTCCGGGGAAATGTCTGTCTTTAATCCGGTGATGACCGCCTTGCAAGCGGATATAGCATTCGACAGAGCCTCTTTGTGCCTCACATTAGTAATTAACACTTCTTCACGTGATGGAGGACCGTGTTCCCAAATGACTTTGTCTACTAACTGACGCAGCTGATCAAGCCCTACACGCTCTTTAGCGGACACTTTGACGACGTTTGGCAGGGAAAGAGGTGGGAGCGAATCATGTGCCAAATCGCTCTTATTCCATACCGCAATGGCTTTATGCGGTGGTACAAGCTCTATAAGTTGTAACTCCTGCGGGCCAAGCGGCACACTAATATCTAGAACCAGCAACACCAGGTCAGCTTCTTTTAGGGCTTGCTTGGAGCGTCTTATACCCTCTTGCTCAATGACTTCATCTGACTCACGAATCCCTGCGGTGTCTGTAAGCTTGATGTTGAGGCCATTAAGCCGAAGATGATCCTCCACAATATCGCGTGTAGTACCAGGAATGGGAGAAACAATGGCTCGCTCTTTATCAAGCAGCGCATTCATTAGAGATGATTTGCCTACGTTAGGACTACCAACAAGGCATAACGATAAGCCGTCGTGGAGAATTTTGCCATCATGAAAGGTGTCTAGTAATTGCTGCATGTTATGGATAGCAGCTTCCAAACCCTCGCATATCTCTTCCATGCTGGCAAACTCGAGGCCTTCCTCTGGAAAGTCAACCCAGGCTTCCAAAATGGCTGCAGTATCAGTCAAAGCGTGCTGAAAGCTTCGTATGCGTTTTGAAAGAGCTCCACGTAAATGCTGCTCTGCGGCATCCAAAGCGCGTTCATTCTTGGCAGCGATCAATTCTTGAACAGCTTCGGCCTGCGTTAGATCAAGCTTGCCATTGATGTAGGCCTTAAAGGTAAACTCTCCTGGGAACGCTGCACGCGCTCCGGCAGCCAAGATAACATCTAAAACACGTCTCGAGATAAGGCTGCCACCGTGGCAGTGTATCTCCACGGTATCTTCGCCGGTATAGGATCGCTTACCTAACATCACCAAGGCTAATGCGTCATCGACATGGTTACCTAAAGCATCTTTGACAAAGCCAAAATGTGCTGTATGCGTTTGGTAGGAACAAACATCGCCCGAAAAGACCTTAGCAGCCACCGCCAGTGCGGAATCACCCGAAATACGGATAATGGCCACTCCCCCTTCGCCCAAAGGTGTGGCTATTGCAGCTACAGTTTCGCCAGGTTGGTAAGCTTGGTGGATAAAATTCATGAAATCGCAAGTTTATTATTTTTAAAACGATAAGTATAAAATTTCATGCCAATAACGACAACAGAGAAAAAAACGCAGAGATAGGTCTGTCTCAAATCTCAGTAACACTACGTGAATTGTATGCACTAAAATTTTTCCAATAGGCTATACTATATCCACTTTAGATCCTAACCCAACTAGATAAGGACTTGGAAATGACAGTAGTAGACTCAGCAAAAACCTCTTTTTTTGGCTTTCTCCATGCTAAACCGGCAGCCACAAAGGGCAAGACTTCCCTAGAAATCGATAATAATTTGGTAGCAGCAATGCAGACCTATGGTCCATTTGTTGTTGCCGCTTTCGTTGCTACGCAAGCAATAGTGCCATATTCCATAGGCGCAGCGACCGGAGTTTTCGCTGGACAACCACTAAAGAATGTTTTTGACCAGGTTTTCAACGTTTGGAATCAACAGAACTTTGCTCTGCAAATCGCTGCAGGCGGTGTTATCGGTGCAGGTGCTGTACTGGCTCCTCTTCCAACAGCTATTGTATCTGGCGTACTAACTGGTGGCTGGGCTGGTGGTAAGATGTCACCTGCAGAAGCCTTAGCTTGGGCTAAAGCTCAAGTCGGTGCATAAATTAACCCGATCGTAATGCTCGGTTTACGCAGCCTTTAAACTCCCTTGCTATGATGATTGTCACAACGTCATAGGAGGGAGATTAAATGACAACACCATTAGACCGCAGCTCAGAAGGCGCAAGCTTTATTGACCAAGTCAAAAGTTATGTCGAAGATATTCATATCGATAAGGAAACAGTAGAAGAGCTTTCGCAACAAACGGTTATCATCGCTGTTGCTGTAGCAATACTACTCGCTCCGATTTCCGTACCCCTAATCACATTGGGCCTCGGGGCTCTGTTGGCTACTCACCTTAAGGATTTCAACAAATTGTTGGATGATCTTTGGAATCCCAAAGAGACCAACGGAAAGGCTCTAGCTGCCTTTGCTCTATTGATGACGAGCATCGTGTTACCTACGCCTGTCGCTGCTTTAATCGGATTAAGAGCCGGAGCAGCTCTCAGACAATACGCAGAATAATTTTTTTGTCTTTGTCATTGCATCTTGCCTGGGCACTTCGACTTACCCCCTGAAGTGCCTGGGCATTTTTGTTTTTTCACGTAACAGGCATAGACCCAGATTGCTACCAAAACCTCATCTGGAACTTTGTGAAGTGCGCCAGATATGAGAATCGTCTCGGAAATCAAGAAGCCGAAGAACCTCGTCGCTAATTACGTAAATACTCGTTGCATACGTTTCCATGATATTCTCCTTAGTTGGGAAGGAGAAATTTTACATTTTGTTGCAGTACACGTCTTTGTTTTAGCCCATCTGCTAGGTCTTGGTTTTCGCCAAGGGATGAACCCTTGCCTTCAAACCACGACTACGCAGCTGAACCAAAATAACAAACGTGTACCGCAAGTTTTGGTAGCAATCTGGGTCATAGATCTTTACATTTAATTTTGATTATCATATCCTTTGTAACTTTGTAAATATGAATAAATGAGAGAATTAGATGATTAACGCAACCTGTAACGTTACTCCCCTTCTAAATACTATACCTATTTCTAAAACAGACTTACCTGCGGTTCAGTCTGCGCTATCTCTAACACCGCTTCAACCACTCGTTATTCCTAAGCCAATGGATAAAACTGTTCTGCCGCTGCAGCTACAGAGCCTCACATTAAAAGACCTTCGTCTTCCACAACCGCTATTTTCAAAAACTGATTTGCAGTCTTCTAACTGCGAAGGTCAACAGAGATTACTTAAGCATGCGACTGAAAATGATCTTGACGCAATTGTACAGGTACATACAAACATACTACTTCCATTCATTTGTGACACAATTAAGCAAGGAAAATGGCAGGAACTGCTGGACACTTACGGTAAGGACAAGCAGATTGGCTATCTTTTATTGGCTGCCTATTGCCGGAAAGATATCTCTCTCGAAGATCTAGCCACCGCCATGATGATGGTGGGAGCCTTTCAAAACTCACCCGCTGGGGCTGTAAAAGTTGTTCGAGTAGGTCAATCCCATTACTCCATGTTCCAAGATAATAAGCTTCTAGATAGGGACAAAAGCGAAAAGGCAAAGACAACTGTTACCATTGAACGTATCCGTTCAGTCGCAGAAAATCAAAAAGTCATCATGCTGGTGGAGCTGGATAGCTTTGATCCAAAAACAAGGGACCTGATTGATGAAAGCTTTACAAAAGACGATAAAACGCTTGGCATTCGAAAATACAAATTCGAGAAACGCGTCTACTTGGGCATAGCCTCCTTTGGCCTGCTTAATAAATTTTTCACTGAAACAGCTCGTCAAAGAGGCTCCAAACGTTGTTTAACGCCCATGCTACACTTAGTCCCTGAACGGAAACAGATGGAAGCACATTTGCTAGAAGGCTTATCACCCATAGCACTGCTTTTGCCAGATGAGAAACCCAAGATTCATAATACGAAAAATAACGTCATAGCTCTACCCCACGACTGTTATCATGAAATCGCTCGGCTCCGCAGAGCGTATTGGGCAGACAAGGCCATCTTATTCGCACAAATTGCCGAAAAAGAGGTAGCGAAATTGGGCCAAGAGGTGTTTAAGGATCCTCTGAAAATTCTGAAAATATTGCGACAAAAATCAGCGCCTACAGAAGCGCAAATCGTGTTTCACGTACTAGATCGGCTTTGTGATCAGTTAGTGGATGGACTCTTTGAAGTATATGAGAATGTTCCCAGATTCCAAATAATAACTAGTCATGTGTTAACGATCATTATGAAAGATAAGAAAGATGCAATGATCCATTATCCCAAAATGCCGTTCAATCAAAAGACAATCTTTAAATCAGCAAAAGATAAGCTGATGCCAGCCTTTAAAACCTTCTATGAAACGAACCCTGGGTTCTTAGAGCAAATTCAAGAGCCTTTGTTTGCAAAGGGGTAATGTAGTGAGGCTTGACAAGTCAGGCATGTCAGCACATGCCTTTGCGTTAAATCCCCCTACAGGATAGACTGCTCTCTTTTGAAATTCTAATAGAGGCTGCCATGAAGAATTGTTGTATTTTCGCCATATTCCTTACCCTTTTCTTTGCATCTGCTCAAGCAGCCTCATTCGGACCTGTCAACGCCTCTACTCAAGACATGCCTCCGCAGGGAATGGCTTCTCGTCCAGAAAAGGACTCTCTGCGTCCATTAGACGATTTGATCGCTATTACCGAGAAAAACCTAACCGAGCAGAAACAGCTGCGCCGTCTAGTAGTCGAGTATTACAAGGTCAAGGCACGTTACCTGCAGGATCAGCTAAATAAAGATAACGTCATTCAAATGGTTAAGGCTGCACACCAATTGCAGCAATCTATCGATGCTCAGCATCTCACGCACGTTTTTGATCCAGAGTTGGCAGAGGAGCTTAAGTTCTTCTCCCAAATAGCCTCCAAAAAAGGGCTAAGTAGGCCATAGGCGGCACACTATGTCAGCTGAAGGCATCACTTATATCGAGCGACGCACGGGCCAACATAGCCAAGAAGAGGTTATGGCTAGTGGAGCGCTCAACTTTTTCTATGGAAATGGATTAGTCAGCCGCATCATCGGTACTCCTGTCAGGCACCTTATTTGCCGCTGCGCACTCTTTTCACGCATTGTGGGATGGTATCAAGAGCAAACCTTCACCAAGCATCACATTGAGCCTTTTGTTAAGCGTTTTGATGTTGATGTTTCCGAGTTTGAAAAGACTGTTGAGCAATTTACTTCCTTTTCCGACTTCTTCATACGCAAGCTAAAGCCTTCGGTACGTCCAATCGCGCGCGGCGAGGGAGTAGCCGTTATACCGGCTGACGGTCGTTACTACTTCTTCCAGGATGTCAGCCAGGTGGGAGCCTTTGACATTAAAGGGCAGACCTTTGACCTTACGAAGCTGCTAGAGAGCCCAGAGCTAGCACAACGCTACGCTAAGGGCAGCATGGTTTTAGCGAGACTTTGCCCTTCCGATTATCACCGCTTCCATTTTCCCGTAACTTGTACGCCCTCTGAAAGCCGTTTGATCAATGGATGCCTCTATTCGGTGAATCCAATCGCCATCAAGCAAAGCATCCGAATCTTTTGGCAAAACAAACGCAGCCTCTCTACTCTGCAGTCAACAGTATTTGGAGATGTGCTGGTACTTGAAGTGGGCGCTACAACAGTTGGCAATATCGTCCAGACTTATGAAGCTGGCAAGCGGCAGCAGAAGGGCGAGGAAAAAGGATACTTTAACTTTGGTGGGTCTGCTCTGGTGTTGTTATTTCCAGAGGGATCAATCGAATTCGATGAAGACCTAATTGCCGCCACGAAGCAACGAATGGAAATCCGTTGCCTCATGGGGCAATCGATGGGACGCCTAGTCTCTAACGGTCACGAATCTTAGCTAGAAGACGTAACATCTCCACATATAGCCAAATCAGTGTAACCATCAAGCCAAACGCGGCATACCATTCCATATACTTAGGAAGGTTATAGCGAGCGCCCTGCTCGATAAAGTCAAAGTCCAAAACAAGGTTAAGAGCAGCGATAAAGACCACTACAATGCTAAAACCAATCCCGAACACACCGCTTCCATAGATAAATGGAACGGAGATGCCAAAGAAAGATAGCGCCATACTAACGATGTACAGCAAAGCAATAGCTCCCGTAGCAGCTACCAAGCCTATTCTGAACTGCTGTGTCACAGCGATGATGCCAGACTTGTAAATGAACAGCATGAAAGCCAGCGTGCCAAAAGTTAAGGCTGTCGCTTGCATCACCAAGCCCGGGTAGGAAGCTTCAATCGTAGCGGACAAGCCACCAATGAAAAGTCCTTCGAGCAGCGCATAAATAGGAGCTGTTACCGGCGCCCAGGTCTTTTTAACCACGGTCGCGATGGCAACAATTAGACCGCCAAATACGCCAACCATCATCCAAGGGGCTACAGCAGCAGCATCACCTGTTTTGTAGTAAATGCTCCATGTATACCCAGCTGTCAACAACACTAGCAGCAACAAAATAGCCGCTTTGTTGATGACGCCAGAAATGGTCATGGCATCCGCTTTGTTAGCCACACCCTGCATTCCGGTAAAAACCGACGGGGTTAATGTGGGGTTTGAAGTTCTCATATCATCCTCCTTACTATCTCTCTAAGTATCTATTTTACACCCATTAACCTTTTCCCGTGAAGCAAAACCATGTTTTCCATCTCATCCATAAAAAACCTACAGTCAAGTCTGTGACGTTGGTGGTAAAAAAATAAAGCATTTTAAGAACTCCTAGGCTAAACTAGCTTGAACCAAATTAGGAGAACATCATTGTGGGTAAACTAGCCAAATCAATCGCAAACGACTTGTTAAAATACGCCAAAGAACATGAAGACGAACTTGAGCTAGGAGAAGAAGCAGAGTTCGAAGAGCTCGACATCGACGAAGGTTTTGATGCCGAAGACAAGTGGGACGATGAAGACGACTTGGAAGAAGGCGAAGAAGACGACGAAGATAGTGAAGAGTACGAAGAAGGCGACGAAGACGACGAAGATGAAGATAGCGAATTCAACGACCTAGACTTCGAAGACTCTGTAGATGACTATGATCTCTACCTAAACCTCTTTGAATACCCAATGATCCTTGGTGGTTTCCTGCTGCAATGCCATGAACTATTGGATAAGTACCCAGAACTTCGCCAACACCAAATGTATCTGGCTGGTTCCCTCATGGAATATGCCAACGATGAGGAAGATCCTTGGGGAATTCGCACCTTCTTTGACTTCTGGAGCTTTTTTGATGCTCAGGTTGGCAATACCGGCGAAACCCTGGCAACTGTGGTCCGTGAAACAGCAATCAGCGATGGTAACGAAATCGGTATCGATATCTTGAATATCGGCATCAATTCCCGCATGGGCTTGTATCAATACAAGAGTAGCGAAGAAGGAACTCTTCTTTTAGAAGAGCTAGTGACCGGCGAACAAGTACATATCGCTAGCGCCTATCCTGGCCAAGAAGGCGAAGTATGGTTCATCCGTACATTGCCTCCATTGGATCACCCAGTAGTGCATACACTTGTTACTGAACCTTTTGTTTTCAGCCCAGAACAACTTCCGGCTGTGAAGCAATTCGCAACAACAATAGCGAAAGGTAGCACTGAAAACTATACGAACTTCTTGAAACATGGCCCCACACCAAGCTATTGGCTGGATTACCTAAATGAAGTTCCAAAGGTTGAAGACGAAAGCGGCATCATCCTATTAGGACACCCACCTAAAATTTAGGGTCCTTATAACCAGTACCACGGATTTTTTCCGTGGTCTGGTTTGAATTAAATGGGCTAACAGGATAAAATTTCTAATTACTTAGAAATGATAACCCTGTGATTCAACATGCTTTCTATACTTAAGTGGATCTTCGGCACAGCTCAAGATCGCCAAGTTCGTAAATTCCGCAAAATCGTAGAGAAGATCAATGAGTGGGAGCAAAAGTTCCTTCCCCTCACTGATGATGAGCTCCGTGCTAAAACACAGGAGTTTCGTGACCGCTATGCCTCTGGACAATCGCTAGAAGAGCTTTTGCCCGAAGCCTACGCGGTAATCAAAGTCGCTTGCCGACGCCTCTGCGGAACCGAAGTGCACGTCTCTGGTTACGACCAGAAGTGGGACATGATCCCCTACGACGTCCAGCTGATCGGCGCGATTTCCATGAACAACGGCACCATCTCCGAAATGCAGACGGGTGAAGGTAAAACCCTCACAGCCGTCCTTCCACTGTATTTGAATGCATTAACCGGCAAACCTGTCCACTTGGTTACGGTTAACGACTACTTGGCTGATCGTGACTGCCAATGGGCGGGTTCAGTCCTTCGTTGGATGGGGCTTACAACTGGCGTTCTAACCAATGCTACGCCACAAGAAACGCGTAAAGAGGTCTATGGCCGCGATGTCGTCTATGGCACAGCCTCCGAATTTGGCTTTGACTACTTACGCGATAACAGCATGGCCATGCATAAAAATGAGCAAGTGCAGCGTGGCTACTTCTTTGCCATCATAGACGAAGTCGACTCCATCCTTATCGATGAAGCGCGTACTCCCCTAATTATCTCAGGTCCTTCGCCCGTTAGCCGTCAAATGTACGACCAGCTAGAAGCTGGCGTGGCAGATCTCGTCCGCAAACAGCGCGATCAGTGCAGCGCCTTAGCAACAGATGCACGTAAAGGCCTAGAAGAGGTACAGAAGGCACGTGAAGAAAACCGCTTTGACAAGAAAATGGCGGAAAAAGAACGCCAAGCCCTTCATACCCTTTGGATCGTTAACAAAGGCACGCCGCGTAACAAGATCCTCAAGCGCCTGAAAGAAGATCCAGATATCCGTGCAGGTATTGACGAATGGGACCTCTACTACTACACCGACCAGAACAAGCCCGAGAAAGCTGAAGCAATCTCCCAGCTTTACATCACTGTCGACGAGAAAGCTAGCGAGTATGAACTAACCGACAAAGGTATCCATACTTGGGAAGAAGCCAGCCGTGGCGAGCTTTCAAGCAGTGATTTCGTCATGCTCGACCTTGGCTACGAATATCACAAGATCGATCAAGATCACTCCCTCGATGAAGAAACCAAGATGCGTAAACGCATGGAAGTTCAAGAGGAAGATACACGCCGCAAAGAGCGCGCTCATAACCTACGTCAGCTTCTACGCGCACATTTACTTATGGAACGCGATGTCGACTACATGGTTCAAGACGGTAAGGTAATTATCGTCGACGAGCATACAGGTCGTCCACAGCCAGGTCGCAGATTCTCCGACGGTCTACACCAAGCTATTGAAGCCAAAGAAGGCGTTCCTATTCAACGTGAGACGCAAACCTACGCGACTATCACGTTGCAGAACTACTTCAGAATGTACGAAAAAATCTCCGGAATGACCGGTACAGCAACCACTGAAGCTGGTGAGTTTAAAGAGATCTACAAACTCGACGTTCTAGAGATCCCTACGCACAAAAACTGCGTGCGTAACGACTTCAACGACGAAATCTACATGACGGAGCGTGAGAAATACGCTGCCATACTGAAAGATGTTGCTGATATACATGGTCAAGGACGCCCCATCCTGATCGGTACAGAATCCGTTGAAGTATCGGAAAAGCTCTCTCGCGTCTTCAAACAAAACAACCTAGAACACACTGTATTGAACGCAAAGTACCACGAGCGTGAAGCAGAAATCATCGCTATGGCCGGTCAGCGTGGGGCTATCACCATCGCCACTAACATGGCGGGTCGTGGTACGGATATTAAGCTGGGCGAAGGCGTTGCTGGCATCGGGGGCCTATATGTCATGGGCACCACACGCCACCAATCACGACGTATCGACCGTCAGCTACGCGGCCGTTGCGCACGACAAGGCGACCCAGGCACATCGAAATTCTACGTCTCCTTCGAAGACCCGCTCATGCGCCTATTTGCATCGCCGACCATCACAGGTATTCTGCAGAAGCTGCGTCCGCCAGAAGGCGAGCCAATATCTGCTAGAATGCTGGACAAGTCCATACAAACAGCTCAGAAACGCGTCGAACAGCGTAACTACACCATTCGTAAACATACGCTAGAATACGATGACGTGATGAACAAGCAACGTCAAGCGATCTATGAGTTCCGTAATGAAGTGCTACATTCTGATGACATCGAAACCATCGCTGTAGATCTCCTTCATACTGTCTGCTTATTGAACGCTGAAACCTACTTCAAAAACCGCAGTGAAGAAGGCGGCTGGGATGCAGAAGGCTACCGCCTATGGCTACTAGAGCACTTCCCTGTCTCCTTTGAAGTGGGCGAGTTTGACGATGAATACACGGATATAGAAGTGCTGGCACAAAGAGCTGCCGACAAAATTATCCATGCCTTCAAAGACAAAATACGTCGCGAAGATCAAAAAATTCCTCCAGCACCGGAAGGATCAGCCCCACGCCCCAATATCGCTATGAGAGCGATTCGTGATCTTATGATCCGCAAAATCGATATGCGCTGGCAAGAGCATCTGCTGACGATGGACCACCTAAGGGCCGATGTTAGCCTGCGAACTGTTGGACAACGTGATCCCTTGATGGAATTTAAACACGAAGCGTTCCAGATGTTCCATGATCTATCCGTAAACCTTCGTACCGATATCGCCCACGACCTGTTCCGTTTCGAAATCGTATCGCCACAGCAAGCAACACTGCAACAGCTGCTGAGCAAGATGCGTATGGAAACAAATCGGTCATTCCTAACCGAGCTCGAAGGCCTACAGCCTGTTAACTTTCCGCAATCCCGCCCCCCGATTCAACCCATCGATACTGCCGAGCTAGCTGAAGAAAAGCTACAGCCAGTAATGGTGGAACCTCGTGTGGGACGCAATGACCTATGCCCTTGTGGCAGTGGCCTGAAGTACAAGAAATGCCACGGCAAAGGTCAAGAAGGCCCAGAATAACAGCCTTAATCGACAAAAACGACCTAAAGGACCTAAACGACGAAAAGACAATCCTTCGTTATTTAGGTCTTTTTTGTTCGCAAGCCAACCCAAATATTAACTTGATCTATATTGTGAATTAAACTAAAGTCTCACTTTTAATTAACTAATAGAGTAAAAAAGTTAGTAGATGTCAAATACATGCATACCTCAATATTGCCGTAATACACAAAAATTAGAAGTTGATATTTTCCATGTCGACGATGATCAACCCGATAACGATGTGCAACCTCGAGCGCCTGAAACAAGACAAAGCAGGTTCCTTCTCCTTTCGACCTTAAATATGCCCTTCACTCTTGGAATAGCCGCGGGAGCTGTTATGAGTATTATTGGAGAGCTAAATTTCATACCGACATACACGGCGTCGTTGTCGTCAACAGCATTGACCTGTCAATTAATTTGTGGGGGTATAGCCGCACTTGCTTTCCTTAAATACTCCATGTGGCCTGGCCACCGTCTTAAGTGTATGGGTATGAATATGGCATTTGGCGCGTGTGCCTCATACGTCATGAGACAGATAGTTGGTTCATCTTCTATTACCGAAATCCCTTTGCTCTATGCGACGTCCTATTCGGTTGTGACAGCTTTTATGTGTTCTGAACCTAAGTCCACACAAAAAATCATCACCTCAATAGCTTTGACACTAAGTTCCACCGCCAGTTTTCTCTACTGCAGTTCTATACCGCATGCGACATCCTGGATCATTCCCAAGACAATTTTTACAATGATAGCCTGTAATATCGCTTTGTGGCCCGGTCGAATAATGGACAGATATTTTCATCCTTATTTGGGATAACAAGCGATCATGCATAGCCTGTAAAGTCTATTTTTAGTCTTTGCAAAATAGATTTCGAATGTGACTGTGAATATCTCGCGCTATTTGGGCATGTGAGTACTTGCTGGAAACCATCTGGTGGCCTTGGTGCGCGATCACTCCTAGCTGCTGGGGATGGCTTAAGTAGTGCGATACTTTTTCCTTAAAGCCATTCAAATCACACGGCTCATGCATAATGCAGTTGACGCCATCCTTGAAGCCTATATCGCCATATGAGGGATGAGTGGAACATACCATGACTGCGTAACGCCTTAAATGACCAAAGTGACCTAAAGGACCTAAACGATGAAAAAGACAATCTATCGTTACTTAGGTCTTTTTTTGCTCCCAATTAGACGTCTGGTTAGAGCTCCAGTTAAAGTCACTTTCATACCCCAAAGAAATAAGCTCTTGCCCAAATATTTTTTTGAAGGCTTCTACATGTTTTTGGTTAAAATGCCATTTCCATGAACCAATTAAACCCTGTCTGAAAGTCCATGAATCATCCCCTCCAAAAAGGTTTTCAGCACATTCGTTAATAATATGATCTGGCTGCTCTTGGCCCAAAAAACTCATAATAACTTTTAGCTCTTGGCACTGACTATCAAAATCTCCGCCGCCTTTTTCACCCACGAGTTTTTCGAAATATGTCGTGTAGACAAAGGGTTGATCCATCCAGGGCAGGCGACATCCTATCAATGTTTTTGTGTATGAAACCCCAAAATTCTCTCCTGTAATAAGTTCATACAGGAGCTCGTCCTGAGAATAATGTTGGGTAGCTCTAATCAGAGGGTCGGGGCCACCCGGCCAATTTTTTTCTTTCACCCAGTACATCAATGAAACGATCTGATCTCTAGGATCTCTCATTAAAAATATAACTTTCGCATCAACTTCCTCCAGCAATTTAAGGATATGAGGCAAGGGATATGCATGGGTATGCAAAAAGACATTTCCATCTTTGCATGTCATCAGCATATCGCGGAGTTTCTGATCCGGAAGATCGTCCGACCACCAATGGATAACTTTCTTATTCAATAAGATACTTAGAGCTTTTGTTATCAAGTGAGTCCCTGTTTTTTGTGGAGAAACAACAACAATGATTTTGTCATCATTGGCAGCGGAGCAATTTTGGTCCGCTAGAAGCGTTCCGCAAAAAAATAGAAAATAAAAAACGGAAATTCTAATCAACATTGCACGAGCGAGGCAAAGTGCGAATGCCTGACCGTTGCTGTCCTGTACTAAAACCATAAAAAGTCCCCATTTTTATCGTTACCTTCCAATTTTAAACGACAAAACATTTTTGTAACTTCAAAAAAACGAATGCCTACACTAGATTAAGCAAACTCGAAATCAGCGCTAAATGTGACTGTGAAGGCTCGCGCCATTATCAGCGCATTTTATGTAATAAATAGCTGATGAATACGCCCATGAAGATCTCTCGCTATTTGGGCATGCGAATACTTGCTGGAAACCATCTGGTGACCTTGCTGCGCTATCATGGCTAGCTCTTTTGGGTGGCTTAGATAGTGCGACACCTTTTCCTTAAAGCCATAAAGATCACACGGCGCGTGCATAATGCAATTTTCGCCATCTTCAAAACCAATATCGCCATAGGCGGGATGGGTAGAACAAACCATGACCGCTCCGGCAGCTACACCTTCATATGTTCTGGCTGGAGGAAAAGCCATTAAACCTTCGTCATTAGCGAACATCTGGTAGCCGCTCATTAACTCAACAGCGTTGTACTTGAAGTTCTTGGTTTCAGGCCAAACAGGCAGTACGCTATCTAAGATACTCGCTAAAGCTTGCGCATTAGTGGCCAGCTCATATCGCCATTTATGCGTCCAACGTTGGTTAGAATAGAACGAAATATAGTCGGTTAGTTCGTGTTGCGGCACGCTAGGATCGGCCACAGGATTAACGGCGCCAGCCGCTATGCACTTAGCAATACGCTGCTCAAAGGGCGTTTGCTTCTCAAAACGCTTACCAAAACCGAAGGGTACAGTAATGACCTTGCCGCTGTAAGCTTTGTAGTAGTGCTGAAAAAAGGAACAATACTTGTCATGAGCTGCATAGCCCATCACATAGTCTACTCCTGCATTGACAAGATTATCTGCAGCCTCTTTAGCCTTAAAAACATAATCCATTACATGAAAGACTTTCATTCCCTTAAAACCACGCGGAGGCGCCAAAGCTGGCAAATCCGGACGTCCACAAAAGCTCACAAGCACGTCAGCCTTGCGATTCAGCTCAGAGACAGAGAAGATCCAGTCGAATGTCGTCGGATCAATATTGTGGCGTCTTAATGCCTTCCACAGCTTAACGTAGTGTATTTTACGCCATCCTGGAAAATAGAGCGCTGGCTTGAATTGCTTTAAAAACTCGAAATCATATCCATTGAAGTTAGAATTTTGATCCACAAAGGCATAGTAAGGGCTTTGGACGGCTACACGCATCTATTTGCCCCCTATTAGGCGTTTGGCTTTGTCAAAGATGTGGCCGGCAACATTGAGCTCGCCTCTTTTCACTAATCGTTTAAAAGCGTCAAACTGAATGGATGACATAAGGTCCGCGTGGGAGTCATGTTCTTGCAAGAACTCTAATGCTCTTAGCCGCAACAAAGACTCTTCAAATATAGCCTCTGGGCTGCCTTCACGAGCGCTAAAATAGCGTCGCTTGGAAACATGAAATTCTCCCACATTGACATCCAAATAAAGCACAGGATAACGCGACGCTATAGCTAAGCAAAAAGCCCCATCAGCACACCAAGAAAAGCCATCGGGAATCGTTACTTCAGACAGTGCCTCACGATGAATACAGTGAGCTAGCGGCGGTCCAAACCAATTGGCGTATTTTGCCACCATTAGCATTGATTCCTGCGGATGCAATAGCTTTGTGCCGGTTAAAGCCGGTGGGCGCCATTGCCACCGCTTGGCTTCTTCTACGGCTATGTAGTTGCAAACAACCAAACGCGCTTCAGGATACGCTTCGATAGCATTCTGTATATCATGCACTGCTGGAGCAAACAGTGTATCACCAGCAAAAAGCCACTTCATCCAGTTGGCGTTGCTAGTTAGAAAGTTATCAATAACCGACTGCCAGCTGGATACTCGAGATAATCGCTGAGCTCTAGTAATAATCTGCGCTTGAGGCAACAATTCCCTCGCTAAGGCAACCGAGCCATCTTCAGAAGCGTTGTCAACCACCATAACGGGCCAAGCGCCCACGGATCGGAAGCTATCGCCGATAATAGATGCCGAATCACAAGAGGGAATCGTGATTAACATGCGTCCCTACTTCAAGGTATGATAGGGAACGCCACGGATTTTATCCTCTAGCTCGGCTAAAATTGCCACCAAAGGTGATTTCTCAAACCGTATGTCCCGAACATATTTTGGAAAGTTTAGGCTGTACCAGTCTTCCATGATTTGATCCATAGAATACCCGGTAATATCCCGCATAGCTACTGACTTGGCATCAGTTTCGGTCAACACACCAGTCTGGGCATAGTACGACACTGTATATTTATGTTCACGCCGCACAGCAGAGCCATCACGCACGCTATTAAAGTGTGCTGAGTCCCCTTTAAATAACCATGTATGGAACAAACACTCAAAATCAGCGCATCCCACCATCAACATCTTTTCAAACTCGGGATCTAGAATGTACTCTGCACGCATTTCCCAACAAATGAAGCTAAAAGGGTTTTTGCCAAGTTTTCGTATGCGATTAAAGCGGTTCAAGCGCGTGTTGGAGAATACTTCCTCTTCTTTAACCTCATCCACAATGAGCTGGTTGCTATAGGACGCTTCAATACTAGGATTAGAAAGCATAAAGGCGTGTTGTTCACGCAAAAGCTTAATGGGTAGGTAGTCGTCATAGCCTAGTGCCCTAACATAGGGAGCCCCAGAGTCTTTCCAGCAATCATAGATCTTCTTCCATATACTACCAGGGCGATAGTAGGATTCAGCTGGAAACTCTAAAACTTTGTCAGCGTATTGCTCTGAGAGGCGACGAACCGACTCGTAGTTTCCTAAAGAGAGTAAAGACTCCTTGGAATCGATGCCAACATAGATGAGGCATCCGGCGTCGCGAAGCAGCTTTAAATTATACTCAAGATACGGTTCGTTCACGCAACCGCCAACAGGGATCGCTACGCACAAATCTCGCATGGGCATGGTTACCTCCTAATGAGTCATTTGTAATAGGCTTGGACTCTCGACCATCCATTGCTTACCCAGCACAACGCATGGTGCGTCCCACTCTAGGCAGTTCGGCTCGTTGCTCTGATAAAGAGAAAACTTCATAACAACTTCATCAGCGCTGAGAACACGTCCATGAATATGTTTGAGCTCAACTTTTACTAAATATTCACCTTCATAGAACATCGAGGAGTCGAATTCAAGAGCAAGAGTATGAGGACCCTGGGAAAACGCTTCGGAATGCTCACGCTGCTGCGGCGATAACCAGGCATTGGCCAAACATAAGCCGCGAGGAGTACAAATAGAGACACCTAAAACAAGGTCTCTAGCGGTTTGAACCATCTCGTAGTTAATGGCGATGCGTACGCTATCCCCACAATAGAAAAAGTCTTTGGCAAGACTCGTATCAGGATCTGACACCTGAGCCTTTTGGATACGACAGGAAGCATCACCAACCTCGCCAACCCAGGCTGCCTGCTTGTCGGCTTGCTGGTGCATGTATTTGGAGACCACGTTGTCGACAGTGTCATACGTAATCAGCCGACCCTTTTCCAAATATAACGCGCGGTCACATAGCGACAGGACAGTATTCATATTATGGCTGACAAATAAAACTGTGCGACCTTGTTGGCTGATTTCGCCCATTTTATTCAGGCATTTGTCCCTAAAGCTATAGTCGCCTACAGACAATACTTCATCCACAATCAAAATATCAGGATCGAGGTGCGCAGCCACGGCAAAGGCCAAGCGTGCTGTCATGCCGCTGGAGTAGCGTTTAACAGGCGTATCCAAAAACTTCTCGAGTTCTGAAAAGGCTACCATTTCATCGAACTTGTTACGTATTTCAGTCTTGGTCATTCCTAAGATGGAGCCATTAAGAAAGATGTTCTCTTTCCCTGTGAGTTCGGGGTGAAAACCAGTACCGACCTCTAAAAGGCTCGCCACTCTACCTTGAATAGCAACCTCTCCAGAGGTGGGATATGTGATTCGCGAAAGAACTTTTAGAAGTGTCGATTTACCAGCGCCATTTCTGCCAATAATACCAACTTTGGTGCCAGGCTCAATAGCGAAAGAAACATCGCGCAGAACCCAAAGGTCTTCTAAGGTTTGCTCGTTAGAAGGACGTCGTAAAATAGAACGAACCAGGCGTTTAGCGCCGCGAGACAACGTCTCACGCATTGTGTCATACATAGCCGAACGTTCATGACTAATTCTATAGCGCTTAGATAAATTACGTGCCTCAATAGCCTTTGTCATCAAATAATATCCGCCAGATCATGTTCAGTGCTTCTGAAATAATAATAACCACTGACGAGTAAGAACGCTGTAATCACACATGAAAGCGCGATGGCCTGAGGTAAAAAAGCAAAATCCGATCCAAAAACAGCCCAACGCACACCCTCGACAATGCCCACAAGAGGATTCAAGCTATATAACCAAATCCAGTCGGGAGACACCATGGTTGAAGAATAGCCAACGGGAGAGATGAACAGGCCAAACTGTATGGTAAAGGGTACGATAAAGCGAAAATCGCGGTATCTAGCCGTTAGAGCTGACAACCATAATCCAGTTCCAATGCATAGCAAGAGACACAGAACGATGAAAAATGGCACAATCAAAAATACCCCTACAACCACTTGTGTGATATCCGTCGTAAAACAAGCTAGTACCATAAAGGCAACTAGCCCAACCAAGAAGTCGGCAACATGCACGACCACCGAGCTACAGGGCAATATCATGCGTGGAAAATAAATCTTGGTCAGCATGTTAGAGTTGACGATCAGGCTATTTGAGCTATCCATCAAGGCTCCTGAAAACAACAGCCAGAATAGCATCGGTAACAGTACAAACAGGGAATAGCTCACATTGCCGGACTTAAAGTGCGCCATTTTACTAAAGATGAACACGAAGACGCACATCGTTAATAATGGACGTATAACCCCCCATGCCACGCCAAAGAAAGCCTGTTTGTAGCGCACTTGGATGTCTCGTAGTCCAAAAAAATAGAGCAAATCAAAGCTATTCAGAAACTCTCTAAAATAGTTTTTATGCGCTACTTTGGATGTAATGATGCTCGTCTGAGACATGCTTTTCTACCTAAAGACCTTGCTTTTCAAGCGCAATAAATCGTTTTTCAAACAACGCCATAAACTAAGGTCGCGGGTTGCCTCTGCCATATTGAGCATGGTACCTAGACCAAAGCGGCCTTCCTTAATATCACGACGTAAATACTTATTGCGAATGTAATTCTCGCAATAAATGCACAGCGCACGGTGTTGAACAACAGTGTTTTGTTCATCTGAGGCATTACCCTTCGCCCGAAGATGATAGTTTGCCAACGGTTTGGCGATCATATCGATCTCATACCGCTCTGCCAGACGTAGAAAGAGGTCCCAGTCTTCTAGCAAAGGCAATGACTCATCTATTCCACCAACATTCAGCGCAGCTTGACGGCAAAATACAACGCTGTGAATTGGCAAAAAGTTGCTAATAGCTAGCTCAAAAAGCTGCACACTCTTCTTGATGGGCTTATGGGGATATTTCTTCTTTGTGACAATATGGTCGCCAGAAATAACCTCTAATACCTTAGTCACGTGGGTAGCTACGGCGGTATGTCCGCTTTCAAGGTGCTCCGTGGTCTCTTGCAAAAAGGTTGGTTCCCAGGTGTCATCATCATCTAAAAATGCTGCATAGTCACCACAAGCTTCGTTTAGGCCACGGTTGGCCGCAGGGCTGCGTCCTAGGCATGTTTTATGGCGTACAATACGCACACGCTTGTCTAGGCCATCTATAGAGATATCAGGACCACCATCATTCACGATGATTACTTCCCAATCTGACATCGTCTGTGCCACAACACTAGCTAGGGCTCGTTTAAGAAACGCTGGGCGATTCTGCGTACGAATTACAACAGATACTAAAGGTTGAGTCATTGTGCTCCCTCCGAGGAATATAACCAGCGTCGCTTGAATAGACTGAGGTCTCGCTTCAGCAATTGCCAGAAGCTTGTTTGCGAAAGCTGATGAGACAGCGCCATTAACATTCCTAAGCCGCAACGACCTTGCTTAAGGTCTTCCCGCAAGAAATTGTTTCGTGTGCGATCAGTGGCATGCTGTAGAAGATTCGGGAACGCTTGAACCGAATTATTACAGGCCGTTGTAGTACGGCGATGATAGTTAGCCAAAGGTTTTGGGATCACTCCGATCTCATAATGTGATAAGAAGCGCAAAGCAAAGTCCCAATCGCCAAAGTGTAACGAGGTGTTGTAACGCCCTGCCTTTTCCCAAGCACTTCTCAGATAGAAGAAGGATGCAGGGATAATGGTGCAGCGAAAGGACATCTCGTAAAATGAAATGAATTGCAATCTAGTGTTAGTTGACTGGCTGACCTTGATCACGCGGTCGCCTTCAATCTTTTCCCAAATCTCATGCCAATGTGTGATCACACCACCTAACTCAGGGAGTTTGCTGTTGCGCATGTAGTCTACACAAGTCTCGAGGAATTCGGGTTGATAGGTATCATCATCATCAAGCTGCGCAATATATTCGCTATCGCAGCCCAATGCGCCAAGGTTACCCGCCTGCTCAACACCCATCGAGGTAGCGTTGTGGACTAGTACATACTTGCCCTCAAACTGCGAACCGAAAGAATGGCATACATCTTCGACAACTTTAGGGTCACCACCATCATTGGCAATCACCATGATCCAATCAGTATATGTTTGCGCAAGAACACTCGCTATCGCTCGCTTCAAAAGCAAGGGACGGTTCTTTGTGCGCGTCACTACCGCAACGGAAGCATAGGCCATTTTTTGTCCTGTCAAAAATTTCTAGGTTGGAGTAAAAACTATCGCATAGATAACTTTTTGCGCTAGGAAAATTACACCTTTTTTAGGAGGCCTCATGACAACAAAACAACTGTGCCTAAAGGAACTTACGAAAGAGTACGTAAAGTGCTTTCACTCGAAAGATCTTCAAGGAGTTGCAAGCCTTTTGCATGAAACATTCGTTCTAGAAGATCCAGTGGTAAAACGCGTTTCCGGTAAGCAAGCTTCACTAGCTGTGATCGACGGCCTATTCAAAGGTTGCGACAAGCTATCTTTCAAAGCGCGCAACATCTTCGAAGATGGAAACACCACCATCATCGAGTTTGAGCTAAAACTAGACGACACCACCCTAACCGGTACAGATATCATCGAGTGGGACAACGGCCAAATGCACGAAATGCGCGCTTATCTGGACGTACCTAAGTAAATTAGGTCTCGGCCCAGGATTTGACAAAAGTGCATCACATATGCTACACTTATAGTACAATCTAGGAGTTAGTATGCCTACAAAACACCAGCGATTTAGTGTCACTTTTTCAGATCCTGCGTCGGTTGAATGCCTAAAAATGCTCTCGCAAAAGAAGAACATCAGCGCCTCCTCTCTGATTAGTAAAATAGTCGAAGATTTTCTGGAAGATTACGAGGATATGATTTTGGCTCAAAGAGCTGAGAAGGCCTATCAAGCAAGTAAAGGCAAAAAGACCCATACACATGAGGAAGTGTGGAACGAACTAGGTATATAGTCCTTTACACCGACTATGTCAGAAAAAAACTACCTTCTCTTCCTAAGTCTGTTCTCTCGGTAATAAAAAAAGCCATTGAAGAACGCTTAACTGTGGCTCCCCTGGAACTAGGAAAGCCACTCGGTGGGTCTTTACGCGGGTATTATCGCTTGCGAGTGGGACACTACCGCATCATCTATTGCGTCGAAAAGAAAACCGTAACTGTACTTATTGTCGAAATAGATCACCGAAGCATTGTCTACCAGTGCCCTGTGTCCAAAGAATAAATCTCAATAGAGCGTCAATTAATTTTAAAACAAGTGATTTAGGATGACTGAAGCAGAGACTACTTTTGTTGTGCAGGGACCAATTCACGAAAGTCAAAGCACAAGACACGGAACAGGATATTCAACGCGCCAATGTATTGACAGTATTCGCTCTAACTTTCCTAAAAGTACTATCATATTGTCAACTTGGGAAGGTAGTGCACAAAGGGTTTGAATGCCGATCAAATCATTTTAAATCCTGATCCAGGACCACTGTCATTCTTTGATGCTAACGGCAATGCCGGAACAAGTAATATTAGTCGGCTCTTGATCTCTTCTGCTGCAGGCATCAACGCTGCAACAACCAAGTATGTTTGCAAAACCAGGACGGATATTTTTTTCCGAAATAATAACATCGTTCATCACTATCGAAACTTACTCAAGAAATATCCCAATAGAATGACCGACAAAACCCATTTTTCCGAGCGATTGATAGTACACGAGCAGTTTTCGAAAAACTCTCGTTACTTCAAATCGCACCTTGGCTACCTAAGTGATATTCTTTTGTACGGCAGTAAAACCGATCTCTGCTCGCTATTTTCTACCCCCCCACAAATAAATAATTTTAGCCAATGCTTTTTCCATAATGAAGTCTATTTATGGCTTCCACACCTTTCCATAAAAACCGAACAATCACTTCTAGATGCTAGCAAGTACTATGAATCTTTTGTAGGAAACAACTTATTTGTTTGTAATTCCAAAGACCTAGGCACGACAACCCCATTCGACGGTAGATATCCCTATAGCAGGTGCCTAACATTTTCGTTTTCTGACTGGAAGCCACTGTACAGAATCTACTGTAAAGGCGAAAAAAGGCTAAATTCAGTGTTTGCCTTAAAGAGTTTTTTGAAACGCTTGGCTCTTGAGTTTTTTCCAATCAAACTTAAGGCCAGACTAGAAAAGATTAAATCCATTGTCTCAAAACTGTCATTGGCAAAGAGTTAAAATGAAGTACGTCTAGCAATAGATTAGCCCTCATAGCAATACGCCCAGTCTTACCGCAGCTTTCAAGAAGTGTAACAAAATTCTTGAATTATTCGATCGATAGTTTCAAAATATTCGCATGACATTCCAAGTGTAGGATCGCCATGCGCATATTCTATCTGTTTTTCTACTTTTTACCGCTGTTAGGCTATTCAGAAAACTATATTCAGCATACTGAGGTGCGTGGCTCCCCATCAGGCGTTGTAGCAGGCTGTGTTAACGCTGTAACAGGCAGCTACAGTTTTTCACGAATTGATTTTGTCGTGCCTGGCCCCGATACTTTGACTTTTCAGCGCTTCTACTGTTCTGGGGACTGGGAGGATGGCGCTAGCCTATGCAATAGCTGGACTTATAACCATCCAAAAGAAGCATTTATAGGCGTATGGAATGATCAGTATCGACTAGTAGTACCGGAGCCTTCCGGAGGCGTGGTGAGTTACGTAACCACCACACCGGTGCAATGGTATCATGATGGGCATTGGAAGCACGCTCGGCACCTAAGAAAAAACTGTAATGGTGCACAAAGCGTTCTTAAGTTGGATGCCGGTTTAACTAATACGAGCTGGGACTGTTGCGGCGGCAACATGAATCTAAAGAATCAGACAGCCTCGTTTGATGCAGCGCAAGATACAATTACGGCTCAGCTATGTAATGGATGTACGCGTACTTTCGAGCGCTTGAAGCAGTTAAAAGCAGATCTACTACCCATCTACTACACCAGCGTCGAAGAAACGTTGCCCAGTGGCAATAGATTTTGCTATCGGCATTGTGACGAAAACTCTCGAATGGCATGTATCACTGCGACAAACAGCAGCGGAAGTCAGACATTTGGTTCCCTGAAATTTGATTATCCAAAATTCCTGCCAGATAGCAAGCGCTTGATCGATTTTGCGAAAATACCGCAAAGTAGCACACGCGTTATCGGTTTACAGTCAGGTGACAATCGTACTGCTTCTTATACAGTCAAAGTTAATGCAAAAAACAAATCCTATCTTACGGAAGCAATTACCCCAAATAGTCCTAAGGAAAACTACTTCTATCAAAACATTGGTTCCTTTCAAGAAAGACTGTGCCGAAGAGAGGGGCCGGACGAACGATTTATAGACATAGGATATTACCACCAGGGTATCAATTCCGTGTGTGGCAGATCCTTAAATCTCAATATGTCCAACATAGCTTTTGGACGCGTTAAGCATCTGAAAAGCCCCGTAGGAAGCGGTCCTGAATCTATTTTGACGTATAGCTTCTTCTATGAAAAGGGAGTCACTGAGGTCCGCGATGCCTATAATAGGCGAACCATTTACCGCTATAACGATGGCCACAGACTAGAAGCTATCGAGCACTTTCTTGGCCGATCTGACGCCGAGTATCAAAAATATGCAACAGAAAGGCTCTATTGGGGTGCCGCGGCCGCAAATCAGCACTGCAACCTTATTTGCAGCGCACTTTTAAATGCTCAAGACCAAGTTCACTCATGCCGTCATCTTACTTATGATGCTAAGCACAATGTAACAGAAGAGGCACTGTTAGGTGACTTAAGCGGCACCTGCGCTATTGCCCCGCAGCTTGATGTTACAGGAACTCCTATTGATAACGGCTGTGAGCGCTATGTTGTTACTCGAACCTACTCACAAGACAACTTCAATCTCAAAACATCCGAGACATTTCCAAACGGTCGTCACACTACCTATCTTTATAAAGCCGGAACAAATCTGGTAGTTGCGCAACTAACTTCGGTCGCAGGAGTCATCGAAGAACGACAATTTTTCCAGTATGACGATAATGCTACGCTGCTTTCAGTCACGGCGGATGATGGCTGCGGAACAGGAATCGACGACTTAAATGGCGTGACAATCCGCAAGATTACCCGAACAACGCCACGCACAGAAACTCCTTGCTTAGGACTTCCTGAAAAGGTTGAGGAGTTTTACTATGATGTTGATACAGGCTCAGAGAGGTCTTTAGGATCTATTTTATATACCTATACGAACGAAGGTTGGATTTCGCGCCAAGACCACTATGACGCCAGTGGAGCCTATCGGTTCACATTGTCATGGGAATATGATCGCTTTGGCAATGTCATTTTAGAGCAAAATGCCATTGGAGAAGTAACCATCAGGCGCTTTGACGAACACAGCAACAAACTTTTTGAACAAATCATCGGCTCGGATTTTTATACGGAATATCAGTACGACCGCATGAATCAGCTAGTACGCGAGACAGTTGTACAAGAAAATCAGCGACTCGAAAAACGCTATCGTTATGACTGGAGAGGCAATCGAATCGCCTCGACAGATATCTTTGGCAATACAACGGATTATGAGTTCGATGACCGAGACCGAGTTATTTCCAGCACCTTGCCCGAGTGTAATGGTCAACGGCATGTCATCAAAATGGAATACGATATAGCCAACAATATTACCGCAGAAGTAGATGCTCTGAGCAATATCACACACAAGAAATACACCATTCGAGGACGTCCGACTCTTATTGAGCATCCCGATGGCAGAACAGAACGCAACGAATACAATTCGGATGGTGCCCTGCGACTGCATCTTGCCTCTAACGGCACTTATACAAAATGGCGCTACGATGCACTGGGCAATGTTATTTGTAAGGAAATATACTCACCCAACCATGAACTATTAGCCAAGACATCCGCCACCTATAAGAGCTTTCTAATTACTTCGGAAACAGATGCAAACGGCAACGTTACCTCTTATCGCTATGACGGTGCCGGACGTTTAACACACATCCTTAAACCCGAAGGTTGGACACGCTTTGAGTATGATGGGCTCGGTAGAAAATTCAAAACCATTCAATGGATTGGGCCAGAAGAGGACAACGTACGAATTACCATCCAAGAATTTGACCTATTAAATCGAGTGGTTGAAGAACGCGTAGAAGATGCTTTCAATACCAGATTAAACCAAGTAAATTTTGAATATGACTTGCAGGGCAACCGTTCAGCAGTCACAAGACATTTTGAACAAGGTCCTTCTACAACGCTCACTGAATACAATCCCTTCGGAGAGCCTACGAAAATTGTCGATGCTGATGGCAATGAAACCCTGTTCCACTATGAATACAACGGCAGGCTTATAGTAACACTTGTGGATGCTCTTGGAAGGCAAACAATAACCACACACGACACATTGGGCAACCCAGCTTGTATCATTAAGAAGGATCCCTTTGGTAACGAGCTGAGTAAAACTGAACTCAAATACAACGCATTGGGTAAGCCTGAAATCCGTCTTGATACGGTTAAGGCCAACAACACCCCAGATCGTACTGTTATCACCGAGTGGCAATATGACACCCTTGGGCGACTGGTCGTCATCCGTGAAGCGGTTGGCACACCCTTGTTACGTCAAACTTACTACAGCTATAACGTACATGGCCAACGTGAATCGGACATTCTTCCTAGTGGTATTATTTTAAGATATGCATATGACGCCTTTAACCGCTTATCACACCACACCTCTTCTGATGGCTCTATTGACTATTCGTATTCCTATGATTCCAATGGAAATCTACTTTCTGTATTCGATGCCGCAAGCGCTGAAACGACATCCAGAGTTTACGACCACGCCAACCGCATGACAAAGGAAACTCTTGCAACCGGTCTTGCATTATCTTACCAATACGACGCACTTGCACGAGTCACGCAGATAGATCTGCCCGATGGCTCGGGGATAGGTTATAGGCTCGACGCCACTAACCTAACGGATGTACATCGACTGGACGCATCCGGCGCCATTTCCTACTCACATCGCTACTTAAAGAGGGATCTTTCAGGGAAACTAATTGAGGCACAGCTGGTGGGCAATGGAGGTGATCTACATTATTCATGGGACACCCTCGGCCGATTGAAACATTTATCGCATCCTTGCTTTGAAGAGCAAATCCCACAAGGTGGCTACGATGCTATAAGCAATCTACTGTCGATTACTAGACGCGACCCCCTTGACATAGCCTCTTGTCAGTTTGCCTTCGACCCACTAAATCAACTAACCGACGAGACAGGACTTAGTAACCACAACTATAGTTATGATTCTCTACATAACCGTTTAAGCATGGACAGCTCTGTTTGTGTCGTCGATACCCTTAATAGGCTTCTTCAGCAAGGCGACACCCATTTTAGCTACGATGTCCAGGGCAACCGAATAGCTTGTGGAGAAAACCGCTATCGCTACGACGTGCTAGGACGCCTTATCGAAGTTGAATCCC
The DNA here is from genome assembly GCA_030679955.1 of Chlamydiales bacterium. Lineage (GTDB taxonomy): Bacteria > Chlamydiota > Chlamydiia > Chlamydiales > JAJFMA01 > CAMFKD01. The sequence goes on along the minus strand of JAUXSF010000033.1, from coordinate 134,005 downwards.
AAGATGGTAGCAAATGGGAATATCGCTACGATCCCTTCAATCGTCGCATCAGCAAAAAAGGTTCGGAAACTACCCTCTACCTCTATTGCGATCAAGTGGAAATTAGCGCTACCCATCCTGATGGCACGATACAACAGTTGCGCGTCCTTGGCCAGGGTAAGGGAGCGGAAATAGGAGCAGCCATTGCCATCGAAATAGATAGCAAGGTCTACGTGCCCATTCATGATCACTGCGGAAACGTAGCTGTGTTGCTGGCGGCAGATTCAGGTCAAGTCACAGAATTCTACCGCCACACAGCTTTTGGAGAAGAAACTGCATACCCGGATAGCACCTCGATTAACCCATGGAGATTTTCTAGCAAACGACACGATCCTGAAACCGGATGGGTACTTTTCGGACGCAGATATTACGATCCGGACACAGCCCGTTGGCTTACTCCGGATCCTATTGGCTTTCAAGATGGGCCCAACCTTTATGCATACGTATACAATAATCCCTTGTCATATATGGACCCCACAGGGCTGCGCAGCGAATCATGCCCAAACTGTGGAAGGCCACTCGATGAAAACGGCTCCTGTAGTCACTGTGGATATTCGGGGCCAGACAGTTCCAGGCGGTCATCCTCAAGAGAAAAAATAGCTACTCCGATAGCCACCCTGGTATTCCATTTAGTGCCCAACAGAACGATCCAACAGACACTAATCAATGCGTGCAGCTTATTTGCCGGCACTACAGTGCTCGAGGGGTACTTTGACAAACCCTATGTTCAAACTAAGCTGGGAACAGGCAACGATGTCATGGTTATGAATAACGGCATCTGCGTATCCCGCTTCGAGGCAGAAGCGCGAATTAATGAAATGTTTGAAGATATGGGAGACGTCACCATCATCGGCTGTGTTTATCCCAGCTGTGGGGCTGTCGCAGACCTATTCAACACAGGACTCTCTATCTTTGGCATTAACACAGAACTTTCACAAGTCGCCGACGAAGCACTGCGCTTCGGAACAGATATCGCAAAGGATAGAGACGGCTACGTCGTCACCGCCGATCACAGCAAGGGAGGGTGGACAGGACATAGAGCTCGAGAAAAACTCGACAAAGAGACCAAAACAATTGTCCACAGCATCACCGCCGCATCCGCTAAGCTTGAGGACGATTCCGATTTGGCCGGTATTTCAAATCTTCTTTACACCAACGAATGTGTCGTTATAATTGGTGACCCTTGGGGCTATATGAAAGCTCGCTGCGGATCATCCAGCGTCAATTTCAGGTCGCTGACCCCATCGAACCGTCGCCCGAGCTCTTGCCACGGCTATGAGCACTACAAAAAAGAAGTTGTCAAAGAAGCTAAAACGGCACTAAAAGAACTCAACAACAGATAATAGAAATGCGCTTATCGATCATACTTACGCTGATGTCTCTATTCATTACCTTTTTGACTGATCTGCAGGGCTATGAAGGAAAACGTTGGGACAGAAGAGGCTTACAGGAATATGCTAAAGATGTACAGAAGCGTAAAGGATGGGTACAGCGGAGCGAAGGCTTTTTCAACGGTAAACTGGAAAAGGTTTCTGTGAGATTTGAAAGTTATCAGATGGTAGAGTTCGATGAGGCTAGAAAATTATTCGTACCGGAAGTTCGGAAGGCAATTGCTATGTTACAAAACAAGCAGAAAAAATCAATATTAGCCACAAACGGTCCTTTTGGTCCCACCAACCTAACTTTTTCGCTCACACTGAATCGACCAGATGACGAATATTACCCCCCCCCATTTATAACTATGGTCATCTTTGCAAATGAAAAAATAAGCTATCATACTCGAAACGCCAATGGCAAAGGATTCTGCGAAATCTGTGAGGAGAGTTTTGAGGAAGCTATTGAGATCCTAAATCGAGAAGCCAGCCAAACAGAAATGCTTACAGATACTTCTGCAGAGCATAAATAATAGGTATTAAGCATGCGCTCTACCCTGGCATTTACATTAGCGTCCTTATTCATGATCTTTTCAGCTAATCTCCAGGGCTTTGAAGGAAAGCGTTGGGACAGGAAAGGCTTACAGAAATATGCCAAAGATTTGCACAAACGCAATGGGCGGTTTCAAACAGCCGAAGGTTGTTTTAATCGTAAAAAACGGGAGTGCGTTTCTGTGACCTTTAAAAGCGATCAAATGGTAGAGCTGGAGGAGGCTAGGAGACTATTTGTGCCTGAAGTTCAAAAGGCAATTGCCATGCTAGGTGACAACCAGAGCAAATCTATATTGCAAACCAACGGTCCGTTTGAACCTTCTAGTCTATCCTATATGCTCGCATTTCAACGCACCAGCGGTGAATACTATCCTCCTCCTTTCATAGCTCTGATCATCTTTGCAAATGAAAAAATAAGCTATGAAACGCGAAAAGCTAGTGGAATTGGGTTCTGCGAAATCTGTGAAGAAAGCTTTGAGGAGGCTATTGAGATCTTAAATCGAGAAGCCAATACAGAGGTATCATGTGGAGAGCACGATTAGACTTGATGCTGCCGAAACGTAAAATGTTTATGCAACTGCCCACAACCAACCCTTCGGGTATGGCAATGGGCTGGGGAGAGAATAATCGCTCTGCGATTTAAGGCGGAAATTCGTTCGGTGCATCCTGCCTGGCCCTTACGCATCAAACTAGAGTAGAATTATACATCTTTAAAGGGTGTTTCTGCAGCTAATGCTGCAAAGTAGCAATTCTTATCTTAGCCCCTAGCCATACCCGAAAAATGAGGGTTGGCTAGGGGGCAGCATATCAATGAGCACGCGCTGCGGAGCATCGCGTCTGTCCATTTGCTTTCATTGAAAAGACGCGGTGCTTCCGCAACGCGAACGGTTTGTTGAACTTACCCCTAGCCAACCCTCATTTTTCGGGTATGGCTAGGGGCTAAGATAAGATTTGCTGCTACGCAGCGTTAGAGGCATACGCCTGCCTATCCTGGAAGTCCATTCTTATTAGTTAATGAAAAGCCAGACTGTGTTGCTCAGTCACTGTCACAGGAACCCCTGTAACACACATATCGTTTAACAGCGGGCACACGAAATAGAGCCCCTTATACGTGTCGCCATCGCGCACACAACGTGCTAGAGCTTGCAAATAGGCTCCTACATTGCGAAAAGCATAAACACCAGCTGTAGCGTGGTTGGAGATAACTTTTTTCTCTACCGCTTGTAGCAGATAGCCTTCTTCATCAAGCTGTAGGTAGCTATATTGTGGCTCACTCGATTCAAAATAAGGAACTATGCCCTGCAATTGCTCGTCTGCGGCAAAAGCTGCTTTAAAATCGCAATTACCCTCGAATGCTATGTCAGCAAGGTCTACTACCACCGGAACATTGTCGGGTACCAAACTCATTCCTGCAAGCGCAGAAAAGGCTGCTCCAGCAGCCAGCTGGGAAACAACCACTATCTGACACCCCACAAAGGTATCCCGAAGGTATTGTCGTAAGCGCGGCATGTTCTCATGCTCGCGTAAAACAAATACATAGCTGACATCATTCCATCGAGAGGAAAGGACGCTGTGAATAAGCGTAGACTCTCCCATCGGCATCATGGGACGAATGCCGTACTTCGCATCATAGCAGTCTGGGCCGGCTAGAGGCACTACAACGTACATAGCACTTCTTGGTTGCGATGCAGTAGGTAGGCATCCAAGTCTTCCGGTGTTCCGATGCCATGCATGGCACTTGTAGGTATATTATAGATGCCTATCCGCTTACCCTTCTCGATGGCGTAGTTATAGGTCGGACAGGTGTAGAACTCGTTGTTGACACGCTCATTGCGAATAATCATGTCGATCGCTGATTCAACAAAAGTAGATGCTTGTGTGAACAAATAAAGACCAACGGTCGCCCATGGAGAAATCGCCTTTTTCTCTGCCACTTCAGTAACTAAACCCTGCGCGTTAATTTTGGCATAGGACCACTTTGGATGTAGTGTCGGCTCCTCAAAAGTGAGGATAGAACCGTCCAACTGGCGCTCAAAACAGTCATCAATGTATGGCTGAATGCCTCCATCGACAATCTGGTCGCAATTAGCAATAAGCAAGGGTGACTCAGGCTGCCACAAGCGCCGTGCAAAAAGCATGGTGCATGCTGTGCCCTCAGTTAGCAGATCAATTCCAATAAAAGTTGCGTTGTAGCTATTTTGAATGTGCTGCACGCATTCAGGTTCCGCATCTAAGTGTTCCTGACGTGCAATCAACACATACTTGGCATTGGGATAGTCAAGGTTGTCCATGACATGAGTGATCATAGGCTTGCCTTCGACCGGTATGAAGGGCTTGGGGTTCTTAAAGCCAGCTTCAGCAAAGCGGCTGCCTTTGCCTGCCATGGGTATAACTATCGTCAACTCTTGAGACATTATGCTCTCCAAAATCGTTTTTCGTATTCTTCGATACGTTGTGGTGCGTAAAAGGTGTGGTATTTTGCGTCAGGGATTTGATACATCCCCACTGTGCGGTTATCCAGAATCATTTCGTTAATAACCGGGGCTATATAGAAGACTCCGCCGATTGCTGCTTTTTTGCGTATAGACATCATGGCACTAGTGACAAAGTCTCTGCCGCGCTTGAAGTAGTAAAAACCCGCTATAGCATGCTTGCTGATGGGGCGCTTTTCTGCTGTTTCGACAACCATTCCGTCATCGTCTATTCTAGCAAATGACCAGCGTGGATGAACTGACTCAAAGCAGACAACGCCAGCATCTACATCGTCTTTCGTAAATTTGGTGATCACATCGTTCAGATCTTCGTGAATTACCTGGTCACCATTCACAATGAGCAGTGGATCATCATTATTGATATGTTCGATTGCCATCAAGGCGCTGCAAGTAGCTCCAGCTGTTTCGCTTTTTATGCGCAGTATTTCGCACGAGTCAGCTAAAAGGCTTACACTGCTATCTAAATGAAAGTTGGAGCAGTCGCTGCTATTAAGAATAAAAATAAATTTCTTTGGCTGTGTGATGGTAGAAAGGTTCTCTACGACCAATTGAATCATAGGCTTTCCCGCTACTTCTACTAGCGGCTTTGGAAAGACATACTCTTCTTCACGGAAGAACAGTGATTTGCCAGCTAACGGAAGGACTACATTAAGCATGAGTCACCTCAACTAATGATTCAATTTCTGCAATCTTACCACGAATAGCTCCGAAGGTTACCTGCGCAGGACCCACTACCTCCAAAACATGCGCTCCACTAGCCTTTGCAGCCTGAATGCCGTGGTGGTTGTCCTCTACAATTAAGCACTCGTGGGGATACAACTCCATTCTTTCAATAGCCTTCTCATAGATCTCAGGATGTGGCTTTGGCTTCGAAACATCTTGGTTGGACAGAAAAAACTCAAAGTATCCGCTTAGCTCTGCACGATCGAGCATAACCTCTACAGATTGGCGAATGGAATTCGAGCAAACACCCAGCTTATAACCTTGCTGACGTAGCTTAGAAAGTGCAAACTGGTGGTGAAAGGTCGGAAAGCAGGAGCTATACACAATTTCCAGCGTATATCGCTGCTTCAGTTCATTGATGAAACTGTGCAGTGAAGCTGGCAAGCCTCGCTCTAGTGTAAGCATTTCCAGCTTTTTGCGTGTTGGCAGACCATCATACGTAACCAAGTGATCATAACGTGTGATTTCCATGCCAAATAGCTTTAAGGCCTTGTTTAGGGCCTCATAGTGCCAATCTTTGGCGTCGATTAAAACGCCGTCCATGTCGAACAAAACTGCTTTAATTTGATCCATAAACCACTACCTTTTGGATGCGGCATTCTAGCAAAATTTGATTTCAAAGCGCACTAAAAATGACTTTGCACTAATAACAGGTAGCTCTATCATTTACGCAATGAAAAATTCAAAAGAAGAGGCTTGCTCCATGGACTATGTTCAAGACGTACGGGCCACACCAATTCACCACGAGAGAGTTGTTGAACTACCTAAGACAAAACAATTCGACACGCTGAACTACACAATAGATGCCAATCAGCTGCACAATATCAGTGACGACCAACCCCGCTGGGTAACCATTCCTGTTCCTAACCGCTTTGCCAATGGCGAGATTATCAACAACGTGCTGTACATCTCCGATGTCGATGGCGTCATGCGCACTCTTGCGGATCGCCCTTTGGATCAGGACGTCGTCAGCCTTGCTAAGGAGCTTCTGAAGACAGAGAAAGTCTTCGGCACATTCATTTCCGGTACCCCAGTATTTTCTGATCTCAATGTAGAGGAATGCCGCAGAGGGAATACATCCCTAAAGCCAATTTTCGAAGAACACTTTGCTGAAGATATCAAGGCTGAAAGAGTGCGTATTTTGGGGGCTATGGGTGGACAACAATTGGCGCCAAACGGGGAAGTAGAGATTATCGAACACTTTACCTTGGATCAGAGCTTTCAAATAGCAAAACTATTGTTAGAGGTTTTTCTGGAACGTGTAGTTGAAACGGGAACGCCTCCTCAAGCTGCCATAGCAGGTTCGTTGATGCATGCCCTACATAACATCCAGTTAATCAATCCCCACCAGGATATATCCAGGACTCCAGATGAGTTTGTTGAGTTGCTTGAGAGCATTCGTTCTCAGTTAGATCCTGAATTGCGTCTGCTATGTAATGGTGCTGATGTTGAACTACAAGTATCTCGTGGTATTGATGGTGAGGCAATAACGATGCAGAAAAATTTAACATTTTTGCTTCACTTGAAGCTTCTGGACAAAGAAAACTCCTTGTCTTCTCTGGAACCGCATCAACGGATCCCAGCTTCCGGACCCGCAAAACGTGGTAGTGTAGATTTCAACTTCGTCAAGATCAGCAAACTGGACAAAGGCCAGGCCATAGCAGGACTCGTATCAGGTTATATGCAGAAAAATCCGAATGCCTTTGTAATAGTGTTTGGTGATAGCTCAGTTGACTTGCCTATGATGCATAGCAGCGATCTGGGTATCTTTGTCGGAGGTATGAAGTCCATTTCCAATCTCACCAAACCTTCACAAATGGTTATGGTTACCGATGAAAATGGCAACGACTTCACCAATGTAGCAGGTACGGTTACTATTCTACGTGCACTATTGCCAGCGATTGGTCAGAGCTTTTACGATCTAAAATATGTGCCGATGCCTGATGCTCAAGGCAAGATTAGCAATATGTCCATTGCAGATATTTTGCTATTGGCTGGTTGCAGTACGTTGGAAGAAGTACAAGCAAGGTATAAAGGTTAGTGGACTGGGTGGACGCAGCGGACGAGTGATTTTCTTGTCCACTACGTCCACTCAGTCCACTACGTCCACTTAGTCCGTTTTGGCGATGCTGTGAATACTTTCAGCAATCAACGTTTCAGCTTCGTCTGGATAATCAGTGCAAATAGCATCGGGTTGCAGAAGAATAATCTGCTCGATACGATTGAATAATGTATCGCGATCGCTAGCATCGGGGTGTGCTTCGCCACCCAGCAGACCTGGAGAGGTTCCGTGCAATTCTGGTGTTACCAGAGCTACCTTAAAACCCGCTTTCTTCGCTTTAGCGAAAACATCGCGGTTATACAGATCTTTGGGGCCACCATCGGAATCGGTGAGATCCCATTCGTCTAACCAAACCCATGAGTATAGATCTTTGTGAGCTATGGCTTCATCTAGCGTCAGCAGGGTGCCATAAACGCATTTTTGATAGCGCTGAATATCATACGGATGCGCTACCGATGCTCCAATTTTAAGAGTTGGCAAGGCAGCTTTTAGCTGTTTAGCTATCTGTGGCGTTGCGTCGAACACAAAAAGCAACTCCAGGGCTTTAGGATGATCCTTTAGCACCTCTATTAATCGCTCTGTGTTTTCTGGATTCTGATAACCGCCCTTAAAATGAAGAGCGTTGTTGCCCACACCATAACGCACTATTAGATCTAATAGTTCGTCCAACGTACATAGCCGGCCATTTTTTAATGGAATGGTTAGCAAATCATGCAGTGATACGTCTTTGACATAGCGCTTGTCGTGACCGTTTGTCAGCCTGGTCAGTGTGGTGTCATGCGTAACCGCAATGCCATCTGTAGCAAAGGCTGGATCAAACTCCAAGCCCCAACCGCGTTGCAAAAATGCTTCAAATGCTTCGACAGAGCTTTCGCTGAAGAAGTCAGATTGAGATGGCCTAAGGCCTCGATGTGTGATCACTTGTGTCATTTTCGTTTCCTCAGTCACTATCTTCGACATACTTGAGGCTTCTGCATCCAAAAATAAGAAGGGCAATACCGCCAAAAAGATAAACATACCAGTAGTCACTGCTCCACTGTAGTGTAAATTCGCCGTTTTGAGAAAATAGCTTCAGTACCAAGCCAAACAGGAAAAAAACAGATCCACCAAGCAGAAACATCAAAGGAGATAACTCCTTATTGGCGCCAGCTGTGGTTTCTTCGGTAGCTTCTTCCTCTTCCACAGGCTTTGCTGCTTCTTTTTGCAGCACATTAAAAGGTGGCTGAGGAATATCTGAAGAATCACGCTGCCCACCATGCATGGCATAGGGAGGCGCTAGGTCGTCTCTAACTTTCTTCACCGGTTGCGGAGAAGCCCCTTCTCTGAGGCTAGCTCCACAATAGGTGCATTGATCTACAGCCAAAGGAACGCTTCCGTCACAATTCCAGCAAAGTTTACGCTTAGGTGTTGCACTCATAAATAGTCACTTGATATATCAATATAGCATTACATCTATGTCTTATATAGTGGATTTCTTTCAAGCTACATTTGTGCCTCGCAGCATATTTTTTGTGCTGCTTTTGCTGGTGCCGCTTAGTAGCTGCTGCTACCGCTGCCCGACAACATGCCTGATTATGCCGGAAACCTGCGATCCATGCGTGGAGGAACGGCGACAGGACGCCCTTTCACACTGGCTCTACAACATCGTTCCCAGACACCGCTGCCTAATCTATCCTTGGGATGTTGGGCATTGGATAACATGGGCATTCTTTGGTAATGACGACGACGGCATCTTTGGCGAAGAACCGACAGCTAACTTCAGAAGGAGCTGCCGGCCGGGACTTTACAAAGCGGCCGCTTGGAGTTGGCGCAACCCATGCCATAACTTCTGTTTCTATGTCATTGGTAGCGCAGATCGTTGCAACTCTGAATTCACACTGTTACGTCTTACGCCTTGTTGCAAGGAAGCACTTGTCTATCGACCCGAAGCAACAACGGTGTTTGCTGGCAAAGGCAATTCCCTATACATGGCTCTACATGGCGGTAAGCCTTTTATTTCATCGCGCATCGTGTGGTCGAACACACGCGAAAGTCGTTTCTATCTCGGATGGCGCTGCCGTGGAAACTTCGGCTTTCGCTTTAACCCCTTCGCAAATCGTAAATGCGATTGATTTTTGCGTTAAATCTCTTCCAAGAATATGATGCGACGCAGAGACAGAGGAGGCAGCATGTCTGAACTAGAAGAACGTAGATTTGACGTAGTTGTATTAGGCGGAGGCCCTGGAGGCTACCCAGCAGCAATACGCGCTGCTCAATCAGGTAAGTCTGTGGCGCTTATTGAGGCGAATCAGCTAGGGGGCACCTGCCTTAATCGAGGTTGCATACCTACTAAAGTACTGATTGCCAACGGCGATGTGCTGAATAAAATACGCAAGGCTGAAGAGTTCGGCATTACTGTCACTGGAGTTGCCTTCGATTATGGTAAAATGAATAGCCGTAAAGACCGCATTGTCTTACAAGTGCGCAAGAGCTTAGAGCAGTTAATTACCGCTAACAAAATTACCATCATCCGGGGTTACGGGCGCTTTACCTCTCCTAAACAGCTTAAGGTCATCGGTAAAGACAATTGCCTCGTGTCTGGCGAATCGATCATCATTGCTACTGGTTCTGAACCCAAAGACATCGCAGCCTTTCCATTCGACAACAAGCGCATCCACAGCTCGACATCAATGCTAGAGCTCACTGAACTACCAAAAAGTTTGGTGATTGTTGGCGGAGGGGTCATCGGCTGCGAGTTTGCATCGCTTTACCGCTCCCTAGGAATTGAAGTGACGATTCTAGAAGCACTAGAGGATATCTTGTTCCAGCAGGCTGTCAGCGTTCGTAACACATTGAAGAAGGCCTTTGAACACAAAGGCATCAAAATTGAAACAAGCGTCGCCGTTCAGAAAATAGACGTTACGGACAAAGGTGTAACGGTCAATTGCGGTCCACGAAATTTTGAGGCCGATATGGCCTTGGTGGCTATCGGTCGTTCACGCAACACGCGCGACATTGGGCTAGAGAAAGCTGGTGTAGTTGTAAACAAAGATGGCGAAATTCCTACCACAGATGACATGCGTACCAACGTAAAACACATCTATGCCATCGGAGACATCACCCGTAACTGGTGGTTGGCTCATGTAGCCTCCCATCAAGGGCTAGTTGCTGCTAGCAATGCTGTAGGTAAACCAGCACGCATGCACTACAATGCTGTTCCAGCTGTCATTTTTACCGAACCGGAAATCGGTACTGTTGGTTTGACACTCGAGCAGGCAATCGAAGATGGTTATAAAGCAACTGTAGGCTCATTCCCTTTTCAGTTTCTTGGCAAGTCGCTAGCTACAGACGATATAGAAGGCTTCGCACAGATCGTTACTGATCGGTCGACCGGTCAAATCCTAGGCGCTCAAGTGGTGGGATATGAGGCAGCGACATTAGTAGCTGAAATGGGTGTTGCCATTGCTAATGAACTCACTGTAGAATGTCTAACCGATACCATCCACGCTCACCCTACTATTGCAGAAGCGTGGCTAGAAGCCGCTATGATAGCAGGAGAGACACCCCTACACCTGCCTCCCAAACGGGGCATGGCTTTTACAAAGGGTTAGAATGCACACCAAAGATCAGTTTGATACTACGCCGCAAGTCAAGCAGCGCCTAAATCGCCTACCTGAAAACCCTGAAAAGGCTGATCCCGAGGATGCTGTAGGACCCGGACGCTTTCCCTCTTGGCTTCACAGGCCATTGCCAAAAGGTAGCGAACTGCTTGCCACAAACAAAATTCTTCGCGAAAATCGCCTACATACTGTCTGCGAGGAAGCCAAGTGTCCCAACCTACTGGAGTGCTATTCACGAAAGACAGCCACCTTCTTGGTAATGGGTAAGGAATGCACCCGCAGCTGTGGCTTTTGTAGCATTGATTTTTCCAAGACACCAGAACCTCTATCCCCAGATGAGCCACAACGTGTTGCAGATTCGGTGCTTCAGCTGGAGCTTAAGCACGTCGTCATCACCATGGTAGCACGCGATGACCTTGCCGATGGCGGTGCAGAACACCTTTGCCACGTCGTTGACGCAATACGTAAAACAGTTCCTGATGTTACGGTGGAGCTTCTGACATCCGATTTCGATGGCAAACACAGCTCCTGGGACGCTATGCTAGCGTCCAAGCCTGAGATATTCAACCACAACATCGAAACAGTTAGAGAGCTGACTCCCCGAGTTCGCCACAAAGCGACCTATGAGCGAACCTTATCGTTACTAAGGCACGCTAAAGACAATGGTGGCAGCTTATACGTAAAATCGGGTATCATGGTTGGCCTTGGCGAAACGCAAGAGCAGGTTCATGAAACGCTGCACGATCTGTACAATGCTGGATGCGATATTGTAACCATGGGCCAATACCTACAGGCAGGCCGCACCAAGCTGCGTCTGCAATCTTTTGTAACACCCGATCAGTTCACACAATACGAGGCCTATGGACTTTCAATAGGTATTAAAACTATGTACTGCGGGCCTTTTGTGCGCTCTAGCTATAATGCCAACCTGGTTATTCAGAAAGCCAATGGCGATATTCAAACAATCAATAGTGTGTAATATGGACGACGAAACAAAATCCTTTCAGGATATGATGCGCCAAGTGTTTGGCTCCCCATCCGAAGACAAAGAAGAAGAAGTTCATGCCGATCTTTCCGAGGAAGGATTCGAATTGGCCGATGCCGAAGATGTTGCCATCCTCATGCACCGCGATGTGCACTTTGGTGGTTCCTTCGATATTATGCTCGAATATTACCGCCGCGAAGGAAAAGGGATCCAAGAAGACATCAGCATTCCTCGTGCAGAAGAACTTAACCGTCTAGAACTTGCAACTGGTCAAGACCTAGCAGCAATGCTGCTTAGCGGTGCGGATGCTGAAAGAGTTGGCCGATCACGCGATATTTATAAAACGCTTAGAGATATCTGTGAATTCGATTCCCCCGAAAGCCTACACCCTAGGCTTATTGCTGCTCTAATTCTTAGCGAAGATCTCGATTCAGAAGAGGAGATCGATGCCATTGTTGCTGAAGGCCCTGGCATTATTCCAAGCCTTATCCAATTAGCTTCTGCAAAAGAGTTCTATGATCCGCTATTTCCTGGATATGGCCTTGCTCCGTCGCTAGCGATCAAGGCATTGGGAATGCTTAAAGATCCCAAAGCCATTCCAGCACTTTTTGAAGCTAGTAATTCTGGCGATTTCGACCATGAAGAAGCCGTGATTCATGCTCTGGTTGAAATTGGTCCTAAAGCTAAGCAGTTCTTAATACGCGTGTTAACCCTACGCCCGATGGTCCATGATAATGAACAGGCAGCTAGAGCTCTTACTCACTTTGTGCCCGATGAAGAAGTTGCCAAAATCGCACTGGAGCAGCTACAAGATCCAGCGGTATGCCGCCATCAGAACCTAGCCGCATATCTCGTGTTATGCTGTGAAGGTCTAGTGGACCCTACTGACCGTGAACGCTTTGTCGAGCTAGACAAACGCGATGACCTTCACACCTTACATCTCGATATTAAAGCCATTGCAAGGTCGTGGAAAGGCATTTAACGCAAAGACGCAAATAATGACATTGTTTCTTCGCGCCTCTGCGCCTTTGCGTTAAATGTCCTAGAAAATGGCCTTTTGCAATAACGACCTAAATGTGCTACCGTCATGTTCATATTCATCACATATGGTACTTAACGTTATGAGAAACTCTGTTGCTCGACTTCTGTCGATTTTTGGTCTCTTTTCTATGATGCTATTTCTTCTGGTTGGCTGCGCGGGCCAAGAAATCATCGCTCACGATCTAGATGAACGTGAAGCCAATGAAATTCTGGTATTCTTAGAAGGCCGTGGAATCGATGCAACTAAGGAAGCAGCCGCAGCAGAAGGTGCTGGTGGAGGCGGTGGAGCAGCGAAGTGGAACATCTCTGTACCCGAAGCCAAGCGCAGTGAGGCGATGTCCATATTGAGCCAAGCTGGCCTACCACGACGCCAAGGACAGAATTTGCTAGACCTCTTTAAAGAATCAGGCCTCGTACCCTCCGAAATACAACAACAGATTCGCTATCAGTCTGGCCTAGCAGAACAAATTGCAAGTATCATACGTAAGATGGATGGTGTCATCGACGCTGAAGTGCAGCTATCCTTTCCGAAAGAGGACGTTCTGAACCCTAATGCTAAGAAGGGGCAAGTGACAGCTTCCGTCTACGTCAAGCATACTGGCGTGCTTAGTGACCCTAATAGCCACCTTATTTCCAGTATCAAATGGCTTGTAGCTGGTGCTGTGCCTGAGCTAAACTTCGATAACGTAACCGTAGTCCCAGACTTAGCCCGCTACCGCGATGCTCCTGTTACAGGTGGCCGAGGCGACGATAGTATGCGCAGTGGTGATAAACCCCTCGTATCTGTGTGGACCATCATTCTGGCTAAGGAATCTGTCACACGCTTCCGTGTCATTTTCTTTTCCTTTTTCGTCTCTATTCTTGTACTTCTAACTCTGTTCCTACTGCTATTGTGGAAGGTGCTACCCATCTTACACGCTGCTGGCCCTAATGCGCGTCTCATATCCCTAAAGCGCATTGACGTGGCATCTTTAACCAAGAAAGAGGAACCTCCGCCAGCTGCCGCAGAAGAGAAAGCTAAGAAAGAAAAGAAAAAGGATGACGATGATGATGACGACGACGATGACGAGGAATAGCACCTGACAGCTTCTTACGACGCCTAAAGAGGAAAAATGGAACCAAAAAGCTGGATGATGTTTCGGGTGCTACTCAATCGCTATTACGGCGCTTCGTCGGAAGAGCTCATCCGTTCACTCCCCTCCAAATATCAAGACAATCTGAAGCAGACCGACATCGCCGCTGCTGATCCTACGCCCCTGCTCGCACAGCCCTTCGAACGCGTATCGGCCATCCACTATTCGTGGTTAGCACCAAGCGTTCAAAAACTTCCAAAGGCTCTACAGGCTCCAACGATAGCCGCGTTATCATTGCCCCAAACGCAAGGGATTTGCCGTTTACTTAAGCTTCCTATGCCATCGGCAAAACCAGTACCACCATTGCGACAGTATCTTTTGGATGGACTCTTTAAGCAGATAAGCCCGCAGGAACGTCTACCCCCTGCCTACCTTCCATCCTCCCTACTAAATCCGTTAGCTGGATACTCCAAGACACAACTACAACGTCTAATTGACCTGTTGGGTATTCGAGACCTGGCTCAAGAAATTCGCCTCGTGGTTCACAAAACACATCAAGAGACTATCCTGAAGTGCTTGACTGACGAAGAACGCAAATTCCTGGATTTCTACCTCTATAAAGAACGCGAAAAGCTGACCGTTCCGCGCCTCGATCTTAAACAATGGGGCGGTGATGCGGCAAAGCTACGACAGCAAATCCACCTACGCGGCCTTATTCGTCTAGGAAGAGCGCTTTCAGGACAAAACAAAGACCTTCTCTGGTACATTCTACATACTTTGGATACAGGACGAGCTGGCATTATCGAGCAAAACTGCAACACACAGCCACTGGACAATGTCGCCAACGAGCTCAGAAGACAAGTGATCGGTCTGATTAATTATTTTAGTAAAAACGAGTAATACGTGGGAAAGAAAAAGTTCTTCACACTACTTTCAGGAGCCAGCGTTCATGCAGCTCCAAATGCCAAAGTCATTCCCAGGAAAGAATTTTCTGAAGCAATAACAGCTGCCCAGGTCCTCGAGCGCGCCTACAAAGAAGTTGACCAATACAAAGAAGAAGTAGCCATCGAATGTGAAAAACTGAAGGTGCAGGCTCAACAAGAAGGCTTTCAAGAGGGCTTCGCTCAATGGGCTGGACATATGGCTGAGCTCGAAGCCGAGATGGCTAATGTTAACAAAGCTACAGAGAAGATGATTATCCCTGTGGCCCTAAAGGCTGCTAAGAAGATTGTAGGACGTGAAATCGAACTGTCCGAAACAGCTATCGTAGATATCGTCGCTAGCAAGTTAAAGTCCGTGAAACAAAGCAAGCAAGTAATCGTTCATGTATGCCCTAAGGACCTCCAAAACGTTGAGAAACACCGAGCAGACCTCTTCGCCGTGTTTGAGAAACTTGAGTCCTTATCTATCCGAGCTAACGACGATGTAAAGCCAGGAGGCTGCATCATCGAGACAGAAGCAGGGATTATCAACGCTCAGCTCGATAAGCAATGGGAAATACTGGAACAGGCTTTTAAATCTATGATGACCTAGGATTATCAGTTATGCCATACCTCAACAGGGTCTTTTCACTGCGATTCATTCTCAGCCTAACGTTGGCTTTTGTCGTCTTGTGGTTCGTTCCTAGCGACCTATATCCACAAGCACAAGTCAAAGACGCCAAGAAAACTCAGAAGGAAGACGCCGACGCTAAACTGAAACGTAGTCTGGATCCTACTGGGGCTCAGATCATCGAATCAACACCATTTGAAGCACCATACCACCCCAGCTTGATTACGCAAGCGGTTGCGCTATCCTTGATGGCTCTGCTGCCTTTTATCGTCATGTTGCTGACATCGTTCTTGAAGATCGTCGTAGTTCTCTCACTGCTTCGAAGTGCCCTTGGTGTGCAGCAAGCACCGCCAAACCAGATCATCAACGGCGTCGCCTTCATGCTCACCATGTACATTATGTATCCAACAGTACTACTGATGTATGAGGCTGGCCAGGAAGCTGTTAACGAATCGACGGCTCCTGAATCCCTTTTCCAGACCGAATCATCTGCCTACGTCCTCAATATCGCAGAAAAGACCAGAGAACCCCTTCGCCTGTTCTTGAAGCGTAACTCTGCAGTGAAACACCAAGTGCTGTTCTACCGTATGGCATACCGCATTCTGCCAGAAATACATAAAGAAAGTCTGTCCCCCGAAGACTTTATCATCCTCGTACCCGCGTACATCACGGGACAGCTTAAGGATGCCTTCGAGATCGGAGTACTGATCTACATACCCTTCTTCGTTATCGACCTTGTGACGTCCAACATCCTGCTGGCGATGGGTATGATGATGCTTTCACCCGTTACAATATCTATGCCGCTAAAGCTCTTCTTGCTGGTGATGTTGGATGGTTGGACCCTATTGATCGAAGGACTAGTGCTAACGTTCCGCTAATAATAACCTCAAAAAAGAGGCCGCAGAGATGTTTCAGACACAAGTTGTTCAACTCGCCTACCAGGGCCTGCTGCTGATATTGATCCTTTCAGCACCACCGATATTGATCAGTATGTTCTTTGGTATCATCGTCGCTATCTTTCAGGCCGCTACGCAGATCCAAGAACAAACACTGTCCTTTACCGTCAAGCTGGTAGCGGTAACGTTGGTACTGATGTTAATGGGTGGCTGGCTTGGAGCACAGATTATGTCGCTAGCGATGAATATCTTTAAGAACTTCCCCACCTGGAGCATGTCTCAGTAGATGGAAGAAGTAGTCACTAACACGTATCTTGACCTATACCTCAGTGGAGACTTTCCGAATAATACCCCTGTGTCTTTGATTTCCATGCTGCTGCTCACTCTGGGACGCATCTTACCCATCATAGCCCAAGCACCCTTCTTGGGAGCACGTATTCTTCCTCACCCGGTAAAAGTAACCTTTGCGATCTCGCTCTTTGTCATTTTCCTGCCGCAGCTTTTGATCACAACGGCGACGCCGATACAATTCAACATGCTGATGATCTTTCTCCTAGCCAAGGAGATCTTTATCGGTACAGCGATCGGATTTTTAGTGAGCATCCCGTTTGTCATTATCCAAAACGTGGGGATGATCATCGACCACCAACGCGGCGGCGCTAGCTTAATGGTTAACGACCCTACCATCCAAAACCAATCGTCGCCTATTGGTACGCTTTATAACATGATGCTGATCTATCTGTTCTTCGTCATGGATGGCCCATTTCACTTTATCGAAGCCATCAGGAAATCATTCGAGCTCATCCCTCTAGATAGGTTTTTAGCGCGCGAATTCTTCTCTAGCGGCTCTCCCTTTTGGAAGACAGAGCTGCAGGTGTTTAACAAGATGATGGTTCTGTCTATTCAACTAGCAGCGCCAGCGCTACTGGTTATTTTGATGACGGATGTATTCCTGGGCATCGCCAACCGCTTAGCGCCACAAGTGCAAATCACCTTCTTAGGCATGCCATTGAAGTCGTTGCTAGCTCTATTTGTTATGACCATCGGCCTGCGAGTTTTCTTAGAACAAGTTGTCTACGAAACCTATTCGTGGTTACAAGTCATCAGAACTAATATTGGCTACTTCACCTTCGGGCTACCCACCGTAGAACCTGGCTAAAGCAAATGATGCTTAATAAAAATTTCTTGTCATTTATGCAGTTGCCTCTCCTATCTTCCACTACAGTCCCCTTCGTCCGTTAATTTTCTCTACATTAGTTCATCAAAAAAACCTCAAATTATATGTTGTTGTTTACAAAAAACGTCGTTAATGTCATTATTATATGCGGTAAAAATAATTAAACCATATATAGAGACGTTATGAATATTGAACGAAATAGTATCGATGGAGCTTCGAACAGTTTTACTACCAATCACGCCAGCACCAAACAAAAAACCTCACAACCAGACACAAGAATTCCTTCGCCTTCATCGATGGCTGATCCTACCCTCACTTCATTTAATTCCTCAATTGCCGATATATCCGATGCAGACGTATTAAATTTATGCCAAGCAGCAACCGAAAGTATTTTTCCATCTAGAACAAGTCGGTATCAACCTCAAATGAAGCCTTCCGCGCCCATTGCAAAACATCCACACCAAGAGAAAATAACAGTTCATAGCCCAGATATTGCCCAACTATTAGAGGCCCAACGATTAAAAACATTTAAGGAAATCTTAGATGCTAACCCGGGATCATACAAGGGTGCCATAATAACGTTACTAATGGACGCGTGGGGTTATAAAAAGCGGTTTATACAAACACAAATCAGGACCTTCACTGAAAAAAAGGCTTCCAATCCTGGTGTGGCCGAAGTGATGGATGAGTATAACTTGCGTGATAAAGAGGGGCTACAAGTAAAGGCTCTCGGAAACGTCTTAAACCAAAACCCGAAAGAGTCTCAAGAGTTTATAGTGAAGGCACTAATGACCGCATGGAAGTTATCCCGCAACCTAGTTAAGGTTCAAATTTCTAGCTTTGATAATAATAAGGCACCAACTAGTCAAACAACACAAAAAATAATGGATGACTTTTTTTCCAGAATGCCTGGAGATAAAGAATATAGCGTTGTTCGTACAAGAATTGCTCCGCCAATGCCACCCATTTCATCTCAGAATATTGGCGGGACTATTACGTCATCTCCATCAGACTTACCTCTTCCTTACACTGATCCTATAGACGAGCTATTGGAAAAGTGTGATGCGAACCACACTACGCCGGATCAAGGGATCATAGGTCCGCGGCATTCCTTTTCGGAGGTTTTGCAGCATCAGATGACGTTAGCCCCGCCAACCAATTCGCCGACGGCAGGTTTTGGCGAAGACAACCAAAGCGATCAACTTACTGCTGAACAGCTGCTTGATTTCCTGACGAGTTTCCCTGATTAAGAAGCGGAGGTTGTGCTGGCCACCTCACATTTGGACTATCAACGGAGGGATTCAACTTAAAGACAAGCTAAGCCGCAACGAGACGTACGCGTTTTTGGAAGACAGAGTTACAAGTTCTGTTTTTAACCGACAAAATCGGGACAGCATATAGCTACACGCTCCCCCAACTTTGTCGGTTAAAAACATACGCGAATTATTAACTTAATTAGTTAGAATGAACACCCTAGGACAAGGCAGAAGAAAAAAATATTACTTTTTTGTGAGATCGATGCGCGACCGATCTAAAGACACAATTGTAAGCTGTTGCTCCAAAGCAGATACTCTGTTACCCAAGTCCGCAATGATCTTATTCATTTCCGCAAGCTCACGTAATATCTCAGAATAAAAGCTCATAACACCACTGGAAAAGTCACTTGGTCCTGTCGTGCTAAGCCTAGAAACCTTTCTAGTATGATTGGAGGAGAGCTTTCCTTTCCCATCAATTGGCCCCAGAGGATCGCGATCAGCCACCCAATATAATTTTGCCTCTACGGGAGAACTGAATCGCTGCGAAGTAGCAATCTTATATGCAATGGCTTCCTCTTCATTACGGAAGAAAAAATACCCATATTGTCGAGCATCGGTGATAGATGTGGATTCTCCAGCCTTTTCCACGATACAAGATTCATAACAGACGCCGCCATCAATAGTGGGATATGCAACCCCGCATTGAGTAAACAGCTCTTCGGTTGTCCAACTGAGCAGAGGATCAAGGGTCTCTATAGCATGTGTGCCAATCAACTTTTTGAACTTGTTCACTATTCGATACTCGGATAGCTGAGTAGCCTTAAAAACGCTGTTCATCAGGGAAACGATGTCTCGTTCCTCCTTCTCAGGATCGTTCATTTTAACCACATAATAAAAAAGAAGGTAAAGCCAGCGATCAACAATGGCCTCCATCCCTTTCGTGGAACACAGAGGCAGCTGCGTTTGCAATAAATAAGTGAGATTCAACGCAATGAATCTGTTATGCATATCGATATTGCCTATACCGGCTGGCAAATAGATCTCGGCAGAGGAAACCTGTCTTTCCATTTTCTTTGTCTGCTTATAGTGAAATGCCATTTGCGCAGCTGTTAAAGCTGGAGCAACGGCGAGTTCTCCAACTATAGTTCCGGCTCCGGGAGCAAAAGCATTTCCCACAGCAGCGCCTGCGCTTTTCACAGCCGATAGAGCTGAGAAAAGACCGTTTCCTAAAGTATCTGTCAACGTATCAGTCCTTTGTACCTCACCACTAGAAAGTGCTTTCATACCAAACGAAAAGGCATCTAGGCGTTTCAGCATGTATTTGTAAGAGTGCGCAAGACTGCCCGTTTGATCCACCTCAAGAAGCTCGTCTAAAAGCGTTTGGTGATAGATTGCAGGATCTAGGTTTTTCTTAATGTGTTCGATGCCAGGCTGTAGCTTTTTTACGTGTCCAGACAGTGTGAGTCCTTCACGCTTCTTTACAGCTTCCTCCTGTTTGATCTCAGAAGTAACCGTGGTCTCGGATGCAGCGACCCTGCGGGTTCTTTTGCGTCGGTGCTTTTTTTTGACGGTTTGTTCACCCTCAATGGTCTCGTTCTTCTTGTTTTTTCCACCACCAAGGACAGAAAAATTAACGTTTAAAAAACGGCCACTGAGATCTAAAAAGCTGCTTCCTAGGAATTCAATGAGATTTTGATCAGATGCTTTTACTTCTGGTGGAATGCCTTGAATTATTACGCGAGTAGAGTCATCTGTTTTTCTTGCCGCATACAAAACACCCTCTGAGGTCCGTTTGAAAACAACTTTTTCTTTATTGGTTGTCGTTGCGCTAAATATGTATCTGTGTCCGTCTTCCACCCTCATTGAATCCATGGTGTCCTCAAACTTAAGAATATTCTTAAAATTTTGATTTACCTGTGGCGGAATTAACTTTCAATCCGCACATCTCTACAGGGCCAGAAAGTGGACCAAGGTTTATTACGCCCCCTTAGTCCACAATATTTTAATTCTTAGCGTTTTTGACACTCGTGCGCAAATGTTCTTGTAGCTTGGTTACAGCGGGAATTGATAATTCGTTCTTAGGTGCTCCGCGCTGAATAGCATACACCCGATGAGTGACTATTGCCGATTTATAGAACTTATCACCCTCTCTGACGACGCTGCGGATTACCGTCATGCCATCCTCTTTAGGGACAGGACG
This sequence comes from Chlamydiales bacterium, assembly GCA_030679955.1. Taxonomy (GTDB): domain Bacteria; phylum Chlamydiota; class Chlamydiia; order Chlamydiales; family JAJFMA01; genus CAMFKD01. The sequence continues at coordinate 112,986 of JAUXSF010000033.1, read as the reverse complement.
CTCAATAAGAGTTAGGGATAGGGAGCTCTTGGTCGCATATTCTAGTAAAGGAACAATAACAGTATCAATGGTTCCCTTGCCAAGCCGAGTATCGATAATTTTCAACGCATGTTCATCCACAAACAGATAACCACCCGTATTCAGCAAGCTAATAGAGTTGGCAATCATATCAATCAATCCCTTGGTTTCAATAGAGTCGTCGTCAGTTCCTCTACATACGTTGCTAAGCGAGTTGGTCCCAACAATCAAATGATATTTTCCGAGATTTCCTAGATGGCTGGGGTCGCGAAGATCGCCTTGAACTGCTTGAACATTTGCATTTTTAGAAAAAATAGTCATCCCTGTAATCATATCGTCACGGAGTTTTACATACTTCTCAGGATCGTGAAATTTATTTAAAGCATGCATAAACTCGAATGCCTTCCCATCATAGCGAATGGGATGGGATCTTTCATCCAGGCTAAAATTCTCATTAAGAAGCCCTAATAAATTGCGATCGTTGTCGAATACAGTCATCCTAAAACCATGAGATCCATACACACATTGAGCGATGGCGCCTATCTCGTGTAGTTGTGGGCATTGAATGGAGCCATCAGGATCTTGGATTAAACCAGCCCCTAGAAGAAGGACGTTAGCAGGGCGGTCCAAGCGCATTTCATGAGAGTGACTTTGAATAAATTGATACATGTGAGGATAGCGCATGTAGCCGGTTGCAAGGCCACCACTCTTAACGACACGTAGTATCCTCTGGTCAGACAATCCTGATGGACATGTCAACACGGGTTCGGATGGCAAAGTTACGGTCATTGGAGAGTATTCCATATCTTTTGCCAAAAACCTGCCGGCGGTAGATGGCCCAAAGGAAATCTGTACTCCAGGACATAGTGCCTGAGCAACTTCTTCGATATACGGACGGAATATTTCAAAAGGATAAACCGCTGCTAGATGGGCCATCGTGCCGATGACCTCAAAGGTTTGCTTCTTTTCAAGAATTGCGCATTCCATGTGTATTTGCAGGGCACCCCCTATCATGCCCGCATAGTGGGCAACTCTCTTGGAGACAGCTTCGCTTTCCGGAATTTGATATTTTTCTAATAGGTCGTCTTTGATGTCCGCAAACTGACCAGCAGCAAGAGTGCCAAATAATAATTGAGATCTAACCTGTTGTTCCATTATGTACCGCAACGTTAAATAAAAACCGGGAAGGATAGACTAAACAATTAATTTAAGCAATAGAAATTAATACAAAATAACTTGATATTAGGAAGAGCGGCAAGGAATTGCCACTCTGTAAAAGAAAGGGCTAACCCACCTGCTGCAACTCTGCCGCTTGGCCGTCAACCTGTTTTAGGGGAAATTTAACACTCTGACGGAAGTGATCCTGTAGCCTTGACACGTGAGCTATTGGCAGTTCACTATTTGGTATAGTTTTGCCCCGCTGAAGAACGCAAATATTATGAGTGACAACGGGAGAAACATACGTCTCGCCGTTAACATTGATGTAGCTATTGATAACATTCACGCCCTCCTCATTGCTCTCAATCGGACACTCTAAACGGGTCAGAGAAACCTCGCTCTTACTCGCATACCTCAGCTGAGGCAAAATCACTTCCTGAATGCTATCGCTTCCAAGCCGCTCTTCAAGCACCGTTAAAGCAGGTTCGTCCACATACAAACATCCATTAAGTTCTAAACAAGTAATATATTTAGCCAAAAGGTCAAGAAGGCCTTTTGTCTCTACTGCATCCGGATCTGTATGCCTTATCACGTTGCTAAGAGAATTTGTTGCGACGACCCATTTAAAAGATCCTGAAGGAAGAGGGAATGTGCGAATATCACCGTCACGCAACTCGACCTTAGCATCATTCAAAAACAAGCCAATACCCTGATACATTTCTGTACTTAATGTACTATAGTCCTGGGGTGAAGAGAACTCGTTTGCCTCGCAAAACCGCGGTAACACCCACCCCTCGTACCGCAGAGGACGGTTAGAACTACCTCTGGGATTTAAATTATCACGGAGGATTGTTAGTAAGTCAGAATCATTATCCAATACAGTAATCGTAGCATGTCGAGCCAAGCCACCTAACTCATACAACTGTGGACATTGGACACTCGCTTTCCCTGCATCTTCCATTAAACCGGCGCCTAAAAGAAGAATTTTTAGAGATTGGTGCCGCTCGGGAGGTAGTTGTTTTATTCGGTTGCGCATATCGAGGTACATATGAGGATAACGCATGTGGCCCGTTGTGCGCCCGCCGCTGGTCACATTATATTTAATTTTTTCTGGCGTATTTCCTGATGGAAGCGTAATCATTGGTTTAGCAGGTAAATCGGCGATTATCGGCCCGTAGTACATATCTCGAGCCAAGAATCTACCCTTTTTCTCTTCTCCAAAAGAAATTTGGATACCAGGACACAACACCTGCGCAACCTCTTTAATAAAAGGACGGAAAATTTCAAAAGGATAGATTCCTTCCAAATGTGTCATGGTCCCTGATATCTTGAAGGACTGCTGCCCTTCATTAATTGCATGCTCTAAATGGTCCTGCAACGCAGGGCCCATCATACCAAGATACATACCAATTCTTTGTGACACACGAGGGTCAGCTAAGGAAAGTCCATGTTCCTCTAGGCTCGTTTTAATGCCCTGCAGATGATTATGGGTAATTATTCCTACAACGGCTGTGAATTGGGAAACTTCCATTTAAAATCCTAAGTTAAGAAAAATGAAAGAGGGTAATCCGATCAGGCGATTGAAACAAGAAAAATTAGAAATCGCATCGCAATAATTCTTAATTGAACGACACTGGCTGACGGGTCGAGTTTTTTTTTAAGCGCGAAGTTGACGAATGACATCCTTCAGCTTATCAACAAAGTAGTCGATCTCGCCAAAAGTGTTATAGAAAGCAAATGAAGCTCTGACAGTACCTGAAACACCAAAACGTTGCATAGCAGGTTGAGCACAATGGTGCCCGGTTCGCACGCAAATACCCTTCAAATCAAGTAGAGTGCCTAAGTCCAATGGATGAACACCGTCCACAACAAAGCCGATGATTGCACCCTTTTCTTTAGCCGTGCCAATGATACGTAGACCATTTATTTCAACGACTTTAGGCGTAGCATATGCCAGAAGTTCTTGCTCGCGCTGATGAACGCGGTCCATCCCCAAGCTTTGCAAATAGTCAACCGCAGCACCCAATCCAATGACTTCAGCGATCATGGGGGTTCCCGCCTCAAACTTCATCGGAGGGACGTTATAGGTGGTCTTTTCGAAGGTGACAGTCTCAATCATGTCCCCACCGCCCTGATAGGGTGGCATGGCGTTTAGCATCTCTTCCTTAGCGAAAAGAATGCCGATACCGGTAGGTCCAAAAAGCTTGTGTCCTGAAAACACATAGAAATCAGCATCGAGATCTTGGACGTCCACAGGCATCTGTGGAGCAGCCTGAGCGCCGTCGACGAGAACCTTAGCACCCGCGTCATGGGCCATACGCACCATTTGCTTAACTGGATTCACCGTTCCAATAGCATTGGAGATATGATTGAACGCGACGATACGAGTCTTAGGACTTAACAGCTTTACGTATTCTTCAAGGATCAATTCACCGTTATCATCCACAGGAATGACCTTTAAAATGGCACCACGATCTTCGCACGCCATTTGCCACGGTACGATGTTGGAATGATGTTCGATGGCTGAGATGATGATTTCATCGCCAGGCTTGATAAACGCTTTGCCAAACGAGGTAGCGATCATGTTAATCGATTCGGTAGTGCCTCGGGTAAAGATGATCTCTTCCACTTTCGAAGCATTCAGAAAGCGTCTAACCTTTTCACGCACGTGGTTATATTCATTTGTCGCGTAGGTAGCCAAGTCGTAAACGGCACGATGTACCGTGCCATAATGATCTTTGTAATAATTGGAGATTGCATCGATGACGACTTGCGGTTTTTGGGCGGTGGCACCGGAGTCAAGATAGACTAATGGGTGTCCATGCATGGTCTTAGAAAGCATGGGGAAGTCATTACGTCGTAGTTCCCAAGGATCCGGCATGATAGCACCCTAAACTTTAGGCCAAGAAACGTCGAGCTCGTGTAGAAAGTCGTTCCAGAACAGATGGCAGAGCGATCAGATCAATAACTTCCTCGCAGAAGCCATGGATCAACAGATTTCTTGCCTCGTCAGCAGAATATCCGCGTGTTTCGCAATAGAACAGCTGATCGGGGTCAAGCTGACCGATAGTAGCGCCATGAGATGCTTTCACATCGTCCGCAAAGATCTCAAGATTTGGCTTGCTATCAGCGCTAGCTTTATCACTTAGGATAAGATTATTATTGAGCTGATAAGCCTCTGTCTTTTGTGCCGCTTGTCGCACATAGATTTTGCCTTCAAAGCTAGAACGAGAAATGTCGGTTAGGACACTCTTGAACAGCTGATTGGAACGGCAAGAAGGAGCTTGGTGATCGATAAGAATGTTGGTATGTGCTTCGCGCTTTTCGTCCAGCATACATACGCCGTTTAGGCAGGCATCGCCATTTTCGCCGGTCAAGGCAACGCTGTAGTCATTGCGAACCGTCATCGCACCATCGGTAAAGCTAACAACCTTCAAACGGCTGTCACGCTTCAAGGTAGCTCGTAAAGCATTAAAATGCCATGCATCGTCAGAGAGAGAACTGTCTTCGAGTATGCATTTTACACTTGCACCCTCTTCAATGATCAATTCAGTTACAGCGTTTTGGCAATATCCATGGCAGTCAAGTTCGACTAATCGCTCACACAACGTCACTTCTGCCAGACGTCCCGCGAACAATAAGATTCTTGGCATCGACAGGGCATTCGCTTCCGTCACAATGTTCAAAATCTGAATGGGAGAAGATACGAGAGTTTGAGGGGGTACATAAATAAATGTGCCCTGAGGATGTGCCGCAGCGTTCAACGCTGCAAACGGATCCTTTTCCTCTTTATGCGCTTTTGTCCAATGGTTATTCAGGAAAGTTCCATAGGAGAGAATCGCTTCGCTAAGTGGGCTAACAACAACTTTAGTTGGTAGTGCTGAGATATCAGAAAGAGCTGGCTCATAATAGCCGTTCACAAAAACAAGATACGAACCACGAGATTCAGGATAAATGAAAGGGGCGATTTGCTCTGGAGTCACACTAGCTTGCTGCGCGAGTTTGAAGTCTTTTGAAAAGAAATTGCGCAGACGAATGTAGCGGTAAACTTCCATCGCACGAGAAGGCAGACCTATTTCTTGGAAACGCTCCCAAGCTAAAGCGCGCGCGCGCTGTAGGCCATCCTTCAACGCCAGCTCCCCGTACAGCTTGGTGACAAGCTGCAAAAAGTTATCCTGATCAGAACGTGGAGTGGCTAGCATCCTGCAACCTCCCGGTCGGTAGGCTGTAGCCAATCGTAACCTTTGCTTTCGAGCTCTAAAGCGAACTCAGGACCACCCGACTGAACAATGCGACCATCCATCATCACGTGTACATAATCTGGCTTGATGAAGTTAAGTAAGCGCTGATAGTGAGTGATCATCAAAAGACCCATATTTGGGTTCATGATCTTATTAACACCCGCTGATACAACGCGTATAGCGTCGATGTCTAGACCAGAGTCAGTTTCGTCTAAGATGGCAAACTCAGGCATCAAGACAGCGAGCTGCAGAATCTCATTGCGTTTCTTTTCACCGCCAGAAAAGCCTTCGTTGACGTTACGTGCTTTGAATTCAGGCTTAATTTCCATCATCGCCATCTTTTCGTCGAGGAAAGCTTCGAAATCCGCTTCGTCTAGCTCTGGTTGGCTCAACGCCTTTCTCTTGGCATTGTAAGCGCTGCGTAAAAATTGGCTGTTGCTGACGCCTGGAATTTCGACTGGATATTGGAAGCTCATAAAAAGCCCGGCATGAGCGCGCTCTGGGGGATCCATCTCTAGCAAGTTCTTGCCATCCAGCAAGACTTCACCTTCAATAACCTCATAGGCGGGGTGTCCAGCAATCACTTTTGCCAAAGTAGACTTGCCAGCGCCATTAGGACCCATGATAGCGTGTATTTCGCCTTTCTTAACCGTTAATGAAAGTCCACGCAGAATGAGGTTATCATCGACCGAGGCCGTCAAATTATTGATTTCTAGCATACTGATTATCCGACCGAGTGTTCTAACTTTAAGGTAAGGAGTTTTTGTGCCTCTACGGCAAATTCCAACGGCAGTTCACGAATGACTTCTTTACAGAAGCCGTTAACGATCATATTAATCGCATCTTCTTGTGAAAGACCGCGAGATTGGAAATAGAAAAGCTGTTCTTCGTTCATCTTAGAGGTAGATGCCTCATGCTCTACTTGGCTAGTAGAGTTGGCTACCTCAATGTAAGGGAAGGTATTCGCGGAGCACTCAGCACCAACAAGCATCGAGTCGCACTGCGTGTAATTTCGAGCGCCTTCTGCACGTCCTACAACCTGCACTAGACCTCTGTAGCTATTATGCGAGCGGTCAGCAGCAATACCTTTCGAGATAATTGTCGAACGAGTGTTTTTGCCCAAATGAATCATCTTGGTGCCGGTGTCGGCCTGCATAGCTCCGGTCGTCAAGGCGACAGAATAAAATTCGCCCACCGAGTTATCGCCCTGCAGGATACAGCTTGGGTACTTCCAGGTAATAGCAGCGCCCACTTCGACCTGTGTCCAGGAAATTTTGGAGTTCACACCTGCACAGCGGCCGCGCTTGGTCACAAAGTTATAAATGCCACCCTTGCCGGTCTTAGGATCGCCCGAGTACCAGTTCTGGACAGTAGCGTACTTAATCTCGGCATTGTCGAGCGCAATAAGCTCTACAACAGCAGCATGCAACTGATTATTATCAAAGGCAGGAGCAGTACACCCCTCTAAGTAGCTAACAAATGAGCTTTCCTCGGCAATAATCAACGTACGCTCAAACTGACCGGACTCTTTGTCGTTAATGCGGAAGTAAGTCGATAGCTCCATCGGGCACTTGACGCCTTTCGGAACATAAACAAAGGATCCGTCGGAAAAGACAGCAGAATTCAGTGTTGCGTAAAAGTTATCACCAATCGGTACAACGCTACCCATGTATTTACGCACCAGATCTGGGTAACGGTGGATAGCTTCGGAAATAGAGCACAACACAACGCCGGCTTCTTCTAGCTTCTTCTGAAATGTTGTATGGATCGAAACCGAGTCAAAAACAACATCCACTGCGACATTGGCCAGCTTCTTCTGCTCGTCCAGAGGAATGCCCAAGCGCTCAAAAGTCTTCAGAATTTCAGGATCAACTTCGTCTAAGCTATTGAGGGTCGCCTTTTTCTTCGGCGCGGAATAGTAGCTAAGATTTTGATAGTCGATTTTGGCATGAGATACATTAGCCCAATGGGGCTCCTGGTGCTCTAGCCAACGGTGGTAAGCCTTAAGGCGGAATTCAAGCATCCAATCGGGCTCTTTCTTCTTCTCGGATATCAAACGAATGACATCCTCGCTCAGCCCCTTGGGAATACGGTCCATCTCGACTTCGGTTACAAAGCCGTACTTATAGTCCGATTGCTCTCGTAGAATCTCTTCGGTATTGGAGTCCAAACGCTCTGTCTCCATTAAATTACCCTTTTTACCTCTGAAGCCGTTAAATTGGCCCTTAGGCTAACATGTTTGCATCAATAGAAGCATCAACAAAATTTGGACCAGAATGGAGCTATACTCCAAAGCACAAACCAATATGCATCCATCTTAATAGTAGCATTTTATATATTAAATGGAAAGTTTTGAAGGCAATTAGAAATACATCATCCTATTTATGGAGCTTATGGACTCGATGGACCTTATAGACCTTATGGACAAAATAATAGGTCCATCGAGTCCATAAGGTCCATTTGGAGGCTAAAGACGTTTTTCCCCTTTCAGATTAAAGGCTATTCGGGTAAAAATTAACGCCTTCCCGGATAGGAGAATCTCTTGCGTTACTATAGTCTTATTTTATTAGGTGCCCTGCCCCTCCTCTTTGGCTCTTGCGGATCAAACATGGAGTGCTGTTACTGTCTTCATCATGTCGATGAATTCGTAACGGACAGCTATAAGATTCGCCAAGGCAAACTCTCGATCGTCGAAATGACTGGCCATGAGCTGATGGAAGTTCCAGACTGTGCTATGGACGAGTTTGAAGATGTCATCTGCGAGGACGATGTCCTAAGCGTAGCGGTCTACCACCCTTCACGCAAAGATTTGATGGAAGCAATCGAGACCATCAACAAATATGTAGGCTTTAGAGTATATCAAGGACGCATTGATCTTCCGGATATGGAACCTGTAATCGTAGCAGGTTTAACGTTGCAAGAAGCTCATGATGCCCTTTCCTGTAAGTACCAGCAGCATGTGAAAGGCATTGAAGTCTTCATCAATTACAAAGAAAGACCCTCTCACAAAGTTGAGCTGGCTGGCCTAGTTTCCATGCCTAGTATCCCTGTGAACGGCAAAATACGCCTCTTTGATGTGCTCTCACAAGCACGCGTTCCTACCCATGCCAACCTCTTTATGAGCTACGTGACACGCTGCGGATGCCCCTTAGCGATCGACCTGCACCGTCTCCTAAACGAAGGCGATATGTGCAATAACATTGTTATGCGTCCTGGCGATAAAATTTTCATAGCAGATGCGCGCGATGCGGTTGTCACGGTAATGGGAGAGGTTGGATGTCCAAAAGCCGTAAACCTCTATTATGGTTTCACCAGCTTGCGTGAAGCATTAGTGGCTGCGGGTGGCATTCCTTATACAGGAGACCGACATCGCATCCAGGTAATCCGTGGAGGCACTATTTGCCCCAAGGTTTACGAATTAAATTGGTGTCATATCACACAACTTCCTAATGAAAGTCTCTTGCTTATGCCGGGCGATACGGTGTATGTTGTAGAAACTCCTATTACGCGCTGGAACCGCTGGATCAGCCAGCTATTGCCGTCGATGAACTGCTTCCAAACCGGGATGGGATGTTATAAAATTTTCATGAACTAGGACACATATCATGGTTGCAGACGACAACTCTCCCTCAACTCGACCCGTCAGTCTGTCAGATATATTCAGTCTTCTAGGTCGGAAAAAATGGTTGATTGGCCTGTCTGGATTGGTAGGAGCATCCGTACTATCCTTTTGGGCACTGACTCAACCGATCGTTTATATTTCAGACTCTTCCTTTCAAGAAAAAGGCCTGCAAGGCAATAGCTCTGGGGGAATGTCCGGCTTTTTAGGCATGCTTACTGGAAATCTTAACGGTCAGCAAGAAAACACCATTCCACTCATGAAGTCACGCCGCCTCTGGGCGCCCCTGATCCAGCGACACAACCTTCAGGGACAAGTCTATGAAATTAATAGAGATTCGCAACCTTTAATCTCCTGCATTCGCGACAATCTTTTGATCGAGCGGGCCTATTTTTCCCATCAACGCGAGCCTCTCTTTACTGATGCCAAACCAACGCTGAAACTCACACAGATAGATTATCAGTCTGAGATCCCACTAAAATTAACGCTGGAATTTACGGACGAAAGCTCCTTCATAGTTAAGGACCAGTTCGGGACTGAGATCGCTCATGCCCATTTAGGAAGCCCTATCCAAACGGATAATTACTCCTTTCAAGTTGAACGATTGGATGACAAATCCGTATCTGGAAAGTCCTTTGCCGTTCATTTAGACACTTTAGAATTCACGGCAAAGACCTTCACAAATCGACTAACAATCAAACCTGATGAAAAGAGCCCCAAGGTCTTAAAGTTGACCTTAGCGCATTCCAACCGCCTCCTAGCCAGTGAGTTGCTAAATGATTTGATGGAAGGTTATCAACGCTACCTTCGTGAAGATCACAAGCAAGTAGCGGGAGCGCAATTAGACTACCTAGAACGTAGACGATTTGAGTCCAATCAAAATCTGGAAAAACTAATCGTAGACTACGCCTGCCAGCTCTCTAAAGATCTTCCCAATTCAGGCATTATTGATTCAGAAAAGGAACTTGCGGTCTTAGAAGGGCAAAAAGCCAAACTGCGACAGTCTCTCATCACTATCGATTTAGAGCTTAGTCGGCTGGAAAAAAACCGCGATGCCGAAAGCTATCTAAACACCCTAGGAGCTTCTAAAGACTTGCCCGAGCTGGTTCGTCAGACCATCTCCACAATAAATGAGCTCAAGCAACGTCGCGACCGTTTAGTGCTGGCGCTGTCAAAAACCTCTTCACCAGCGCCCAATCAATTTGAAGAACAGTTTGAGAGCCAAGTCACCAATCTCCTTGCGGTAAATAACGATATTGACCGAATGAACCATCTATATCAATTTGCAGAGTCTGATGACGTGGCCACTCTTTTAGAAGAGCTCTCTCATAACTCCAGCCCCATGCTAAAGCTATGGTACAACAAGCTACTTCAGTCTGACTCAAGTCCAAACCATGAGTCCTGGGATGAGCATAAGGCGCACTTCAAAGGGTACCTAAATCATTACCTACGCTTGTCGAAAGTGCATCAACGTTTAATGGAAGAGCGCCTAGCTTTACAACAACAGCATGTTGATGATCAGCTTCAAGGCATGGATCTGCCTACTGCAAACACGATCTATCTGGACCTCAACTATCGCTTGAATGACACTCAAGGGGAAATCCGCCAAAACGGCTTTATTATTGATCAAGTTGCGGATCCAACATTCGAAATTAGCAGCCTAAGCGGCCTCCTAAAAGATCCGGTGAGCCACGGACTAATCGAACGCTACAGCGTGTTATCGATGAGTCTTAAGGATATCACCATAAGAAGCCCAAAAGAGCAGGATCGTATTAAGGAAGAACTGAATAATTGCCGTGCCTTCCTGTTATACCACCTCCAGCAAGCCAATCAGTTATTACGACTACGAGAAGACTTTTTGGGGCAGAAAATTGATTCTATCCAGGGAGCGATGCTGGATCTGACGCACCAACAAGTCAGTGTGTTAGAAAAACACCTTCAAGACTACACAAGCTCTCATATCGACCAACTTAAAGAACAGCGCGGGTTTTTAAACCAGTGCCTAAAAGATATCCACCAGCAGATGTCGTCTCTGCCCTTAAAATGGGGCGCAGAACAAATGATTAAGCATCAGGCAAAAATCAACGGCTCCATAGTAGAAGAAGTTACCAAGCTAGTTGAGACCAAAAATATTTCGCACCACCTGGAAACGATACAATCGTCACCACTAGATTTAGCTATACCAGCAGTCCTTCCAAAGCGGCCTATGCTACATATGTTTGCAATGCTAGGACTTATTCTCGGGGCCGGTTTTGGTGCCGTTTACACACTGGCTATGGGACTGAGGAGGGGTATCGAGGTTTCCGAAACGAATCTAAGACTAGCCAAGCAATATATCGCAGGCTATGTGCCACCGCGTAAATCAGAAGCCAAATATAGACCCTTTGAAAACCCGAAGCAACTAACCACCCTTAGACGTTTGGCAGCACACTTGTTCCGCGATGTAAATGCCCCACAAGACAAAAAAGTCCTGCTATTAACTGGATGTGGAGTTGACTACAGTAGATCCTTAGCCATTCTGCTTGCCAAAAAGGGCCTTAAGGTACTACGTCTAAGACTATCGTTTGATCAAGAGTCCTCGACCCAAATGGCAGGACTCCTTCAAGTATTAGAAGGCAGTGCCGCCAAGCCTACAATTTCAACTCTGGATGGATATGATTCCATTGAAGCTGGCGGCACCTCTGTCCATGGGCATGAACTGTTGCACAGCCAACGTTTCCGTGATTTACTTGATAGCTTATCGCAGAAATACGATGTGATCCTGGCGGTGCACTCCGCTCCTCCAACAAGCGCAGAGGCGGAAAGCCTTTGTCATCAATTTAGCCGCATCGCTGTCACTATTGCTGGCGAAAAGGTGCAGGACATCGAGTTTTACAACAATCTATCCCTCACCAAACGCATCGCGTACGTCATGTCTTGCTAGGGGTCTTTCAATGAAGGGCGCGCTGCTTGACTTCGCGCCATTTGGCTGCTACTTGTGCCGCCAAAGGCACTGCATCGCTGCCGACCGCACCGTAACGCAGAAATACGATAACAACAAGCTCTGGCTTGCCTTTGGAGTCGTAAAAAACAGTTTCCTGGCCACCATCTTTGTCGTACACAATTGATCCAAACCAGACATGGTTATAGGTTCGCGAGCCAATCTGCCGGTCAGGACCAAGACTTTCCACAATTTCCGCTGTACTTGTCTTCCCAGCCATCTGACCACCCATACTATTAACAGCATGAATCGCTTGAGAATTATCACCTGGCATGAGCTGTAAAGCCTTAACAGCTCGATTCTGATATCGGTGAGCCACACGAAACATGCCATCTAACAGCATACTTCGCACCTGCGCAGGCATAAATACCTGTCGTTTAATAACGCTAGGAACCAGCTCCGGAGGTGGTAAACGACGCGCCGGAAGAGTATTAACAAACAATGGGAAATCGATACCGGCCAGCGACAAGCTCTCGCTATAGTCATTGACCAGGCTGGACGAAGGAACCCTTCCTCCCATGGTACGAACAATTTTTGGCTCAAAAACTTTACCGCCATTAGCTATGGTAGCAAACATAACTGCTGTCTGTAAAGGAGTGACAACAAGAGAGTGCTGCCCAATCGCCATGCTGTATAGCCCTGCACGATTATATTCCAAGTCTGTTGGAATACGCCCGCTGATTTCCCCTGGTAGCGCGATACCAGTCTTGGCACCATAAGAAAGAGCTCTTCCCGCATCTGCCAAGTCTGTAGGTTTGCTCAAATAGTCGCTGGCTAAAAGAGAGAAATAGGCGTTGGAAGAAACCTCAATAGCCCGAACAATGTCTATCTCGCCAATGTTCTTGGTTAAAGTCCTGGGAAGATTTCCACCCTTATATGCTTGTGGAATGGGTTTACCATCCATGGTATAACCGACGATCCAATTCCCATTAAGCTTCATCGGCTGGTCAATAATCTTCAGCGGATTCAGCTGGGTGGGATCGCTCTGGTAGCTCTGCACTAAGGCGCCATAAGCAGTCACCAGCTTGTATATCGACCCCTGAGGAGTTGCCTGACGGTATGCCAAGGAACGCCCGTAGCCATAGCCATAGGTAGGATAGAACGCGGCGGCTAAATGACGTTCTAACTGCTGCCCTTTCTCCGTCCTAAGCTGTCGATAGCGACCAAATAACGGACGGGTAAGCTGCTTAAATGAACGCATGGACGCTAAATACGCCTGTGCAACAGATGGATCTATACCTCTCAACGCTTTTTGAAGATAAATATAGTCAGAGCGCCATGGAACGGCCGCATGGGCGCCGGAGGCTAACTCCTGATGCCAAGAGCGAAAATGCGTAGCGAAGATATCTGGCAGCCCCGCTGCTTGTCTGCCTTGTAGAAAAGCTATTAAGATATCTGATGAATGATCCTGCCAGAAGTCTCGAAAGAGCTCTTTCTCTTTCGCATCTAAATATTCTGTATAAGGCCGCGCATACTTGCCTGCAAGCCTTTCTAGATGCCGTTTCTCTTTTAGGAAAGACTTCTCATTTTCCGCTCGCCAATCCACAAAGAGCGTAGTGTGAAAAAGCTCCTTAGCCATAGCGTACGTAACTTCTTCCAAGTTCACTGTAGCTTGGTTAAGCCTTCTATAGGCCGTCAAAGACTGATTTCCAACTACGTTTAATAACTCTTCGTTAAAAAGCTCGCCGTTAACCGCCAACCGACAAAAGTCCACAATCAGCACTTTGTCATAAGCATGCTTAATACGTCCTAGAAAAGGATCCAGTTGCGTTTTAGCCTTCTCAATATCATCGGCATTCATATTAAGGTTGGCTTCGATACGCTCGCGTTCAGCTGCCGGCAACGGACACTTTTGCGTGACATGCCCCTCTTCTTGGTAAAGAAGGTTTAGTAAATAACATAAATCCCCTCCACCGCTTAAAGCTATCAGCGATTCCGCCGCCTTCTGAATTGCTACAGCATTTTCTACATTGCGAACACGCTGTAAGCCCTTTCGTGCATCACCTTGATCATACAATATTAGATCTAAATAACGTTCCCAACTAAGATCTTGTTCCTCTTCCACAAAACCTTTTTCCACATCAAAGGTCTCGCGAGCAAGCGGTCGTTTTCCATCCCACATCTCGGCAATATAACTTTCGGTTTCAAACCAACGTCGAATATTAGCGCTTTTACCACTATCTACTGCAGGATCGCCCGAGGGAACAAAGTCGTTCGGATCAAACCTTGGATAAGATGCCAAAGCAATCACCTCGCCATTGTTAGGATCAAGGGCTACAATGGCGCCTCCTTTTATCCAGGGATCCTTAGCAGGGAGATCATCCTCTGCCTCGCGGTGGGGCTTAAAAACCCTCGTTTGACGCAGCTTGTCATTTTGTGCGAGCAACTGCTCTGAAAATTGCTGTAGTTCTGAAGATAGCGTTAACGTCAATCCCCTGCCAGGAATCGGGGGTCTCTGCCCCGGAAGCTCGCGCAAATAGTGACCTTTGGAGTCTACGTAAAAACGCTTCTTTCCATGATAGCCGCGCAAAGACTCTTCAAAATAGGCTTCTACGCCACCTTTTCCGATGTGATCATTGATAGAATAGGCCATTTCTTCAATATCTCTGAGGCGCTCACGTACCTCCTGGGGGGATTCCATTCGGTTGGGAAGAGGAGGATCCTCCCCCGCATCGCGTGAGCGTACATAGGCCTGTAGGACTTTGCGCTCTTGAAGAATATTCTGATAGGTTTGGGCATCGATTGCCCCCATAAATCCCACAACATCCCCAGCAACCTTCCCTTGTGGGTAGTGCCTTTTGGGAACACGCTGGGCAATCAAGCCCGGCCAAGACATCTCGAGCATTTTCAACCGATAATATTCCTTTTCGGAAATATCTTTTTTGACGACATAAGGAACATGGTCGTAAAAAGCAGCTTCGGCGTGAATACGATCCTCTAGCTCATCGGCATTGAGGTTCAACTCCGTCGCCAACAGCTCAGATAGTTGACGAATGTGCTCGCGGCGCTTATAACGTCTTACCTTCTTCCCGTCAGCATCCGCCTCATACTTCACCGCCGGTATAGCGCCTATTTGCGCGTAGCCGATGGCCGCATTGTACTGAACGCGGTTAATTGC
The DNA here is from genome assembly GCA_030679955.1 of Chlamydiales bacterium. Classification (GTDB taxonomy): domain Bacteria; phylum Chlamydiota; class Chlamydiia; order Chlamydiales; family JAJFMA01; genus CAMFKD01. Next base: position 97,852 of record JAUXSF010000033.1, on the reverse strand, counting down.
CAGAGGCAGCCCAAAGCGATCTCGAATAGAGGCTCGACGGGCTGGCTCAATGACCACGCGCCTGGTAGGGGCTTCTGCCGCCTCGACGCGAGCTTCATGTTGGATGACAGCCAAGTGCCAGACACGCAGCAAAATCAGCGCCATGGCGATCAGGACCACGTGCAGAACGCGCGTTGCCTTAAACGGAACATGTGAAAAGGAAGAAGCTCTCATCGCGAAATAAGATAAACGAAAGGAACAAAAAAGTGTTCTTCTTTGCGCCTTTGCGTCTCTGAGTCTTGGCTTTGAATTCCTAGTTGTTGACCGGAAAGTAGTCAAACGGTATATTTATACCTCTGCGCCTGTAGTTCAATGGTAGAACAGTAGCCTTCCAAGCTACGAGTGTCAGTTCGATTCTGATCAGGCGCTATCACTTTCATCACTATTAACCAAGACCGAATCTCGCCCTTAGAGGTGGGATGCCAGTGTCAACAATATAAAGGGACAAGGCTTGGCGCAACAACAGCAACAACCATCTCAAGAAGTTACTATTAAGGACCTTCTAGAAGCGGGCGCTCACTACGGGCACCAAACTCGCCGCTGGAACCCGAAGATGAAGCGTTTTATCTTCGAAGCTCGCAACGGTATCTACATCATCGACCTAGCTAAGACGCTGCAACAGCTGCGTAAAGGCATCGAAGTTGTTAGAGAGATTGTCGGCAAACGTCAATCAATTCTTTTCGTAGGCACCAAGAAGCAAGCTAAAGCCGTCGTTCGCGAATGTGCTGAGCATTGCGATGAATACTACGTATGCGAGCGCTGGTTAGGTGGCATGCTCACCAACTTGCAAACCATCCGTCAGTCTATCAAGAAACTTGAGCGTATCGAAAAGCGTATTGCTACCGCTGAAGAAATCCTGACTAAAAAAGAAATTTCGTTGCTGACGAAAGATCAAATTAAACTAGATAAGAACCTATCCGGCGTTCGCGGTATGCGCAAGCTGCCAGGCCTATTGGTCGTTGTCGACCCAGGTAAAGAACACATCGCTGTCGCTGAAGCTAACAAACTAGGCATTCCAGTGCTAGGCTTGGTTGATACCAACTGCGACCCAGATCCAATCACACACGTTATTGCTTGTAACGACGACGCTCTAAAGAGCATTAAATTGATCCTCTCCGCCCTAGCAAACGCAATTCTAGACAGAAAGCGTGAACTACGTGTGATGGGTGATAAGGATGACGTTAACGAAGGCGAAGAATCGTCTGATGTTGAACTAGCCGCAAAAATGCAGGAATCTGAAGAAGCCTATGAAGGCTCTGACAAGGAGAAAGCATAGTTATGGCTGATGTTACAACTGCAATGATTCAAGAAGTTCGTGAACGTACCGGCGTTGGTATGGGCAAGTGCAAGCAAGCCCTAGTTGAAGCTAATGGCAATATCGACGATGCGATCTCTATACTCCGTAAGTCCGGCATGGCCTCTGCTGTGAAAAAGCAAGGACGTCAGACAAACGAAGGAATGATTAGCAATTCCGAGACCGCTGAGCGTACAGCTGTTACTGAAATCAACAGCGAAACTGACTTCGTCGTACAAAATGCACTTTTCCAGCAGTTCGTAAAAGATATGGCTGAAGAAGTAGCTAAGACGAACCCAGCATCGCTAGAAGACTTCTTGGCGCAGAAATACTCCAAGGACAGCGATCTGACAATCGACGAATACCGCGCGACCATGGTTCAGACAATCGGCGAGAACATTCAAATCCGCCGTTTGAAAATCATCGACAAAGGTAGCAACCGCTCCGTGGGTGTTTACTCCCATATGAACGGTAAAATCGTTTGCGTTGTAGAGATCGAAGGCGCCGCCGGCGAAGAAGCATTTGCCAAAGAGATTGGCATGCACATCGCAGCAGCAGCCCCGGAGTTTCTATCTGCTGACAAAATACCCGCTGACGTCATCGAAAATGAGCGTGAGATAGCCAAAGGTCAAGTCGTTGGAAAGCCGGACAATATCGTCGAGAAGATCGTTGACGGTAAACTTAAGGCCTTCTACGATCAAGCTTGTTTGCTAAATCAGCACTACATTAAAGACGATAAAATCACCATCGAAGAACTTGTGCAGCAACGTGCTAAAGAAGCTGGCAAGCCACTCAAGCTGGTTGGATTTATCCGTTGGGTAGTCGGACAATAAGCGAAAGGGACAAAGAGACCTTAAAGACAAAGGGACCTTAGAGACATAGGACTTAGAAAAGTTACTGTCACTATTGTCCCTTTCGTCTCTAAAGTATCTTGTGTCCCTTCTGAAAAATCTCTGTGATAGAAAACGTCTTAAGGGAGGGTCGGCATATTCCATATAAACGTGTCTTACTCAAACTCTCCGGTGAACTTTTAGCAGGACCCGATAAATTCGGTATCTCTCCTGAGGCCTGTTTAAATACTGCAAAAGCTATAAAAGCTCTTCATTCCCAGGGCGTACAGGTAGGCCTGGTCATCGGCGGCGGTAACATCTTCCGCGGTCTTAAGCTTGAATCTCTAGGCATGGCGCGCACGCCTGCGGACCATATGGGCATGCTCGCTACCATGATCAATGGCATCTCCCTACAACAGTCGTTAGAAGCGATCGGTTGCCCTGCAAAAATCCTAAGCGCCCTCGATTGCCCTAAAGTTGTCGAATCCTATACTTGGGCTAAAGCGCAAGAATACCTCTCAGCGGGCTTCCCAGTCATTTTTGTAGGTGGCACCGGAAATCCATACTTTACGACAGATACCTGTGCAGCCCTTCGTGCTGCTGAAATTAAAGCAGATGTCCTGCTTAAAGCAACCAAAGTAGACGGCATCTACAACAAAGATCCTATGAAATCGCCTGATGCGGTCAAATATGAAACCATTACATATGGCCAGATTCTTGCAGAAAAACTTGAAGTGATGGATGCTACGTCCATCGCGCTATGCCGAAGCAATAACATTCCAGTACTTGTCTTCAATATGTCGCGACTTAACGATACGCAAATTCTTACATTGTTATCGCAACAGAACATCGGAACATTGGTAACCCCAGGGTAAAATATGCCTCTCAAACAAGTTGAAGAGAAGATGGCCGCAGCCATCGAACACCTTAAGCAAGAATTGAAAAATATTCGTACCGGACGTGCCAACCCTGGAATGTTGGATAACGTGACGCTGGAAGTTTACGGTACACAGATGCGTCTGCGCGATGTTGCATCTGTCACAACGCCCGAACCACGACAAATTTTGATCACTCCATTCGATGCTAACAACGCACACGCGATTGCTAAAGGCATCGAAAAAGCAAATATGGGCTATCAGCCAGTTGTAGACGGTAAAGTTGTACGTATCAACATTCCTCAAATGGATGCTGACACTCGTAAAGAAATGGTTAAACTAGCCTACAAGCGTTGTGAAGAATGTAAAGTAAGCGTTCGCCATGTTCGCCGCGACTTCATAGAAGAGTTCCGTAAGCAAAAAACCAACGGAGACATGTCTGAGGACGACCTTAAGCGCTATGAGAAATCCGTGCAGGATGCTACAGATAAGTACTGCCACAAGGCGGATGAAGTGGTCCAAGTAAAAGAAAGAGAGATCTTGCATATTTAACGTTGCGATAAATTGGCACAAAATGTACCATCATGGGTCCAAAACGTGCCTTTTATGGCCCCATCGTCTAGTCTGGCCTAGGACACCGGATTTTCATTCCGATAACAGGGGTTCGAATCCCCTTGGGGTCAATACATACCTTTTCCTAAAGGGTCTTTAGCTCAGTTGGTTAGAGCACCTCACTTTTAATGAGGGAGTCGATGGTTCGAGTCCATCAAGACCCAATCCTTCCCACCCAAAGCCCACACAACACTCACAGTCCGTAGTCGGTTCAGGACCTTATGGACCTTATGGACACACCATAATTATGTTCCAATGCCCATACGATTTGTCATACATATCCTGAGAGTCTTGATCTCAGCGCTGAGAACAAAACTTTCTTAAGCTGATGACCGTGTCTATTTTTGAAATTGACATTACTAGTATAGTATGTTAAAATTGTGATCTATGATTAATAGACTACAAAAAATAGTAAATTCACTACAGAAACTAAATAATGGACATCAGTTCGTTATTCAACGCACAAACTATTCCTCAAATGTCGTTATTGCAAAACGCGGCCTATGGGGTCGCTGCTGGGACCGCCTGATAGGATCCAACAAACTTAGTGACAGTTTTAAAATCATTACCAAGCTGGTTGAGCAGGATAAAAGGCTGAAGGTCCGCTACAACGATATTAAAAGCAGAATTGAGCTAAAGGACCGCGTCCAAGGCCTCTCAACCTCTTACTATAACAAAACAACCTCTATAGGAAGGGCTCTATGGGGGCATGGTGATGTGAACGGATCTGCGGCAGATCTAACACATGCTGTCTACGATGAACTGTTCAAATTCTTCTCGTCGGTCGGCAACCCCAAGGAACTCTACGATAAACAAGCTTTTGTTGATTCCGCCTACGCGTTGCTCACCGCTTCCAGAGACTTGGACCTGGGCGATCCCGAAACTCTTAAAACATTAGACGATCACGCAAAGAGTATATTCGGCAAAGATCTCGCGTTAGATCAATTTTGGAGACGTTTCAGCGACCTCGGTTATCCCATCGCCGCGTACTACCAAGCTCGCAAAACAAATGATATTCCCACGCTTACAAAATTAGCTAACCAAGGGAATCTGGGCGCTATGATCGCCCTATCAGAAGGCTTTGCCAAGCACCACCCCTCGGAACCAAACGATTGGCTGTTAAAAGCTAGCTTAGATAGCCCTTACGCCCTGCAATTGTTGCCCGATGCAAGCCAGTCTCTGTATGAAGCGGGCCAGCGATTCTCCAAGGGGCATAATCTTGCTCAGAGCCTACAATTCTTCTTGAAAGCCACAGAATTGGGTAACCAAGAGGCTAAATTGAATGTGGTACGTTTCCTGCGATACGGAAGAGGCTGTAAGGCCGATCCTAAAGCGGCTCTAGAGTTATTAAGAAAAGACCCCGATTTAGCTACCGCAGATTTGCTAATAGAAAAGGCCGAACTCTTACAGGCACAAAGCGCTCGCATTAATGCCGGCGAAATCATTTCCGCCTATGAAGAGGCCGCTATCGCGGGCAATAAGCTAGCAATGACACGCTTCTTGGACTATGTAGATCGCCCTAACATCATTTATTTTTCTGCTAGATCGGCTTCACATATCCAGGAGTGGCGTCGAGCCTTGCAATCTTCCAGACCGGCGAGAGCGCCGGTCGTTTCCGAAAGACAGTACATCAAACCCTATGGCGAAGATGCTATGCGACTCCTTTCTGATCAGATTGAAAACTGGGTGACCAGCGCAGAACAGTCCATCGATGATGTGATAGGCCTGCAAGACACCCTGCAAGAATGGCGCAGCGCCGTTGAACGTAATGTAATGAATAGCGCCCAATGGGTTAGAAGTGCACGACTGGAGGCAATTGATAGCTATTTGGCTAACATTGAGTCGTGGGTAATCGCACGCCTCACCAATGAACGCGTGGTCTCTGAAGAGCCCCCTTTCTTTGAGCAAGCTATGGCTTTTGAGGTAGAACAACGTGTTAATGACGTTAAGGCAGATTTAGATTTTCTGAACACTCACCATTGGTCAACATTACTTGACCCAGTTACAGGCCGTTTAAGGAATTCCCCCGGATTAACCGCAGAGGGTCGGCGTGATGTCGAGGCCGCGCTAGTTACCAACGGCGCTATGGATGAAAACTGGCAGAAATGGTTGAACGACGACTGTGTAAATCTGATGTTAGCATTCCTAACCGAGACCCATGAAAATGCCCGCACAATCACCGTCAATGGTCATAAGACATTGGCAAGGTTTCCCATACCTATTAATCATGGAAGAAGCCACTGGTCAGTCGCCATCGTCGATGTAGAAAAGGGAACCATCGAACATTATGACAGCATGGGTGCAAAAGCCGTCCCAAGGGTAGTCAAGGAACATGCCAATACCCTATCAAAGAGATTCGGCAAATTCTTTAGGGCTAGTGACAAATCAAGCAGTGTTCAGCGCGACGGCTATCAATGTGGAACATGGACATGTTTTACTGCCTATAACCTTTGCGCAGACCCCAACTTCAAACTTAGCAGCGTCAAAAATCCAAGCCAGACCATCGCTGATTTCCGAAAAGAAATGCATAATAGGTTCATATTCCCTCTGGTCATCGAGCAGCGCAAGGCGATTCTAGCTGGCTATGCTAAGGGAGCTAGGGATGAGGCAGAGATTGATATCCTCGCTCACGCTAGAGAAAATCAATGGTTCGGCTTGTCTATTAGACCTTCAGAGCTTGCTTTAGGCGGCTAATAACCAATTCATTGTGAATTAAATCAAAAGAAACCCTTGATAGGTTAAAATGACGTTAAAACCTTAACCGAGGGCAAAGTCATGGCAAAAACACTAGCTTATGCAGCAACGAGTGAAAAAGCTCCCTTGGCTCCTTTTTCATTCGATCGCAGAGATCTGCGACCTCACGATGTTAAGATTGAAATTCTCTACTGTGGCGTATGCCATTCTGACCTTCACCAAGTGAAGAACGAGTGGAAGGGTACTATTTACCCTGTCGTTCCAGGTCATGAAATTGTCGGTCGTGTTACAGAAGTCGGCAAAGAAGTTAAGGATTTTAAGGTGGGCGATTTTGCGGCTGTGGGATGTTTGGTCGACTCTTGCCGCGAATGTTCAAGCTGTAAGGAACATCTCGAGCAATATTGCGAGAATGAAATGACTTTCACTTACAATAGTAAGGACAAGATCGACGGCACGATCACCTATGGTGGATATTCCTCGCAAATTGTAGTTGATGACAAATATGTCCTAAGGGTCCCGAAAGAATTTAGCGAAGCAGATCTGCCTGGTGTCGCTCCCCTCCTCTGCGCTGGCATCACAACCTATTCACCACTGCGCCATTGGAAAGTGGGCAAGGGCAGCAGAGTCGGCGTTGTAGGTATTGGCGGTTTAGGACATATGGCCATTAAACTTGCTCACGCCATGGGCGCGCATGTCGTCGTTTTCACCACGTCGGAAAGCAAGCTGCAAGATGCCAAAAAACTAGGCGCTGATGAAGCGATTGTCTCTAAAAATCAACAAGATGTAAAAAAATTCGCCAATAGCCTAGACTTTATTATTGATACGGTATCAGCTCAGCATAACCTCGATACTTACCTTGAGCTTCTTAAGCTAGATGGCACGCTGTGCCTCGTTGGAGCTCCCGACCACCCTCACCCTAGCCCAAACGTCACCAACCTAATTTTTAAGCGTAGAAAGCTTGGAGGATCTCTAATCGGCGGCATAAAAGAAACACAAGAAATGCTGGATTTCTGCGCTCAACACCACATTCTGTCTGAGATTGAACTTATTCCTATCCAGAAAATTAACGAAGCTTATGAACGCATGCTTAAAAGTGATGTTAAATACCGCTTTGTCATAGACAACTCTACTTTAAAAACAAGTTAAGGAAATAATTTAACTAATTGTTATAATAATCATAGATCGTTTTTAGAAAAGGCTATCTATGAGTGTTGGAGATGCAGGCTACTTTGGCGGGATAAGAAACAGGTGGGAGCAGTTTAGACCTCCCAAAGACCCAGTAGCTAAAGAGCAGAAACGAGCAGATCGCCAGGTGATTAAAAGTCAGATTGAAGGCCTTCAATCTGACTTAGAGAGCATGAAGACGCAGGTCAAAGTACTGCGTCAAGTTGTTCATAATAAACCAGTTAAAAGTAAAAAGACATCGAGAGTAGTGCATGGCAGTGGGGCGAGCGTTCGACCCATAGGGGATCGCATGGCCTCTTTTATACAACTACAGAGCCTCGAACGCGATATTCGCGCCAAAAAGAATGAGATCGATACACTCCATCAACAAATAGCTCCGGGGCGAGTAGGTAGGGTTACTGCCAAGGGAAAAGAAATAGCCGGAAAATCGCTCGAAGAGTTTTTCAAGTACGGAGTTGAAGGGCGTGGCGCATCTGTGCAATTGGGTCCTTACCCTAACCCTCTAATGTTTCTACAGATGGGTTTAGATACCGGATGGATGTATTTTTGGAGCCGTGACACATCCAAGCACATCGGCGAAGAAAAGCAGATGAAAGAACTAGTCAATCTAGCTGAAAATCGCTTAGTAGAGATCGATGACATCCTACGGTCAGGCGCCATTAGAAACCCCGCAGAAAGGATAACTCTGCTAGTCGAACATAAGACTCTGAACGATGGATTAACGATCTTAAAAGAAGAACTAGGGCGGGATCCGATTTCCATAGGCATTCAACAAACTCTATCAAATGGCCTAAAGTGCATCTATTCATACAGCAGGTTCATTCAGGCTCTAAGTACAGTTATCCCATTAGTGCTACAGGGAACATCACAGGTAATGGGAATGGTTGGCTTAGCTACCAGCGTAGTGACAATTCCAATAGGCCTATTTCTTTCCGCGAGGGGCCTTAGCTCATGCTATAAGAACATAAGAACCTGCGTACAAAATTTAAAGATATCGATTGGCCTAAGAAATAAAGAGCTGGTGACCCTAAAGAAGGACACAGAGTGCTTTGCGGATGTGCATAATATGCGGCAACTCGATGCCTATCCGGCATTAAGGGAATCTATTCAGCACGCGAACGAGCAAATTGTCGCAAAACGCAGCGCAATCAATGTCATTAACCGAGACTTGCGTAATGGCATAAAAGACAAATCGATTGTCGCGCAAAAAAAAGCAGATCGCGCAAATTTGGAACTCGAAATTAAAGGCCATCGTGAGGCGGTTATAGAAGCCGTTTCGAATCAACATTTCTCCTTAGATTTGGTGCGAGACCGTGTTGTAGCTAACGACATCCTATTTCAAAATTCACAAGCCCTTGATAGTACGTTACTCCCCTACATTCAGCAAAAAACAGTGATCAAGACAACTTTGGAGTCTCTGCGAGTAGGTGCTGAGGGACTTACTATTGTTTCAACTATACTAACAACCAGCGGCTTAATTACAACCGCAGCAGGGGGCTCCGGCATCCCGTTAATCTCAGCCGGCGCTATTGTGGGCCTCACGAGTCTCGCTGTGCAACTACCAGTCTCAATGGCAACCAAACTGCTAATTAAGACCGTTCAAGGGAAAAATCGTGTCAGCACAAAGCAGTTTAACGAGGAGCTGAAGTCACGACTTGAAGCCGAGGTGAATAACTGGGATGCTATAGAAGGGTCGGGCATGGCCAACTCAACTACCAGTGCAATCATGTTCAAGATTTTGAAAAAGCACTACAAATCTATGCCCCCTGAGTGGGGACCTGCTGATTGGGCAGCTGCGCTAGTTAATGACCCACCTGAGGGTAAGCAATGGCGCCGCTATAACTTCGCGCTAATGAAGATGCGTCGACATGACGACTCCCGCTACCTAGGTGAAGGACTCATGGCAGCCGCAGTAAAAAAACTTCGTAAGGTTATCTAAAAAACTATTTTCGTTACATTTTAGGTAAATTTTTCTATATTCCGGCTATGACGGAAGAACCCCCAGAAAAATCAGCTGAAAGACCCTTAGAGTGCAGTGAATGCCGTAAAGCGATCGCTACGCTCTATACTGTGATCGAGCAAGGATCGATTTCGCACACCGTAATGTGCAGCTCGTGTCCGCAACTAGAACGCCGCCTGCATGGCACGACCTCGCACGAACACCCCCACGATGAATTTTTGGCAGCACAGGAAAAATGCAGCAACTGCGGCACCTCTGTGACACATGTCCGATCTGGCATGCCGCTAGGATGTAGTCAATGCTACCTAACTTTTGCTGATGTGATTATTAACGAACTGGTGGTCAATGATAAAGTGCCTATGTCAATAGGTCACATCACCAAAGATACAAGCTTGCACGTAGGACGCTCTCGCGGTGAGACGGCTGAAATTAGCCCCGCCGCACGCCTGCAAGCACTTAACCAAGCTCTTGCCGATACGCTGAACCGTGAAGATTACGAGCAGTCAGCCTGGCTACGCGACCAAATTAAGAAATTGACGGAGCAGTCCAATGACGGACCACAGTAAAGTCTCCGCTATTTTATCTCAGGCCAACGTCGGAGCCTCGCAATGCCATCCAATATGGATTTGCTCCACGCTTACGCTGTTGCGTAATCTGGAAAAATTCAATTTCCCTAGTAAGCTTGACGATGATAGCCGCAAGCAAATAATGGGTCTTATCAGCACACAGCTAATGGACTACGAAGGCCTTTCAGAGCCTCAGCTCTTCAAGATGGATGAAACATCGGCTCGAGACAAAGAATTGCTTTTTGAGCACTTCTTAGCCACTCACCCATTCGTCCACGCTCAACGCGGCGAAGGCTTTATCATCGACAAAAAGGGCACCACCCTTGCCGTAATCAATATGGAAGACCATCTGGAACTTACCCGCATGGATTGTGGTGACGAACCTGAGAAGTCGTTTGAAAGCCTCGTTAAACTAGAAACCGATGTCGGTAAAACACTCAATTACGCCTTCTCTTCAACTTTTGGTTTCCTCACCACTAATCCCGCACATGCTGGAACCGGGTTTTTAGCGCGCGCCTTCCTTCAAGTACCAGGCATCATTCTTACCAAACAGCTTGAGACCATTGTAGAAAAGCATAAAACAGAGTTTATCAACATCGCAGGTCTAACCGGCAGTGAGTCCTCCGATTTTGTGGGTAACGTCGTAATGATCTCCAACGCCTTTACGCTAGGAATCACCGAAGAGAAAGTTCTTAGCGAAGTGAGAACGTTCGCTACTCATCTGCTAGTCGAGGAAAAAGGCCTTCGCGCCCGCCTGCAAACACAGCCAAGATCAGAAATTAGAGATCAAGTTGGCCGCGCCTATGGCCTACTTAAACACTCTTATCAAATCGAAACATTTGAAGCTCTTAACGCTCTAAGCTTATTAAAACTAGGCTTGGACGTTAATTGGATTTCAGGAATTACTCATAGCAAGCTCAATGAGCTGTTCTTCAATTGTCGCCGCGCACACCTGCTTTTTCAAGTGGCAGAAAATACACCTCAGGAAGAGTTAGCAAGGCAGCGAGCGATATTCCTGCAAAAAGGCCTGGAAGGGCTACAACTTGCGGTATGATGACTTCATCTAAGCAAATAATCGGCGCCGCCCTAAATCCTATGGGCTACACACATTTCACCGATCATCTAGCGGCTGTCGCAGTGACCATGCAAATCCCATTAATTTTCACAGATATCGACCATTTTGAACAAAGTCAGAGGCTTTATCCGGATCTAAAAGTCGAACTGCATGATTGGCAAGCATTCACCCCTCATTATATTGTCGAGCACTATGATGTACTTTTCGTCTCCGAAATGTGGGATAAAAAACAACTGCGCGCTAAGTTCGAACAGAGCGAAAAGGCCCTAAATAAACAGCTGCGCATTGTTCACTGCCCCCACGGATTTTCTGATAAAGGATTTTGGTTTGAGCACTGCCTAGAGCAAGACATTACTCTCGCTTACGGGAAAAACATGCTGGATCTTATTGTCATCAGACGCCCCGAAGCAGTACTACCTAACTATGTCATTACAGGCAATTTACGCCATCGCTATTACATGGAGCATCGCGAAGCATTTGATGCTGTAACCCACACCGACGTTTTCAGCCGCTTTGCTAAACAGCAACCAACTATCCTATATGCACCCACCTGGAGGGATAGCGAGGACTCCACATCATTTTTCCAAGCCGCTAAAGCTATCCTGTCAGGTCTTCCTAAACACTATAACCTTATTGTAAAGCTACACCCTAACCTAGAACACGATCACGATCACATGATCGATGTCTATGAAATCATCAGCAAATACGAAAATGAACCCAATGTGGTGATGTTAACGGAATTCCCCCTCATCTACCCACTGGCGGCCAAATGCGATATTTATATTGGCGATCGTTCAGCCGTAGGCTATGACTGGTTAACGTTTAGAAAGCCTATGTTCTTCCTAACTCGTGGGCAACGACAGCCATACCTATCTCGTTGTGGTGTGGTCGTGGATGAGAATAATTTTGAGTCGATCTATGATGTGATCGAACAGAGTCTACCTTCTGACCATCATTTCAAAGACATTCGCGACGAAGTATATCACTATACATTCGGCTCTGAGCGCTCGTTTGAAACTGTTAAACAAGAAGTTTTGGCGGCCGTTACTCGCCCCAGGTCTTTATCAGTCGATTAGCTTTTTCAAGATCTTCGGGGAAATCAATTTCCACCGTATCTTCCGGCACAACCTCAACTGCCCACACGTCGACCGCAGCATCTAAACAAAGTTGAATACCCTTCTCGAAATAATCGTCGGGTTTGCACTCTGACAATGCTTCTTTAAGCAGATTAAGATCTGCAGCGGTGAAGTAATTAATGCCCACCGCCTCTCCTGGTGCATCATCCACCGTCTTAGAAACCTCCACAATACAACCCACACCGTCTAAACGGTACTTAACTTCCTCTTCACCAACAATAGAGATATTGACAACCATCGAATTGCGCCGATTAAGCAATAACTTGGCAATCACAGAGTGGTTGAAAACTACATCGCCATTGAGCCACAAAACATCCTCATTCTCGATGTCCTGCAGGGCTCTTAGCAAGCTTTTAGATGTATTTTCTGTGCGAAAATGAGGGTTCTGGACAAAGGCAAGATGCGGAAAATGCGCGCGAATCTTCTCCTCCTGATAGCCCACGACAACCCTGACATCACTAATTTTGACGTAACGTGCCAAGTTATCGAGCTGATGTTCAAGGATGGTTTTGCCATTAATGAGAGGAACAAGCGCCTTTGGCCCTTCCTCAGCTCCAAGACGACTGCCCAATCCCGCAGCCAAAATGATAATCTTCATAGTGTTAGATCCCCTTCTGGACTATCAAAACACTCATTTCCTTTTTTAGCAATCGGTGATAGGACTTTTAACGCAAAGGCGCGAAGACGCAAAGAACTTCCCCAAATTTCTACCTTGGCGTCTCTGCGACTTTGCGATAAAAGTCCTAGCTCTTACGAACCACAGGCAGAATGATCCTCGATCCCCTAACACCGCCAACATGAACCGAATTTTTGGCGATTGGGAAAGGCTCGGTAGCCACCGTATACCTAGGAAGGTTCGTCGCGCGATCAAAACGTGGGTAGTTAGAACCTGTAATAGATACACGAATGCGGTGCCCTTTGGCAAAGACCATGCTAGTCGACCACAAATCTACGTCAATATAACGAGGTCCCCGCGGCTTACCCACCGTATGGCCCTCTGGAAATACGTCACTTAACTTACGGATACCATCAGAAATTAACACACTGGTGCCATCAGGGTAAACATCCGTAAGCCTAACAACCACGTCGGTATCTTTGACGTTAGTAGAGAAAAGGACCTGAGCAGTAATTCTACCAGTTACTTCTGTATCTCCCTTCAAGGGCTCAGAAGTAAAGACAAGGACATCTTCACGCTCCTCCAAAGGTCTCTGATCCATAGGACCGGCCTTGAGAAATAGGTTACGGCCACCCAATGTCGGACACGGATTAGCCGGATCGTAGCAAAAATCAATCGATCCCTGAGCTGGAGGCTGCTCAACTAACTTCCCTGAGGCTTCTAGGTATAACGAAGTCTGCGTTGCTTCCGGTGGCCAAGTCTCGGCCGTACGCCACACATTACCACTGGATGGTGTTCCATCGAATGGCCCCATCACATAGTAGGTAACCGCAGGTATTGCTTCTATGCCGTTTTCAATACCCTTAAGATAATATTCAAACCAACGAGCCGGGGAAAAGTCAACCGGAGCCTGCTGCCCCGCCACAGGAATAGGATAATCTCCCAGATCGGTGCTTTCCGGCCAAAAATGTGTCCAAGGGCCAATAATCATTTTCTGATTGCCACGAGCACCCGGTCCGCCATTCTTCTGACGCGATAAAAATGAGTCTATCGTTCCCTGACAAAATGTATCGTACCACCCTCCATGATGTATGGCAGGTACTTCGACGCGATGAGCTACCTTACAGGTATCAAAATGCGACCAAAAATCGTTATAAGAAGGTTGGTTGGCTACTTCGTTTAAGACAGAAGGATGCGGTGCATAATAGTTTAACCACTGCTCAACCTGATTCTTGCGCAGCTGCCCTCCGGCAAATATACCTTGGTCAAATATACTGGACGCCGCAACGCCTATATGCTGACAAACAAGATTAGGCGGACAAGAAGGCGCCATTAACAATTGTGTAATACCCTGGGCAGAAGCTCCCAATGTGCCAACTTTCCCATTAGTATAGGGACTCTTAGCTAGCCACTGTACAGCATCATAGCCATCTTGCTGAGTTCCCCAGCCATCAGCCAGATAGGGCATAGTCTTACCCTCACTGTCGATACGGCTACGCGTATCCTGGATAGCTACGACATATCCCTTTAATGCCAAGGGTGCGAAGGCTTTACAATGAGTCAAACGTCCATTCGGCGCGCGAATCAATATACATGGAAGATTTTGCGCACCCTCCTCCGGCAAATAAAGATCTGTAGGCAACTTCACGCCGTCACGCATTGGCATCTCCACCGACAGAACCGGTGGATCTATCTCCGCATAGCTAAAAGAACAGCTTAAAGTACAAATCACTGCCAGGCAGGCAAGATAGAACCGCATTACCTCGTCTCCTGATATAGTACAAATTTATAGTAAAACCGAGTAGAGATCATACCAGAACGACTATTTGAACCCTACCTAAAATCTAACAGAACAAATAAAGTTTTTATTTGTCTCAAAAGACCGAAGTGGTAAGCTGCGATTTCAGACCCGATCTAGGGAGGTTTTCCCCGGGACGAAACAGCAACTTATGGCCTCAGGAGGTACTATGAAAAGACAAGTGACTCAGATATCCGTGCACCAGTCGAGTAAAGTCTTAGGTGTATTCCACTTCTTGCTCAGCGCATTGATCTGCATGCCGCTGGCTGTTTTAGCATTTCTGCTAACGCGCAAACTGGAATATCTAGCCCTAGTTTTGGTCCCTTTTGCTTACTGGCTGTTAACCTACGGCGCTGCAGCAATGCTCGCTTGGGTTTACAACATCGCAGCAAAAAATTTCGGCGGTGTCGAGTATAGCACAGCAGAAATCGAACGCGAATAATCGATTTTTTTTTGAATTGGATGGACCTTATGGACGAAATGGACAGTGCTTTGTCCATAGGGTCCATATCGTCCATGTTGTTCATAAAAAATTTGACAACTTATGGACGAAAAGGAGGGCAAGGGAACTTAGTCGCTCACCTTGACCTCTAACCTAGGCAATCTACGCAATAACGTAGACTACTTAGCGATTCGCTGTGTAATGCGAGACTTTGTACGGCTAGCTGCATTAGCGTTGAAAATGCCCTTCTTAACACCTTTGTCCATGAGGCTATAAACCTCATTCAGACGAACGGTGGTCGCATTCGCATCGCCAGTTTTACTAGCTTCGTCCAAGTGTCGCACTGCAGTCTTCACACGAGACTTATACACTTTATTGCGAAGGTTGCGTCTTTTACTCTGGTCGTCCCGCTTCTGTGCTGTTGGACGGCGTGTTTTCTTTTCTTTGGCATCAGCCATGAGAGATCCTCTTACGTTTTAACATCTCAGAACATCTAATAAAGAGGCATTATAGCCACAGAGAGATATTTCGTCAAAAGAGAAGGTTCTGCTATTCTCTCAACCCATGGAATACCAAGCAAATGAAAGTATAAGTCTTACCGACGTCCTCACCCGTCTAGCCCCCGGCAGCTCCAAATCCGCCCAGAGAAACTGGGTAAAAGTTGGCAGGGTCACATTAGATGGGCGACTGGTCTCACGATTTGACACACCCGTTAAACCGGGACAAAAAGTGCGTTTAGCTCACAAAAGCAAACCGCTCTACCAAGATCTTAGTATTGTATACGAAGATAAACACCTTGTCGTTATCGACAAGCCAAAGGGATTGCTCAGCGTAGCATCTAACTTTGAAACGCAAAAGACCGCTCACGCGATCCTTAAGGAGCATTATGCTCCACAACGCGTCTTCGTCATCCATCGCTTAGATCAGGACACCTCCGGTGTAATGCTCTTTGGACTATCTGACGAGGGTTTTGAGGGTCTAAAAGACGACTTTAAGACGCATTCGTTGCAAAGACTGTATATCGCCATCGTCGAGGGGCATCTAGAAGAGGGACAAGGAACCTGGACTAGCTACCTTTGGGAAGATGCCGCGTACCGCGTTCACAGCACCAACGACCCCACCAAAGGCGAAAAAGCTATCACGCATTTTGAAGTGAAAGCAACCTCTCGCAGATACTCGTGGATGGAGCTTACCTTAGAAACCGGCAAAAAGAATCAGATACGCATACACTGCCAAGAAGCCGGACACCCCATTGTGGGAGACACTAAGTATGGAGCGAGTAGCAATCCGCTAAAGAGACTATGCCTGCACGCGCACGTACTAGCGTTTCACCACCCTGTGACGAAAAAGTGGATGAAATTTATCGCACCGCCACCGGATGAGTTCTTCAAGCTGGTAAACCCAAAGGGGCGCCATGCATAAGAACACGATCTGGCTTGCCTTTTTAGCTATTGTATCGGTGGCGACCCTATGGTTTAGCTTTAGTGCCCTGCGCTCAATCCAAACCTACTCGGCGCTGTCTGAAACAACACCATTAGTTAATGGCAGCTGGTCTACTAGGGAAGCCTCTGGATTATATAAGCCCGTGACGCACTTTCAGTATGAAGTGGTCGGCGAGTTGTTCGAAGGACGGGCTGATTTGACGCATCCCATTGCACGCAATGCCCCAGCAGCCGCAGAGATGGTACATTACCTTTCACGCCAGAAGTGGCTTGTGTGGTACGATCCCAGCCATCCTGACCGCTACACTTTACAAAAAACGCTGCCCGTCAAAGAATGTCTTTCAGCGATCACTCTGTTAGGAGTTTTTACTTATTTAGTGTGGCTCGGGTACTCTGTAGGTTTAAAGGAGCAATAGGAAATCGATGGACGCCATAGTTCTGCGCAGCAAAACATCCGATGGAACGCCTTTAGAGGCTTCCTTCGCGCCGGTAGGTCTGGAACTGCTAAGCTTCAAGCGTGGCGATATAGAGGTCTTAGACACCTCCCAAAATAGTTTTATCATTGGACCTCACTTTGATCAGCGCAATCCAGGAATCATCCCTAACCTACCGCAAGGCCAGACAGACCCCTACCCCTTTGGTATAGCGCACTTTGTTCCTTGGGAAGTGCAGAACGATGAAATGCGTCTTAAAGCTACTTTAAGTGGCAAACAACTACTGGACGAGCAACCGTTGGCCACCCTAGAGGGGCAACAGTTCACCATGACAATGATCGCACGACTCACAGCAAAAGGGCTTGGCATAGGCTTAAGCGTCGTTAGCGACAGTGATTCCATCACCGGACTAGACTGCAGCTTTCGGCTACCAAACGGCTCAGGGATTCTTTCTAGCGATGTCAGAGAGCAGTACTTAGAAGGTAAAGAAACTAAATCAATCCCTTCTACATGGCATTATGATGATGGCCGTCGCCTGCATCTGGACCTTTCACAGCCCGCTAATGCAACCTTTCATCCGTTTGTGAATCCCCTAGAAGCTAATATTCTGCTCGTCACACCGCAGTATCGATTGACGCAAAAATATTCATGCCAATGCCAAGAAAACTCCTGGCAGGTTATTAAAGACCCCCAATCAAACAACGTTCGTATTCGCATGCTGAGCGCTAAGTTGCCGCATCGGCCGTCCCTAACAGTAAGTAGTCTTAATATACACCTGGAAATATCGCCAACATGAGGGATGATAACACAACAGCTTCCCAACTACGCCAGTGGACCACTGGAGCCCTCCTAGCGTGTTATGTCGTGCCGTTAGTTTTGCTGACGATTTATAACACCACACAGCTCCCCTTTAACAAAAGCTGGGTAGTTCTGACGATAGGCATGCTGTCAGCTTTAGGAGGAGGCACAATACTCTTCCTGCTTCTTCGCCAGTGGGAAGGAAAGCTCGTGGACAATGTAGAAGAAGATGATGATAAGATTTTCCCCGAAAGCTTCCCTATCAGTGCTGTAGAACCAAGCCAAGACGTACGCGAAGAAATAGAACATCTGGCCGATCTGCTGGCAGCGAGTCAGCAACAATGTGAGACATTAGGCGAGGAACTGCACCGCGAACAGCGTATTCTCGAGGCTCTTAAGCGTGAAAAGGAAAAATTTGAATTGCAAGCCACGCAGTTTCAGCACATGCTGGATAGTCAAAAAGAGAGCTCTAATGAAGATCTGCAAGGCAAAGAGACTTTAATCGAGGAATACCAACTCACAATCACCGATCAGCGCACTGTTATCGAGAAGAAACAGCAACTGATCACACAGCTCGAGACAGAAATTCGCGATCTAAGATACGAACTCAAAACTCTAGTAGATATTTCAGATCACGCAACTAACATCGCAGAAGAAGAAGTGGTAGAGCCCGTTGTAGTCCCCATAGTAACGCCAAAACAGATAGAGATAGCGCCAAAGCTTCACAAACCAAAGATTGAAGCGTTAGATCTCGGCTTGACAGTAGCCTCCAAATCATCTGAAGAAGCACAGCAACAACTTAAGCGCTGTATCGACATAGCGCAAAAGCTCACAGGAGCTCGACACCTCGCCGGTGACTCAGCACGCTTCCGCGATCTTTCAGCCGATGGCTATGCTCTTGATCTGCGACGTCTCTGCGACAGCTTCCGCAGCGAACATTCTTGCATGATCGTGCTGTATTCTCAACGCGAGAACAAGGTGCTCTTTGTGAACAACCAAGTTCGCGGCATGGTAGGGCTCAGTCCTGATAAGTTCCTACAGAACTTCCCCACTATGCTACCTCCGGAAGGTGCCACCGAATGGAAAGGCGCCATACAAAAAGCCTCTATTGGCCACAAAGCCGAAACGACGCTCAGGATGAAAGACCACAATATCCGTTGCCTACTGGGAGCAATCCCCACCGGCATCTTTAAGACGCATATCGTCGCTATCCTCTATCCCGAAAGCTAAAAAGAACATTTTTACAGGATAAGCAGGCATACACATCAACCTTGCTTAGATGACATTCTGCAGCTAATCGCTTCGCTATTAGCTGCAAAATACACTTAAACCAATGGGGACCACGATGAAACTGCCATAATTAAGTTGATGCGCATGCCTGTTTCTCCTGCCGCGACGCGATAGTTCATATCCTGAAATGTTCCTTTTTGCTGAGCAGAAAATTCTTAGCTGGCACTCTTCTGTCACAACCCTAGAAGCTGTTTGACTCTTGAGATAGCTTGTTCACGATCGGTTTTCTCGCCCTGCACGTTATAGGCAAAGGGATAGACAGCCCCCTCTTTTTCAACCCACCCTACCAGCCACCTAACTTCTAAGTCATTTTCAAGCCTGTCAAATCCTGTTTTTCCAAAGAGCTTCCATGAATTGGGCAGCTCTTCCAAAAATAATAGCTCTTTGGTCGTCTGTAGGGAGTGATGCGAAACGGGAAGCGATCCATCAAGCATTTTTCGTATAAAATGGACCTGCTCTTTTGGAGAAATTTTCAGTGAGGAGCTCAGCCAAGCCGTCGTCAATCCACCAGACATATCTTGATTGCCATAATCGAAATCACGCAAATAACCCTGAATCTTCTCCATGCCCAACTGTTCGGCTATGAGTTGGGAATACCAAAGACAGGAGTACGTGATCCAGGATCTCGGGGTCTGTGGAGCTTTCCAGGATGGTAAATACTCAGAATAACCCTCTTGAAAATTCCAGATCGGAGCTTCATCACTCAATAAGATGTTAGAGTCAAATCCCATCAGACAAAGAGCTACTTTGAAAGTGGAGCATGGTGTAACTCGGTCATCAAGTCCAACGCCAAAGGAGTGAACTACTTCAGAATCACTCACAAGGATAAAATTCTCTTCAAGCGATGCATATAAGCATGAGGTGACAGCCAGAAGAAAGGTCACAAGAATCGATAGCTTTTTCATTATGAATAGCAATACTCCATTTCATCGTCCTTGCGTGGACCAATCACCCTCCAACTGAGCTGTAGACCAGGATCCACCAAATAAAGACGCGCTGAGTATATATCGGACCCGCATACATGGCAATCCACTGATGATAAAGATCGTGAATCAACAGGAACCATATCCACAAGCGCTACTGGATTACTAAGCCCCCTTCGCAGATGCTGCAAAGAGATAACGCCATCTGTCAAATTTAGATTCCAGCGCTGAACATTTGTAAAATCAATCTGTGTGTTGCGCTGGCTAGTCCAGGTCCCCTTCTCGGAGTAAATAATCACATTCTCGCCTTCTGAAGACACGGTAACCTCGCCAATCCCTTCAAGATTACTAGTCTTAAATATGAGCTTCGACATAGCGCTAAGGCGTTGCCAGAACAACAGCAGCGTTGGTGTCCTATCCATTATGTGCTTTTCTTTTTGACATATTGGATATAGTTTACTATACTCAATATGGAAAGTCAAAAGGAGACATGCTATGAGCCAAAATAACGTGGCAATTGCCGAAGCCTTCTATGCAGCGATGGCAAACAAAGACCTTGCAACCTTGGCAGAATACCTACATCCAGATGTATACTTCCGTAGCCCTTTTGTTCAGTCTAGCAATGCCGCTGGCTATCTAGAAGCTGCACGAAAATTTGTCGCCTTTTTTACTTCCCTCACTGTGCGAAATAAGATTGCGTCAGATAACCAAGTTGTAGTGATCTATGATATTGGCTTTCCGGCTCCTATTGGAAATATCCCTACCGCGGCCTGGTTAACGTTTAACGAGGGGTTGGTCACAAAGATCGAGCTGTTCTTCGATACCAACACATTCAGAAGCCGTTAAGGTCAGAAAAAAATCGGTGCCTGAAATTCGGCGGCAGCCTTTTAGCTTTATTCGGTAAGATAGAAGCAAAAAGAGAGACCAATGATATCGCCGAAACTGCAGAAAGAATATTTCCAAGCGTTGCTAGCTAAAAACTCCGATTACGAAGGGGTATTCTTTGTTGGTGTCAAAACCACCGGGGTGTTTTGCCGACCAACCTGTCCAGCACGCAAACCCAAGTTCGAAAACTGTGAATTTTTCCAAACAGCTCAAGAATCACTTTTAGCGGCCTACAGACCCTGCAAACGCTGTAAGCCTCTTTCACATCCAAACCAAGTCTCGAAACTTGTACAGTTACTTGTCGATGCGGTTGAGCAAAATCCCGAAAAGCGCTGGAAAGACAGAGACTTTCGAGAACTATGCGTAGATGCATCTACAGCTAGACGTCAGTTCAAAAAACGATTCGGCATGACCTTTGTGAGCTATGCACGCGCTAGACGTATGGGGTTAGCGATGAAACAAATTAAAGCTGGTGAATTAGTGATCGACGCGCAACTTTCCACTGGATATGAATCAGACAGTGGCTTCCGCGATGCCTTTTCCCGTATTATGGGAGCGCCTCCCTCCAAGGTCAGCTGCGATAAAGTGCTGAAGGCCTCCTGGCTGGATACACCCCTGGGCCCGATGTTAGCGATTGCTGATGAACAAGCACTGTATCTTTTAGAGTTTGTAGACCGTCGCGGATTAGAAAGAGAAGTGGAACGACTACGCCTCAAAACCAAATCTGCAATCATCCCGGGCTCAACTCGCCCCATTGAGTCGATTAAAAATGAGCTTAAGTTGTACTTCGATGGGACATTAGCCGAGTTCAAGACACCCCTGGCGCTTCTAGGCTCTCCCTTTCAGAAGCAAGTTTGGGATCTGCTGCAGAAGATACCTCCGGGAGAAACACGATCCTACTCAGAGTTAGCGGTCACCTTAGGCCGACCAACAGCTTTCAGGGCTGTGGCTCAAGCTAATGGGGCAAATCAGTTGGCGATTATCATTCCTTGTCACCGCGTGATCAATGCAAATGGCAATCTTTGCGGCTATGCCGGCGGCTTAGCATGCAAGCAATGGCTACTCAATCATGAAAAAGGAATCTAGTAAGTGCGCGGGTATTACGCATTGGCTGCAGAATTCATATCCAAACCCATAGTCGAAGAAGATATGCTATGCAAGCACTTGATATTTATTTGCTATATTCACGGTTTCTGACCCCCTCGCGACAGATCAAACTGACCCACCAGGTCACTTTGGTTGGCGCGGGTGGGGTGGCGCGCGGAAATATTCAAAGGCTTCTTTGACTTTCTGAACATCATCATGAATATCTGCAAAAATATCATTGGCTTGGTTGCTACCAAGAATTTCACCGTAGATGGTTTGAATATCGGCCATGATCTTTTGTTGACTCTCTTCATCTAGCTGATAAACACCATCCAAAATCCCCGGAAGCATATTTTGAGCTCGTTTCTTTTCATCAAATCTAGGGAGATTACTTTGAAGTTTAGCGCCTCTTTCGATCAAAAATAAAATGACCGAACACCTGTTTTCAAATTTACCCAAAAGGCAAGTTTGGTCGGATGCACCCTTAGGAAAACGAGATAATTGTATAGAAAGAGGCGAGTATTTTTTACCATCATACAAATTGACATCTGCGCCAAGAGCCATAAGCAGTTGCGCCATCTCGATGCTAGTCGCTTGACCAAGCAGACTAGCATCTTTTTTCAAGACCCACCCTAAGCTAATTAAACATTTTACAACTTCTTTACAGTCAAACTCAGTGGCTTGGCTGAATAGGTCGTAATTTATCCCAGTCTTGATAGATAAATGAGAGAAATCCTGATAAATATTGGCTCCCTGTTTGATGAAGTGCAAAGCGGCCTGCTCATCGCGCTCAGACATTGCTCTATAGGCAGATAGAGCTAACTGATAGGGCTTAGTCGTCCACCTACTCCAATTTAAACCAAGAGCGCCTGTTCCCACGACAGAAATAATTGTCAGACTAGACGTTAATCCCTGGGTATATGAACAAAACATTACAGCTCCACCCGACAGATAAAATGCAGTCTTAAATGCAAAGGCCTTAGAGGTTTCTTTGATGTAGTTTTTCTTAAATTCCTCGAGAAAACTTTCAGAAAATTCTTGAGATTCATTTTTGACCTCCGCTGGAAAAAACAGGGGAGTTAAATTATTATATATACATTTTTCAAAGGTAATCATTTCATCTCTAATGTTATTCTAAACATACTAACATTCAATAAAGTATAAAACCAGATGTCATTTTGTCCATCTTCTTGATGATGCGACAACCTACCATCCTATCCGCAGCGACCTCAACTTACCGACCGTCTTTTAGACATAAATGTCATCTATTGCATAATATTTCCACACTTCCTGCTTAAACTTTACACAAATATTATGCATTTGATAACATTTGTGTATGAACAAAGAACACACCCTTTTACAGATAGCGAAAAATCAAGAGGGCTATTTTACAAGCCGACAAGCAGTAATGTGCGGTTTTTCACGCGCAAACTTTCACCGCAAAATACAATCGGAGAAATGGCTTAAAGAAAAAATTCGCGGTATTTATCGATTGGCCAACTACCCATCTACCCCACACTCTGAACTTGCTTTGTGGACGTTATGGAGTGCTGATAAAAAGGGTAATCCCCAGGGTATTTGGTCGCATGAAACCGCCCTCGACATTCACGGACTCAGTGACGTTGCTCCAGCAAAGCTCCACATGTCGGTGCCTCAGAAATTTAGAAAAAGCGCTGAAATTCCTAAAAATATTTTTTTGCATTTTGTAGAAGAAGCTCCAGAAGCCGAAACACGAAAAGGCTATCGTGTCACCACACCGCTACGCACTTTAATCGACATTATCCAAGAAGGCACAACTCAACCTGAACAAATTGAGCTTGCGATACTTGATCTGGCAGTCCAGAAATCTTTGATTAAAGGACTTGCAACAATTCAGCAGCTGGAGCAGCTCCAAAACTTCACAGATTCTGAGGACTTGCGGAAAATTATAGCCAAGGCGGTAGATGAAGTATGGACTCGAGCAAATGAGCAATTAGCTGATTTAGGGCGAGGAGTGGAGCCATATACGGTGGGACTCTTTTTGGAGGGTTTTGGGTTTGGAACGGCTGTTCTATGCCAATACAAATCGCAGTACTTTCTACTTACAGCCGGTCATGTAGGTAGGGGTTTTCGAAAGGCAAAATCTGTGAGGATTCTTCTTAGATATGACAAGATTAGAAGAGAATATCCGGCCAAGTCAGTAAAAGATTTCACCGTACTTGAATGGGACCCAGCTTTTAGTGACGACCAGCTCAATGATGGCCTTTCGCATCAACCAAAAGACCTTGCCATTGTTATCCCCTCTAAAGAAATTGTTGACGTCTTGAAAATTTACAAAGCGTATTACGCAATCCCCAATGAGCCACCAAGCTTTTCTCTCCGAGACGCCTTTATCTCTCTGGGAGGCATTGAGGACGAGTATTGTGCTGCAAACGAAACATATGAATTACGGATTGGTCCCTACGGATTTACCGCTTCCAGCTACAATCAACTTGCCGATGTAGACTACATCACGTGTCCAGTTAGCAATCATACTTGTGAAATAAGAAACTTGAGAAGAAAGGCCATCTCCTCTTTTCAAGGACTAAGTGGAAGCGGGCTTTGGAAATTCGTAAATGGCACCCCCGCCCTGATCGGGATCGCAATCTCTCAAGATGATTACGACCCCGCTACCGGAAAAAGAAATGTGTATTTTCATGGACCTCATTCAATTCTCTCAGCACTCTCTACTCTAGGACAGATCAATGAATACAACGCTTAGCACCGCTACTGAATTTCGCGAACAATTAGAAACGAATCTACGGGCCTATTCTATATCTACGGGCGAAAGTTTGCAGCGTCTTCGTCAAAAAGTGGCTTCGGACCGGTTTTTAGCAAGAATTTTCTATCGAGAACCTTCCTCTTTTGCTTTGAAGGGAGGGTATGCCATGGAATTGAGAATTACCCAAGCACGTGCGACCAAAGATATAGACTTAACCAGCTCTATTAGAGTGGTCGATACAACTGAACCGATGACCGAAGTGATTCTGCAACAACTCCAGACACTTGCCAATATCAATTTATTTGATCATTTTACCTTTCAAATCGGCCAACCCCAACGCGATATTGAAAACGCTCCCTATGGTGGATCGCGTCACAGCATATCGGTTTTGGTTGACAATCGGCCTTTTGCTAATTTTCACCTGGATATAGGCTGCGACTTTCTCGTCGACCAAGTAGAAGAAATTTCTGGAACGAACTGGCTTGAGTTTTGCGGTATAGCTCCACCAATTATCTCAATGATTTCTGTAGAACAACAATTCGCTGAAAAGCTCCACTCCTACACTCTTCCGCGAGAGCAGATTAACACACGAACTAAAGATTTAATTGATCTGATACTGCTTCTCAACTTAAGGGATCAAACGCCTGAAGTCTTCTTAAACGCCCTTCAAAGAATATTCAGAGCACGCAATACACATCTGTTGCCAGCAACTATCCCAAAACCACCAGAAAGTTGGAGCAAGCCATTTGCAGCAATGGCCACCGAGTGTGGCATTTCATCCAACTTAGCAGAAGGTTTCACGAAAGTGTCCGATTTCTTTGATAGGATACAAAGCGTTGTCCGAGACAACAATTAAAAAGTAATCCGTTCATCGTGTTCACCTGACCAATAGCTAAATCGTGTAGTGGATGGTAGTGAAGCCATCTTTCACTTCAATTTTGGGGATTTTGATGACGCCGACTTCACTGCTTCTCTCGACTTGAGTACCGCCGTCTGCTACTGCTCCGACACCTTCCAAAGCTAATACGCGCAAAGGCTTGTTCTGTGGCAAGCCAGGTTGCAAGTACAAAGCGATCTCCTTGATTTGGTCAAATGTGACAAAACGCGTACTGAAGACCAGATCAGCCTTTACAAGCTCGTTTGACTTGGCTTCTAGCTCGGCTTTGATGTCGTTTTCCATTGTTCCTTCGTAAATTATGAAGCACTTTTTACTGTGGTCGCCTTTGGTCGGATATAGCGGCTTTGGAGCATATCCGAGCTGATACATAGCAAAGTCAATGACATGAGCCGCTGAATGCCTGCGCATATTCAAAAAGCGCCTGGGCCAATCTAGTGTACCAACCACGGTGATACCAACAGGTGGCTCTGTAGCCGAGTCAACAAAATGGCAAATCTCGCCTTCTTTTAGCAGCACTTGATTCACACTACCACTCCACCCCTCGCCTACCAGAGTGCCCTGATCTGTTGGCTGGCCTCCTCCTAAAGGATAAAAAACAGTCTGATCGAGAACGATCTTCCAGCGTCCGGGTGTTTCTGCGGTCACCGAAACGACTTTTGCGGTCATAGTTTGGACGTAGGAATGTTCCAAGTAAAGTAGCTTGGTCTGCATTATGATCTCTCCTATTGGCTGGCCTTTTCGAGAAGTGCGCGGAATAGCACCATATAAGGCCTTAAAATGTATCGCTGGCAAGCCTCCTGAATCATCTGGATCCAGGATATCGTCGGTTCAGCCATGCTTTCCAGAGCTTTAGCTCGCACAACATATTCATGCATGGGATTATTGACCGAAAGGTCAGTTAAGTCACCAGCGAAGTAAAGACTATACCGCTCAAACCGCTTTTGAGCCAAACGAATTGGGATTTTATCAGCTAAGCGCCTAGGCGCTGCCACATCTATACTCAAAGAACTTAACTGGTTCTTGCGGTGTCCTTTTTCGATTGTGTCAAATTGCTGATAGATGGTGCCGACACCAGTCTCATCCATATTGGTAAAGTAATAAGGGTGCTCACGCAAGCATGCTTCGGCCGCTGTTACCAGTCGGCGGTTGAACCGGTGCTCATGAAAAATCCAAATGACGTGTAGTCCAAGGCTTTCGTAGTCTTTATTGCGATTACGCACCTCATCAGCAGTAATTCCGGAACATTGCACTTCAAAAATGATCTTTTCTGAAGCCCAATAGACATCGGCGATGCGATTAATCTGTGAAAAGCGATGCTCCAGATAGCATTCGGAACCGAGTATCTGTTGCAAATAACTCTGGGTTTGCAAATGAGGTAATGTTTTGCCATGCTGTCGACAGCTATCCGGACTAACCAAATGATAAAAATGCGACTGACGATGTGGGCCACTGCGAAGCCTAACCACAGCCGTGCATTCCATACAATTATAGTCGTGATGCTTTTCGGCTTTGGAAGCGCTAATGAGATGGCCATCGCGACCTAAAGCATACAATTGCATGGAAAACAAGACCCCTATATGGTTGGCTCTTGAGATAAAATGCGCGGTCTTATAAAAAAAATACAAACTTAATTGCATCTATTCGAGGGCACCGCCTTGACAAAAACCCTCTGGTGCCAGAGAATGCCAGTACCACTATTCTTTGTCCCAAGGAAAAAATGACCAAAACTAGTGTCAAAAGCACCTTTTCTTCTCAGCATCAACAGAAAGTCGATGAGCTGGTCTCTATAGCTAAAGAGCAAGGCTACATCACGTACGAAGAGATCAACGAAATCTTACCGATGACGTTTGACTCGGCCGAGCAAATCGACCAAGTGCTGATCTACCTAAGCGGTATGGATATTCAGGTACTTAACCAATCAGAGGTTGAGCGCCAGAAGGAACGCAAGAAGGAAGCCAAAGAGATCGAGGGAATGCCTAAGCGTGTCGAAGGCGCTCCTGACGATCCTGTGCGTATGTACCTTAAAGAGATGGGTTCTGTACCGCTCCTCAGCCGTGAGGAAGAGGTTGAGATCTCCAAGCGTATTGAAAAAGCGCAGATACAGATTGAACGCATTATTATGCGTTTCCGCTACTCGACTCAAGAAGCTATTTCGATCGCACAATATCTGATTACCGGTAAAGAGCGCTTCGACAAGTGTATCACAGAGAAAGAGATCGCGAATAAGTCGGCCTTTTTGGCTTTGTTGCCAAAAATGGTGACATTGTTAAAGCATGAAGACGCCGCTATACAAGTGCTTCTTCGGCAGTTAGATGATCCTAAACTGAAGAAAACCGATAAGGTTACCATTCAGGAAGACATCGAGAAATGCCGTATCCGCACGCAATCTTATCTTCGGCTGTTCCACTTCCGACATAATATTATCGAAGACTTCGGCGAAGTTATCCTGCGCGCATACGATCGATTCCTTGAACTTGAGCGAGAGATCAAAGACCTTGAGCCACGCGCTGAGCGTAACAAATACGCTAAAGCCAAGTACCTAGCAGCACAACGCAAACTGCGCAAGCGTGAGCTGGCCGCAGGTCGCAGCATCGACGAGTTTAAGAAAGACGTGCGTATGCTGCAACGTTGGATGGATAAGAGCCAAGAAGCTAAGCGCGAAATGGTGGAATCCAACCTACGTCTTGTTATCTCTATAGCCAAGAAGTACACCAACCGCGGCCTATCCTTCCTAGACCTTATTCAGGAAGGCAATATGGGCCTGATGAAGGCTGTCGAGAAGTTCGAATACCGCCGTGGTTACAAGTTCTCCACATATGCTACCTGGTGGATACGACAAGCCGTCACGCGTGCTATCGCTGACCAAGCGCGTACCATCCGTATTCCTGTGCACATGATCGAGACCATCAACAAGGTCTTGAGAGGCGCCAAGAAGCTAATGATGGAAACCGGCCGCGAACCAACGCCAGAAGAACTAGCTAGCGAGCTAGGTCTGACAGCCGAGCGCGTACGTGAAATCTACAAAATTGCACAGCATCCGATCTCCCTACAAGCTGAAGTGGGCGACGGCGGCGAAAGCCAGTTTGGTGACTTCCTAGAAGACACCACAGCTGACTCACCTGCTGAAGCTACAGGCTATTCAATCTTGAAAGACAAGATGAATGAGGTTCTGGAAACGCTAACGGAGCGTGAACGCAAGGTACTTATCCAACGTTTTGGCCTACTCGACGGCAAGCCCAAGACATTGGAAGAAGTTGGTCTGCAGTTTAACGTCACACGTGAGCGTATCCGCCAGATCGAAGCTAAAGCACTACGCAAGATGCGACACCCGACCCGTTCCAAGCAATTGAAGGCCTTCCTAGACCTTCTGGAGTCGGAATAGTACCATTATGCCCCCCGCCGAAAAGTCATTGCTGACCGAAAAGGTTCTCGATTATGTCCGGCCGGGGGGCGAAATTTCTCGTCACCTCAAAGGCTTTGAAGCGCGTGAGCAGCAACAAAGCATGATGCGTGACATCGTCGACGCTTACAATGACAGCAATATATCCCTCGTGGAAGCAGGAACAGGCACCGGCAAGAGCATGGCCTACCTCCTTCCTGCCTTGCTATGGGCAGCTAAACATGGCGAGCGTACCGTCATCTCCACGCATACTATCACCCTTCAAGAGCAGCTGGTCGAGAAAGATATCCCCATGCTCCTTAAAGCTTTGGGCTTACAACTCAAGGTCGTCCTGGTTAAAGGTATGGGCAATTACCTGTGCATGCGCAAGCATGAAGACGCCGAGTACTTCTATCCCAGTATGAACGACAAGGAAAAGCAGGAGTTCACACAACTGCAAGAATGGCTGCCGGGAACTCGTGATGGCTCCAAGGGCGATATGGCGTTTGTTCCCTCTGGTAACCTTTGGGAACGAGTCGGAGCCGAACCCGACACCTGCACATGGGTTAAATGCCCCTTCTTTAGCAAGTGTCACTTCGTCAAAGCACGCCAGAAAGCTGCTGATGCACAAATTTTGGTTGTAAACCACCACTTACTATTTGCTGACCTCGCTAAACGAGCCTCTGTCAATAACTACACTGATCAACAAGTATTGCCGGCGTACTCTCATGTGGTGATCGACGAAGCTCACAATATCGAGGATGTTGCCACAGATTACTTTGCATCTCATCTCTCGCGCCATGATACCTCCAAGCTCATGGCTAAACTAGCGAGCGACAAGCAAGGGAAGTTGACAGACCTTAAACGCATGATCACTGAGCATTTAGGTCGCAAAAAGGTCAATCACTCCCCTGAAATCACGCATATTCTGACGCAGCTCAGCATTGACCTTCCTGCCGCACGCCGAGAGATCATTCAAGGCTTTTCGGATGCCTTTGATGCCTTCGAAAGCTTTGTCTGGGGACAAAAAGAAACCGCTCACGAACAAGAAGGCGGTCCCGACGAGCAGAAAATGCGCGTCTTCCCCTCCCATCTCCAAGAACCACAATGGAAAGAAAGTATCGTTCCGCAAGCAGAAGCGCTATACACACGTGTCGTGCAGTTTGGAACCTCTCTGTTAGCTCTTTTGAAAGCCATCGAGCAGCTGCCGCTTAATGATCTAGTTGACCAGACCTTCAACATGCGTTTTGAGATTACCGCCCTCAATACTCGCCTTCAAGAAGCCGCTTGGATCATGAAGGGCTTTGCCACCACGCCGTGCGAGAAAGACCGCGTAAGATGGACAGAGACACACCGCAGCCGCATACAACCCAACGTTCACCTCATCGACGCTGCTCTAGATATATCTAAAATACTACGAGAATTTCTTTTCGAAAAATTTCAGTCTGTCATTCTCTGCAGCGCGACCATGACAGTCAATGGACGCTTCGATTTCCTACGCCAGCGATTAGGTCTGCAAGATAAAACAATCGAAGGACGCAATGTCACCGAGCACAGCTACGAATCGCCCTTTAACTACAACCAACAGGCATTGCTAGTCATTCCTACTGACATGCCAATACCGACCGATCCAAGCTTCGCGGAGGCTGCCACAGCACGTATTTGGGATGCCATTGTCGCCAGCCGTGGCAACTGCCTGGTTCTGTTTACCTCATACCAAATGCTTCAGAACTGCTTCAGAACGCTAGAAGTGCTCATGACAGCAAACCGCTTTGTCGGCCTTAAGCAGGGCGATGATAGCCGATACAACCTTCTAGAACGCTTCCGCAATACCGACCGCTCTGTGCTATTTGCGACCTATTCATTCTGGGAAGGTGTGGATATCTCCGGCGATGCGTTGCGGTGTGTCATCATCGTCAAACTACCCTTCAAAGTACCCACAGAGCCAATGATTCAAGCGCGCTCCGAAGCTATTGTAGCCGCCGGCGGAGATCCCTTTTACGACTACTCCCTGCCATTGGCTGCTGTGAAGTTTCAGCAAGGATTCGGACGCTTAATACGCCACAAACGTGACCGTGGTTGCATTGTCTGCCTAGATCCACGTCTGATCACCAAAAAATATGGTGCTTTCTTCCTAAATAGCCTTCCAGCTTGCCAACGCTATTTTGCCAGCACACCGGATGTTATGGCAGCCATGAAAGATTTTTATCGCAAAACCCACCACTATACCCTCGCACCCACATTGTGAAAGGCATTTAACGCAAAGACGCAGAGGCGCAAAGTGGGAACAGAGTTTAATTAATTTTATGGGCTTGAGATTAATAGCGACTTAGGGCAATATCTTGCTCTCATTTCGCACTGGTAGCTCAGTTGGATAGAGTACCTGGCTACGAACCAGGGGGTCAGAGGTTCGAATCCTCTCCAGTGCACATTTTTTTCTATAGGCCTTCAATGATTATCCAATCTTTTTGTTGCGGCCCATTCGATACTAATGCCTACATAATCGGTTGCCCTGAATCCAAAGAAGTCGCCTTCATCGATCCCGCGCCAGGTAGTCATAAACTTTTGCGCGATTACGTTACGAAAAACGGACTGACCCCGACCAAGATTCTACTGACACACACACATCTCGACCATATTGCCGACGTAGCAGCGTTAAAGAAAGACTTTCCCGTGCCTGTTTATGTGCATGCCGACGACGCTCAAAATCTGATTACTCCCGGAAGCGATGGCTTACCCAACTGGTTTTTTATCGAAGGCGTGCAGCCGGATGTGTTGTACAAAGAAGGCGATGAAGTCACCGTTGGCCCCTACACCTTTCGCGTGATACATACTCCTGGGCACTCTCCAGGTGGCATCTGCCTATATGATGCGAAAGAAGGCGTTTTGATTTCGGGCGATACGCTCTTTCATCAAAGCATTGGAACCTTTGGCGTGCCTACCGCTCAACCAGAGCGCATGTGGCCTTCGCTAGACAAACTAGCCAAGCTACCGCCTCAAACACAGGTATATCCCGGCCATGGCCCTAGCACAACCATTGGAGCCGAAGACTGGCTGCCTAAAGCCCGCCAAATCTTCGGCTAACCTAAGATGTTATATCCCTTGCCTCACTTCGCTTTTTCGATTCTTTCCCATAAATCATCTGCAGGAACAAAGTAAAAAACCTTCCCTTTTTTTACTAATTTAAGCAGTTTTTTCTCTTCCAACTGGAATAAATCGGTTCTAGCAGTTTGATAGGCAATTTTATTGAGGTTTTGATGTATTTTAATAGTTAAAATGTCATGAGGATGCGACATTATGTGCTGTATAATGCGTGTTTGACGGATGTTTAGATCGGGATGCTCCGCAATCTCAAGATGAAGCTGATGGTTTTTTTCCCTTTCGGCTTGAATGTGCTTTTTTAGGTCTTCCACAGCACCCATAATAACATCGATATGAAAATGAATAAAATAAGTTAGGTCGTTGTCATCATGTTCACTATATAAATACGCGTTGGCATACTTTGTAGTTCTTTTAAGAATAGTTTTGGAGATTGAAGTATATTCGAAAAGCCAATATCCATGCCTGAGCATATACCAATAGAATAGAGTGCGAGCCATTCGTCCGTTTCCATCTGTAAATGGATGGATATATGCCATCCAAAAATGTAACATGATTGCTTTGATTACAGGATGAATAAAGGGCTTATCATCCCCATCGTTAGCAAAATCAAACAAGGCTTCTAGTCGATTTGGTATTTCCGCCGATTTTGGCGGTGAAAATAAAAGTTCCCCATAGGTCGTAACGACGCTGACATTGTCGTCATCGTTCCTCAGCCTTCCCTCATCCTCCACGGATTCCAAGGTGCCTTTGGTAATAGACACGTGCAAATCCATTAACATTTTCATATCTAGTTTTTTTTTGCACGCATCCTTTATAGACTGCATAGTGACAAAGTTGTTATAAATCATTTGTTCAGATTTATTTCTGGGCTTTCTTTTTTCAAGAAGCATTTTTTTAGCCTCTTTGATAGTCGCAACAGCTCCCTCAATTTGGCTTGATGTGATAGCCTCTTCCATCAACGAAGAAACGATGTATTTTGCTGAAGCTCTCTTATCATTGCCCGGATCCCAAAGTGCTAGATTTCCTCCAGTGCTTTGATCAATCAAATGCAACTTCTTTTGAATATCGTCTGGTAGCCAAAAGGTGAAGACATGACCATTTATATCTTGGATAGGCGTTGGAGCACTATTCATCTGCCTTCTTAGTCTGATAAAAGCCCAAACATCGGCTCTATCGAGCTCTGCGGTAAGGGGTTGAACTCTTATTTTATCCCAGTAATAATACAAGCGATCTGTTTTCTCGATAAGCATTTGAATATCAGGGTCGTTCCAGCATTTAAAGATTTTCTTAAAATCTCTTTTTATAATATTTTTCCAGTCGGGAGCTTTCTCAGGAAGCTTTACCATAAATATCCTCTTGAAGGGTGATAAGACCTTCAAAGTATCCGATCTTCGGATTTCTCATCTACTGAAACCTACTAATGAATGTCAAATTAGTAGGTTTTATCCATTTTCATGCTAATTTGACATATTTTAGTAGATTTTGACATATCGAATTACCGCCCCTACTGTGTAGACAGACCTATTGGGTTTTAGAGATCTTCTTTATCGGCGCTGCATTTTGACAAAGTGGATGGCTCTAGCGTAATCGACTTGCGCGGTTAAGTAGGGATTGTAGTCAGAACTGACCGACAGAATATTGTGATACAAAAGCAACCCTAAGAAGGGCTTTGCCATCGCAATAAAAGCCTTGGAACCAGGACAAATATTAGAACCACTTCCAAAGGGAAACCATTTCAACGAGGGCAGAAATGCAGGAGCGTCAACAACAACTTTGCGGGACGGAATAAAGGTATCAGGTTTTTCGCCAACAACAGCTTCGTCTCTAGACAGCTCCCTGATTCCAACTTGTAGAACCGTTCCTGAATCCACTGATTGCGAACCCAGTACAAAGGGAGAGTGAACCCGACGCAAAATCTGTGAGGCCGGAGCTGCCATGCGTAACGCTTCGATTAGCATATGCTGCAACGTCTTGCTATCTCTAATCGCCTCCGACAATGTAGCGCCTTTCTCTATAGCTTCCTCGATCTCACTATGCAGATTATCCTGAATGTCTGGATTGATCGCACACTCGACAATGGCAGCTCTTAACACTGAGCCGGTCGTTTCCTCCCCAGCACCAACGATGTTGGTTACAAGATAGCCCGCTCTCTTCACGGTTAGCCCGTTTTCAAGCATTAGTTGACCGCCCGGGGAGTTTGATACAATCGTCAACCAAACCGCAAGAGGGTCTGTAGGATCTCTAGGAGCACGAAGAATCTCATCGTTCTGCGTGTAGCCCATCATTTTACCTATTATGGCCTTGTGAAGATAACGCTCGATATCTTGCGCCAAATTGTTTTCAGCGCAGCAGCTAATTTCAGCAACTACATCCTGAGCCACAGGAAACATAAGGTCAGCATCTTTGAGAACTTTATTTAACAAAAGACGAAACACTTTGCGATAAGTAGCATTCGCCTCAGGCCACGCTGTTACCATATGATCATCGACCTGAACTTCCTGATCTAACTCACTAAGAGCTTCAAGCAGCAGACAGCTGGGATCAGTATGCATGTAACGTTCGCAATGTCGCTGTGGCTTTAGTATCTCTTTTATCAACTTAGCATTAGTTACAAGTAAATGACCCTCTTCATTAAAACTCATAGACGTGGAAGTCAGTTCACTGGCGCCCGCTGGAGCCTCATCAGTAAGAACAGCCCCTGCTACAGCTGCAGCAGTTTCTTGAGTAGAAGTAGGAAAAATTAATTGAGTAAGAGCAGATAGTACGGGATAAACACCCCAGTTAATAAGCATTTCCATGACAACCTCTTTTATTTTAATAAAACATACAATATTAATACTAATAAATCAATACTAATAATTAACGCTAAATTAAATTGATTGCGCGAAGCTACTATCTGAAAATCGCCAAGATAAAATCGAGCAAATTTCGCTCTTGGGGTACATCCGGAAACATTAGAACTCCAAGTTGGCCAATAGGTTGCTGCTGCAATCTATACTCATGCAATATGCACGCGAACACCAGGCCCACACCTGCTATAGTTGAAAGCCTGCTCAACCCCTCGAAAATACCCAGATTTTCAGGTTCATCTAAATCTGGACTAATCTCAGGGATGGGCGGCTTAGCACCGACACCATATTGGTAGAGCGTAAACGTCGTCAACACGCCGATTAAAGCAGCAGCAGCAAATACTACTTTTTTGGGAGTCAGGAATCCCGCGATCCACTTATCTTTGCTATTAGGCAAGGAAGGCTTTTCAAATGGGGCTACCGCCAAAGTTATGGCTTCGAAACCATGCTTAGCGTGATCCTGTAGATCCTTTAGAGTTGGGTTTCCAAGATATTCAGCCGACCTCTTCGCGATCTCTAACGGAATTGATGACAAGGCTAACTTAACCACCACAGGAATCGACTTAAGACTGCATTGCACAAAATGGTACGAAGCTGCCACGCCCATTAGTGCGGAGAGGCTAACGAAAAGCACAACATCACGTACAATCGGTGACTTTATCAGGTCTAGCTTTTGCAGAACGTTCTCTACACTGACGCGGTTAATAGTAGAATTTGAAAAGGACATATAAACTTTCATTACTCTTAAGTGGAAAAACTACGCGATCGTAACTCAACTAGGTTAAGATCGCATTAATCTGGCCTTGCCATGCCCCTGCTCCATATCTGTTTGACTTCCTTCGCGCCTAGGGATAGAATTGCGGTTTAAGAATTAAAAAGGGAGAGAAGGTATGCCTACACTAGTTGGAAGAAGAGCACCAGAATTCGAAGCCAAAGCTGTCGTGGATGGACGCATTGTAGACAACTTCAGTTTGAAGTCATACCGAGGCCAGAATGTTCTGTTCTTCTTTTATCCTTTAGATTTCACATTTGTGTGCCCTACAGAGCTACATGCCTTCCAAGATCACATTGAAGAGTTTGAAAGACGCAACACAGTTGTTGTGGGATGCTCAGTGGATAGCGTGCATGCTCACTTTGCTTGGCTGCACACCTCTAAGCACCAAGGCGGAATCCAAGGTATTGAATATCCTTTAGTTTCCGACCTGAACAAAACAATTTCACAAGCCTATGGCGTGTTGGTTCCTGAAGAAGGGATCGCCTTCCGCGGCCTGTACCTCATCGACAAATTGGGTATTGTCAGGCACCAGTTGATCAATGATCTACCATTGGGACGCTCTGTCGATGAAGCGCTACGCATCATAGACGCTCTTAATTATTACGAGCTGAATGGCGAAGTATGTCCAGCGAATTGGAAGACTGGTAAAAAGACCTTACAGGCTTCTACAGAAGGCGTACGCCAATATTTCGCGCTCGTTGACACAGTCTAGACCGCTCTCGACGTTAGTTTTTTCTGAGCGCTTTTGTATTCGGCGTGGTAGCGCTGGGGACAAAGCGCGCTCCAAAACGAGCCTGTGAACTGTTGTGAAAACCCCTTTGAAACCTACGCAGCGCGCTGATTGCCTGTTGTTAGATAATCATAGAGGTCATCTTCTGTTGTAATAAGTACGCTGGCGTAAATTGCGCAGATGGCTGTAGTTGCCTCCACAAGACTTGAGTCACCAACGCCAGGCATGCCAAGGGCAGCAAGTTGGCGAACCACACCATAATTGGTGAGCAACCGCAGACCTTTATAGTAGTCTTGGAAACTATAACCTTCGTCCCTCACACGTATAAAAACTAGTTCGCGGTCAAAGAGCAAAGCCTGAATGGCCATGAAGATCCCCCTGCTATAGGGCGGAGGATGTCCCAAATTGTCCGAAAGCTGCTGCAGGTTCTTGCAGTGATAAATCGTCTGAAAGTCGCC
This sequence comes from Chlamydiales bacterium, assembly GCA_030679955.1. Taxonomy (GTDB): domain Bacteria; phylum Chlamydiota; class Chlamydiia; order Chlamydiales; family JAJFMA01; genus CAMFKD01. Next base: position 60,941 of record JAUXSF010000033.1, on the reverse strand, counting down.
TTTCTCTGCTTCACCAAATAATGCTACCGTTTGCTTTTCCATATGTCACAACCCCTTTAACAGACATGACCTATTATTATTTTAGCAAAACGGATATTAATGATGGAAATAATTACTTACTAAACCTTATTACTATCACTATAGATACCTAATTTATCTAGGCCAGCCTCTATATTAAGCAAGCGGTTGTATTTAGCGATGCGGTCAGTACGTGAGAGGGAGCCGGTCTTTATCTGACCACAGTTAGTAGCCACGGCGATATCAGCGATAAAGCTATCTTCTGTTTCGCCTGACCTGTGAGAAATGATGGTAGAGTAGGCATTCATATGCGCAAGCTGCACAGTATCAAGGGTTTCTGTGAGCGTACCTATTTGATTAACCTTTATGAGAATAGAATTAGCTACCCCTTCATCAATACCGCGCTGCAAAAACTGCGTATTCGTTACAAAGAGGTCATCGCCAACGATTTGAGCTCTGGTCCCCAAACGATCTGTCAGTTCTTTCCAGCCTGACCAATCGTTTTCATCGAGACCATCTTCAATGGAGTCAATTGGGAAGCGATCTATTAATGACTCTAGGTAGTCAATTTGTTCTGAGCTCGTACGTTCTATATAACGACTCGTAACCTTGTCATAGAACTCTGTTGCTGCGCAGTCCAGACCTAGCGTGATATCGATGCCTGGACGGTACCCTGCCTTTTCGATGGCTTGGATAATAAGCTCTAGGGCTTCTTCGTTAGAACCTAGGTTTGGAGCAAAGCCACCTTCATCGCCAACAGCCGTAACATGACCTGCTTTTTTTAGGATGCCTTTCAGCGTATGAAAAATCTCTGCTCCCCAACGTACAGCCTCGCGGAATGTCGGAGCATTCTTGGGTCGAATCATAAACTCTTGAAAATCAAGGGAGTTATCGGCATGGGCGCCACCATTAATGATATTAATCATCGGGCAGGGAAGCCGATATGCGTTACAGCCTCCTAAGTAGCGATACAGGGGCAGGCCGGCGGTAATCGCTCCTACGCGAGCCAGGGCTAACGAGGCGCCTAAAATAGCGTTGGCGCCAAAGCGCTCCTTATTAGGAGTGCCGTCAGCACGTATCATGGCTAGGTCCAGGCCACGCTGATCGAAGACATGCTCGCCCACTAGGATTTGAGCGATCGGGCCGTTAACGTGAGCGACAGCGCGCTCAACACCCTTGCCAGCATAGCGTGCTGGATCTCCGTCGCGTAATTCTAGAGCTTCCTTACTTCCTGTAGAAGCTCCAGAAGGCACGGAAGCACGTGCTGAGACATTCTTGTCGGTAGTGACCATCACCTCAACTGTGGGATTTCCACGAGAGTCGAGTATTTCAACCGCTTTCACCGAACGTATGTATGACATATGCTTGCACCTATTTTTTATTCGAAACATAGCATGGCGGTCGCCACAAAAACCACCTTTTTTCTTCTCGCTGAAGTTGACCAAAAGGCTAAAATAGTCTAGTATTATTGAAAAAAAGTAATCACAATTAGAAAAAAGTGGCTATCTTGAAATTACCATTACACTATTACGGTTCTAAAATTTTACGTATGAAAGCGGCTCCTATTACGGAGATCACGCCAGAAATTCGCCAATTAGCCTATGACATGATTGAAACAATGAATAGCATGAAAGCTATTGGGTTAGCAGCTAACCAGGTTGGACAGCTTGTCACTATATTTGTTTCAACAGTGGAACCCGATGGGTCGTCACAATTTGGCCCTAACCGCATCTACATCAACCCTAGGATTGTTTGGTACAGCAGTGAGAAGCAGTACGAGCAAGAGGGTTGCATGTCCATTCCTAAGACCTATGTCTATGTTGAGCGCCCCATGAAAATGGGTATAGAAGCACAAGATCTAGACGGCAATACGTTTGAGCTAGAGCTAGAAGGCCTAGGCGCTTCCAACTTCTGTCATGAAAATGATCACTTGAATGGTGTATTGCATATTGACCGTATCGATCCCAAACAGCGTCGTGAAATCGAAGCCAAGCTCAAAGCCATCAAAAAAGCCTATTCTTAGGATTTTTTACCGCAGAGGAGGATGGAGAGAGGAAAGATATTTTGCTTTAGCAAAATACCATTTCTCTCTAATAATAAAATTCCTTAGCGTCGGGTATGGCCTTCTTCAACGCTTTGTACCAGGGCTTGATAGGACATAAAGCGCATGAAAGATATCTCACCCGCCTCCACAGCACGCTTTACAGCACAATCAGTTTCATGACTATGCGTACAGTCAGTAAAGGCGCATTCACGGCCGACCTTATAGATTTCAACGAAATATTGTTGAATCTCATCGATATCGAGATCCCAAACGCCGAAGCTCTTGATCCCCGGGGTATCCACACACCATCCACCGAGCTCTAACGGAATTAAGCTAGCGGATGTTGTGGTGTGCGAGCCCTTACGCGTGCGAGCCACTGTTTCGGCTACACGCATGTCCAGTCCCGTCACGACGTTGATAAGCGATGTCTTACCCACCCCGGACTGCCCTGAAAATACTGAGGAGCGGTCTTTCATCTGGGCGCGTAACTTATCCATTCCTTCAAAGTTGGTAGCACTAACACAAATGACAGGTATTTCAGCCTGAGCATATGCCTGCAAGCATTCTTCATAGAGCTCACGCTCAGCAAGAACGAGGGGATTGTCACTATCGTCCAATTTGTCGACCTTATTAATCACCACAACAGGGTCCATGCCACCCTTGCGGGCTGCAATGATATAGCGATCAATAAGAGGAGGCTTAAGCGGAGGATCAATAACCGAAACAGTGATCAAAACTTGGTCGATGTTGGTGGCAATGATCTGCTCTTTGCGTCTCGATAGGTTATCAGCTCGAGAAAGAATCGTCTTACGTGGCTCTACAGCGGAAATAGCTCCTTCTCCTTGGCTTTTTTCCACAAACCACACGTAGTCACCAACAGCTACGAGGTTTTTCTGCTGCGTCTTCTCTTTCTTTAAAACGCCACGTAGCTCACACATCCACTCGTTGCCATTTTCGTGGACGACTATGCCCTGAGGGACAATTGAGATCGCTCTGCCGCGCTTAAGGCCTTCAGCAGCTAGCGCCTCAGCATCAAAGGATTCCTGACGCTTATCCGAGTCTGTCTTCTTATATTTTGAGCGATCACGAGCAATCACCTGCTTGCGTTCTTGACGCGACTCTTTGCGTCTTTCGCCGAGGTATTGATCCTCTACGTCGCACCGAATCCAGCGTTTTCCTTCTTTAGCCATATTAACCTTTGCCTAATACATACATCAGGATACCGCCTGCGACAGCAACGTTCAATGATTCCATTTGTTGAGTCATTGGGATAGTCACTGCAGTGCAGAACCCTCTTGCTGTGGGGGAAGCGCCATGCGCTTCACTACCAAGCACTAACAATAATCCTTGATTCCAAGTAGCGTGGTCTAGCGGCACGCCATCTAAATCCCCGACCAGGGCGGTCCATTGTCGCTCTAAGGACATCTTTTGCAAATCGGTCCAGTTTCCCTTAGCCAACGGAATGCGGAAGGTTGCCCCCATGGCAGAGCGAATAGCCTTGTCGTTGAACGGATCGCAACAGCCTTCCAGAAAGTAGACGCCATCCCAGCCAAATGCTGCAGCAGTACGAAGGAGGGTTCCAACATTTCCTGGATCGCTCACACCATCGAGCGCCAAAACTTTCTCGGCTCCCTCTAAATTTGACCAAGAGGGCTTTTCAATCTCGGCAACAACGCCTTCAGGCGTGATCACCCCTGAGACCTTTTGCAAAATTGCCTCGTTGCCAATGAGCACTTCGTGAGCATTAATTCCCGGGGGTATTAAGGTGGGATCAGCGACCAGCAAAACCTTTATCTTATTAGTGGCATTAAGTTCAGTAATTAGTTTGCGGCCCTGAATGAACAAACTGTTAGTCACATCGCGGTAAGAGGCGCTTTCGCGCAAGCTTACAAAATGCTTCACTAAGGGGTGTGTAAGGCTTGTGATGACGCGTTCCGTCATAGCACCCCTCTAGGCCAATTTTCACTAGTTTTAAGTCTTTCCATGATCACATTAGGTTCGTCAATTTTGTCGGATATGCTAATCGTTTCCGCTTCGCGCAATAATAACCCCATTCCTTTTCCAGGGGGTATGCCCTCTGCTTCCAAATGGCCCGAGGTTATAACTGGTTTGCGATTGCGTAAACGCTCAATGTACCTTTCCTGAGCAGTTTGGGTGATGCGGTGGTGCTGAACAAATAGCTGACGTTCATCTTTGGACAATGCCGCGGCATAAGCTTGCAAACATAATTCCGTGCGTTGGTCTGCGTATAAATAGATCCAGTCAACTTCGCTAACAGCACTCTGACAAGCATTTTTAACCTTGACGTACCATTTCGCCAATAAAGCATCTTTATTGGGAGCCTTCAAAAAGCGACATATCTCTTCAAGGTATCCTGCTGGGGCATCAGGGAATAGCTGAGCCAAGCATAAAATAGCTGGAAAGGGATGAGGAAACTCTTTTAAGACGCGTGTACGGTGAACAATCTCTTCCAAAGACACATCGGTGAGCTTTGGAAAAATGACCTGTAGAAGCCCAAGCTCTTGCATGGTCACTAAGGCGCGACCAAAGCCACTGTGTTCCGCCATCTTGGAAAATTCTTGCCACACACGCTCCATAGCAACCGAGGGAAATAATGCTTTAGCATGACTAGCAATAGCATCGCGGGTCGACCGCTCAAGGGCAAAATGGAAGCGGGACATTATTCTGACGCCACGGATCATGCGCAAACGATCTTCTTTGAAGCGCTCGTGGGGATCTCCGATAGCTCTGACGATGCCACGTTCGAGGTCTTCACGTCCGCCTACAAAGTCAAATATTTGTTTTGATAGTGGATCGTAAAACATGCCATTAATGGTGAAGTCGCGCCGCTGGGCATCCTCTTCCGGGCTGGAATACTCGACAGCCTCGGGCCGCCTGCCATATAAGTAAAGCCCATCCTTGCGGAAGGTAGCTACCTCAAAGGGCACTTCGTCAATAATAACCATTACCACGCCAAAGGAAACGCCCACCTGGACAGTATGGCGAAACAGGGCTATGACATCCTCTGGCGGTGCAGAGGTGGCAATATCAATGTCGGGCGAGGGCTTTTGCAACAAATAATCACGAACCCAACCGCCAGCGAAATAGGCAACATGCCCAGCATCACGCAGTTTTTTGACAATGCCGGAAGCTTTATCAAATGCTGTACTCATACGTGCCAGTATAGCACAAATTCCCTAGGAAAAACACGGAAAGATGCTATCATGACGTGCATGGCTGCAAGAATACGCGTTTTAACAGAAGACACTATCAATAAGATCGCTGCCGGCGAGGTTGTAGAAAACTCGGCGTCGGTGATTAAAGAGCTCGTTGAGAATAGCCTCGACGCTGGCTCCACGGAAATCTTTGTAGAAATCAAAGGTGGAGGTCGACAGCTTATTCGTGTGACGGATAACGGCCATGGCATGCACCAAGACGATGCGTTGCTATGTCTAGAGCGTCATGCCACCTCAAAGATACGCCAAGCAGAAGATTTGGAGCAAATAGGCACCCTAGGATTCCGCGGAGAGGCCATCCCTACCATCGCCGCTATTTCAAAATTTACGTTACTTACATGCCCGTCTGAGTCGTCGTCTGAAGAAGCCACAATGGTGATCGTTGATGGCGGCAAAATATCTACCTGCTGCAGCGCCGTTCGTCAGCCTGGAACAACCATAGAAGTTAAAAATTTATTTTTTAACGTCCCCGCTCGCCGAAAGTTTCAGAAGTCCCCCGCACATGATGCTAACGAAGTGCTTAAGACATTATCCAACCTCGCTTTAGCCTATCCAAAAATCACCTTCGAACTTATTTCTGATCAAGAATCTCTTTTAAAGACACGCGGGACTGAGGACTTAGCAGAAAGAGTCCGCGCCGTTTTAGGAAACGAATTCTTTGAGCAGTGCACAAAGGTCAGCCATGAGCATGAAGGATGCCGCCTAGAGGGCTTTGTAGGATTACCAATCTATTCTCGCCCCAACCGCACCGGACAACACCTATTCATCAATGGTCGTGCCGTCATATCACCATTGATCGCACACTTGGTTCGCGAGGCTTATGGCACCGCGTTGCCAACCAACCGCTACCCATTATTTGCTCTTCAGCTCACAGTCCCTGGAGATTTTGTCGATGTCAATGTGCACCCACAAAAGCGCGAAGTGCGCCTTAGGCAAAATGATTTCTTCCGCGAACTAATGCTACGAGGCGTCGGCAAGGCGCTGCAACAAAGCGCTCATACTCTAACGGCGCCTGATGTTAATTTCTTTGCACCCAATCCCGTACCGCTTTCCCCTTTGCTAGCTCCACTACCGTGGGAAGAGGCGCCACCAGAACCAGAACTTATCATTAGAGAAATTCCACAACCCACGTTTACCTCATCAGCGCCCAACAACACCCTTTTTGCGACCAAGGTGGCCGCTCCTAGAGCAGTGGCTGTCATACGCGGTTATATTATCCTCGATCCCGCAAGCTGCACGCATATGCTCAATGGCGTAGACGCCACCCTTCTGTTACTGGATCAAAGAGCAGCCCACCACCGCATTTTGTTTGAGCGCCTGCAGCATCATTCTTCGCCACATATTCAACCTCTTTTGATTCCTCTAACCGTCGAGTTTTCTACCGTGGAGGCCGCATGCATCCGCGAAGTCACATCACAACTGCGCTCGCTGGGTTTGGAGATTGAGGAGTTCGGACAAAATACGTTCTTAGTCAGAGCTGTTCCAGCGGAGCTAGAAGCCTCCGATGCCTCAACCTTGCTATCAGAACTTGTTGAGCAATTGAGGCAATTTTCATCCGATTCGGTCAGAAGCCTTGAAAAAGAAAAACGCCTATCGCTAATCGCGTCGCGCCTTGCAGTACGACGTAAACGTCACCTTAATCTACCGGAAGCCCAGCATTTGATCGAAGAGCTCTTTAAGTGCGATTCTCCGCTGCAATGCCCGCAAGGCTACCCAACACTATTAGCTCTAAGCGATAGAGATCTGGCTAAGCAGTTTTTGAAATAGGGCAAGGAATTTCAACGCAAAGGCGCTGAGGCGCTAAGACGCAAAGAGGACCAATCATGCATTCGCGTTTGTCACGACTTCAGGAACAGCTCAAAGACCTTAAATGCGACGCTCTCTTGCTGGAGGATAGCCTAAGCCTTCTTTACCTGACACAGCTGCATTTATCTGCCGGAAAGTTGTTGGTCACCGATAACAGTGCTCAGCTGCTCGTCGATGGACGTTATTTCGAGTCATCTCAGGCAAAATCCCCCTGCCCTGTAGTTTTATATGAAGAGGGAGTTTTAGAAAGCACATTGAAAACTGCAGGCATTGGCCGGCTAGCTGTCAGCTCAGAAGACACCACTTATAAGCGCTTCTCACAACTCACCGAAGACCTTCAAAAGCTATCCATTACAATCACTGGCATTGATAATCCGGTCAAAAAACTGCGAACCATCAAAGATTCATGCGAGCTGGAGCTTTTGCGGGAAGCAGCAAGGCTAGGCTCCAGAGGTTACGATCTGGTCTGTGATCTACTAGAAGAAGGTATCAGCGAAATTGAGCTAGCCAAAGAGCTAGAACTTTTTTGGCTTCGACAGGGAGGCAAAAAACTCGCCTTTGATCCCATCATCGCCTTTGCAGCAAACAGCTCTCAGCCCCACTACCGCGCTGGCTCAAAAAGACTAGCAAAGGGCGACACTGTCCTGATCGATATCGGCGTCACACTTAACGACTACCACTCAGATATGACCCGAGTCGTGTTTTTTGGTGCTGAACCCTCTGAGGAAATGCGCAAAATTTATTATGTCGTTAAGGAAGCTCAAGAGGCTGCTCTCAAGATTTGCAAGCCCGGCGCCACAGTTGGCCAGCTCGATCAAGCTGCCCGCGACCATATCACCACTGCAGGCTATGGCGACAAATTTACACATAGTCTAGGACACGGAATCGGGTTAGAAGTCCATGAATTCCCCACACTACGTAACAAGACTCCCAGTAAAGATACGGTCTTGGAAGCTGGGATGGTTATCACCATCGAACCCGGAGTCTACTTATCCAGCTTGGGTGGTGTTCGAATCGAAGACACCATCGTCGTCACTGACGATGGCTACGAAGACCTAACCCTACGACCCAAAGACCTTAAGATAATAAGTTAAGGTAAACAACGTAAACTTTCCCCAAAATCTCCCTCTCTCGGAGATCTCTGTAGATAAAAACATGAATAGGTAAATTTGCTTCCAGCATTTGATTGCCAATTAAGTTTTTAATTAACATAATTAAGATTGCAGTGAACTATAGGAGGACAAGATGAAGCAGTACGCCTATATTCGTTTTCTTGCAATTTCTGCCGCCTTGGGGTGGCAGCTATTATCAGGGTTTACATCGCTCTCTGCGCATGAAGGTCAAAGACAGCACAGATCTGAGAGTCGCGAACACCATGAACAACATGGACAAGGTTATCACCATGACGACCACCATGGGCAGGGACAATATCACCATGACGATCACCATGGCGTTCCTTATGGGAAAGATGGTGTTCGCAGACCTCAAGATGCAAATATCAATGTCAACGGAGCAGGGGGACAGGGGCAGCAACCCGTCATTATCGATGATGATAATACTCCACAGGACCAAGCTGACCAGATTTATGACTCTTATCAACAAGGTCAGTAGTAAACGGCAGAATTTTAGAAAGTCAGAATTGTCGAAGCGAAGGAGATTCAAACGCAAGTCGCAGAAGCGCCAAGAGACAAGGAAGAACTACTTAAAGTTCTGAATATTAGAGAAATATATTCAACATCTTCCTTGCGTCTTTTCGCCTCTGCTACTTTGCGTTTGAATCTCCTTCCCACGCTTATCTTGGATTCAGAGCACTCTAACTAACTAATAGCCAATAAATAGCGAATTATAATACTATAGTAGCATGCTGAGCTTTAGACAGAAGATTTTCATTAGTTATCTCGTTGTATTTTTGGTGTTTATCGCCTTAATGTTCCCTTTTGCAGCGAAGACGGTAAAAAATCTTGTTTACCGTTCGATGAAGATGCGCTCTGAAGAACTCATCGCGAAGATACAGTCCGCACCTAATAATGCTGAGCTTATTCGCCGTGTTAAAGACCAGAAAGGGCAGATCTTCTTCCGAGTTGGTATTATTACCAACGAGCACAAAAGCCTCTACGATACAGCCGCCAAGCGCCTTTTAGGACCCCGCTTTACTCAAGAGTATGTTGTAGACCACCCTGAAGTGCTAGAAGCATTCGAAAAAGGCAGCGGCTACAACGAAGACTACAGCGATATTTTAAGCCAAAAGTATATCTATCTAGCCACAGCGTTCGATTTCCACGGCAAAACCTACGTCATGCGTAGCGCTTTCCCTTATAAATATGTGACGGATCTTACTCGTGACTTCGAGCTTGGCTTCCTAATTCTGTCATCATTTGTACTGCTACTATTTACGTTGATGATGGGCTTAATCATTCATCACCTCACAAGCCCGATCCAGCAGATCATTACCGACATTGCCCCCTACCAGGAAGGTCGAACGCCGAACCTTCCGGAAATTATGCTGCGAAATCCGCGTTCTTCCGATGATTTTTCACGCCTAGCCAACACTCTTAACGGCCTGTCGGCGAAAATTCAAACGCACATCGATACCATTACCTACGAAAAGGAAGAGAAAGAAGCGATCCTGGAATCTCTAATCGAAGGTGTTATCGCTATCGATGGAAATATGCGTATTACCTATGTCAATGACATGGCGTTACGACTAATGAACTCTACGGCCACTCATAATATTCTCGGGGCAGATTTCGCCATCCTCGATCAACCGCATTTTGCCAACCTACTAATTGGCTGCCAGCAGCAGCGTCAAGTCATCACCGAGATGATCACCGTTAAGCATAATGGTCGAAAAACCTATCTCCATGTCGTAGCGGCACCGAATCGTCGTGACGGAGCTATCTTGGTGCTTCAGGATCAGTCCAGCCACTACCGCATGCTGGAGATGCGCAAAGAGTTTGTCGCAAACGCTTCCCATGAGCTCAAAACACCTATTACCGTTATCCGTGGCTTTGCCGAGATGCTGAACGAACATCCAGACCTTCCAAAAGACACGGTTCTGGAAGTGACAGCTAAGATTGTGAATAGCTGCATTAAGATGACGCGTCTCATCAAAGACTTACTGACCCTCTCTGACATTGAAAATATGTCCGAAACAAACCTCATCGACTGCGACCTCGAAGAGATGACCTGGCGATGCCGCGATTTAGTTCTAGATGCACATCCCACCGCCGAGATCAATATCATCAAAACAGATGAGGCAGAGATGACGGTGACGGGCGATCCTCACCTACTCGAAATGGCGCTAACCAACCTAATGGAAAATGCTGCCAAGTACTCTAATGCTCCAGCTCAGATTTCCGTCATACTTGGCCACCAAGGCAATAACGTTAAAGTTGAAGTTGTCGATAAGGGAATCGGTATTCCACCTGCCGATTTAGAACATGTATTCCGACGTTTCTATACCGTCGATAAGGCGCGCTCGCGCAAAATGGGCGGCTCAGGCCTAGGCCTTTCCATCGTCGAAAACGTAATAGAGAAGCATTTCGGACGTATCAGCGTCGACTCCGTCGTCGGTGTTGGCACCACCTTTACTATTGTCTTGCCCACTCAAATGGAAAAAATGCTATAAGCGACTCTCCAAGGGAGGCATGCTATGGCGACAGATGTACGAGACATCACCGACGAGGTGAAGCGTTCTAACGGACCACTTTTACGCGCCAAGGAAGCGATGGCGAAGGTCATAGTAGGTCAAGAGCACCTTCTCGACCGCATGATGATGGCACTTTTAACCGATGGCCACTTGCTGTTAGAAGGCGTTCCAGGACTAGCCAAAACGCTAGCAATCACTACTCTTTCCAAAGTCACCAGTTGCGAACATAAGCGCATCCAATTTACACCGGACCTGCTGCCTGCTGACTTGATCGGCACCAATATCTACAACCCTAAGGAAGGCACCTTTACCATCAAAAAGGGGCCACTCTTTACCAATATTGTGCTGGCGGATGAAATTAACCGCGCACCCGGGAAGGTTCAATCAGCCTTGCTAGAGGTCATGCAAGAACGACAGGTCACCATCGGCGGGGAGACATTCAAAACAGGCACCCCCTATCTTGTAGTGGCAACACAAAACCCCATCGAGCAAGAAGGCACCTATCCCTTGCCCGAAGCGCAAACCGATCGCTTTATGATGAAGGTCAAATTAGACTATCCCACCATGGGCGAGGAAAAGGAAATATTGCGTCGTTGGGCACGCATAGGCGTCACTCCTGATGCAACTCCTGTTTTATCCCCTGAGGATATCCTTAAGGCACGCCAGATCGTTAACCAGATCTATGTCGATGACAAGATTGTCGACTACATCCTCAATATTGTCTTCAGTACACGCGACCCCGCAGAATTCGGGGTGCCGATCGAGGGGCTTTTGGAATTTGGAGCATCGCCTCGAGCTAGCATGGCACTAAAGCTATGCGGTCAAGCTAGCGCGTTCTTGGCGGGTCGTGGGTATGTCACACCTCACGACATCAAGAGCATCTGCGCTGACGTTCTGCGGCACCGTGTACGTTTGTCCTACGAGGCTGAAGCGGAAGAGTTGGATGTCGATGATGTCATCGATCGCATTCTAGATACCATTGCAGTGCCATAGGAAAACAATATGGCTAAGTCCAATGGACTTTCACGTGAAGCGTTGAAAGAGGTGCGTCGGGTGCAACTACGCACCAAACGCGCTGTGGATACGCTTCTAGCGGGCGCTTACCGCTCTGCCTTCAAAGGCCAGGGCATGGAGTTCGCTGAAGTACGTGCCTACGAGCCTGGAGACGATGTACGCAGTATTGATTGGAACGTCACCGCACGCAGCGGCATGCCATACATTAAACGCTTTCAGGAAGAGCGTGAGCTAACGGTCATGCTGGTTGTCGATGTATCGGCTTCTTCTTTCTTTGGCAGCCACCGTCGCTCCAAAGATGCCTTAATGGCCGAAATAGGCGCTCTGCTATCATTCTCTGCCAATGACAACAACGACCGTATTGGGCTTATCCTCTTTTCTAGCGAGATTGAGCTCTACTTGCCTCCAAAGCGCGGTGTCAGGCACGCCTTGCGCATCATCCGCGAACTACTAGCCTATCAGCCTCGCCACCGAGGGACGAATATTCGCAATGCATTGGCGTTCTTGGGGCGTGTGCAACGCAGGTCTTGCATCTGCTTCTTGATCAGTGATTTTCTCTCTCTCGGCTTTCAGCATACCTTAAGGGTAGCTGCCAAGCGCTTCGACATGATTGCTGTTCGCGTTAGGGATCCCAACGAGATCAAGCTTCCATCGCTTCGTCTGCTCAAATTACGTGACCTCGAGACAGATCGCGAACTTCTTGTAGATACCTCTGATCCCACCACACAAAAGTATTTTAGTGATCGCATTGAAACTAGAACGGTCAAACAAGAACGTATTATGAAGCGCCTCGGCGTTGGCTTTATCGACATTCGCAGCGATGAAGATTACGCTCACACCATACAGAAGTTCTTTCATTCGCGGAGGCGACAACGTGCTCGCTAAGGTATTAATAGCCGCTTTCGTAAGCATCTTCAGCGCCGTGAGTGCAGTGACACCTACTGTATCGCCTTCAACTGCTAAACTGACAAACACTGTAACCGTGAAATTATCGTTCGAGGTTCCTGCAGGTTACCACGTCGATGAGAAAGCTCTGGAGGAGCACCTCGTCAACTATGGCGAAGTGCCTTTGCAGTCTTTTAAACTGGTCTCGCAACAGTCCAAAAAAAATGGAGATAAGCTAGAATTCAGCTATGTTTTGGAGCCTCTCCTCACCGGCGTGCACTACTTGACGTTTCGCGATATTACGCTAATAGCCGACGACCCTGGAAAATCTAATTCACTCATACTCTCGGAGCCGGTTCAGGTAACAATTAAAGAACCCGACGACACTGTTCCACTGCCGGTAGCTGCTGTTCTTCCGTTGGAAAACAAACCCATTTTAGAAATTGATTCGGAAAACCAAAAAGAGATTGCGCGGCAAGCCATTGAACAACCAGAAATCAATCGTCACACCTTTGTCGACAGATCTTTTCCCTGGCACTACGTGATTATGTATCCACTTCTACTGGCTGTTATGATGGGGCTAGGCTGGGCCGCTATGAAACTGTGGAAGATCGCCAACAAGCCCAAACCACCACCAACGCCATTAGAAGTCGCAAACACTGAGTTAAACGCACTTAATCCCAAGGAAGATTTCGATAACTTCTATGTTTCCTTGAGCAAGGTTCTGCGCCAATACATCGAAAAGCAGTACCATGTCCCTGCGAATGAAATGACTACAGAAGAGTTCATGGCTCAGATGTCTACCAAAGCGCCATTTGATGCAGAAACGCGTCAGACCTTGGTCAATTTCCTGAGCTATGCTGATAGGGTCAAATTCGCCAAAGAGCCATCAAACATAGAAGCAAGCTCACAAGCGCTGGACTATGCCCGCCAATTCATCCAACGACAATCGAAATAGATGGACCTTATGGACGATATGGACCTTAAAGACCTTATGGACGAGAAAATGTGTCCATAAGGTCTATAAGGTCCATAACAGAGGTCACAAAATACTCAAGTGTGCTAGATACGTAGAAATGCCTTTCATGCAAAAAACACTTATTTTCCTAGCCCTTTTGGCCTGCTCTTCTCTATCAGCGCAGGAAGTTCTCACTTTTGAGGAGGCTGTACAAAGAACGTTTTGTCAATCCCCCCTGCTACATATCTCCAACGACGAAATAGGCGAACGGGCCGGTGCCAGACAACAGAGCAAACGTCTTCCAAACCCCACAGCTGCTTGGAGCGTTGAAAACGTCTTTGGCAACAGAGAATGGCAAGGATGGGAATCAGCTGAATCACGTTACGAAATAGGTCAACTCATTGAGCTAGGTGGAAAACGGAGCTACCGCTCAAACGCAGCAACCTACCAACTCTTTGCCGCTCAGGCCGGTTACGCCGCACAGAAGACCATGGTGTTAAATAGGCTTTCAAAGGCATTTGCAGAAGTAGCAGGTCTTCAGGAGCAAGTAAAACTGGCTGACGAACAGGCTAAGATAGCTGACGAAGTATATAAGACTGTATCAGCTAAGCTTGAAGCGGGCAGAATCTCGCTCATTCAGCAAAACAAAGCTGAAATCGCCTTGTGGACTGCTAGAATTAGCTACAATGCAGCAGTGACTGACTTCGCCAAAGCTAAAGAACGCCTATCTGCTTTCTGGGGTTGTTCATGCCCAGACTTCAACGAAGTGGATTATTGGTTTTATGAGCTAGCTGCTCCAGAATCTTTGGAAGAGTGTTTCTGCACATTAGAAAATAATCCTGAGCTGCTTAGATCTCATTTCGAGTACCTTAGCTCACAACAAAATTTAAACTTGGAAAGAGCCGGATCGGTGCCAGATGTGACAGTAGCTGTAGGCTATAAAACGCTTCGAGAGACTGGCAACAAAGGTATGATCCTCGGCGCATCTATTCCCATTCCCATTTTCAACCAAAATCAGGGGAATATTCAGAAAGCGCGCTTTGAATCACAAAAGATGCAGGATCAATTCCAAAACCTTCAGCTTGTTCTTAAAAATAGACTCTCAGCAGCATACAGAGACTTGATTAGGGCTTATAGGGAAGCCGAGCAGCTAAAAACATCCGTACTAAAGAACGCTACACAGTCCTTTGATCTCGCCAGCGAAGGGTATAAAGAGGGAAAGTTTGAATATCTTGATGTCCTTGACTCCCAGAGAACTTTGTTTGATGTAAGGGGGCGCTACATCCAGACCTTGGTTAATTACCACAAAAGTATGGCCGACATTAAATACCTTAATAGCCAAAGCGAGATTCTATGAGAAAGATGATTGTGTTCTCCACGCTGCTTCTTATAGGCGGGTTGGCATTTTGGGCGTTTAGGCCGAGTCCGCCAAAGGTGGCGGAGGCTGAAATCCATGACCTCGAAGAGCATGAACATGATGAGGACAATCTCATAGCGATGTCTACGGATCAAATGTCGATGCTTGATATCAAGCTCCAAGAGGCGCAGCCAGGCACTTTATCAATCGTCGTATCGACAAGAGGAAAGATCACTCTGCAACCAGATCAGCTGGCGCATATCCTGCCCAAAGTTTCTGGAGTCGCCAAGGAAGCGAGGAAAAACGTTGGTGACGAGGTTAAACAAGGCGATATTTTAGCGATTATTGAAAGTCGCGAAATGGCAGAAATTAAAGCAAATTTTCTAGCCTCTGTAGAAAGAGAAAAGCTAGCGAAATCACTTCTAGACAGAGAAAAAAATCTATTCGAAAAACAGATTTCAGCCAAACAAGACTATCTTAGCGCCAAATCTGCCTACCAAGAAGCAAAAATCAATGTGCAGCTAGGAGCACAAAAGTTGCAAGCGTTTGGCATTGATGAAACCGAAATAAAGACTCTATCCGACCAGGAGCAGCCGAATCTGCGGCTCTATGAAGTTCGCGCTCCTATCGATGGCGTGATCATCAGCCGCCATATCACCAAGGGTGAGTTCGTGGAAGATACGACAACCATTTACGAGGTAGCAAATCTAAGCAAGGTATGGGTCCAAATCGGCATCTACCCTAAGGATATTCTAAAAGTGAAAAAAGGTCAGACCGTTTCGGTTAAATTACCCGTCAGTGGCAAGGAAACAGAGGCAAAGATCATTTATGTCAGCCCTATTGTAGAAGACGAAACCATCACCTCTGAGGCAGTGGCAGAGATAGCAAATCCAAACCGCGATTGGCTGCCCGGTACATTTGTTCAAGTCAGTATTGATACCGAGAATATCGAAGCTTCCATCGTTATTCCAAAAGACTCGATCCAAGAAATCGATGGAGAAAGCGTTGTCTTTGTTAAAACTCCTGAGGGCTTTCAAAAGCGAGCTGTTACGGTTGGCAGAACCGATAATGAAAATGCTGAAATCCTAGCCGGCTTAAACTTGGGTGAAGAATTTGCTGTCACCAATACCTTTTTGCTAAAGGCCGAATTGGGCAAAGGCGAAGCGGAGCATTCTCACTAATGATAGAAAGAATCTTGCGCTACTCTCTCCATAATCCCCTGGCAGTGATCTTCCTTACGCTAATCTGCGCTGCTTATGGAGTCTACTCGTTTGTTAAACTACCAATTGATGCTGTTCCAGACATCACTAACAATCAAGTGCAAATCAACACAGTACTACCGGGCTTGTCACCCATTCAGATGGAAAAACAAGTGACATATGTCATCGAAACAGCGTTGGCAGGTATTCCAGGCCTGCAGATGACACGATCCCTCTCGCGCAATGGTTTTTCCCAGGTTACAGCTATTTTTGACGACGATGTAAATGTTTACTTCGCCAGACAGCAGGTAAATGAGCGTCTGAATGAGGTCAAGGATAGCCTGCCCGATGGTGCGGAGCCAAAAATGGGGGCCATATCCACCGGCCTAGGTGAAGTTTACATGTGGACAGTAGACTACAAACATCCAGGTGGTCTAGGTGCCCATATCAAAGAAGGGACTCCAGGATGGCAACAGGGCGCTATCTATCTAACACCTGAAGGCCAGAAACTCACCACTGATGTTGAAAAAGCTTCGTATCTGCGAACCGTTCAAGATTGGATAGTTAAACCGCAGCTAAAAGGTATCCAAGGGGTTGCAGGCATCGATTCCATCGGTGGCTACACCAAGCAGTACCATGTAGAACCCAATCTGGAGAGAATGATTGCTCTGGGCTTAAGTTTTGAAGATATCGTTTCGTCCTTAAAGAAAAACAGCGTCAGCGTGGGCCCAGGATACATAGAAAAAAAAGGTGAATCGTTACTCATTAAGTCAGATGAGAAGGTAGACAGTCCTAGTAAAATCGAAACCATTGTAGTAGCTACCAGAGAAGGCATCCCCATACGCATCCGGGATATTGCGCAAGTTGGCATCGGCAAGGAAATGCGTACAGGAAGCGCAAGCAAAGATGGCCACGAAGCTGTCGTAGGTACCGCTTTAATGCTAATTGGCGCCAATAGCCGAACTGTAGCGCAAGCTGTTGATAAGAAAGTTCAGGAAATAAACAACACACTACCCCCTGATATCGAGGCAACACCCGTTCTTAACCGAACAAAGCTGGTAAACGCAACCATCGCCACAGTTACCAAGAACCTAGCGGAAGGAGCAATCCTCGTTATCGCCATCTTGTTTCTATTCCTGGGACAGGTTAAAGCCGCGCTCATTACTGCCCTGGTGATTCCCCTTTCTATGCTAATAACCGCCACCGGCATGGCTAACTTTGGCATCAGCGGAAACCTAATGAGCTTAGGAGCCATAGACTTTGGTCTAATCGTCGATGGCGCGGTGATCATTACAGAAAACTGCCTAAGACGTTTAGGCTTGAAGCAACACGAAGTAGGAAGGCCTCTACAGCTCAATGAAAGGCTCAATGAACTCTTGATAGCCACTAAAGAGATGATTCAACCTACTGTCTTTGGACAAGCGATCATTATCACTGTCTATATCCCAATTTTGACTTTGACCGGTGTTGAAGGCAAAATGTTTCATCCAATGGCCCTTACCGTCATCATCGCTCTTACGGCAGCCTTCATCCTCTCTCTTACCTTTGTTCCTGCCATGATCGCTGTTTTTGTTAAAGGGCATGCTCATGATAGGGAAAATAAGATCATCGCTTATACCAAAGGGGCCTACAGTCCAATATTGGATAGATGCCTAGAATGGCCAAAAGCTACCGTTGCCTCTGGTGCGGCTCTATGCCTTCTTTCACTGGTAGTCTTCTATAACCTTGGGCAGGAGTTTGTTCCAACCTTGGATGAAAAAGATATCGCCATGCACGCGATGCGAATTCCCAGCACCTCGCTCACTCAATCCACAGAAATGCAAAAGCTCATCGAAAGGGTCATTAAGACCTTTCCTCAAGTAGACTACATCTACTCTAAAACAGGGACAGCCGAAATGGCTTCCGATCCAATGCCACCGAACGTGTCAGACACCTTTATCATCCTAAAACCACAGGATGAGTGGCCTGATCCTTCTATGAGCAAGACTGAGCTAATCGAACAAATCCAGGCCAAAGTAAATAAGGTCCCAGGAAATAACTACGAGTTCACACAACCTATAGAGATGCGATTTAATGAACTGATCTCTGGCGTCAGAAGCGACTTAGCGGTGAAGATTTATGGCGATGACTTTGATGAGATGCAAAAAAATGCGGAAGCTATCGCTAAAGTGCTAAGAAAAATCCCTGGCTCCGCAGATGTTAAAATAGCACAAACACAGGGCCTGCCGGTCCTTGACGTTCAAATAGATCGAGAGGCCGCCAGTCGTTTAGGCATTAATGTGTCGGATGCCTTAGATGTGTTAGCCATTGCCACAGGAGGTGGCAAGGCGGGACAACTATTCGAAGGCGATAGACGTTTTGACATCATCGTAAGACTCCCCGAAAGCCAGAGAGAAGATATCGCAGCCATAGGAAATCTACCCATCCCGTTGCCTCAAGGTCCTAAACAAGCACACTACCCGCATGTTCCATTAGATGAGATAGCTACCTTAAAGGCAACAGAAGGGCTAAATGAAATACGAAGGGAAAATGGCAAGAGGTTCATTGCCGTTCAAGCAAATATTCGAAACCGCGACCTAGGGTCTTATGTAGAAGAAGCCAAGAAAGAAATACAACAAATTACTATTTCAGATGGTAGCTGGTTAGAATGGGGTGGACAGTTCGAGAACCTAATGTCTGCTCGAAAACGGCTTCTCATTGTAGTTCCAATTTGTTTGGGACTGATTTTCCTGCTACTTTATGCAGCGTTCAATTCGGCCAGGTATGCCCTGCTGGTATTTAGCGGTGTTCCCCTAGCGTTAACGGGGGGAATTATCTCTCTGTGGCTTCGCGATATGCCATTTTCTATCTCCGCCGCTGTTGGGTTCATCGCATTATCGGGCATAGCAGTTTTGAATGGCATTGTCTTGATAAGCTTCATCAATCAATTATTTGCTAAAACCGGTGAGCTAGAAAACTCCATTAAAACAGGCGCTTTAACACGTTTAAGACCAGTGCTAATGACAGCTCTAGTGGCCTCCTTAGGGTTCGTGCCAATGGCCCTAGCCTCTGGAACAGGGGCAGAGGTGCAAAAGCCCCTAGCAACTGTAGTAATCGGCGGATTAATCAGTGCCACCTTGCTTACACTAATGGTTCTGCCTGCCTTATACAAACTCTTCTCCATTAAAAACCTAGAGACATGAAATGTTCAAAGATAGAAAATTTCTGTGGCTGATATGTTCCTTAGCCTTTGTCGCAATCTTTGAGTTTCTATCCTTATCCGGTAGGAACCTACCACCACATATCGCCTTCCCGCTATTCCTGAGCATTATTATTGCGGTTGGATATCAGACAATTCTCGAGGGATTTCGAGCGCTTATTACTCTCAATTTCAAAAGCATCAATCTACTGATGCTCCTCGCCGTCATTGGAGCCTTTTACCTCGGGAAATATGAGGAAGCGGCCATCGTTATTGTCCTGTATAACTTAGCTGAGAAACTTGAGGACATGGGAATTGAACGAAGCAAATCCTCTTTAAGTAGCCTTGTCGATCAAATGCCTAAAGACGTTTTTATCAAGGGCAGCGAAATCGCCATTCCACTCAGCGAGGTTAAAGTTGGCGACATTGTTCTGATTAAACCTGGCGAAATGATCCCGCTGGATGGACAGGTGACATTCGGCTCAACAGCCATTGACGAATCCCCCATAACAGGAGAACCAATTCCCAAGGATAAGATGGTTGGAGATAGCGTCTTCGCTGGAACGCTGAACAAGCAAGGATACATAGAACTTAGAGTAGACAAGCTCGCAAAGGACTCCACCGTAGCAAAAATTGAAGAGATTACATTCAAAGCGCACCAATCAAAAGCTGAAACGCAAAAATTCATAGAAAAATTTTCAGCCTATTATACCCCGTCAGTTATTCTGCTAGCCTTGCTGTGGACAGCTATTCCTCCAATTTTCTTCGATGTGCCTTTTCAAAAAAACCTAGCAGATGCCCTAACACTGCTAGTCATCGCCTGTCCCTGCGCTCTTGTCATTTCAACGCCCGTTTCCATCTACTCTGCCATCGGCAATGCTGCTAGCAAGGGCATTCTAATCAAAGGTGGGCGATATCTCGAGGCCATCGGAAATATTCAAGCTATCGCTATCGACAAAACAAGAACACTTACTTTCGGAAACCCAATCGTCACAGACATCATACCATTTGGCAACACCACCAAAGAACACCTTCTGAGCTGCGCCGCAGGGATAGAAAGCCAATCAGAACATCCACTAGCGAAAAGCATTACACAAGCTGCAAAAAACGATAGTTTGACACCTCACTCCATAAAAAACTTCCAAGTTAAGGTCGGCAAAGGAGCAAAAGCAGACTGCCTAGTTTGCGACGAAATGCATCACTGCATAGGAAAACTAGAGTTCATTTTGGAAGAACATGCTGTTCCTGCCGAAGTCAGAGAAAAAATTGAGACCCTTCAAAAAGATGGGAAAACAGTTATTGTGGTGTGCACAAACAAGGGTGTGGAAGGCATCATTGGCCTCACCGATGAAATTCGCCCTGAATCCTCTGAAATCGTCGAGCAAATCAAGCAGCTCAATATTCATCCTGTGATGCTGACTGGTGATAATACCAGCGCAGCTATGGCTGTGGCTAAAGTCGTCGGAATCAAAGAAGTAAAGGCTAACCAACTGCCGCAAGATAAGGCATCAGCCATCGAGGAACTGCTAGCTAGGTATACCTCCGTAGCCATGATCGGTGATGGGATTAATGATGCCCCAGCCCTAGCCCTATCCAGTGTCGGTATTACCATGAGCGAGTTGGGGAGCGATACGGCAATAGATGCAGCGTCTATCATCATGCTTCATGAGCATTTGAATCGCCTCCCTTCCTTAGTCAAGTTAGGTAGAAAGACCATACAAATTATTAAAGCCAATACACTGCTGGCAATATCGGTAAAATTCGTTTTTATATCTCTTGCATTAGTGGGTCTCAGTAATCTGGCTCTAGCAATTTTTGCCGATGTTGGCATCACCGTTCTTGTCATTTTGAATAGCCTGAGGCTCGCAAGATTGTAGAATTTATTTTTTACCACAGAGATCACAGAGAGGAAAAATTATTCTCTCCTATCTCAGTGATCTCTGTGGTAAAAAAAATCCTATAAAATACCGCATATATGCTATCAGGGGCTGATGAGACGATGTTTTAGCCTATCACTTTGCATTTGTTTTCTTATGCCGCTCACTGCTTGCAAACAATACTATTCTGAAGAGCTGAGCCAAGAAATCACCCTTGCCGACCTTGTACAAGGCGAATGTCAAGTACCTACAGAACTAGATATTCACGATATCAGCCAACTAGCTGTTCTGAACAATCCCTCCCTGATTTTAGCTAGAGATGATATTGGTGTAGCAGATGCTCAGGTGCTATCTGCTGGCCTAATTCCTGATCCTCAATTACTCATCACTCAAGATTTCCCACAGAACTTCCCACTAGATACAGAAGTGACCATGGCACACTATATTGGCGTTGGTTATGACTTCAAGGCACTTTTCCTAACGCCAGGCAACCGCAAGATCGCGGTGCATGACCGCAATAAGGTCTGCCTAACATTGGCTTGGCAAGAATGGCAGATCATGTCACAGGCTCGCCTACTTTACGTGCAAATCCTCGAGCGCACCAAGCAGCTGGCACTTCTGCGCAAAATCCGAGAACTACTTCTATCGCAATATGAAGCCGGCCTACAAGCCGTTCTGGAGCGTGCTCTGTCCTCTGACATTAATCTATTGTACCTCACAACACTACAGGACAACAGTCACCAGATTCATGATCTTGAACTACAGTTACTGAACGACAAACAATCGTTGAACGATCTATTAGGGCTTGATCCAGAAGTGGTTCTACAGCTTAAAGACAATATCATAACCGCTCCCATGACCAGCCGTCCCTCTCCCAGTGATATCCTGCATGTCCTCCATTGCCGTGCAGACATCCTGGCCCTGAGAGCCGGCTATCAAGCTCAGGAATGGCGTGTTCGCCAAGCTATTTTAGGCCAGTTTCCCGCCCTTAACCTGCTAGGGAACACCGCTAGGGACAATAGTGCTATTTACTCTCTAGGCTATGCCTTGACCATTGATCTGCCAATTTTTAATCGAAATCAGGGTGCCATAGCAATTGAATCTGCAACAAGACGAAAACTCTACGATGAGTATCAATCACGCTTAAATAGCGCTTATAGTGAAGTTCAAAACTTATTTGCCGAAGAAGCAATCGTGCAAGCACAACTAGACGTCGTACAAGCTGGCGTTAAGAAGATAGGCGAGTTTGCACTAAATGTTTCCGAAGCCTTTGAACAAGGCGATGTCGATCTCCCCACCTATGTAGGCCTTCAAGTTGCTTTCTACAATAAGCAGATTGAGGAGTGGACCACCCTACAAGCACTGCTAGAACGCCGAATAGCTATACAAACATTAATAGGTTGCCACTTTGTTGGAATCGAGGAGTGCACATGCGAAGAATAATTTTGGCGTCGCTTCTATGTATCGGATGTCTCAACGCAGCCGAATCACCGGTCTCGGCTCTGGTTGTTACTGAACCGCTAGTCAAAAAATCGCTGACACATACTATTGTCGTCTACGGGACGGTGGAAGTTGCCTCTACCGGAATATCAAACATCAACTTTAAGCGTAGCGGCCGAATAGCCAAACTCTATGTCGTTCCAGGCCAAAGGGTCAGTAAAGGCGAGCCGCTGGTCAAATTTGAAGTCGACCCCAACGATCTAGCTAGTTATTACCAAGACAAAATTGCTGCGGACCTAGCAGAACAGGATCTAGAACGTACTGAAAAGCTGCTTAAACTAAAGCTAGCAACGCAAGCGCAGTATGCTACCGCCCAGAAAACATTGATGGATGCGCAAGCAAGAGTTCAGGTTAATGAGGGCATTGGCAGTAATGAACCCACCATGCGCATCAAAGCCCCGTGTGATGGCCTAGTGATCAGTGTCACAGGTAGCCAAGGAGACTTTGTCGCGCCAGGAACCAACGTTCTTCAGTTCGCCTGCAATGGCGACTTACAAGCTCGCTTACAGATCGAACCCGGAATAGATATTGAAGAGGGCATGGCTGTCAAGCTCACATCATTATTCAATGCCAACGACTCTGTTGAGGCAACCGTAACAAGTGTAAGCGGACGTATCAATCCTGACTCTCGCCTGATCGATGTTGTCGTTGCTCTGCCAAACCATTGGTTGCCCGGCTTACGCGTGCGAGGCACGATCGAACTCTCCCACAAGGAAGGCTGGGCGGTCAATGAAACCGCTGTACTGGAGGATCAAGAGGGAACCTATATCTTTCAAGCGATTGACGGCATTGCCACCCGAGTATCTGTTAGAGAAGGAATTACCGACAAAGATGAAGTGCTCATTAGCGGCGCCTTCGATGTCGATAAACCAGTAGTAGTACTAGGAAACTATGAACTAGCTAATGGCATGCACTTACGGGAAAGAAGATGATGTCCCTAGAAGGCTTGAAGACTCATTATCGCTCATTTCTCTTCCTGCTTCTCATGTTGGCAGCGTTGGGATTATTCATTGCTATACGCCTCCCTGTAACTCTTTTTCCAGCGGTCGACTTCCCACGAATCATGGTCTCCATGGAAACATCCCCGAGGCCTACGGAACGCACAGCCATGGAATTGACCATACCCGTCGAAGAAGTCGTTCGACGTGTTCCAGGAGTTCGAAACGTCCGCTCAACCACAAGCCGTGGCAAAGCTGATGTGAATATCTTCTTCGACTGGAACACAAACATGGATCAGGCGACCTTGCAGATCAATGCTGTCATTGCACAAATTGCCTCCACGTTGCCTAGTGACCTACAGCTAACCGTTAGGAGAATGGACCCCACGAGTTTCCCAATCCTCGGCTATAGCATGGTCTCTGAAAAGACTTCGCTAGTTGATCTATACGACATCGCCCGCTACCAAATGTTACCGCTGCTATTTGGTGTAAACGGCGTTGCCGATGTAGAGATCGTTGGGGGAGATACTGATGAATACCAAGTGTCTATCGATCCAGCAAAACTAGATGCCCTAGGAATCACTCTTGCAGACCTCTCTGCCGCACTAACCAGTAGCAATCAGATCGACGCCGTGGGTAAGCTCGAAGGCAACTACCAACTAAACTTGGTCGTGGTAGATGCCAAGCTGCAGAATATTAAGCAACTAAATCAGCTACCCATCAAAATAAGTAACGGCTCTGTTATCCCTCTGCAAGATATAGCAAAGGTAGAGTCAGCAACTATACCAGGGTGGCAACGCGTCACCGCCGATGGGCACGACGCAGTAATTGTTCAGATTATGCAACAACCGGGGAGCAATAGCATACAAATCGCCCATGATATTCGCGACAAACTGGTCTCTTTCCGTACCAACCTTCCGGACGGAGTCACCCTTTCGACTTGGTATGACCAAAGTGAATTGGTGCAGCAATCGGCCACCAGTGTGCTAGAAGCTTTAGTAATCGGTGTGGTCTTTGCAGCTGCAGTACTCCTCTTTTCACTGCGCAATCTACGCCTAGCTATCATCGTCGCCATTATCATACCCATCTCACTGCTAGTGACAGTTGTGGCGATGTATCTGCTCGATGTGAGCTTTAACGTTATGTCTCTCGGAGGCTTAGCAACCGGCGTAGGCTTAATGATCGACGATGTAATCGTCATGAGCGAATACATAATGCGTAAGCTAAAAGGAAAGCGAGAGAGCATCTGGGGCTCTGCCAGGGAGGTCTTTCCTTCGTTGTTGGGGTCCAGCGCGGCAACTATCATCATCTTTTTGCCATTGATGGCATTAAGCGGTGTAACAGGAGCCTTCTTCAAAACGTTAGCTTTGGTCATTAGCTCAGGGCTATTAGTCTCTTTTCTAGCGACATGGCTGGCCGTACCGCTATTGGCCAGCATGCTATTAAAAGACACTGACGCTGAACAAGAAGACCAGCCAATATTCAGGAAAATACAAGATTCTTACAGCCTGCGGTTACGAACCTTCCTCAGAACCCCTACGCTCCTTCTGGTTGGCATTATTCCGATTCTGTTTATTGGCTTACTTGCCTACTACAATGTTGGCAGCGGATTTATGCCTAAACTGGATGAAGGCGGATTTGTCCTAGACTACAAATCAAAAGCCGGCACCGCTCTTTCGGAAACAGATCGACTCGTCATGCAGGTTGAGGAGATCATTCAGAAGATTCCCGAATTGGATACCTACACGCGTCGAACCGGAGCCCAGCTAGGTGGCGGATTGACTGAGGCCGACGAAGGTGACCTCTTCATTCGACTAAAAGGGTTCCCACGCCGACATATCGAAGAGATCATGCAAGAGGTTCGAGAAACAGTAGAAAACCAGGTTCCTGGTTTGGATATTGAGCTCGTGCAGCTCATGGAAGATATGATCGGCGATCTAATCGGTGTGCCACAACCGATCGAAATTAAAATCTACGGAGACGACGCCACAAAGCTACAAACTTCTTCGCTAGCCATTGTAGAAGGTTTGAGTAGTATTTCTGGCGTTGTAGATGTTCGTGACAGCATTAATCCCTCCGGCGATTCCATTGAGATACTTATCGACCACGCAAAGATAGCCCTCGAAGGTATGGATGCAACGTCTCTGATCACTACGCTAAATACCTACATGGACGGGGTGGTGACAACAAATCTGCAAGGGTCCTACAAACTTACCGGAGTCAGACTGTGGGCCGATGCCGAGTTCAGAACGAATGAACGAAGCCTCAAAAATCTTCAAATAAGATCACCCAATGGCTATCTATTCCCACTGTCTCGCGTAGCAACTATACAGAAGGTTCCAGGGCTTCCTCAGATCACCAGAAACAACCTAAGACCTATGATTGCTGTCACAGCGCGCCTCAACGGACGAGACCTCGGTTCTGCTATAAGCGATATTAAGGCCATGATGGCCAAGCAGAATGTCACCTACGAACTTGGTGGTTTGTATGAACAGCAGCAAATTGCCTTCAGAGGACTTCTGCAAGTGTTTGTTGGAGCTATTGCTTTGGTGTTCTTGCTGCTTCTATTTTTATTTGAGGATTTTCTCATTGCCGTTTCGATCATCCTCATGCCATTGCTAGCCCTGCCTGCAGTTTTCATAGGACTGTGGATCACCGGCACTGAGCTCAATATTTCCTCGATGATGGGATTGACCATGATCCTAGGAATCATGACAGAGGTCGCCATCTTCTACTTTTCGGAATACCAGCAGCTGCAGAACCAGTCCAATGCCATTGAACAAGCGGGAAGAAAACGCTTGCGGCCTATCGTCATGACAACGGTCGCCACAATCTTGACGTTACTGCCGTTAGCGTTGGCATTGGGACACGGATCCGAAATGCACCAGCCACTGGCCATAGCTATTATCTCTGGCCTAATCGTGCAGGTGCCGTTGGTGCTGCTTGTAATGCCTATCCTGTACACAACTCTTCGTGGACATAAGTGGACTTAGTGGACGATATGGACCTTATCGACAATTTTATGCCGTCCTTTTAGGTACCTTTGTACCATGTTTCCGCGCTAAGAACTGTAATTGCCTGACAAACGTTTTCCTTGTCCACCCAGTCCACTTAGTCGGAGGGAACGCGTGTCTTTGAGACTTTAAAGTCTGACATTTTACAACTCACTCTTGTACAACTTTTTTTAAGAAATGCTCTAACTTTTCTTGATGACCTTCAGCTTTTGCCCAGAGTTTAATGCTTCTAAGATCGATGTCACAATCCTCTGCCACTAGAAGAGCCTGCTCTAATGCCTGGGCATCATTCCAATAAAAGTAGGAAGCCAGACGGTCTTTCACACAATCAGTAGGCCTAAGTAACTGCAATGAACCATTAGCGTTGGATATCGTTTCGAACTTTTGTATTGATTCCCGACCTATCGCAATCGGTGGGTTCACAAAATCTATAATATATTGGCAATCCTCATGGGCAAAGCAACGTCCAGTTCTTTTGAAGCCAATAGGCCCAAGAGCCTTTTCAATGCGATTTAAGTCTTCGTAAGTGACAAAATCAAGGTCATAGGACTGATAGCGATTATGACTATAAATGGAAACACACGCACCACCCACCAATACCGCTTCAATTGCATGCGCCCTAAGGACCTCACATATGAAGCACGCAAGATCTTTGATATCTATATTACTGAATTCCATAATGCCTACAGGGGCTTGCCAGTTTTGCGTGGACGCTTGCGCTTTTTGGAATCGTAATAAGTTTCTTGCATTGATGAAGGAAGATACTCATATGCCTTCTCAGCAAGGGCTTGAATTTCTTGCAAAAATGGGTATCGAGGGTTCCATTGAAAAACGCGTGTGCGCCCTTCCAGAAAGCTCACTAAAAGTCCCCCTTCCTCTAACTTCACTAACGTCTTCTGAATAGGATTTAAGGCGGACTCGAAAGAGCTACTAAGCTCGGACGCGTTCGCTTTCCCATGCAGAAAAAGGTACATCAATACCTTCTCGACGTTTTTGTTGGCAAAGAGATACTCAAGCATGTATTACCTATATAATAGGTTATATAACCTACTTTATGGGTAGATGTCAAGACCGGCTATCTAATAACCTCGTCTGTTAAAAGGCGCCTACCTTCAGCTACCTTTGTACCATTACTGTGAAACCGTTCCCAGACGTCACGGTAGGATTGTAGCTAGGAAGTTCAGCCCCAAGAGGTGGCAATGCAGACCTTTCTGCTGCAATAATAAATTGGCTAGCTTTTGCCCACATGAGCAATTTCGGCGCCACAACTAACTCAGAATTAGTAATTACATTTTGCGGTTGAATAAACTTCTTAGTTCGGCCCATGTTCCTTCCTTTCAGGCATAGGTCAGGAGACAACGGAAAAAACAGTGTTACATCAGGGGTACCAAAACCCACTTTCGATTGTAACTCACTCCCCCCTAAAATCACTGGACGGTCAGAAGTGCAAAGCCCAGCATCAATGCTCTTAAAATCTGCCAGGCTCCAAGAATACTCTTCCTTCACCAAATTGAAGATAGATTCCGCGCTCTTTAAGACCATTCCTAGAAACTCTGACTGAAGCAGTGTTTCCCCAGCAGCACAATGTTCTAACTTCTCTCTTAAATATTCATGGGGCAGTAAAATACCAAAGTGCTTCAGCGCAATTTCGTCCAGGTCATTATTGGAAAGACATTTTAATTTTTCCAAATGCAAATCTTTCCAAGCCTTGCGAAGCATGGCTCTATTTGCTGGATTACAGAGGTGTAGCCAAATCGCAAAGCGCACAAGCTCCCAAAACTCGTCGGGACTTATTGCGTCAAGTGTACGCTTTTGAATAAGACTGGTTAATGTCCCCGCCTGGATAGATTCCCAGGCGCTTAGTTCATTTTCTAGGAAGGAACCATCCATTCCGGGAGGAACCTGATTGTTTTCAAAGGTCATAAAGCCATGCTCTGAACAAATATTATTCGTAGCAGCGGAAAAGAAACTTTTTGTTTCCTTTTAAACACTTGAACCTGGTTTTTGATAGCAAAGGATCGCAGCAAAAATTGGGACACCCAATGATCTCCGGCCATAACCCCCCTTATTTGCTAGTGAAACTATTTCTAGCGTACCATTTCAGGGAAATTTCCGAACCGGATCTCTTTCTAGAGAAGCAGCAAATTTCTATTTTAGCCCCTAGCCGTACCCGAAGCGTCAACTACGAATGAGATCAAAATTCTTCGCGTTAAGAAACAGCGCCCTTGGTTCACTTGTAATGAAATTGCAAATAGACGCGATGCTTCGCAGCGCGAACACATTAAATATGATACCCCTAGCCAACCTTTCAGGTATGGCTAGGGGCTAAGATAAGAATTGCTGCTTCGCAGCATTAGCAGCAAAATAACCATCTATACGCGATCGGATGATCAACCTGTGTCTTCGTCCACTCCGTCCACTAAGTCCACTTAATCGGATGGGGGGCGTGTCTTGGAGACTTTGAAGTCTAACATCTTGAGATCGACCTCTGTATTAAGAGCATCGTTAAAGCGATTAAACTCTTCCTGGGCACCGTCGACGGTCCAGACTTCGTCTTTAATGTACTTGTGGAGTTCATCACGACGGTCAATAATAGCCTGGGGATCTCTAAAAATTGCCTGCAAGAGCGCCTTACGCGCTAACCACACGCGAATTTTAGATGGAGTCCTAGCAACCGTAAGGTACTCTTGTATTGAAGGATAACCCTCTTTAGCGACCACTTCCTTGCCTCTATCATTCAGTCGAGTGCTTGAAGGCTCTCCCTTTAGCATCTTGTAGAATACTTCTCGAAGGTCTGGGTTATCGGTAAAGGGTATGTTGGCGAGGTCTCGAATATTTGTGAACTTAAGCTTACAAGTCGACTTACTGGCTGTTTTCATCATTTCGCGAATCAGATCATCGATCAGATCAGGACGCTTTTTCAGCGCCTCTTTATAAAAGGCTTGCTTGCCATAAAGAATATCTATGAGCTTCTTTAAAATATCTTTGGTGCTTTCAAATCTATCAGTAGGACCATCTTTGTTCTCTTTTTCGGCATCTTTTGCTGGTTCTTTGCCCACCCCTGCTTGCTCATCTTCCTCTTTCTTATCAAAGAGCACCTTGACATGCAGTTTGGCTAAAGCAGCTTCTCCCCTATCCTTGCCAGTATCCTTGGCAGCATTTTTATCTACGTAGGAATTGGTGTATTTGATGTCTTCGAGGTCATTATTGGATTTACGCTCCTCTTTCATCATGAAGCGTTCATATTCAATACGCATTCCTGCAGCATCTAAAAAGGTCTTAAGCTGTGAATAGGTCATCACGGTAAGCAACGAAAGCATTGTAAATACTAGCACCAGCACATTCATGGTTGTGTCACCGCTATTGCTTTCCGAGAATTAGGTAGAGGAAAAGCCATATCTATCCATTGTCCAGCAGGCGTCAAACCGGTTTGTACGGTGCGCTTCACACGTACTTTGACCACTGCCGGCAAGTCCATATACGAGGGATACCAACGGGACATCCATTGATCCTTGGCAGGCTTGTCTTGTTCATTGCCTACGGGCGTGCTTTGTAGGCCGCGGATCGCTATCCCGGGAAGTTCGGCGGGGTCTGGTGGATAATAAAACTGAAAATCTACGTCGGTAATTCGATCGACAAGCACCTCTTTCTTCATTGGAGGTTGCTCTTCATCCTTGGTCCAACAACGAGGAACAGGCCAGGTATAGAGCATTAGGCGCTGGTGGCCATCTTTTTCATCGAGCATGAGGCGTCCCAAAACATGGTTTGAGAAGCGTGCATCAAGGTCTATGCCATTGTCATAGGTAAAGACTAAGCTTGGTGATAACTCATTTTCTTCTTGAGAATAGAAGTAGAAGTCATCCCTTTTGTCCAATTCACCTACAGGTCCTCTGACGGGAACAATACGAGGTAAAACATAGGATAGGCGTGCTTGAAGGTAGCGTAGTTGGAATCCTTCTTCACGGGCAGAATTGACCTCTCCCTGAATCATGGCAATCTGCCCATAATAGGACATGAGGACGGTCATAAGAACCGAGACGAGGGCCATAGCAATGACAACCTCGAGCAATGTGACAAAGCGCTTGGTCTTACGCATTGCTACTCGGCTCCTCTTCGTGCGACTTATCCTTGGGCTCACCCCTTTGAACAAATAGATCATAGGAATACACCACAGATGCTCCGCCGCCAATTGGATCAAAGTTATAGGTAATCCTGATGAGGTTAAGAATGTAATTACCCTCCTCAACCTTAGCTTTCTTCTTTTCTAAGCTAAATTTGTAAGAGCCGGTGAAGCCAAGATCGCGCACCGCTGGGTCGTCAAGGGGAATGCTCTCACCTTGAGCAATGGTGTCCCATTTAATGGTGCCGCGATAGAAGCCTTCGATCAAAAGATTGGAGTAGAGGATTCCTACGAGGCGATCGAGTTCCACTTCGCGTATGAAGCGCTTCTCTTCCGTTAGTATAAAAAGGTGCGGGCGTAATAAGGGTACGACGCAAAGCACAACGATAGCTATGGCAACCAGAACTTCCAGCAGAAGAATGTGTCGTTTACTTCTTATTAGCTGCATTGCCCTTCTTAGCTTCTTGGTTGGCCTTCTCTTGTTCTTCCTTAGCCTTTTCTATAGCTTCCTTAGCTTCTTTTTGCTCCTTGCGCTTCACTTCTGCAGCTCGTACCTCAGCGGGATACAGCTCCATGATCAACTCTGGAGTAATTTCATCGTCGGCCTCTGCTGGCCCTATCTTAATGATCTTAGGATAGCCTGGAAGGTAAATTTCTTCTTTCAAATCACCAGAGCCCACAACAAGAGTGCCTTTTGTCATCTTGGTGCCACTTGAGAGGAAGTCTAGGGTAACTTTGTCTGTAGAGACCTTGTCCCCTTCAGTAAATGAAAAGCTCTTGATTTCCTGGATCACTATTTTTTCTGAAGTAGCCTGAAGGAGCGCTGGCGACAGCGCCCCCTCGGCAGCAATAGAAACTGATAGGCCTTTGTCCGATTGACTTAAGGTCACTTTAACGCTGGTTTTAAGAATCAGCATGATGTCCTGGGCCATGCGCAACTTATCTACAAGTGTTCCTACGCTAGCACGAAAGCTTTCCGTGCGTGCAGCTGAGCCAAGGTTCAGGCCCACAACACCTAAGACAACCGACAAAATGCACAGAACAATCAACAACTCTAACAACGTAAAAAAGCGATGTTTAGCCTTTATCATTTGCTTTTTTCAAAGGCTTCCAACCGCGGTGACTTCACTGTAATCACAGGATTACCTTCGTCAGATTGTTCTACGGTCACTTTGTATTCATCGCCCCAGCCATCCCTAACCACTTTCTCAGGGTTTTGCACTAGCGGAGATGATTTAACGTAATCTTTCCATTTATCTTGAACGCTATCGATGGCGCCAGGATCATTTGCGACTTTTAGGGTCAAGATGGTACGAATTTTCTCTATGTTAGCACGCGTTTCAAAGGCACGCCCTTCTTCAAGAGCTCCCTGATAGTTATACGCGACGACACCTAAAATCATGGCGATAAGCGTCATGACGATCATGATCTCTATCAACGTAATAAAGCGACGAGTTGATCTCCAAACACCTTTCATAAAACCCTCCGTTAATCGTTATCGGCCATGAGCCAGCGAAGCTACGTTGGCGATAGGCAATAGAATTGCAACCATTACTGTCCCAATAATACCACCCATGACAATCAAAATCACGGGTTGTGCAAAGGTCAGCAAACGTGTCAGCGATTTTTCTAATTCTCCCTCATACATTGAGGCAATTCGGTTCATCATTTCAATGCTGGAGCCTGCCTCTTCGCCTACAAGAAGCATACGAGCGGCCATGCTGGGTATAAGATCTGATCGCGAAAGTTCTTTGGCCAGAGTACTGCCTGCAATGATCTGTTCCTCAGCCTTTTCAATTACTTTTTCAATCACAACATTACCAACCGTTGCCTTAGCGATGCGCAGGGAGTCAATCATGGGCAGACCGCCCTGCTGTAAGGTACTCATGGTACGGCAGAAGCGTGCGGTCGCCGCCTGGATTGCTAGGGTGCGGAAGAAAGGCAGCCTAATAACCGTTCGCTGCAACCACATCTTTCCCTTTTCCGAACGCAAGCGGACAACGGCAAAAACAATAAAGCCGATAATCAGGGGTATATAGATCATCCAATAAGCTCGGGCAAAACGGCTAAGAGCTAAGATGGCTTCTGTAAAGGCATTAAGCTCCCTACCTTTAAAAATGCCCTCAATACTTGGCACCACGAAGCCCAAAAGCATGCCAATAATCAGCAAGCAAAAGGTCGACAGGATGCCGGGATAGATCATGGCTGTTTGAATCTGGCTCTTTAAAGCTAGCTGTTTGGATAAAAGATCCCCAAGGCGCTCCAACACATCCCCTAAGGCTCCGACGGCTTCACCGGCCGACACCATTGCACAATAAAGGCGATCGAAACTACCGGGATAGGCAGCCATCGCTACCGACAGTGGTGTACCAGCCTTGATTTGGTTCCCCAAGCTCATAACGATACGGTGTGTGGGTTCACCACGATACTGCTGTTCCATGGCCAAGAGGCTCTCGTACAAAGGCAAGCCAGCATTAAGCAATTGCGCTAACTGAAGAGTGTAGGCGACTAATTCGTCGCCTTTTAGGTTTTCTTTGGAGCTAAGCCCCTTTTTCTCTGTTAAAGAGGTGACCATGAGGTCTTGAAAACGTAGTCGTTCTTTGGCGTCAGTCACGCTCATCGCCTCTATCACGCCGGTCTTGCGGGCACCCTTGGCATCCATAGCTTGGTAGCGGTAAATAGGCATATGTTACCTCTCCGCCTCTACAGCACGTGTTACGCGCATCACCTCAGCGATGGTGGTGATACCTTGCTTAACGAGCTCGGAGCCATGGTGGCGAAGACTTGTCATCCCTGTTCTAAGGGCTATTTCGCGAAGGATGACTGAGTCGGGACTCTTGACGATTTGTTTGCGGATTTCGTTGTTAACGGTCATTAGCTCATAGGCGCCGTGACGGCCTCTATAGCCGGATCCTAGGCAATTATCGCATCCAGCGCCTTCGTATACCACGCCATCAGGCAGGTCTTCCACATTTAGCCCAATGCTCGCCAATTCGGCAGCAGTAGCATCGATTGCGCGGCGACAGTTGGGACAGATACGTCTAACAAGTCGCTGTGCGAGTACGCCTATAACGCTACTGGACAGCAAATAGGGCTCTACACCCATGTCGACAAGACGCGTGATAGCCGATGGAGCATCGTTGGTGTGCAACGTACTTAACACTAAGTGACCTGTCAAAGCAGCCTGAATGGCTATTTCGGCGGTTTCAAAGTCACGAATTTCACCAACCATGACGACATCAGGGTCTTGACGGAGGATATGCCTTAAGCCACGTGCAAAGTCGAGGTTGATTTTATGCTGCACGCCAATCTGTGCAATACCTTTTAGGTTATATTCAACAGGATCCTCAATCGTCATGATGTTGATTTCATCATTGTACAAGTCGTTGATGCCGCTATACAATGTTGTGGTTTTACCGCTACCTGTGGGGCCGGTTACTAACACAATGCCCTCTGGCATTTTGATCAAACGACGAAACTCGTTGTAGTCATGTGGCAGCATACCAAGGCGTGTCAAACCTAGCATGACGTTGCCCTTGTCGAGGATACGCAAGACTATGCGCTCACCACCGGCAACAGGCACGGTGCTGACACGAAAGTCAATTTCGCGACGTCCCATCTTTAGCTTGATACGTCCGTCCTGAGGCAAGCGGCGCTCGGCAATGTCTAAGCGGGAAATAACCTTTACACGCGTCATCAAAGGCCCTTGATATTCGGGTGCGGGAGAGTGACGCGATTGCAATACACCGTCGATACGGTAACGAACACGCAGACCACTCTCGTAAGGTTCAAAGTGAATATCCGAAGCGCGTTGCTGAATTGCTTCGGTTAGGATTAGGTTCAATAACTTTACAACTGGAGCTTGGTCGCGGCGGTCATCCAGAAGATCGTATGTTTCAACCTCCTCTTCTTCGCCACCATCTGCGCTCCTTTTCTCCGATATCTCAGCGATGAGTTTACTGGCTGCACCGGTCTCTGTATTGTAACACTCGTTGATCGCTGATAAAACAGCTTCCCGCGGGGCGTAAACTGCTTTTATTTCCAGGTTCAACATGTACCGAAGATCTTGTAAGGGATCCAAGTTGAGAGGATCCGATACTGCGACGACCACAAAACCGTCTTCCTGATCATAGGGAAGAACGACGTGTCTTTTTACAAAGGAATAAGGAACCTTGTCATAGATCTCTTGACTCAGATTAAATTGGTTAATCTGAGAAATGATAGGCATGCCGAATTGAGAGGCCAAGGCCGCATTGACATCCTCGCCACCGATAATGCCGTGGCGTATCAGCTCGTCGCCAATCGACTCGGGAATATTTTGATCAGACGGTCTCTCTTGCATACTCTTCGTGCTGCCAGGGTTAAAGGTTATGCGGACGAGACCTTGAAACTAGCGAAAACTGCAGGAATCGTCTGAACATGGAGTCCGATCAACAAAACCTGTAAAGTCTCCACCGCAGGTATTACCATCACCGCAACCACCATTATAGTACGGCGTCCTATTTCGCATAAAGCCCCTTACTCTAGGGCGGTTACATGCGTCATCGCCCCACTCCACGCATTCCTCGCGGTGACGACCGTGTAATATTTGGCAACTAGCCCAGAAATGCTGCTCGCGCTCGAGGTTACGTGCTTCATCAACGGCGCACATAAACAACGGGATATCGCCTGGTCGACGGAATAACTGGTCGCGCTTCACCTTCTCGATGCCTTCGCACTGGTCATAGATAATAGTCGGCGTGATGAAGATGAACATCTCGGTACTAGTATCCAACATATCTGTCTTGCTAAATGCATTACCGATGCATGACTCGCCAAGGCCAGGAACCATCTGTTTCTTGTCGGAAATACCCTTACGCTTCAATCCACCAATAACAGCAGTCTGACCATCAGCCACACGAACAACGTTGGTGATGTTACGTCTCAGAACGTTTGGACGTTCGGGATCAACCGAAGCTAGCACGTCATCAAATAGAATATAGGTCTTAAGTGTCACATAGTCTGGCGAGTTATCCCAGGCATCCTCAGGATCTTCCTGCAGCGCGTGGATGGTTGGGGTAATCTTAATGTCGGTACCATATTGGGTACGAGTAAACGCGTCCTTAGGACCAACGTTCTGGTTCGTTCCCACAACCTCTACGATACCGGTACTAATGGAAATCTCTTCCTTAATCTGGATACGTGCTTCCTCCTCGTTCACCGTCATGATCGAGGGGTTGGCGTTAATTGTATTTTCTTCCTGCTCCATCAAGAAGCGGTAAGCCAAGTCAAAGGCTGGCCAATTTCCGCTTTTGGGGCGTGTTAGCAAGAACTCGAACATTCCTTCCACAAGGTTAGGGCAGCAGCCGCCACCAGCACACGTTTTGCCGCAAGGAGCCGTGCAGCCTGTTAACTGGCCAACATCGTCAAAACGTGCTGCAGTATGTCGAGTATTGGAGGCGCAACCGCCGATGGAAAGGAGGTTTAAGCCAAAGTTATTCGTGCGCTTGTTACGGTATTCAATTAGTAACACGTCTAACTGCACCATCTTCTTAGGAACGTCGATGCGTCGTAGCAACGCCTTAATTCGTGGCAGCAGATTAGGATCCACCACCATGACAATAATACCTGTGCGAGGCTCTACCAAGAAGTTGTTTCGCCCAACATTATAAACCTTATGGCTATCGGGAACTGCAAAGATCGGTGTAGGATTGATCGACACCTGACCACTTTGGAAAAAGCCGGGGGTATCATCAACACCCGTAGGGAAAGGATAGACAGTCGGGAAAGGGTTCTTGTACATACTGCCACCACGCTGATTAAGCTCATTAGAAATGATATTAATCTGTGGTTGCTGATTGGGAAGAAACTGGCCAGGATATTGACCTGGATATTGGCCAGGATATTGGCCAGGAAATAGTCCTCCAGCCTGTGGGTAAGGTAGACCACCCTCTTTGATAATTTCTTCGTTACGCGCTATGCGGTCTTGCCTCTCCAGTTCTAACTCTTCTAAAGTCTTAACTGGGGCTTTACCAATACCTTCGACAACAAGCAGTTCATAAATTCTCGCCACAACCTCTCCTACCTTTTCAGGGTCGGAGTGTTTGACATGATAGGTATAAACGATCTTTTCACGTGCTGAACCAATAGAACTTTCCACTTCTCGAATGATTGCTTCTGCGCGCATAATTTCGTCACGCGTACCAACCAAAAATACAGCTCTAGCAACATCTTTAAGAGGGATGACCTTTAACCCATGACCTTCCATCACCTTTGATTTGGCAACAGTAGATCCCTTGTCATCGGTCGTAACAATAGCCTCTTTCTGAGCAAACTGCTCAAACATGGCCTCGAGCACCTTAGTCATCTCATTGATGTCGGCTTTCAGCAACGGCACTAGCTTGTACTCAGTCGTTCCACGAACGGATGAAACAAAATCATATAGCTTTAACAGTTCTTTAACCTCTGCCACCGTAGTGACAATAAGCATATCGCGTCCAACCATCTGCAATGTGGTTGTGTTAGGGTTCAGGAAACGCTCAAGGAAAAAGCCAACGCGGCGAACTTCAGAAGGGTCTGGTGATACAAAAAACCCAACGCGAGCATTCAAAGGTAGATATTCTAAGTCTTCACGCTGGTTGGTGATGAGTGTGATGCCCGCTTGATTTTTCTTTAGTGGGTAGAGCAAACGTAGATAAGGGTTAAGCTGCCTTACTCCCACGCTGTTTTGAGCCAAAATCATCTCCAACATCTCTGTCCACAAAGCTCGTGGAACAGGTATGGTCGATGCAACGCTAATCTTGATATTGCCGATTTCGGGAGGAATAACGTAAACATATTCCTGAGAGCCATAATCGATAACTAACTGCTCTAATGTAGTAGCTGGCTGGTTCCATAACGCGTAGCCCTCGCTGCGACGCGAGTTGTCGATAGCTTCGCGCCATCTATCTGAGGTAGCATTTAGTTCGTTACGAACAACGTTGATTTGCTCCAAAACTGCATGAAAAGAATCTGCCGGCGCATTCTCTTCATAAAGCTCCTGAACCTCGCGGTATAAGCGACGCAGCTCAGCCTCTTTCTCCACCAATTCGGTGTTCACTGTTTGCAGAAGCTCTTGGGTGGGCTTATCGAAGTCAGCCCCTCCGGTGGCAATACCCGCTTTCTTCTCAGCAATTGTCTGAGCATGCAAGGGATTGCCAATTAGCAAAAGTGTACCCATCACACAGGTGGCAAGGTGTCTCATATAAGTGCTTGGTCTAATGTAAAATTTCAACATCATCCTAAAACTACGCTATCAGTAAATTCAACATGCTTAGGCTATTTGTCATTATCTTGCAGCAAGAATCTTATATCATCGCGCAATCTCCCTGGTCTGCGCGCAGATTTTTTTAACTCCGGGTTCCCGCGAATCTTTCTAGCTGGCCTATGAGACCTGTTTTCTTCAAAATTTGCTTTGGTAATTTGTAGCTGCTCTTCTACTGGCGGTTCGGGAGTTTCTTCAATTACCTCTTCTACTTGCTCTTCAGAATCGCCATCTTGCGGAATCACTGGAGCCAAAATAACACCTTCGGGGAGTTCTTCCTGCCCTGGTGGATGCATTGACTCCATTTCTTCTGGGGTGCCACGTCCCTGCTTAATAGCCTCTTCATCTCTCTCAATAGGTCTGTATCCTTCTTGCTCTTCTTGCCGATTCGCGTCCTCAGGATGCCCCTTATCTTCTTCTAGGTGGTTGGTTTCTTCCTCACCTTCTGGGCGCTCCTCGCCATCGTATTGCTGAGAAGGCTCTTCGTCATCGTGATACTGACTGGACTCTTCGCTTTCCTCTTGCTGACTGGACTCTTCGTCATCTTTTTGTGGTTTATTATCACCCTGCTGCTGCTTCTGCTGTTCCTCCATACGTTGTCCGCCGAGTATGGAGCTCTGATCTAGCGGGAAGTCAATGTCAAAAGTCTCGGTGCGCGACGGACTATAGAGCGTCGCTCTAAGTACTTGCTTGTCCTCTTTCTGTGCAGGGCCAGCAAAGACAAATAAAACGCCGGGAGTCTTGCGATCCACATATCCGTCAATTTCCTCAACAGAATTTAGAGGTATCCATCCCTTCTCCGTAAGCAACAACCAATCAAAAGGACGTAAAACGATACGATCTTTTTTGACCTCAAAGACATACTGTGAGAGTGTTCTCGAGGAAACAAATTTAAAATCTTGCTCGAAGGTTTTGGGCGTCCATGCTTCTCTGGACTTCACAAGGTTTAATGCTACATGACCTTGTCCGCCGGCATCCCATAGGTCGAGGCGCATTAACCGCTCATCAACCTTGTTCACACACATAAGGGGGAAACCACGTGAGGCCTCGCCAACCTGTATGGGGTGCCATTTTTGGCCGTCCCAAATTAAGCAATCACCCTCTTTAACATACACTACAAAGCGTTCGTTAGCTTCGCCAAACTCAATACGTTCGCGACCTTCCTGTTCATCAAATTCCTCACCGCCATGCTTATTGAGGAATTGATCTTGACCAAACCAACGCGCGCGCTGACGCGCCAACAGAGTTCCATCAACCTTCCACTTACCAATCTCCCAAGTAGCGCCGCCGGCACGCGTAAAATCGCGAGCAGCCAAAACAAAGGTAGCGCGAGCAATCGGCTCGGTAACCGGTGCGCCGTTTTCATCTACCATACCCACTTGAATATTCGCCTTTGTGTCATCTTTCTTAGCGATTATCCATAAGTTAGTCGGTCGGTTCTCAGGGCTAAAGACAAACATCCCAGGCTTCTTGGTGGCATCGTAGCGTAAATAGAGCTTCTCTCCATCCGGAGCACCAACGGGTACCTCGGTACCTTTCAACCCAAAATAAAGCAGTTTTGAGGCGGCGCCAATATCCGGACGTGCATTCGTCCCGTAGTAGTTTAAGTAGGCACGAAGGTCAGGCAGCTCTAACTTCGGTTGCACGATAGATGTCGTCAATACAGGCGCGCCAATATCGTTATATGCAGCTTCTGGCTGAGCAAAGCTGTTTTTTGCCAAGGTAAGGGGGATATCAGCGGGCAGTTGAATACCCTCGGGCATCGCATTGTCACCACTTTTAAAAGCGGAAACGACTACAAGAAACACTAATATAGCAACACACGAGAGCAAGACGTAGTTGGACCACGTTAAAATCTTTCTAACCATTGACGCACCACCCTCAACCATAGTTTGGTAGAAATAGGGGATGCTAGCGCATCACCCAATAAAAACAAATTTCTTTTAGCACTTAGGTTAGGTTAGGTTACGGTAACAATTGCTATTGAAAGCCCTAACCCTGCGTGTCGTACGAATTATTGCTTTGACAATTTGGCGTTATGTATAATTTGGGTAGGTAGGTCTCACATAAATAGGAGGGTCGTATGCCTAAGAAGGCTGAATCAGATTCTGAGCCCAAGAGAACCGAAGATAAAGCGGCCGAAATAGGGACCCAAGCCAAAGATGCTGTAGAAAAGGTGTTCAAACTGGCCACCAACGTACGGCGCGACACCATGGCGTACATTATTATGGCTGTGGGCCTGGTCATTCTTCCTTGGCTACCACTATGGGGCGGCGCTATCGTTGGTATCGTGTTTGGTGTCTATTTCTCCGAAGAAATGCTCAAACGCATTAAGTCATTCCGCCAGTACCTAGAAAAAGAAGGTCAAGCCAAAACGATCGTTCTAGGCGGCGCCATCCTAGCGTTACTTTTGGTGATACCTACGCTGGTTCTAGGAGCTATTGCTGCGGTAGGCATCGTTGCCCTAATCAACCGCGCAACCTAATGACGTAACATTCCCCAAGCTAAAGAAGGCTTGGGGTCTCCTCATATCGACAGCTCGAGATGTATTAAACCGTAGCTTAGGGGCATTATTATGATTCCTAATTACAGTGAGCAATACGTTTTAGAGTCCTTATCCAAATTTCATGAGGCTCTGAGCCTAGAAATTCAAGAGGCAGAAGCAGCTGCAACACATCCCGATGCTTTCGGGATCTTTGAGCCTAAAAGATATGAGGCTATAGCTAATAATCTAAAAAATTTAGCGCAAAATCTTGATTCTTTGGAATCAACCATGAGGGCAGTGGTTACGCATTCGGACTCTTCAATGAGTGGTGAGGCTATACAACAAATTATTTATGTAAATCGTCAACAAATCAAAGAAATTTATAACAATACAATTAAAAGCCAAGTTAATTTGGAGAATAAGTTAGGAAGTCTTTATAGAGATGCGCAAAAGACGCTGAAAGGTTACACCCAAGAAGCTTTGCACAGCCACATAAAATCGATGGGGAAGAAGGCAAAGGACATTGGAATTATGAATGCTGATGCCTACTCCGGGTTACATCAGGGCCAGCGAGATGTTCTCCGTCAACTTTTCAATAATGCCGAGCATATTGACGAGATAGGAGCCTCAATAGAAGGGCCTTTTTCCTACGCGGGAAAACGGGGTACCGATAGGGAAAAAATTCATCAACAAATGACCGGTCAAGTTCATAACGAAGAGATAACAAAGAAAGAATTTCCGGAAATCCTTCCTCGCCTGGCTAAAATACCACGGTTGGGAAGTACGTCATCAGCCATCACCAATAGAACAAACACAATGTGTGATGCTGTGAAAGATGTTATCAAATGGAAGTATCATAAGCTCATAAGCAAAGATACCGAGCGTCCTTCAGATCACTCTTCTAAGCTTGCACTGCAGAATGCATTTCGCGAGATAGATGACTTTCAAAAGTTCATCTCCAAAAATCCAAAAAAAACCTACATTTCACAAGCTAATGAGCTTTCCAGAAGCCTTGGTCTGCTTTACACCAACCATTTTTCGAACAGCGAAAAGGTGAGAGCAGCAGAGTTCTTTCAAACAACCAACCGTGAACTGGAACGCTTCCACAAAAAATTCAAACCTTAGCCATGCATGATTCGATGCCTTTTCCAATAGGTCAGCTTTAAGGGCACAGGCTTCGGACATAACCGAGGCAAGGCGACCTTCACAGAAACCGTTGTCGCCACCATCGCGCCAACCACCATGAGCGGATGAATTCCCGTCAGCCGATCGAGTAAGCAGAAGTCTCCGGCTGCCATAGCTTGAGGATCCATAGCTGGAATGACCCGTAAATAAGATCCGTGACATAGCGACCCTTTCCTCCATTTTCGAACCTCCTTGTTAAAAGAGGTTCCTTTGTCAGAACAGAACCGTACATTTCTATCTTGGAGGAAACCTGATTTTCTATTCCGCAGTTACAAGTTCTTCACAAAAACTCTTTATTTTATTTTAAGCATAATATACTATACTGTTTTAATAATTACTAAACAATAGGATCATCCGTGGGAATAAGCATCTCCTCTTCAAAAACTCCAATAAATCCCGTTCCAGTTATAGCAGCTCTTAACCAAGAGCCTGCCCGTAATCGTTTTTCAACCGAAGATATCATGGGCCATCTGGGCGCAATGACTCTTTCAGCAGCTAATTTTGCCTCTAGACCCGTTGCGATGCTAATTTCCATTGATCTTGGTAATAAGGTTGGTGCATTTTTTGAGCAAGCTGCTAATAACCATCGCTGTAGAAAAATAGTTGGTGCTCTTACGACCACTGTTATCGGGGTTGCGACAGCCTACGCTTGGTATACTAAAGTTTAGCCATGCGTGATTTGATGCTTTCCCAATAGGTCAGCTTCGCTGGCACAGGCTTAGGACATAACCGAGGTAAGGCAACCTTGACAGCAGTCGTTGTCGCCACCATCGCACCAACAACCATGAGCGGATGAATTCCCGTCAGCTGATCGAGTAAGCAGAAGTCCCCGGGTGCCATAGCCTCAGGATGCATAGCTGAAATGACTCCATAAATAAGATCCGAGAGTAGCTGAACATAGCCATATAACTCTAAGAAGCGGCTTAGACCCGGATGCGATTCTTTTAAGAAGTGTGAAGCAGCAAGGGCAGTAGTAGCCACGAGTGTTGTAGCGATAACCCCTCCCATTATCAAAATGGCGGTGCTATTGCGTAGTCCGATGAGCCTTCCCAGACAACTTAAGCCTGCGTTGTTATCGAATGTTGTATAACCACCCTGGAAGGGCTGCACAAAGATACTTGGCTTCGCGCCAGTAAATAGCGTCTTAGCGACGGAGTAATGTCCTAACTCATGGAGCGCGATCGTAGGTCCGGACAAGCCAAAAACGTTCACAAGAGAAAATTGCGAATACCAAGCGCAGTTATCGATGGTGGTTTTACTAGGACCTTTAGAGGGATCCTGCGTCTTTATCCAACCTAGTCTCTGGCACGCATATTTCCCGAGTTCCACAGCTAAATTAAGCGCCATGCTGGTCAAAAACGTGGTCGCTATTGCAATGCTTAGAGGTGCAGCAACATAAGTGGTAATAACCAGATTTACGGCAGCCGCTACAGCAAGCTGAGCAAAGGCAATCGCTGCAACCTTAGCGATCGTAAGATCATGGGCATGAGGAGGAAGCTCCTTTGGTCGACTGATATACGGTATATAATTACATATTCGATCTACTGCTTGCATACCACCCTCTATGTTGTCTCCAAGCAATAGATTAGCGCAATCTCATTAAGTCTCAGTTAAGAATGTTTTAGATTTAGCGCCTATTACCATCAGCTCCTCAAGAGTTCCGCTGCCAAGAATAGGGGTCTAGCTCGAGTAGCTGCTCTTTAAGATCCTTGAGAAAGTTAGCTTGAGGATTCTCAAGATCCGATCGTATATCCTTAAATTGTGCGGCCGCATCTGCTGGGCTCATTCTTTTTAGCGGATCGGGATCCAGTAGCCCTTGAAAAGCTTTCAACACCACGTCGGTGTATAATCCTGATGCAAGGTCTTGGTAGTCGTTATCCTCTCCCGGAGCCATTTGTTTGTTGATGCCAAGCGTTACATCCGCAAAGCTGCCCTGTGGCACTGGAGCTATGCCGATCATAATGGTGAAAAGCGAGATACCCATTGCCAATCGGTCTCGGGCATGTTGTGCCACCTTAAATTGAGCCTTTAGTTCCTCCAACTGCTGTGGATCAGAACCCGCAGGAAGATTTGCCGCTTCCTGTACAATCTCTAAAATACTTTGTGCCTCATCTGAAGCTAAGTATTGGGGCGTAACGGTGCCCAACCCTTTTTTCGTGAATTGTTCGGGATTTTCTGTGGCAAGCGTTAGCATTCGGTCCCAGGCTTCATCAACGGTCTCGGCACCCCCGAAATCTGCAAGGCGAACGAGCAGGTTACCATCGTTGTCCTCCGATACAAACATATTTTCAGGTTTAATATCCCCATGGATTAGGCCGATTTCCTCTAATCGCGCAAGTCCCTCTAACAACTTCAGTCCCATACCAATCATTTCCCAGGGTGAACGAGCCTCAATTCCTCCATGTGGCAATGACGAAGGCTCGCCTGCTAAGGTGTCCGAAATGATATCAAAGGCGTCACCACCAGGGTATTCTCTTGTCCAAAAACCTACCTCTTGTTTGTCTCCCCCGATATTTACGACCCCTCTTGGTGGTAGAACGACCCCTTCCACTTCACCATTTGCGTGAACTAGGGGAAGCTTTTCTGCTTCATTCATAATTTCCTTCTGAGCTCTAGCAGCTTCAGGCGTGTTTACAAGGCTGGGAAGTATTGTTTTAAAAGCAGCCTTATCTCCTGCAACAACGTCGTAGACTCGGTGAGCCTGGCCAAAAGAACCTTTGCCCAAGAACTTGTCCGATGGACTTCGTATGATCATTTGAAGGTTACCTTTAATATCTCTCGAGCCCACCACCTGCTGACCTTTGACCTCAAAAACCGCAGATGATTCCCCAGTATAGTTTAACTCGCGAAGACCCACTTTGATCATCTTTAAAACTAATTCTTTGGTTAAGTGAGGGGTTGCTTCCCCACTGCGGGACTGTAAAGTACCATCAAGCGTTTGGTTCTCCTCGTAGTTCGTAAGGACTGCTTCATACTGATCAAGCACTTTGC
Source organism: Chlamydiales bacterium (assembly GCA_030679955.1). GTDB lineage: Bacteria > Chlamydiota > Chlamydiia > Chlamydiales > JAJFMA01 > CAMFKD01. Next base: position 16,205 of record JAUXSF010000033.1, on the reverse strand, counting down.
TAAAATCCTTGCGTTTATCAACAAGCGATTCTAACCCTCCCCTTTCCCCAACTTTCTGCACCTTATCGGGTGAAAAATGGAAGGCTTTAGCAAACGCGTCGACATCAACCCAAACCTTCTGACCGTCAGTTAGTTGCGCACGCACATAACTTTTCCCCTCAATAACTGCGGAGTTTGCATTCGTAGGATCCTTAGCCTTAGCTAATTCCCCCTCTTTAATCATCAGCACTGGAACGCTAAGTCTTTTATCATCAATTCCATCGAACATTAATGGCTTAGGCGCATCTGTAGCATCTCCATTACCTATATGAGCATGAAGATAGTTCACCGAATCCGGCGTGCGTTCAATAGCCATAGCAAGCTCCTTGTTCACTAAGTGATGCATGAACTGTGCCAAGCGCCTGACCGTAAAATCTGTGAGATCAAAGATATCGGCCACTTTTCAGAAAAGATTTTTTCACGTAAGTTTTAAGACTACGCTGAAAAAAGGTTTCATATGGTTCACATTAAGACAACCAAAGGACTGAATATTCCCATCGCTGGACTACCCACGGGAAATATTCAGGAATTGCCAAGGCCACATATTGCCTCGCTAAACCTTCGTCCCTTCGACGATATTAAATTTAAACTGCTCGTAAAAGCGGGCGATGTTGTCAAAATTGGACAACCTTTACTAGCCGACAAGGGCTCTTCTGACCGCGTTTTTGTATCTCCAGCATCCGGTGTTGTTAAAGACGTTCTTCGCGGACACAAAAGACATCCAACCGACATCGTTATTCAGCTAAATGATAAAGATGAACACCTCGAAAATAATCCTATCAACTTAAGCAACACGTCCCGCGAAGATCTTGTAAAAGCACTGCTGGCTGGTGGATTCTTTGCACAGATACGCCAAAGACCATTTAATACCTTAGCAAACCCAGACAAAACACCCCGAAGCGTTTTTGTAAAAGCTTTGGAATCAGCGCCCCTCACACCCTCTGCTGAAATGCAGGTCGAAGGTTTCGAACGCGAATTTGCCGTTGGGCTCCACGCCCTTAGCATGCTAACACCCGGAGCTGTTCACTTAGTATACCGCTCTGATACCACTAGCAAAGCGTTTAGAGAAGCCACGCATGTCACACATCACACCGCTGAAGGTCCGCACCCAATTGCTAATCCCTCGCTGCACATTCAACAAATAGACCCTGTGTCCAGCGTTGATGATGTAGTATGGACCGTTACCGCGCGGGATGTGGTCGATATCGGCTACTATATCCTTACCGGACGTCACAATATTGAACGTATTATCAGCATAGCAGGGCCAGGAATCCTCGAGGGCAAAACAGGCTTCTTCCGCCTTCGTGCTGGATATCCTATCTCAGCACTCATCGCAACTAGAGTACCTAAAGGCCTCTACCGTTATGTTTCGGGCAATCCGCTAACTGGCGACCAAGTGGAGAGCGATGACTTTCTAGGTTTTGCCGACACAGCTTTTGTAGTTATTCCCGAAGCCATTTCACGCGAGTTCCTGCACTTCTTCCGCCTTGGCATTAACAAATACACTGCCAGCGGCGCATATATCTCCGGCCACTTGAAAAATTCTAAACGTCTTTACGACTTCACAACAAGCCTGCATGGCGAGCCACGCCCATTTGTCACCGGTGAGCCCGGCGTCAATGTTACACCACTAAACATCAATCCAATGTTGTTATGTAAAGCGCTCATGGCACAAGACTATGAGCTCGCGGACTCCTTAGGATTGCTAGAAGTGGCTCCAGAAGATTTTGCCCTTCCCACCTTTGTGTGCCCATCTAAGGTCGAGATGACGGATATCGTGAAGCAAGGCTTGAAAGCCTATGCTCTTGAAGTACTAAAATAACGTAAGAGACAGTGAAACAATAATCTGTACGATTCGGCAACGCGAAAGCTCTCGCGAATTATTGTTTCACTGTCCCTAAAGTTCTTCCACGGAATTCGCGTTCTTGGTACTGTGGGCATCACTTTTTCACGAGAAGATCTTTACATGTTGCGTATTGCCTTACTTGCCTTACTATTTTTAGGAAGGCTACATTGCCTCCACGCTTCCGGATGTGGCCCTGGACTTACTGAGCGCAATCCAGGTGAAGCGCTGATGCGCGATCTTATGATTGTAAAACAGATCAACAATTGCGCTTGCGACCGCATGCCTGTTACCTACAACCACCTGTTGCAGGGCGGATACCTGAACATGCCCTCCGCGCTAATGGCTGACGAAGGCACATTGCGTGTTGGTTTTTCATCCGTACCTCCTTACTACAACATCAACGTAGCGCTGCAACCCTTTCCTAACCTTGAAGCCACTTTAAACTACCGCATTTTTCGCGGTGTTGATGACCCCATTTTAAGCCCTATGGGCTTTGGTGATATGTCGGACCGCGGCATCAACCTTAAGTTTGCGCTGACACGCCCTGAAGACTCCGACTATTGGCTACCAGGTGTCGCCATCGGTGCAGATGACTTTTTGGGCACCAAGAACTTTCAGGCTCTGTACATCGTTGGCACGCAAGTATGGCCCCTTTACAACCTAGAAGCATCAGTAGGTTATGGCGGTGACAGATATCACGCACTATTCGGTGGTGTCATTTGGCAACCATTCCGTCGTTGGTGCTACTCATGGCTACGCCCCATAGTGCTAGTAGCCGAATATGACGCCACAAATTACAGAGACCCAAATTTCGAAAAGCATCCCAAAGGGCGAAATGTCTCGTCACGCATCAACTTCGGTCTAAAATATCGTGCCTTTAACTGGATTGATATGTCCGTCGCACAAGTACGCGGCGAAGAATTCGCATGGTCCCTATCAACCTCTTGGGACCTCGGCGTTCCCTATCGCCTAATACCAGCTTTAGATGATCCTAAGCCCTACTGCGCTCCCGTTAACACTGAACCGTTGGGATGCTATAGAACAGAATTAGCCCTAACAGAAGAGCTAACCTATACCCTACGCGATCAAGGTTTTGAAGTTTGGGAAATCGGAGTGGGCACCACCGAATGTACTGATACGGAACTGCGCATTAGAGTTTCCACGGATCGCTGGATGTACTCGTGCGACACCTATCAGCGTTTACGTGAAATACTCGTCGCCTTGATTCCAGATGATTTTGACATCGTTACCGTTATCATCGAAGCTTCCCGAGGCTTCCCTGTTCAAGAATACTGCTTCCGACAAGAATATTTGGGAGCTGCGCGAGCTAAAGGAATTTGCCGCTACGAGTTAGATCTGCTTACATGGGAAGGCGAAGCAAGCGCTTGTCCTTGTGATTATCACCTAACATTTTTAAGGCAGTACCCACTCCTCAACTGGTTTGCAGCGCCTAAAATGCGCTACCTATTCGGCAGCAGCCGCGGCAAGTTTAAATATGCCGTCGGTTTGAATGTTGGAACGGACGGCTTTTTGTTCGACGAGATCTTCTACCGTTTCCAGCTTGGATATATCGCCAAATCCAGCATTCCACCGAATATTCAGCAGGATACCTTGAACCCCTCGCAACTGCCGAACGTTCAGACAGACGTTCTAAACTACTATCAAGAACGCAACATCACTATCGACGAATTTCTGTTACAGAAAAATTGGAATCTCGGTTGCGGTCTATACGGACGCCTGTCCACAGGCCTCTTTACCCAGTTTTATGGCGGATTTGCCGGCGAAGTTTTGTACTACCCGCTTCATAGTTGCTGGGCTCTTGGTGCAGAGGTTGCAAAACTCTATAAGCGTAACACCAAAGGTGTTAGCTTCTCCAAAACAATTCGTAAGTTTGATGGCACCAACGTTACTTATGTTGACTTTGATGGTATGCAATACTTCCTTGATGGCTATTACATCTGGAAGGAAGCTGATATAGATTTTAAGGTTAGCGTAGGTCGATTCTTGGCTGGTGATAAAGGCGCTCGTTTTGAAGTAGCTCGTACCTATGCCAGCGGACTAAGACTATATGGCTGGTATACCTACACCGATGGCCATGACCATATCAACGGTGAGCTGTACTTCGATAAGGGCATAGGTTTCACCATGCCCATCGACATATTCCTAACGCATAGTAGTGCTGAAACCTGGGGAGAATCTATCTCTGCTTGGCTAAGAGACGTTGGCTTCAGATCCGGCACGGGCGAAGGCCTCTTTCAGCTGATCCACGATACACGCTTATAATGGACAAGGGACCTTAGGGACGAAAGAGACAATAGCGACTTTGGGGACTATTAACGTCCATCAGTCCCTAGGGTCCCTTTCGTCCCTAAGGTCCCTTGTCCACCAACTCTACTTTAGGAGCTTGGCAACTCGTGGTGCGGCATAGGTAGGTATGAAGCTAGCGCCTGCTCTCTTGATACTTAACATACATTCCAATAGCGCACGATCGGCATCGAGACAACCCGCAGCAGCAGCAGCCATGATCATGGCATACTCTCCGCTCACATGGTAGCCACCAACTGGCAAGTTGGTATTGGCTTTTACCTTAGCAATGACATCGAGATAGGCCAGCGCTGGCTTGATCAACAACATATCAGCGCCCTCTTGCTCGTCTAGAGCGCATTCCAGTAATGCCTCGCGAACATTCGCAGGATCCATCTGATAGGTCTTTTTGTCACCGAAAGCTGGCGCAGAATCCAAAATGTCGCGGAAAGGGCCATAGAAGGCCGAGGCATACTTGGCAGCATATGCCAGTATTCCGACGTTGGTATACCCTTGCCTATCCAATGCATGGCGTATATAGCCAATACGTCCATCCATCATATCGCTAGGAGCCACAATATCCACCCCTGCACCTGCGGCAACAGTGGCCATCGTCGATAATACGCGTACCGTCTCATCGTTAAGAACGTGGCCATGTTCATTGACCAAACCGTCGTGGCCATGGCTAGTATATGGATCCAAGGCGATATCAATAATGACACAGACGTCCGGTAACTCACGTTTAAGCATTCGGACGGTGCGGTTGAGCAAGTTGTCGGGATTCAATGCTTCCGAGCCTGTAGGATCTTTCATTTCACGAGGAATAACAGGAAACAGCATCACCGCGCGTATACCATGTTTGTGTGCAGCCTCTACCTCGCGTACAACAAGGTCAGGAGACAGCCTAAAATTGTCCGCCATACCTTTGATTACATCACGCTCTTTGGTCCCTTCTCGCACAAAGATAGGCCACACCATATCATGTGCCTGAAGGTCTGTCTCACGCACTAGCGCTCGCACAGCAGGGGTGATACGATTCCGTCTTGGGCGTCTTGTGAGCTGTGTTAAGAAGTCCTCGGCGCGATTAACATCTGTAAACATTTTTCAACCTCATGTTGGGCGAATCATATACAATTTTGGCGGTAATTTGGTATACTTTTGTTATGTCAATTACCGTCACGATTCTTACCAAGAACAGCGCCAAATACCTGCCTCAGGTTTTGGCTGCTCTGTCTCGGTTTGATGAGGTACTTGTCTACGATACCGGCTCCACCGATGAAACGCTAAAAATTGCATCACAGCACCCCAACGTCAGAGCACTAGAAGCGCCCTTTGTCGGTTTTGGACCTACACATAATAACGCCTCGGTTGCCGCCAGAAATGACTGGATTCTTTCTGTTGATAGCGACGAGGTCATGACGCCAGAGCTAAGCGAAGAAATCGCCGCCCTGACTCTTGATCCACAAGCCGTCTACTCAGTTTGGCGACAAAATTACTACAACGGCCGCTGGATTCGTTGGTGTGGATGGTATCCCGATCGTCAAGTCAAACTGTATAACCGCAAGACAACGCGCTTTTCTGATGCTCAAGTTCACGAAGCAGTGATTACCAAAGATTTAAAGACCGTTCCGCTTAAGTACCCTGTGAAGCACTATCCTTACAGTGGCACGGCTGACTTCCTAGCGAAAATGCAAATCTATTCCACGTTGTATGCTCAGCAAGCAAAGGGCAAAAAATCCTCAGTCACCAAAGCTGTTACTCACGGCTTGTTTGCATTCTTTAAGAGCTACATACTGAAAAAAGGTTTTTTGGGCGGACGTGAAGGATTTATCATCTCCATTTACAACGGCAACACAGCCTTCTACAAGTACCTTAAGCTTCTTGAAGCAAACCGTACACCTTCTCCATCTCATCCAGAGTGCTCTTTAAAGTAAACTTCCCTAAAGCCAAGTGACGAGCATTTGCCCCAAAGGTCTGACGTAATTGTGGATTATCTGCGAGCTGTTTGATTGCGATAGCAACGTCTGCAGGAGATGCTTCAGGACATTTGTAGCCTGTTTGACCCTCGATGCAGACCTCTCCCAATCCTCCAATATCTGTCGTTACCAAGGGCTTCCCTAAAAGTGCAGCTTGTAAAGAAGCTTGGCTGACACCTTCGTTAGCAGTGCTTAGCAAAGCAAAAATATCCATCGCGGCAATGGCCGACATGGGATCAGGCTGATAGCCAGTAAAAATGACTTTGCCTCCTAGCTGCAAACTCTCTGCTAAATGCTCTAGAAACTCTTTAGCGGGTCCATCACCTACAATTAACCAGCGAAGACGAGGCTCGCCCTCTAGAATCTTGGCTGCTTGCAAAAGATGTTGTACGCCCTTCCAGGAACGCAGTACGCATACTGTTCCAACAACGATTTCATCAGACTGAATCTTAAATTTTTGCCGAAAAGAGTTAGCTGCATTGTCAGGCAGGAAATTCTCTGCGACTCCAGTAGGAATGCTGCGACATCGATCAACCGTCAGCCCAGCTTGGCGGCAAATTACGTTGGCTGTAGTCTCACATGTCGTGACAACCTGATCGGCCAAAAACCGGTATAGTAGGCGACTATTGATGCCAGGGCGAATAGAGGTAGAGAGATGCCTAGTTCGAATAATCCTGCGCCCTGTCACCTTAGCCGCCACCCCGCCTAGCCATGCATCCCAGGAAGAATGTGTGTTCACAATGTCGATGTTATGACGCTTTATGATACCCACCAGGGCAAAAAGGTCCTGCATGGCGCGCTTTTTGCTAAAAGAAACCTCGTAAACCAAAAAGCCTGCCTCTCTGGCCGCTTGGACCAAGTCTCCGCCTGACTGCACAGCCATGATAACCTCATGACCACGGTCCCGCATACCTTCCGCTTCGCGTAAAATGCGTATTTCTTGGCCACCGAAGCCTCCAGAAGACTCTGTATGCAATATTTTCATCAATCCTCTTGTTTCATAATAGCTTGTAATATGCGTCGGTGCCCTGAAGAAAACGCTAGTGAAGGAATTTCGTCCCAAGCCTTCCACTGATATCCTGCAACATCAACAGCCTCAAAACATGTGAAGATGACGGGATCAAGGCGAACACGATAACGAGTAAAGGAGTGAGATACCGAGGGCATGGAGTGCTCAAACTCAAGCGAAAGCGGAAATTCGCGCAATAAATGTGTATGATCAATGCCGCTTTCAGTAACTTCAAAATAAGGAAACTCATGAAGGTCATTCATGATCTCGCCCTCTACACAGCGGCGCAGAAGCAGCCCAAATGTGCTTTTAATAACCGCCACAGCGCGGAATAGTTTTTGAGCAACAACTTGCTTATCCTTCTTGGGCAATTGTTCCTGGATTCCTTGTGCATAGCTTTTACATCCAGGCTGCATTGGACACATTTCGCATACAGGCTTTCGGCTACAAATGGTAGCCCCCAACTCAATTAAAGCCTCTGCTACTAGCCAGGGCTCTTGATCAGGCAACATCTCTTGGGCCATAGCGCGTATTTTCGAGACAGTTTTAGGCTGATTGATCGGCTCATGAATAGCGTATAGGCGGCTTATTACCCTCAAGACATTGCCGTCCACCGCAGCTGTCTTTTGCTTAAATGCAAAGGCCTGAATAGCCGCTACGGTGTAGGGTCCGAGGCCTTTAATCTGGGAAAGCTCGTGTGACTCCGCTGGAAGAACGCCTCCAAATTTCTCGACAACATACTGCGCGCCAGCATGAAGGTTGCGAGCTCGGGAATAGTATCCCAAACCCTCCCACAACTTAATAACCTCATCCGCAGAGGCGTTAGCTAGGTTCTGGACAGTGGGAAAGCGCTCCATCCAACGCAAAAAATAGGGTATGACAACAGCTACTTGCGTCTGCTGTAACATGACTTCCGAGACCCAAACGGCGTACGGGGAGGCATCGCTACGCCAAGGAAGCTGCCTGCGCTGGTTCACGAACCATTCTTTTAACGAATCAGTATTCATAAGCCCGCAGAGCTTACCATGGAGAGGGAATTCAACGCAAAGACGCAGAGGCGCAAAGAAGGACGAGCAAAAAGTCTCCTTTGCGTCTCTGCGTCTTTGCGTTAAACTGTCCTTATAATTGCTGGAGGATGGGCGGGAGAACTCGCTCAAGGTGCTCAAGTAATACCTTAGCGCGCTGATCCCAGGTGTGCTGGGTCTCCACCTTTTGACGAGCGCTCGCCACCATACTGCGGCGTCGATCTTCGTCTTTTAGGAGAGCCGCGATCTGATCGCCGGCATCCCGGTAGCCATCATGACGATACAGTAGGATCTCCCCATCAGCGTCAAAAAGAGTGCGGATGTAGGAGTTGTCGTTGCTCAACACTGCAGCTCCAGCCATAAAACCAGCAAAGATGCGCTCGTGAGCTCCTGCTTTGATGGATGGACAGCTGTTAATGACCAGGCGACTCTTGGTTAATACATCCAAGGCTTCTGCGTAGGGAACTCTACCGTGAAACTCAAGATTCTTGGTCGATTTCAAATATTTCTCCCACCCATGAGAGCCACTTTTGGTGCCAAAGACATGCACTTTGATGTCCTTTAGAGACAAAAGGAGTTCCAAACGGTCTTTACCACGAATATAGAACTCTAAGTTGTCTAAGACGTCGCACAAATCGAGGGTTGATGGGTCAATATCTCCGTGAGTGCGCAGACGCTCATCCATCGCTTGAGTAAAGGCTGATAAATAGGAGGTCGTTTGGTCGGCTAGCGCTATCTCCGTAGCAGCATCTAAAACAGCGGTTACCGCAGGTCCAAAAAGATCAGGCCAGGTTGAGCGCAGCTCATCAATATCTAAGCAGGTACCCAGAAAGGAGACGTCGTAGGGCCGCTTGCCCTCCAAATCCCCCGAAAAGCCACTTTCCACAGCATGTGGCATAAAGAAGGTGTTGTGATGATGCAGTCCCGTAAAGAAATTAGCCCAATCTTGGTCAATGCAGGTGATAATATTCAGAGGACTTTGCACCATCGATAGAAACTTATTGGGAGAGTCTACCAAACAAGCGACATGGGGAATCTGGACCCTCTCACAGAAAAAATTGTTATTTTCATCAGGCAAAAGCCCATTAAATGACAATGTGCAGTCCGGGGTATCCCGCAGCAAATCGCCTACCAGATTTGGAGTGGGACCGTCTTCGTTACCCAGAAGTCTGCAGGAAATGCCTAAGCGCTCCAAGGCTGCCAAAAATGATCGCGAAAAATAAGGCAACACGCCGTAACCACAACGGTTCGCTGGCGGCAACAGAATGTCAATTCGCTCTATCATCTATCTCTCAATGCATATTGAGCCAGTTTCTGCGCGAACCTAGTGTCTTGCGCTTAGTTCTATCTTGTTCTTTCTTCTTTTCTCGGGATTCTAACGCATTAACAGCTCCGGCGCCAACCATGTTGTCGATCTCGCCCTTCATCGCCTGACGCTGGTGCTGGGCGCTCTCGTAGTTGGTGTCCAGATCCTTATAAAAACCGGGATTATCCAGCATACTAGTAATGACACTCTTATTCCACCCTGTCTTCGCGTAGACGTTGTCTAGGTTGCGCTCCAGATCATCCTGCATCTCGCGCACCTTGCGAAAGGCGTTGTCCAAGGCCTCATCATCCATCGGCTCAGCGGACTTTTCAAAAATAGGCCTAGGAACAGGGGCGGGCGTAAGTTCTGGCTTGGGTTTGGGCTTCCCCTTGCCTCCCTGGTTTCCGGCGATGCTGAAAATGCTATCCCCGCTGGACATAAGCCCCTTAATATTAACGCTGATTAAATATAACTAATCTTCAACCTAATTATATCAGAAATACCTCAATGCTTCAATCAGAGCTCTTACTAAGTAAACTATCTTTACACAATTTTAATTAACAGTTAATAACAAACCAACACTTCTGTAGTAATATAATAGTTATAAAAAGCAACTAAGTATAATAAAAAGAGAGAGATAATAATGGATACATCAATAGATATTAATGATTTTGTAATGGTTAGCAACGATGCAGATTACGTGGCTACCCCAGTGGCTAGCAAGCCGACAGCATCAACATCCTATCTTGGCCGAGTATGGAACAGCCTACCAAGCGTTAGCCTTTTTAGTCTCTGGGGCTCCTCCCAGCCGGTAGCTCGCCCATCTGAGCATAAGCCTCTACCCTTTGACAAAGGGATCTTTGTAACGGATGATGTTACCACGACGAAGATCTCTAAACGCATACTGATGCAGGATAAGGCAACTATCCAGGAAATTGGACAATACACGGGAGCACGCACCGTAGATGTTGACGGTGTAAGGGTCCGTTGGAGTGATATTCTGGCCGGAGACATCGAGCGTATGGTCGGCAATGGCCAGCTTAAAATAGGCGACGAGGTTCTTCAGTGTGACGAATCCATGACAAAAGACCAATTGGCCGAAGAAGTCGTTCGCAAAATCTATCGCCTAGTTGGAGATGAAGAAACAACTTATAGAATCACAGGCCTAATGTGCCAAAGTACCCCTAATTTCTTGTTCCACAGCGCCCGCCTGCACATCTTAGATAAATACGATATGGAGCCTCTATACTCTGGAGAGTCCATGAAAACTTCTTACCACCTAAGGAGCGGAACGGGAGCTGACAAGCGAGTTTTCCTGACTACTAAGCTAAAAGGCACCTATGATCAGGGAATCGTCGGTGTAAATTACCCTGAAAACGGTGTAGAAATGCTCGATAAACCAGCGACAATAAAATCACGTGCCGACATCAACTTCTCCGATTGGAATGCGCATATCGCTTATACAACCAAATTAACTCCTTCAGCGCGTGAGTTTTTTAAAGTATAGAAAAAGAGGAAATTTTAACGCGAAGACGCAGAGGCGCGGAGAAGGGAGAACCTTCTTTGCGTCTCTGCGCCTTTGCGTTAAATTCTCTCAAGAATCTGACTACAAACGCAAAACTCCTTAAGCGCTTTGAATTTAATTCGCACCAAAGCTATACTGCCTTTCAGATTCTGCCTTAGAAAGTGGTAGAAAACAAAAACGCGAGGGGAAGTGGCATGGGCTATTTGGAAGAATTTCAAGAGCAGCTAGAGAAGAATGACTTCCACAAGTTTTTCCAACTTTGGGAAGAGTATTGCACTAGCGACACTGTTGAATCACGGGAGTTTATCGCTCTCCTGACTTCCATCAAAAACTCTGAAATGGCTACTACCTTTGGTCAGTATGCCGAGACAGCCCTGCCCCTATGGCAGACAATTCAAGGCGACGATAAGGGAGCTTATAACGTACTCCGCTTAATCGTTGATCTTCAAACTACTAATACTCAAATGTTACGGGACTACACGTTCCAAGCGCTTGAAAACCGCTATGGTCAGCAGCCCGACTTTAATAAACGCCTTCGCTATATCGGCCTGCGCGATGTCAACAGCATGCAGAAAGCTACTGGCTTCCAGGGTGCTATTTCCCATTACGACCTGCTCAGCCACTTGGAGAAAGGAAACTTCGTCTACCATGCCGGCGGCTGGGGTACGGGCGAAATTGTTGACGTCTCCCTCGTTCGTGAAGAAGTTGTCATTGAATTTGAAAATGTTACAGGACGCAAATACCTCTCCTTCACAACCGCTTTTAAGGCCTTAGCACCACTTGCCAACGACCATTTTGCCGTTAGACGTTTTGCTCACCCTGACGAATTGGAAAAGCTAGCGCGTGAAAATCCCACCGAAGTCATGAGAATGCTGTTGGGCGACCTAGGCCCCAAAACAGCCTCTGAAATCAAAGACGAATTAGCCGACCTAGTCATCCCCGAGAAAGACTGGACCAAATGGTGGCAAAATGCGCGCGCTAAAGTAAAGAAGGATACGTTTATCGAAACGCCGGCTAATCTGCGCGAGCCATTCATCCTGCGTCAAGCCTCTTTATCGCACGAAGATCTCTTCCACAAGCAACTGAGCACAAAAAAAGACATTCGCGAGATTCTGCAAACAACCTACAACTTTGTTCGCGATCTTCCTGATATGATCAAGAAGCAAGAGGTTAAACAATCTCTGCAAGATAGACTCCTAGGACTGCTGGGTGAGCCTGAAATTACACCTGCACAAGCTCTGCAGATACATATCTTCATGGAAAACCATTTCAACTACCAAGTAAATGGCAAGTCTGTTGCAGATGCAGTGAAAGAAATCACCAATATCGATGAAATTATCAACGATATAGAAATCATCGCCTTTAAGAAACGTGCCCTCACAGCTATCCGCGAAAGCCGTCCTGACTGGGAAGAGCTATTCTTGAATTTCCTCTACAGCCTTCAGCAGAATCAGCTACGCGATTATATCCTAAAAGAACTACAAAGCGCCGCCAAGCCAAAACTAGAGAAGAAGCTGCGTGAACTACTGATCCATCCTACAACACAACCAGAAGTCTTTGTATGGTACTTCCAGAAAGTTGTTAGCGGTGAAGATGTTCCCTTCAACGATAAGCATGGCCAGTGGGAGTTCCTTGAGACCTTCCTAATTCTATACTCCATTCTAGAGCCTAAGCCTGAGTATCGCGAACTGATTAAGAAGATGTATGTCATCCTTTCCGGAAGACGTTACCTCATCGTTCGTAATATCATTGAAGGTACATCTTTAGAGTTTATTCAAGAGTTCTTGCTGCTAGTATCCAAGTGCCGCACATTGAGCGACCACGACAAGAAAATCCTGCGCTCATTGGTCGAGGTCGTACACCCCTCTCTCTCCACTAAACGTAAAACTAAAGTGGAAGATCAGCCCATTTGGACCACTGAAGATGGTCTACGCAGAACTCAAGAGCGCGTTCAAAATCTCGGCACCGTCGAAATCGTCGATAACGCCCGTGAAATTGAAGCAGCCAGAGCCCTGGGCGACTTACGCGAGAACTCCGAGTACAAATTTGCACTCGAACGCCGTGCGCGTCTACAAACAGAACTAAAAACTCTGTCCGATCAACTTAACCGCTCGCGAGTCGTTACACCAGACGATATTTCGCCGAACGAAGTTGGCATCGGCGCCAAAGTAGACCTCTCTGACAGCAAAGGCAAAACCGTCACCTACACTATTCTAGGGCCATGGGATGCCGATGCGGAACACCACATTCTTTCCTTCCAATCCAAATTGGCGGAGAGTATGATGGGCAAGAAGGTCGGCGAGAGTTTTGAGTTTAAAGAAGAAACCTTCACCATCTCCAAGATACGCAGCTTCCTCGATTAGCCGCGTATTCGGAGCAATTTCCGCATTTAGGGCTGTAGGGATCTTATGGAGATCGTCATCGCGACGCGCAATTTGCACAAAGTTCGTGAATTTCGTGAAATGATGAAAACACTTCCTTCAGTGGACGTGCTTTCACTTCACGATTTTCCGCATTACCAGCTGCCTAATATTCAAAGGGCAACCTTTGAAGAAAGTGCTATGGAAAAAGCACTACACGCTGCTACAGCATTAAACAAGCTTGTGTTGGCAGATGACTCCGGCCTAGTAATCCCCGCCCTCGGGGGCGCTCCAGGGCCTTCCTCTAAAACTTACGCTGGCGAAGAAGCTACCGATCGCGAAAACTGCCAAAAAGTTCTAAAAGAGCTAGTCGGCAAAAACGATCTAGATCGCGCAGCCTACTTGGTCTGCACACTAGCCTGCGCCGATGCCGACGGTATCAAAAAGACAGTCACCAGTGTTTGTGAAGGCGAAGTTATCGAAGAGGAACGCGGCCGCTTTGGTTATGGCTACGATTCAATCTTCCGCAAACATGATTATGATAAAACCTTCTCTGAACTAGACGAAAGCATACGCATACGCATTTCTCACCGCCGAAAGGCCTTTGAAAAACTGGTCATCTATCTGGAAACCGTATGTCGTCAATAGATGCACTATTTTATCGATGGCTATAACCTTCTATTTCGCATTGTAGATCCCAGTGAGGACCTGCAAAGCCATCGAGACACCCTTGTACGCAATCTTACCGAAAAAATCGAAGCTCTCAACCTCGACGTCACCATTGTCTTTGATGCGACGTATGCTCCTGGAGAGCTTTCTAGAAAGCGCCCTCGCCAGGTTGAAGTCGTCTTCACCGCCGAGGGTGAAACCGCCGACAAGTTTATCGTCACTGAACTAGAGGCAATAAGGAAGCTCACGCACGAAACGGTTGTCACCTCCGACAAGCACCTAGCCTGGCTTGCAAGGCGCCTAGGAGCACATACTGTCGATATCGAACCTTTTATCATCTGGCTACATAGCCGCTACCGCAATGCCAAGCATAAAGCCTACAAAGCCAAAGATGATATCCTAAACAGGCTTCCCAAAATAGCTGTAAGGGTTCCGCCAACAAAAAAAGAAGAGCTCCCAACAGTTACCAAAACACCAGATGAGTGTTTTGACTACTATTACGAGGTCTTTAGCAAAAAGGCCGCAGAAGAGCCAGTGAACCCCAAGCGTGAAGCTGCCCCCACTCCTGAAAAAAGCCCGCCGAAAAAGCCGAAAAAGAAAAAAGAGCCAGAAGAATATTTCGCCTCAGATGAAGAGCGCTGGCTCAAGCTGTTCACAAAGCAACTCGATGATAGCGACGAGCTCTAAGCTCTTATGACACTATAGTCGTAACGGTGTTCCCAAAGACTAGCTTAACCACATATTGTCCCCCTTCCAAACCAAGCTTTATCGGAGCCCAATGCGAAAGGGTAAAGTTCTTACCATTGAAACGGGTAAATAACATAAATGGATTCAGATAAGCAGCGACACCAACCACCGACCTTCCAGGTAATCCCTTGGATAGTTTTTCCGCTAGAGTCAATTTGGTAAGCCCTGTAGTAGCTGTGTTGCAACCTAAAAATAATACCTGAGCATCTTCAGCCATATGTGTGTTCAAGCAACTTAATTCAGTGGTTTGTGCCCTAAAACCGTAACCGATGTCGTGCGCGTGTGGGCTCGCATGGCCCTGCATGGATAACACATCAACTGACTGCCCAAACCTGCTTGTAGCATCCTCAAGAGCACTACAAAACTCTTCGCTATTTTTTACGCTGTATACAAGGGTGTCACAATGTTGATATATTTTTTCTGTAACGTCCCAAGATGTGTGTAATGGTCCGGCTGTCTCACCATCAATAACTACTGCCTTACAAGATTTTTCCCCACTCAACGTGCTGATAGATCTGAATTTAATCACAGCCTCTTGCTGTTGCCTATCCAAGAATGCGATTTTTTGAATTCCTGCGTAGAGGCCTTTAGCTGTTGTCAGAGCATTCATACCATTAAGACAACCAAAACTTAGGTTCATAGCACCGCAGATAACGTCCGAAAAATCGCTATCTCGATCATTTGTGGCGTAATCACGAATTGATTCTGTACCTCTTCTTATATCTTCAAAAGCACTTGCCACGGCGCCAGTTATTAGCACACAATCTACCATGGTTCGAAAGGGTAAGGTCATGTGAACAAGACCAGCGGCGTCAACTACTTCAATAAATCTTGCGATACGGATCACTTTTTCTAATGCATTTTGTGGCGGTCTGATCATTTCTCCCAAGAAACCGGCAAAGCGTAGAAGGGGCATGGATCTGACAACTAATTCAAATGCCACCTTTGGGCCGCATTTTGTCACAATACCCAGCGCTATCCGAGACACCGAACTGCTTAGGCCAGCTTCAACATACACCGGACTCTGGAGATCTGCTTCCGGACAAACCCTAGCCTCGCTTATTTCAACTCTTTCCGTATTAACTTTTATTATATCTAACATAAAACGGCCTTTTCATTACAAACAACCAAATTTTAAATCATTTATAATAAAACATCAATTTATAGTGAGATAATAAATAAATAAAAAGGCAGGATTTTTGGGGGAGTATTCTGCAGGTAATCGCGAAGCGATTTAAGCATGTAGCCACAGGCGTGAGCCCAATGGTGTTAAGTTAAAATATTTTCTATTTATTATGCCTGTTTTTGTTCTCAGCGCGGGAGCGCTGAGCCTCTTAATAGCCCAGGGTAAGGAGTCCATAGGACGACGCAACCCTGGGAAACCGTGTATAGATAAATT
>JAUXSF010000016.1 GCA_030679955.1 Chlamydiales bacterium | reverse complement strand
GCAAAGTCGAAAATTAATAGGCCTTTCTGGGAATGTCTGACGCTCTGCTTCCGCAGAGCTAATTTATCTATACACGGTTTCCCAGGGTTGCGTCGTCCTATGGACTCCTTACCCTGGGCTATTAAGAGACTCAGCGCTCCCGCGCTGAGAACAAAAACAGGCATAATATATAG
This sequence comes from Chlamydiales bacterium, assembly GCA_030679955.1. Taxonomy (GTDB): domain Bacteria; phylum Chlamydiota; class Chlamydiia; order Chlamydiales; family JAJFMA01; genus CAMFKD01. The sequence goes on along the minus strand of JAUXSF010000016.1, from coordinate 45,144 downwards.
AAAATATTTTAACTTAACACCATTGGGCTGGTGCCTGTGGCTACATGCTTCAATCGCTTCGCGATGAGCTGCAGAGAGTATTTTTTCAGAATTAGGTTGATGCGTATGCCTGATATGCTGGATCGCTGCGCGGCAGGATAGTCAGGATGAAAAAGGATCTCCACAAATTCACCGCACCCATATTCTATTTTTATAAAAAAAGTCTTGATTAATGACACACCATCAGGCATCTATTGTCGCTTACGCTCAGTAATCAAAAATGGAGTTCCTGCCATGCGCGGCATCTACCTAATTTTGCTCATCGCCTTTGTCGGAGTAGGATCCTGGTGGCTACACCAGAACAACACTGTCGTCCACGGCTTGGTGCAGGACTACTCAGGCAAAAAACAAGAAGCACCACAGTTTCTGGCTCTGGAAGCACGCTACACCCCTGATCAGATCATGGAAGCCCATCGCAGTGAACTACCTCTAAATCGCAGCAACGACAAGCTTGAACCTGCTCTGAAATTTTTCCCTTATTTACTTCTGGATGTAACGTACAACCAATCTGACAAGAGAAATCGCGAAGGTGTGATGCTGTGGAGCATGGATGATGGCGAAATTATCACCAACACACAATCCTGGGAAGCTTCCAAAGGTTTCGGAGCCCTGTTAGCAGCTGGCGCGGATCAAGGAGATTTCCTTGTGGTCAAGGCTCTAGCCGCTCGCGGTGGCAAGGTGAAACGCGATCAACTCATCAGATCACTTGGTGTAGACTCCGCAAGAGCAGATGATTGGCTTGAGAGCGCTCGCAAGAAGGGATTGGTCTCCCTTGATGGAAACATGTACAAGCTGAACACGTCCAATGTTAACGTCGCTGTTCAGCCGGCAACTATTATTAGCCAGCGACTCGTCACCAAGCCCTACAATCATGTGAAAAGACAAGCGACAAAGTACACTAAAGAACAAATCAGCGAAGCCGCACGTGTAGCTTTCGCGCCAGAAGTAACTGTACGGTCTGTACGCGAAGTGTTCCTACCCGTTTACAGTGTTTCTCTGACAAACAATGATGGATCGGTTCAGACAACCTATTGGAACGCCTTGAATGGTCAGCGCTATGTTCCAAAAGGCAGCACAGCAACACGTCAGTAGCTTTTCTAGGGCAGTTTGGTCTCAAACTGTCCTCTTTTTGTCTCTTTGCAATTTATTGACACACCATGGTAGTCTTTTGCAGATTTTTTCATTATTTATGAAAAGTAATATGATTTTTATTTCTCCAAAGGACAAATATGGACCATACACAACCACTATCGAACCTCCTTCCACCTATTGCTCATATTTTTAAAATCGCCGACGAATCAGGACCGAAAAGACTCACCCGCGCCCAATCTTACCCAACTCCTCACTTTGTTCCATACCAACGTCCGCAACAACGCCCCGCAAGTATGGCGGTCGCAACCAACTTAAATCGGGCGCCTATCGTCCAACATTCACATTGTATAAATACGGCCATCCATCCCTTCCCTCCTATGGTAACAAAACAGATCGCTGAAATTGGATTAACGATGGCGAAGCATCCTACAGCATCTCAAGACGAGCTCATTACGGTCGTTTTAGGTAGGCCTTGTTTTTCACCTGTAGAACCTAAGAAAAGGCAAAGTTATATCCCCTATTTGATTAAAGAAATACTCAAAGCATACCGGTTAAATCCAGCTAAGTACCTACAAGAATTTGAGATCGCCACTTTATTCAGCCAACGGAGCGGTCCGCAAAGAACACCCGACCTAGAGCCCAGAACCGACGCGCTCGCTCCATCTTCACTCCCCCTGCTTACCCCGCCTACTAGCCGACCTGTTGTAGCTCCCGCAACACAATATACGTTCCATAATACGCCTCCTGAAGAGGTAAGGAGCCAATTGATAACCGACCAGCTAATCCGTCAGGTGCAACGACCTAAAAAGTAGTCCAGGGAAAAAAGGTTCCAGAGCAATGGTTCGTATTTCAGGTGCAACCATCGCGCTGGACTCATACCACACTCGGTGCAAGTCAAAAATTTGACACCGAGAGGAAATCTTTTGAAGTTCAAACTCGATCTGAGTGCAAATACTTTTTGCTTGGGGTTATGAGTGAGCTATGGTAGTCTCTTTCAAAATTCCATATGTCACAAAAAAATAACTCACTAGCAGTAGGCGATCAATTTTGGACTTTTCTTTCCATCTCAGTAACATCAAACTCCCGTCCCCTTCTAATAACAACTTGCCATCAGCACAAGATTTTTATCCCCCACCTTCTTTCCCCCTTCCCCCCCCTCCTAGCCACCAGCCTCATGTTAACTCCAATGTGACAGTTACCAGACTGAATGCTCCCATCGCAAATCTTCCCATATCCATCTTGACCGAATGCGACGAAAATAATCTTCAGGTCCTCCAATTTTTTATGGATAAGCTCCCTACCGAACCCAAATCTGCAATAATTGAAATCGTCGGGCTAAATCTGATGGGAGTACCGAAAAACAAGAGAAGAGATTACTGCGATACCTTGGTGGAACGCATTGTCACCATGCACAATGTGTATCCAGATCAGTTACAAAAACAATTTGAGATCGCCGATAGATTTAGGAAATGGACTCCTGCACCACCAGTAACTAATCGCATGGCGATATCTTACGTCATAGACTCCCCTTCACCGGTAAGTAATCCACCACAGGCTGCTGTGGAGAACAATAGTAGACCTCAGCTTATTACTCATCCCTCAAGTACATGCTCTTCGTCAATCCCGAAAATGAGAAAACCTAAGCCCATTTGTCGTTCCTCATCTAGCCCCGCACAAATGAAATTCCTTCAGTATACGGAAGCGGACTACCACAATCCACGTTACGCCACTGCTAAGGCTGAATTTTCTGAATTATCTGAATTCATATTTCACAACCTTACTCCAGAGCAATTTGAAAGTAATTTAAAAAATAAATAGCCTATCTTAGTTTCTTAACATACCCTAAAAGTCTAGGACTTAATCTTGTGGTTTAAGAGGCATAGTGATGGTTCGTATAGAGATGCGAACCATCACTCCAAACATCTTTCCAGCAAACTCAATATCTCTGAATTAGAAACAGTATTTACGTAGCTTTGACACGCGTGCTTTTTACCTTGAAGTTTTGCATAAACCATGGTAATTTTACTTTTAACTTAGCCTACTTTTGAACAAAAATCAAACTTATCTAAAAAGGTAACGATGGAAAAATTGCCCAATAGCCTAACTACGCAATATTGTATCCGTCCCGAACTTAACCTCACAATAATTCCGGGCTACCGAATGGAAGCTCCTCAAATGATCTTTGGGGGAAACCAGCCCACCGCCTCTAGGACATGTGACAACATACTAGCCACTGAACTCACTCAGGCTCCTATAGCAAGCATTACTTCAATTGTGACGCAAGAAGATAAACACAATCTCCGTATCCTCAAGAATGCAATGGAGCAGCTTCCTGGCGTATCCAAAGCTGAATTAATTAATGCGGTATGGGACCAATGTTCCGATATACACCCTAATTCGTACTACCAACAACTAGCTGAAGATGTAATTGATAATTGCAAAGAACACCCCGCGTACCTAAAAAATGAGATAAAAATAGCTTACCAGTTTCTAGATTGGGGCAAAACCACACCGAAAGTCGACGACCAAGTTAAGCGCATGTCCCTTTCTTTCGTGTTAAACGAACCTTCACCTGAAAGTACTAAAGCGAATGATACGGTGAAGGTCACTAGTACACCTAAAACTATTTCTGACTCCTCGTCAAGCGCGCCCATTTCCCCTGTCTCGTCGAATACCGCGCCGGTAATAGAATCGCCTCGGCCCACTTCGTTCATCATATATACGAAAAATGACTACGATAATCGCAACTCCCAACACAGACACAAACCCCGTCCAAAAGAGATCATAGAAACTTACGGTGGATTGGTATTTCATCGGGCAGCTACTCCAAACGGTTCCACCTCAGATTCAAACAGCACCATGGGTTTATAGCTCAGCTTTTTGGGGATAGCCTTTGATAGTGATGGTTCGCATAATAGATGCGAGCCGTCACTCCCACCATATCAACCGTATGTCACCAACCTAAGATTAGCTCTTGTACTATATTGAGGCGCTATGCTACTGTCCTTGAATTTCCATTAAATTAATGGAAAAAACATTAATTCGTTGTATTTTACAAAAGGTAAATGATGCAGATAACAGGGTCCAGTAGCCGTCATTTCATTGATCACAGAAGTTTAGAACGCATGAGACCAACCGATTCAACGGATAATAGATTCCCTGGTCCAGCTCCACAACACCCATATCTACCGCCTCGTCAGGTTCAATCCATTTTGCCTACAAATCTAACTACCGCACCGATCGTTCAAGTGCCAGTAACAAGCGTGCGTGCGTCGATTGGGACCCGACTCCCTCCGTTGATCACACAGCATCTGTTCGCACTTAAAGCCGCGATGGATCTTTCTCCTGTTAAATCTCAACAGGAAATAGCTAACTCTCTGACCAATAGCGATCTTTGCGGAATAGATCCTACGGTAAAAAAAATAAATTACTGCGCCCACTTAGTAAACACAGTTTTTGAACTATACTTAGAAAACCCTTGGAGTTTGCGGGAAGAAATAAAAATTGCATACCGATTTCAGGACTGCGGCAACCCTGAAGTTAATATCGACCTTATCAATGCACTTGGACGGACTATGCATGATCATCCTAATGCAACCAAAGATGAATTGGTCAAGTATGCAGAAGATGCGCTAAACAAGGTACCTCCCCCGCTGAGAAGGGCATATTGTGATCATCTAGTAGACAAAGTAATCGAACTTAATGGCGCAACTCTTTCGGATGACCTTCAATACATAAAAACAATTGCTTATGTATTTCTGGACAAGCCTACAAGCCGGAGTAGCCTCGCACCAAACCAACCGCCACCCTTACGCTTTCATGAAATGGCACCAAGGACCTCCAATTTCTCTAATACTACTTCCGATGACATGAGGCGGATCGCCGAGGCAGGTAATCGGACTCACTCAGCTAGCAGAAGAAAATAGCATAATGGCTCGCTTAGTAGATGCGAGCCGCCGCGACATTTCAAAAAAGAAACATTTTTACAAGATAGGCAGGATAAGGACTAATCCTTATTGACTCTCTTTCTAAAATCCTGCATATCCTGCCGCGCAGCGATCATGCATATCCTGTAAAAAAATTATAGCGAGTTGAAAAAAAATCTAGTAGCAGCTATGCAATATCTATTAGGACCCTAACAAGGGAGTGGGTCATGGTTGCAGGTCTTTATGACAGCTTTTCGTCGCCTGATACCATGGCACTTGTTATCTCTATCGTCATCTTTCTAGTGACAACAGGGATGCTCCTGTTCCGTATTCTGGGCTTTGCCTTTGCTGGCGCGCTATTGTTCTTCTCGCTCGCTTCTGGATTTGCTATTTCCAAGAACCAGGTCGTGAAAACGTTTTTGGCAGAAAAGGTTCCAGCAGATCAACAAGCAAAGTTTTACGACGAAATTAATGCATCGTCTCAGCTTGAGTCAGTAAAGGAAAAAATCGTGACCATTTTTGATACTGTGGTTAACGCGTTGGCGAATCAGCCTGACAAGCCTACAGCAGGTCCCACAGCTCCTCAGAAGGTAAGAAGCGATCTTACAGACCTTAAAAAAGAAAAAGAACGTATGGACCGCTCAACGTCTTCATAGTCACTATCTATGATTCTGCTGGGTCGACTATCCTTGAGAAATGACTTGGTTAACCAAGGCAGCTACACCCTCGCCGGTAGCGGCAGAAATCTTAAACAGCTTACCTTTAGGTAACTTGAATTTCTTAGTAAACGCTTTGATGTTTTCTTCGGCTTCTGGAACGTCAATCTTATTCAAGACAACCAAAAATGGCCTTAGAAGTAGGTTTGGATTGTATGCTTCGAGTTCAGCACGCAGTATAAGATAGTCGCCTATTGGATCCCGCCCATCGATTCCAGAGGCATCTAATACAAAAATGAGTAATTTTGTGCGTTCGATATGACGCAGAAATTCAAATCCTAGACCACGGTTTTCGTGGGCCCCTTCAATGATTCCTGGAATGTCAGCGACGAGGATACGTCGATAGTCATCCGTTTGAATATGCCCCAAATTAGGGTGTAAGGTCGTAAAAGGATATGCGGCAATTTTCACACGAGCTTTGGATACGGCTTCGATAAGTGTAGATTTTCCAGCGTTAGGAAAGCCAACTAGTCCAACATCAGCGATAAGCTTTAGCTCTAGCTCAATACGTAGCAGATCACCCTCTTTTCCGGGCGTACAGGTATTTGGAGCGCGGTTTACAGAGCTTTTAAAGCTATCATTACCGCGACCGCCTTTACCGCCTTTACAGGCTATCCAGGTCTGGCCTTCCTCAGTTAGATCAGCTAGGATCTCACCGGTATCCACATTCCTGACTAGTGTACCGCAAGGCACCGTCAAAGTCAGGTCTGAGCCGTTTTTGCCTGAGCAATTATTAGAACCACCTTGCTGACCGTTGTCAGCGCGCAAAAGGCGACGGTTTCTAAACCAGTCCAGCGATGCAACTTGTGTATCGGCTTTGAGTATGACGTCGCCGCCCTTTCCGCCGTTACCGCCGCAGGGGCCGCCTTTTGGAATGAATTTTTCGCGTCGCCATGCGACGACACCGTTGCCGCCTTTTCCTGCGCGCAATTCTAATAATACTCTGTCGACGAACATATAATGATGGGGGTGAGCTGTGTAAATGCAGAGCAGCCTTTGTTAAGGCTACTCTGCATTTCAATTAATGAGAGACTGGCTAGGCAGTTGCAGGAACAACAGACACAAACACGTGGCGTCCACGATGAAAAGCTACCTTTCCATCAGTCAATGCAAATAGTGTGTCGTCGTTACCACGGCCTACGTTCTTACCAGGATGCCATTTTGTGCCACGCTGGCGCACAAGAATGTTACCGGCTTTAACTTCTTCGCCACCGCATTTTTTTATGCCGAGGCGCTGTGAATGGGAGTCTCTTCCGTTACGGGTTGAACCCTGACCTTTCTTATGTGCCATGTTCTATTTCTCCTTCTTCTGCGCATCAATACCCGTGATTTTCACACGTGAATATTGCTGGCGATGGCCTTTCTTAATGCTCTGGCGCTTACGTCTTTTGTACTTGTACGCCACAACTTTAGGACCCTTGGAGGCTTCTACAAACTCGGCCTTCACAATGAAGTCCGCGACTGTAGGTGCACCAAGATGTGTCTTGTCGCCATCGCTTACAAATAGAACGTCAACTTTTACCTCGGAGCCGCTCTCGAGGGCACCAAGACTGTCGATGTCGATAACATCGCCCACGCCAACTTTATACTGCTTACCACCCGCTTGTATGATCGCGTACATGGTTTTATTCCTCCAATAAGCTTACTCGATTGGGCAAAAAGGCTCAACTTCTGCAGTCAGATACCAGCCCCGATCGGATTCTTGTCTTCGATAGTAAATGGGAGTATAAGGAAAGAGGCTTTTGAAATCAAAGGAAATGTCCAGACATGACAACCATTGTAGTTCGAGACCCTTACGCCGAGAAAGAGGTCCTACGTCTTTCTAAAGAATTTCCTGGTTGCGAGTTCATTTTAGCGGCCCCGGATGGCTCTTTGCCGGAGGACGTTTGGCCCCGCGCAGAAATTCTTTATGGCGAACATATTAGCCCCCATGAGCTAACGTTGGCGGTTCGGTTGCGTTGGATCCATGTGCCTATCTCCAGTCTAAAGGAGTTGTGTCTGGCTCAAATTGAAGAGCGTGGCTCAATCCTTGTTAGCGCAACGATATCCGAAGGTTCAGAGGCTGTTGCAGAGTTCGTCATGGGTTCTATTTTAGCCTTTTCAAAAAATTTATTAGGCTGGTACGAGGCAACTCGCAATCAAAATGTTTTTGAAATCCCTACTTTCGAGCAGTCCGCATGGAAGCTAGAAGGGTGTATTTTGCTGCAGGTGGGTCTAAACCCCGCTGGAGGAGCAATTGCCCGCCGAGCCTTAGCAATGGGTTTAAAGGTTTGGGGTGTGCAGGAAATCTTTACTTTTCATGCGGATTGCCACAAACTTTTCCGCTATTCGGAGCTGGCGGATCTGCTGCCGGCGGCAGATATCGTATGCATGTGCCCACCTTCTTGGACACATCTTAGACAATGGCTTTCTCCTGAAATGGTAGCTCAGATAGAGGAAGACACGATTCTCATCATCATTGGTGGTCCGCTAAGTTTTAAAGAAGAGGATTTTGCTGCGCTTTCCGCAGCTCAACACCTTCGTGGGGTACTCATCGACGCTACAATAGATCCGGTCCCCTCGCTTTCTTCACCGCTATGGGACATTCCCAACTTGATCCTGTCGCCAAGCATCTCCGATGCACCTTATGACCTAAAGGAGGCATCTCTGAAGTTGTTCCGCAAAAATCTGCGCCGCTTCATACATGGTGAGTATCATAGTATGGCGCGTATCGTAAGTGGTAGAGAAACCCTCTCAACCGTTGCACAACCAGATAGTGAATAAATAACTTGGTTGATTAGAAATATTTGCAGTATTTTGTGCGATTAGCGACAAGTTTTCGAGTAAAAGGGGAACTCAACGCGAAGACGCAGAGACGCAAAGAATTTATTGACGCAGCAAACTTATCAAAAAAAGGTTCTTCTTTGCCTCTTGGCGACTCTGCGCCTTTGCGTTTAAATTTCTAAACAGCGCTTTTATTTCGTGCGATTAGCGAGAAGTTTTTCGAGTAAATTTGTTATTGAGGAGACGCAGAGGCACTAAGAGTCTATTGGATATTATGTTTTAGAGACATCACGCGGTTATATGATACCTCGACTTGATCTAAGTCTATGTGTCCGGCTCTTACCGCTTCGGTGAACGATGTTATCACCCGCTCAATGAGAAGTAAATTCTGCTGGGGGGGGGCAGTAAAATCTGCCCATTCCAGAGCACCTATGATTAAGCAGTCGCAACCCGCATTGAAGGCGCTAATAGAGGCTCTGCTAACACTGACAACCGCTTCTTCAAAATTTGACTGGTTAGGAGCTGCGGCGCGCATTACCAATGAATCACTTATGACAATCCCTTGATAACCCCACTGCCCTCTCAGTAAGCCTGTCAGAATAGGAGCGGAAAAGGTAGCAGGAGAATTTGGATCCAGCGCCGGCACCAAAATATGAGCTGTCATAATCATGTCCACCTGACCTGCTAATGCCTTGAAAGGCAACAATTCAGTCTGCTCTAATTGCTCCAAGCTCTTGGAGATAACTGGAAGGCTGTGGTGTGAATTCAAATTTGTGTCACCATGCCCTGGGAAATGTTTTAGGGCAGTCAAAATGCGTGCTTGTTTGTGTCCTGCCATAAACTGCCGAGCCATAGCGACTACTACGTCCGGATCGCTGTGGTAAGAGCGGCTGCCGATAACCGGGTTATCTGGATTACTATTCACATCGACGACTGGTGCAAAATTCATGTTGATTCCGCAATCTGCCAACTCCTTAGCAATAGTAACGCCTGCGTTGTGAACTATACTTGGATCTTCTAAGGCACCTAAAACACTATTTGTATTGAAGGCGGTGAATCCGTGTGTCAAGCGGCAGACGCGTCCCCCTTCTTGATCTACAGCTATAATGGGTGGGGCAACAGTAATAGTTTCTGTTAGCTGTTCAGACAGAGCGCGCACTTGGGCCGGCGAAGTCAGAGCATTCGCCCAACGGTAATAGACAACATTCCCTAAGCAGGTACGCTGTAGAAAGGCTTTCGAGGACTCGTCCAACGACTCCCCATAAACGAACCCAAAGAAAAGCTGACCAACCTTCTCCTCTAGCGAAAGCTCTGCTTGTAAGGTTCCAAAGAGAAAGAAGGTAAGAAATAATATTTGCTTGAGCATGACAAAGAGAATATAGAAGTGAGATTAGACTTTCAAAAGATTAGGAGCTTGCCGCCTTGGCCTCTGGGGTTTTTGTGTTAAAAACCCATATCTTTACAGGATCTTAAACTAATTTTGTTTTATTGTATGATTTATGTTAGTATTGGTTAATTAATAAAAGAGACGGTTTAATAAGATGCTTAAAGCATTTTCGCTGATTTTGATGACTACGTGTACTATCTGGCTTACATCAGCTTATTCCGAGGAGCTGCAGTTTGAGAAATACACCAACAAAGATGGATGCTACTCTGTCGATTTCCCAAAAAGCTGGTCTATTATCCCAGACGAAGATGACGTTTCGGCGGTGTCTCCTGCGGAAAATGAGCAAGACAAGGCTTTTGAGAGTGTTGAAATTTGGGTGGAGACCTTAGACGAACCACGAGGGCTCGATGAATATTTCCCGTTGAGCCTTGAAAACCTTAAGAAACACTATACTAAGTTTGAAGTTGTCGGCGAGGGCTCTGAGTTATTAGATAAGGTCCCATCAAGGTGGTTTAGGGCAAAGATTACCCGTGGCAATGTTCAAGGCGAAGTATTACAGTATCAGATGATTATTGATCAGCGCGTCTACATCATTAACTTTACAGCTGACCCATCGGCTTACTCGCGTTTTGAGACTATTTTTAATCGAATTACTTCAAGCTTCCGCTTTACCTGCGACTGAGTTCTTTTCAAATAGGTCGCCGAAGGCCCTTACAGCCGCTATCCACACAAGGGTGAATGCTAACGCGATGCTGCCAGCATAGGGGGCACCTGCGATAAAGCCACCACCGATCGATATCAGCCCCATATTCATTACGGAAGAGAGCCCACGACCCACCCGGCAGCCAATACCATCAATCACTAGCTTTCCGTGCATTTGATTTTCCCTAGAGAGCGGAATATAGCCAAGTTCGCGGGTAGTATCGAATAGTGTAAACTTGGAGGCACGCAGTAGGCAGTGTTTAATACTCCCCACAGCAACGGCTAGTGGCATCCATGAAGCCGCTAACCAAGATTGGTCGCGCATACAGACGATGAAGAAGAAAATTCCCGACATACCCAAAAAAATCAATGGTGTCACTAAAGCCGGAACGCTCCAACGATAGTTCTCCAGTAACTTTGGCGCTATCCAAATGGCGCTTATGGCGGTTAGAAGACCGCTCCAGAAGGTCAAAGAACCCATGAAATGGCAGTAGACCGTAGGATCTTTGCAGTACTCCTTTAGGACTCCTAAAAAGACGACTTCCGACATCGAGTATGCCAAATAGTCAGCAAAAACGATGACAGCTAGCCAGCCGAGGTAAGGAGTGGAAATGACAGCCCTAAAGCTATCGGAGAGAGAAGATGTATGTTCTAGAGGGTCGGTTGAAGTTTGCGTATCGACCAGGCGGTAGAGGTATGTAAAAGCAACCATTAGGCCGATACCGGACACAACAACGACCGCAAGCAGGGCTTGCATGGACTGCTGCCAAGTAGCTCCATAGGAGGTGCAGAACATAGTTAGGGGACCTGCGATAAGTGCCGCTACGCTGCCACCAAGAAGAAGTGGTGCATAAAAACGTTTGGCTTGGGACATCGGTAGACATCTATTAGCGTATCCCCAAAAGAGCAGCGATAGTAGGGCTACCTTCCAAAGCTCACTCATAACATAAAAGCTTGCCGGAACCCAGTGATCCTTCATCGTATGCGGTCCCCAACCAGCTAGGGTTACGACCGGAAGACTTTGAGAATACGGGTAGAGCCAAATAGCATAAGTCGCAAAAAATAGTAGAAAAGCGGCAGTCACCACATAAAAAACTGTCTGATAAGAGAGTCGTCGTAAAAGGCGCGAGAGTATCCAGGTCAAAATGATAGAGGCTGGCAGGGCGCCCCAAAGTTCAAAAAAAGGAATTAGTTCAGCCGCGCCCCCTCGATCGGCTACGGCGAGAGTATTCCGGACGCTCCGCAAGATCCAAAAATTTAGATGAATTAAGCAGACGACAGAAAACATGGTAGCGAATAATCGCCACTCTCCCCGTCGCACTGGCAATGTCAAAGACTTCATTCATATTCCGATGATAATGGATCCCGCAACGTCAGAGAGTATACAGTGCTTTCGTAATGTCATCGACCTAAAAATTGGTTTTATCAAAATGACGATCACAAACGTTTTTAAGTCGTTTTGGTCTTTTTCGTCGTTTAAAACTTTAGATGAGGGGGAGAAAAAAAGAAGTGGCCAGAACTGGAATCGAACCAGCGACACAAGGATTTTCAGTCCTCTGCTCTACCATCTGAGCTATCTGGCCTCAGTACCCTAGTAAGATAGAATACCGAGGCCATTTTTGCAATGAGTAATTTACCTATCGTTCGTTTTCTTTTACGCCGATCTGGACTTTTGTGGAGTCAACCCTTCCCCCAGCCATCTGAGAGCTGATTTCTATCATATCCCCAACAATTCGTGTTGCCTCTTGCAATTGGTATCCGGCGATATCAAAACTTCCAATATCCGGGATAGCTTCATTGGTGTTGGTCAGAGCTTTTAGAAATTGTTGATACTGTTGCTCACTTTGTACGCGTTTGGCACTGCGTAGCTTTATTTCAGGTAGCAACGACTGCCATCTTGTCTGCTTAATCTGTAAAGTTGGCAGATAATGTTCAGTATACCACATTCTAGCTCTAGGCTCGACATCCTGTAGCGAATCTGTATAAGCCGCTTGGATCACATCATTGCCGATAGAGGTTTCTAGATAACTTTCCCCTATCTGCATTTCACTGTACTCTCCAGGCAGCAGTACATCAGCTCTAACACCACGTATTTGTGTAGTGTTGCCCGAAACGGTGTAGTACTTACCCACGGTAACTTTGAAGTAAGTGTTAGTATTACCTTCAGTTACGGTCTGGGCCTGAATGGTACCCTTGCCATAGGTATGCTCATCGCCAACAACAACCGCGACACCATAGTCTTGAAGGGTTTGAGCAACAATTTCCGCTGCCGATGCAGTAAGTTTAGATGTGAGGATCACCAAGGGTCCATCATAGGCCTTTGTGCCATCAACATCGCGATAATAGTGCTCTTCCCCGTTGTTATATTTGGACATTACAACAACGCCGTTGCTGATGAATAGGCCCGCTACCTTCACCGCTTGTGTAAGGTAACCACCGCTATTACCACGGAGGTCTAAGATCAAGCCTTTCAGGTTCCCTTGCTTTTTGAGGTTCTCAATCGCGTTGGCGATGTCACTAGCGCTACTAATGCCTTTAGGGCCTTCATAGAAGGAGTAAAGAGTGATGCGACCGATAATGCCGTCGCCATACTTCTCAAAGCTTGAATCTACCCTTCCTTTATCCACGACCAACATTTCAGGTACGAGTGTAACATCGGAAGACTGGGTCTGACCGTCAACCATGCGAGATATGGAAATTACCATGGAATTCCCATCTTTCACACTGCGTAGAAGTTGCCCAACCTCATCTAAACTCATGCCTAAGATCACTCTTCCGTTCACTTTTTCTAAACGGTCATTAATCTTGATCTGACCCCCACGCATTGCTGGGCTATCTGTCAGCATATCAGAGATTACAAACCCATCGATTACTTCGCTGATAACTACACCGGTTCCCATAAAGCCTTTTTCTAGACGCATCTTCATATCTTCAGCTTCAGTGTCATCAAAGAAGGAGCTATGAGCATCTAAACTCTTAGCCAAAGCTTTCAAGACGTGTGTAGCAAAGAAGTTTTCTTGGTCGACAGGTGGCGTAGGATCGTTTCCACCAAACAAGTACTCTCGTTCAAAGTGGCGCATTGAATGCTCGTACTTAGAAGCTATGATGTCCTGATTAGCCAAAACCTTGTCAATTCCAAAGCTGCTCATTTGGCTGATTACGTATTCGACAAAGTTATCTTTCAAGCGTTGTTCCAAAGCAGCTTCATTGCTTGCAAACCCATTGGTATCTGCCACCCAAGAGGAGTTTTCCTTCATACGCTTAGCGGCTTCTTTAAACAGACCCGCTGTGACTTGGGGATCGAATTTGCGAAGCTGACGGGAACGGTAAATTCCATTCTCCAGCAATTGGTTTACTTTGGAGAACACAGTATAGTCGCCATTTTGATAGCTGTTTACTCCCTCAGCAGCTGCGGCCATGTCCATACGTAACCATGGGCGTGCCTCACTTTCCAACAAGTACAGGTGGTAGTAGTCACCTTGTTCTATGTAATGACGGACTGCATCGGAATAAGTCTGTGGGGTTACGGATGGACGGTCGATATGCTGTCCGAGCATCTCCGCCATGATCCCCTTGATTTCATTCGTTTTTAGGGAATGTGATTCCGCCTGGCCCTCGGCGGGTATCATTATGATGAGCACTGTGGCCAGTATAGTGGTGACCCGTCGGAAATACATAGCGAACTCCTTGAGTCTTGTTGTATGGCCACTGGTAAGCGAATTTCGTGCCAACTCCATATTATCCACATGCTATTAATCGTTTGGAACAAAGTTAGTTACTACTATAATTATATCAATTTAAAAAAGTTATTACAATAGCATTACCAAATTCATGGTAGTCGACAAAATGTGCTTATGGTATGAATTAACCCTATGCTTGTTTCCACCTTGCGCCAGATCCACTGTTCCTTGGACAACTATCAGGGTCCCTTAGAGTGCCTTTATCAGTTGATCCTTAAGAAGGAGATCGACATCCGCGACATCACCCTATGCGCGGTAGCGGAACAATTTTTTACAGTTTTAACGGCTCCTATGCCCCAGACGCTGGAAGTTGGAGCCGAATTTGTTGGCACGATGTCTGCATTAATGCTGTTGAAAAGCCGCAGCCTGCTGCCCAGGCAAGCCTGGGGAGATGAAGCTGATGAGGCTGAACAACAGGCGGGCCTAGAGGTTTTACACCTCCTGATCGAATATTGTCAGGTCAAGTCGCTAGCAAAGGCTTTAACCCGCAAAGAAGAAGAGCAGTACGGTCATTTCTCTAGAGGGTTGGTTCCTTTTGAAAAAGAACCCACGCCACCTAAATCTGGCATCGAACATCTTAACCTCGACGACTTAGCAGGTCTATTCCGCAAGGTACTTCAATCTGCGGCTCAGATGAAGGCGCACATTATTCAGGATGAAGAGTGGAAGGTTAGCGATAAACTCATCTTTCTGCGCCACAGCCTGCGTGAAAATCACAGAATTGCGTTGGAAGACGCCTTTCCAGCTGATCGAGGCAGGATGGAGCTAATAACGACGTTTCTGGCTCTCTTGGAACTGTTGAAGGGTGGCGAAGCTGCCGTGGCGAGGGAAACCAGCACCGATCGCGTTTGGATCATAGAACTCATGCCGGAGTCTGATAATGAGTGAAGATGTAAGAAGCTTGCTACTGGAGCGACACAGCCTCATGTTTTCCGCTCGCCTAGAAGCGAAACGAGTTGTGGAGGCGTTACTCTTCGCCAGCAACACACCTTTGCCGTTCGCCAAAATTCGCCATATTGTGGAGCAAGTTCACCCTTTTACACCTCGCGAACTGCTCACGCTCATTCAAGAACTACAAATTGAATATGAGTCACAGCAACGCGCTTTTGAAATTGTTGAAATTGCCGAAGGATATGCTTTACGAACCCGAAAAGAGTTTGGGTCGTATGTAGATCAGCTTTTTGGAAATAAAAGGCCTGAAAAGCTCTCTCAAGCAGCTACTGAAGTTTTGGCTATCGTCGCATATCGCCAGCCTATTACCCGCCCACAGATCGAAGCGTTGCGCGGTGTCGATAGCTCAGGCGTGCTGCAGAGCCTACTAGAAAGGCAATTGGTCGAGGCGGTCGGCAAGCTGGAAACGCCTGGACGTCCCACGCTATATGCAGTTACACACCAATTCCTCGAGCATTTTGGATTAAAAAGCCTTGCAGACCTTCCCTCACCGGCTACGATTCCTTAAAAATTTAATGTCACCTTAAGGCATCTACCTTCAATTGTGCATCCCTTAATACAACCGATTCCATATGGTATAAAATCCCACTAACAGCGCCATCTAAATCATAGTCAGGATCCTTCTCACTGCGTTCATAGGCCCTTTTAAGCGCTTCTAAGCTGCTCATATGACCACTTGCCTCTGCCAAGTGCCAATTGTAGGACCTATCACGCACAGACTCGTACATTTTTGTCGCTTGTTCTAACGATTGATTAATAGTCTCAAGGGTAAAGGTACCGTTTCGCATTTTCTCATAACTGTCATTAATCAACGCAAAATTTTCTCGACTCATTTTTGCATTAGCTTTATCTCGCAGCGAATAGGGTACCTTTAGAAAATTTTCTGCGGATAAGTACTCATCGATCCGGGCATCTGCTTTTAGCTTCACTTCAGCGGCCACGTGCCTCATCGCATGAGCCAAGTGCTCTGTACTTCGCCCCTCAGAAACGACTCTTCGCAGTATTTGCAAATGCTCCACGTGCTGTTGCATATCTCCCGTATGCCAGTTGAACTCTCCACTTCTTAGGTTAGAAAGATGTTTTTCCGCACGGTCTATGGATTGATCCAGTTTTGGTAGGTCAACATCAGCACCTAAAAAGGCATCGCAGTCCTCATTGATGAGCTCAGAGCTTTTCATACTCGCGTCTAATATTGCTTTGGTTTGATCGCTATGTGAAAGCTCATACAACTTTTTCGGAGCCACAGGAACAGCGGCCTTTTCCTCCTGCACACTCTGATTTTTCACCTCGGGCAGTGGGTTGACCAAGGGCTTTAACTTATTTGCCAGTTTCAATAAACCGTCTATTGAACCTGGATTGCGCGCAATTCCCACAAAATTTGCAATTCTTCGGACAGCTCTTGACAGGGGACCACTCGAATCTTTGTTCACCTCTTTTTGAACAACTTTCAAATGGTGCTGAGCTTCCTTAATATTCTTGGTAAAAGTAGTGGCACATTCCTTAACTTGACTTATTGTGTTCTTCCCAACAGATATCCCAGTTGCTTTTTCACTTTTTTTCACAACTGCAACTATTTTTTTCTCCATTTTTTTTACAGATTTAACGTCTGACAGGTCAGCCTTTGCCACCGATTCTTGCAGAGACTCCAGTTTTTTAATCTGTCTATTGGCTTTTTTAATATCAGTTTTTAGTAGTTCGGGATGGCTGCTCCGCCAATGTGACACTTGTGTATTCAAATTTGCAATGGCCTTATCAATGCCTTGGTTAGCTCTGCTCTTCAGCGTCGACTGGGCATCTTCAGCATTATCTAAGGCCGTATAAGCCGCATCCAAATGCCCAGATTGAGATATTTGTCTTGTCGATTCCATCATTTTCTCCAAAACTTATATTTTTTTTTGCACGTGGCTCTGTAACGCTTCCATTTGGACAATAGCGTTAGCAAGCCCTCGTTGGATTTCGCCCTTTGATTTAACTCGCGGATCCAACTCCTGCAAATTTTCCAGGATTTTGATATGCTTTTCTAAATCCTTGGCGGGTTGGGAGGTACCTTTCCCCTGATAACCCTCTAGTGCTTTTTTTGTTTGAATTTTTGCCATCTCGACATTGGCCCTAAAGCGATCGATAAGTCCCTGCTCACCCCCATGAGGGAATTGTTGAAAGAGACCAAGATGATCCTCCAGCAACGATAGATTTGCTTGGTTAGCGACCTGAGCTGAGAGCTTTAATTCGCTGTTCGATAAGGGGGTGTCTGCTTGCTTTCGAATTAATTCTTCCAACTTGTGTGCAGACTTCTCAATATATGACAGGGAGTTTTTATTGGGTGATCTCTTCAGCATACCAGCGATCTTGCCAAACAATGCTGCAACACGCCTGAATGTTCCTTTTTTTGGTGCCGTTGTTTTGTAATCTTTTTTAATTCCTGTGAGATTATCTTTCGCAGTAGCAATATGCCGATCGAACTCGGTAGCACAATTTTTTATCAGCTGCAACGAGCCTGCATCGGTTGTGGATGCCAGGGCTGATGTGACTTTCCCCATCAACCTGCTTACACTTTCGCTATCTGTCAACTTAGACCTCTGCACTTCTTTCCTTAACTTAGACAGATCCCGAATCTGCCTGTCAGCCTTTTTTATCTGGCCCCTTGATCCGGTATCTACCAACTCTTTCCGAGACGCCCGCAGGTTTGCAATCGCGGCATCTATGCTATGAGTGGCGGTATGTTTGAGCATCTTCTGAGAAAAGTCAGCGTCTTTTATCGACTGAAAAACAGGCTGAAAAGCTGGTAAGTGAGCTTGAGTAGTCAAATTCATCTGTTATTCTCCGGTATTGTTACTAATCATTCATCTCATAACAATAATAACCAATTCGTTTTTATAATCAAAATTTCTTTACTACATCCAGTAATTTATTTACTAAAATCACTAATTTAATATACATTGGTACTTCGACAAAACTCGGCGAATATTATGTTTGTAAACTCAGATTCCTCTTTCCCTTTGAATCATGCGAGTTTCCCGGAAACTCCGCTGGATTCGATCCTACATCCTTGTATTGCCGGCGATAGGGACAGAGTAGTGGAGCTGATCCAGGCAGGAGCCCTTAGAGGGGTTGATTCCCATAGTTATGAGAGATCTCCTTTATACAGTGCCGTAAAAGACAATAATCTCCCGCTAGCGAAACATTTGTTAAAGTATGGAGCTTCTGAATCGGTTAATAAGGCCTACTCCTGGTCACAGGAAACACCTCTTCAGGTGGCAATAAAATTACAAAATTGTGAAATGGCCAGACTTTTATTAGAGCATGGTGCTGCTGCCACGATCAATAATGAGAATTACGGGAAAATTACCGCCCTCGAAACGGCACTTACACACAACAACGCGATCCTAGTACGCCTTCTCCTTCAGAATGGTGCCCTTCCTTCCCTGGATGCAAAAAATAAGAGCGGCCTGACCCTATTGCACCAACTAATGACAACGGTGGATCGCCAAAAAATTGCGATGCTATTAAAGGAATCACCAGAAGTAGCTGAAAAGCTTAATATTCCAGATGATTATGGTGTGACAGCATTTCAACGTGCAGTTAGAACTGGAGATGTCCACTTCGTTAGGATGCTTGCCGCTGTCATTCACGAAGACGTTCTCACCAATGACAACGCACATTTTACCACTGAAGATCTACATGCGTGCACGACCGAAGGCGAGATAGAAGCCTTAAAACTAATTCCTCTGCATAAATTTGCTTTTCCCTTGACCATTGCTCAGAATAACTGTCAGGTCATGATACGCATGAGCGACGGACGAGTGTTAAAACTATCCAACACTGATGCGGTGGAAGCTCGCAACTATTTGATGAAAGCCAAATTTGGACAGGAGTGGGAGGACGACGGAGGTCGTAATGTACTTACTACGTACCTTAGCCCTGGACACTTTTTTTTAAGGCTCAAATGCAGAGATTGTAACGATAACTCGGGGCCATACAATCAGAGTATAGGCTTCTATCCAACGGGAAAATTTACGGAGGAGGCATTAGAGTCATTTTTCCCTCGGGTCGCTAAACCTCTTAGATACACGACCGAGGTCACCACCGCCGCAGTAAACGCGCTTCCGGTAGCTCAATCTTCCCGCGAATCAATTGTCCAGTTCATTACGGAGGTAAGAAACTCCTATAAGCAATATGTAAAACCCGGCCTACAGCTAGTACTGGAGCAGTATGGAGCGTCCTCAGAAGAGCAATGGTACGAGAACAACTCTGAAGTGATAAATTCTCTGAAGCTGCAGTTTTTTCTTTCAGATAGCCAAGCTCAAGAATCTTATAAGAGAATTAAAAAGGTCTCAAAGTCCTGCCGTGAAGATAAGAAGGAAGCTTGCCTCTACCGGTTTAGCTCAGCCAACTGTGTCGACTTCGTGCAATCAGTTCTTTCCGCATCTGGTAAAAGTGGAAAGTTGATGGACTATGTCACTGATGCACAAATGGGCTATGGCCACCTGCGGTCACCGAGCCTGCTGTATGACTTCAAAGCAATAGAATATGCTTATATCCAGTCTAGGGGTTCAATTGGCTACACGTTAGCAGGAGCCGGTCTTTCCTCTCATCACTTTGCCGATGCAGAAGAACTGAAGATGGAAGACGACACACCTACGCACCCCCCCGCTCTTAACACACCAACAAACCTTCAGAATCTTGTCGCCACCGTGTCCCTTGGCCTCGTTTTATCTAAAGGCTTAGAAAATCTTGCCCGTTCCCTTAAAACGGCATGGATAAAGAATACCGGTGAAAGGATCTCTGATAAGGAAGCAACAAAGTTCTCTTCTGTAACGTTAGGGAAGCTCAAAAGAACATCCGAAAAACTCTTCGACTTGGACTGCGCTTTAATTATTTTGAGGCAACTATATTCTGAAGACGGTGTTATGATGTCCAAAATATCTAAGCTCCAAAGCAAGCAAGTTGATCTTGAATTTGACCTCTACGACTTAAAAAAAGACATCAAAAGCATAAGACCTCCCAAACCCGTTCCTACTACAAAATTTTTCGATCTATGCAAGCAGAACTTCGCTACCTTAAACCAGAACTTTTTGGAATTATCCAGCTCAATTGATCGACTTGGCATCATGATGCAGCAAAGTCAATCATTCAATCGTCGGCGTCATAAAGAAAACTTCGAAATGCAAAAACCAAACAAAGGTCTCGCAAGGCGTTCTAAGCTCGGTCAATTGCAAAAAAATGATTCCTTCGTTCAGTCGTCGAAAGCATCTAAAGTCTCAAATTCATCAAATCATCAACGACAACATTAGAACATCGTGGGTCGACGACTGTTTCCGATTGCTTACCCATTGCAAAAAAGAGTGCCATTGCCTATACTCGCTTTGACTCCTTGGGAAAGTTCTGTCTTTCTCTAGGATTCTTGTATTTTTGTTTTTACTGATTTTAACGGAGAATGGCATCTATGCCGACTATTAACCAACTTGTTCGCACCCCTAGAGTACGGAAGAAGAAGCGAAGCAAATCTCCTGCTCTGCAAAAATGTCCTCAGAGACGTGGTGTTTGCGTACAAGTAAAGACCAAGACGCCTAAAAAGCCAAACTCGGCTCTGCGTAAAGTAGCTTGGGTACGTCTATCAAACCGCCAAGAAGTTATCGCTTACATTGGTGGTGAAGGACACAACCTACAAGAACACAGCATCGTGCTAGTTCGTGGCGGTCGTGTAAAGGACTTACCAGGCGTACGTTACCACATCGTTCGTGGTGCGTTAGACTGTGCGGCTGTAAAAGACCGCAAACAAGGAAGATCCAAGTATGGAGCCAAGCGGCCCAAGTAACGCTAGGACATCTTTTTGATAGATGTCCTGGCCCGTGATCGGCGTTATTTTAACCGATAACTTCAATCACGTGCAGGAATGGGGGCTCTGCCCTCAAACCCAGGTGAAGTATCATACTTCCTACACACAACTATTTGAACACCCCTTTAATATGAGGAAGAGATGTCGAGAAGACGTCGAGCCGAGAAACGCCAGATAGACCCAGATCCGGTCTTTAACAGCACAGTTCTCGCTAAGTTCATGAACACAATCATGTACGGTGGCAAAAAATCCACCGCGCGCCGTATTGTTTACGCCGCGTTGGACAAATTTTCCAAACGTGTCAATGCTCCAGATGCTCTAGAAGCGTTTGAAGTAGCCCTCGAAAACGCGAAGCCTTCACTAGAAGTTAAGTCTCGTCGTATCGGTGGCGCAACCTATCAAGTACCTATTGAGATTCCTGGGAACCGTCGTACATCCTTAGCGATGCGCTGGATCATTAAGCACTCTCGTGCTAAGCCAGGCCGCTCTATGGAAGATGGTCTAGCCGGTGAACTAGCTGATTGCTACAACAATCAAGGCACCACTATTAAGAAGAAAGACGATACCCACCGCATGGCAGAGGCCAACAAAGCCTTCGCTCATTACAAGTGGTAATTTAAGGAGTGCTCAATGCCTAGACCTAAAGAAGAAGAGCTCCAAAGAGTACGTAATATCGGCATCATGGCTCACATCGATGCGGGTAAGACTACCACTACTGAGCGTATTCTCTATTATTCCGGCCGCCTCCACAAGATGGGTGAAGTGCACGAAGGTGCCGCCACCATGGACTGGATGCCACAGGAACAGGAACGCGGAATCACAATTACCTCCGCTGCGACCACCGTTTTCTGGAATGGTGCAAAGATCAACGTTATTGACACCCCCGGCCACGTAGACTTCACTGTAGAAGTGGAGCGTTCTCTGCGCGTCCTAGACGGTGCTGTAGCAGTATTCTGCGCAGTATCCGGCGTCGAGCCACAATCTGAAACGGTATGGCGCCAAGCTGACCGTTATGGAGTGCCTCGTATCGCCTTCGTCAACAAGATGGACCGTATGGGCGCCGACTTCTTTGTCGCGGTTGCGAGTATGCGCGAGAAATTGCATGCAAATGCTATTCCTGTGCATTGCCCAATTGGCGCGGAAGGCGACTTCATCGGCATGGTCGATCTAGTTACTATGAAGGCTTTGATCTTCAAGGACGAGACGCTCGGTGCAAAGTGGGAAGAAGAAGAAATCCCTGCGGACCTGTTGGAGAAGTGTAAAGAAATGCGCGCGGAACTCCTCGACGAACTGGCAACAGTCGACGAAGAAGACGATGCATTCATGTCTAAAGTTCTAGAGGCACCAGACACTCTAACAGCTGAAGAGATCAATGCAGCGATCCGTAAAGCAACTTGCACAGGCAAGATGAACCCGGTTATGTGCGGAAGCGCCTTTAAAAACAAAGGTGTTCAGCAGCTCCTCGACGGTATCGTCGCTTGGCTGCCATCCCCCCTCGACCGTGGTATCATTAAAGCTCATGCTCCTGACAGCGAAGAGGAAATCCTCATTACGCCAGCGGATGATGCCCCATTCTCCGCAATCGCCTTTAAGATTGTTACAGACCCGTATGTTGGTCGCTTGACCTATATCCGCCTTTACAGCGGTACATTGGAAAAGGGCACCACCATCCTAAACACCACAAAAGGCACCAAAGAGCGTGTATCACGCTTGTTGGAAATGCATGCTAACCAGCGTAAGGAACGTGATGAGTTCCATACCGGTGACATTGCAGCCCTGGTCGGTGTTAAGCACGTAACAACTGGCGATACGCTTTGCTCTCAGGAAAAGCCTTTGATCTTGGAGAAAATGGAGTTCCCTGAACCCGTTATTTCCATGGCCATCGAACCTAAGTCCAAAGCAGACCGTGAAAAACTAGCGCAAGCGCTTGGATCCTTGTCTGAGGAAGATCCAACATTCCGCGTAACAACCAACCACGAAACTGGCCAGACCATTATCGCCGGTATGGGTGAGTTGCACCTTGACATCATCCGCGACCGTATGGTCCGCGAATTCAAGGTTGATGCGGAAGTTGGTAAGCCACAGGTTGCGTACAAAGAAACCATCACACGCCCATGCACAGCGAAGACCAAATTCGTTAAGCAGTCCGGTGGTCGTGGTCAGTACGCACACGTCGAACTCGAAGTCTCACCAAATGAACGTGGTAAAGGCGTCGAGATCGTCAGCAAGATCGTTGGTGGTTCTATTCCTAAGGAATACATCTCCCCAACTATTAAGGGTATTGAAGAAGGGCTCGCATCCGGCATCCTAGCTGGTTGCAGCATGGTCGACATCAAGGTTGCTATCGTCTTTGGTTCCTACCACGAGGTAGACTCCAGCGAAATGGCCTTTAAAATTTGCGGTTCCATGGCTGTTAAGGAAGCTTGCCAAGCAGGCGCTCCTATCATCCTAGAACCTATTATGAAGGTCGACGTCAGCACCCCAGAAGCTCACGTGGGTGACGTTATCGGCGACTTGAACAGACGCCGCGGTAAGATCCTCGGCCAAGACTCTATCAAAGGTGCTGTGATGATTCACGCTGAAGTACCTTTGAGCGAGATGTTTGGCTACTCGACACAACTACGCTCCTTGAGCTCAGGACGTGCTACGTACGTCATGGAGCCAAGCTACTTTGAGCGCGTGCCGACGAAGATCCAAGAAGAAATCATTAAAAAGTAAGTAGGACCATATGACGAAGCAACAAAAAACCGTCCAGGACGGGACAACTAAGCGTGCACGTCCTAAGATCCGCATACGGATTAAGGGATACGACCAGCGTCTGCTCGACCGATCAACAGCTGATATCGTAGAGACAGCAAAGCGTACCGGTGCCGGTGTTGCAGGGCCAATTCCTCTGCCAACACGTCGCGAAATTTACACGGTTCTACGTTCGCCTCACATCGACCGTAAATCCCGTGAACAGTTCGAGATCCGTACGCATAAGCGCCTCGTTGACATCCTAAACCCAACTGGCAAGACCATCGACGCCCTAAAGACGTTGACTCTGCCTGCTGGCGTGGACATCAAAATTAAAGCCTAATCCTGCTCGGGATTAAGCTACAAAGCCTGCAAGGTTGCGTTTTTCGCAACTTTGCAGGCTTTTTTTATGGACGAAGCGGTCGAACTTCTCACATTAATGGTCGGTCGGGTTGAAGCTCACGTAAAAACTCATCGCAAGGCACACACAAAACCCCTTTTTGCATGATTCGCTGACGTCCACGGTATAGAAGCAATATCTTCGCCTCGGGATATTCGTCTTGAAAGGACAGCAATCCATTAACGTCCTTAGCAGAAACAGTGGAACCATTTTTCACCTCAATCGCCCAAAAACCGCCTTCGCCATAGACCACGAAGTCTACCTCAACGCCTGACCGCGTTCGCCAAAAATGCAGATCGTATCGGTTAACTTGAAAATCAATCCATGCGCGTAAATGCTGTGCAATAAGACCTTCTAAAGCTAGCCCGGCGACTTCTTGTGGACGATCGAGAGGCCCCCTAGGCCTCAAAGCATGAAAAACACCCGCATCGAAAATATAAAATTTGGGATGAGCAGATAAAGCTCGTTGGGCACGTTTGGTAAAAACTGACAACGTGTTGGCCAAAAGCAAGTCCTGTAATATTTGCAGGTAGGTGTCGACAGTTGTTCTGCTAATTTGACATTCACGCGCAATGGCACTTGTGTTCAAAATGCTGGCGTGTGAAAAACTGATGACTTCCAAAAAACGTGCGAAATTACCAACATCACGAACAAGACCCTCGAATTGCACTTCCTCCCTCAAATACAACGCACAGTAAGCTTTTAGTACTAATTCTGGAGTGGGAGAGTCCCACACCAAAGGTAGGAGGCCTTCGACTAACGCTACGTCCAAATCGAACAAAGTACCTAATTCACACGCCATAAACGGATGCATGTAACATAGTAAAGCTCGGCCGGCCAGTAGATCAACGCCCTGTCGCTTTAACTTGCGTGCACTTGAGCCAGTCAAGATAAATTGATAACCTAGTTTCATTTCAATGATAGCATGGATCAAGGAGAGTAGCTCAGGCACTTTCTGAATTTCATCGATTACAACGATAAGTTTTTCTGGATTAGCCTCCAGTACATCCCTTAAGCGCTCCGGTTTTGCGCTATAGAAGCGAAAAAGCTCAGGATCCAAAAGGTCAATCCACAGAGCGTCTGGGAAATTCTGGTTTAGCCAAGTTGATTTTCCCGTTCCCCGAGGACCTAAAAGAAAAAAGCTCTGCCGAGGGGCACGAAAACAACGATGGATATTGGGAATTTGGTGCATTTTGCATTGTCCACTTGCGATTTGAGTCTCAAATTATCGGAATAGATTGCAATTTGCAAGGTTTTTCAGGGGAAGATAGTAGACAAAGTGGGAATTGCCGAAAGGCTGCAAAAAAGACCGTGTATACCCACTCGGCGTGTGGAGTATATCAACCGACAAGCGGAATCGCTGCTTTACGATGGCGCCCAGTCTCAACCTTAAGTAGTTCGTCAAGCATTGCCAGCTCTATGTCGCTAGCACTATCTTTGGTAACAATTTCCTCCAATTGCTTGCGTGTATCCGTTGTAAGGCGCTAGGTCCATTTTGTTACTATCTTACCTATAGTGGCTATTAAGCCTTTATCGGGATCCTCTATCCTCTCCTTCACGTTACTCGTAACCTTACCAACAAAATCACCTGCGCTGTAGTTCAGGATTTTTTGTGCTTTGTCGTGCAGCAAGTTTTTTACCCATTCGCTGTTACTTGCAAAAGCTGATCCAACCCACAGAATTCCTTTGCCTAATCTAGAGGTATCTTCTGGGAGATTTTGCCGTCCAAGCTCTTTAATACCCATAGCAATTTCAACAAGTTGATCGATGTTTTGCGATGAAAAGAACTTGTTGGCCAATAGCGAATCCAATGGCTGATTCAGAACCTCCCTCTGCTGTTCTTGAGTCAATGGGTTCAATGCTGATCGTTCAGCAATTCTCTCAATAAGGTGATATAACAGGCTTCTTGTCAGAGCAGAATTTTGACAGGCCCCATGCAATTCTAAGGCGGTTGCCATAATAAGATTTTTGACCCCCGGAATAGGTGGAAGGGACGCCTTAACGAGGCTATGATTTACTACGCTTTTTAGGGCCAGCTTTGAAGCTTGATATTTGCCGTTAACTGAATCGACTTCCACCAATGTTTTTAATTCAGATCGATATCGTAGCCATTCGGGTTCCTGTTGATAATTCGAAACCTGACTCCAGTAATGATCGATTTTTTTTATAAGTTGCTCATTCAGAGCAAAGGAAGAAGTATAGTAATCTACTTGTTTAGAAATGATCGTTGCTAGCAAACGATTGATTGTCGCCGAGGCGCCAAAGAGGGCTAGAGATTCGGTGCGTCGCGTTGCCTTTAGCTGTGACTCGATTTCTGGGGCTATCAACTTAAGTAATAGAGTTAGGGTGCTTTCTGTTTCAAAAATCTTGGGCATTTTCGCCAACATTTCACTCCAAAACTCAATATCCTCACCATTTTCCACACTACGATGGAGGCCGTACCTACTAAGCCTCCCTGAGTTTTTAAAGCGTTCCAGAAAGTTCTGTTGTGGACCGTCCTGCACGACTTTGATGTACAGCATGCTGTGCTGTTGAATGATATCTAATAAGTCCTTTGTGGCAGCGGCACAGTCCTGTCGAGCGATGGTGGCAATCAGTACTTCCATGAGAGTTTGGACGCTATGACCCACTTGTATGGCTGCCATATTTAGAATTGGCTCCACCTGTTGTGAGTTCAGATAACCTTCAAGTTGACCATTCTTTGCTTCGTGCAACGTCGACCGAAGCGCCTGTATCACTTGATTGTTGATAGCTTCTAGCTGGTGTCCAACTGTTTTGTTCTTATAGAGAAAAGGTATCTCAATCGAAATGGGCTCCTGAACATTCCCCCTCACCTGAATACTCAAAGGCGCATATTTGAGTTCATTGCTAAGCTGTCGGTTAATCAGGGTAGCGATAGCCTTAAAGCCTTGCCCCACACCAATCAACAACTCGCCCCACGCTGCTGCTGAATCAGCCGCTGTATTACTGGCTAAAAGCAACATGACACGTCCCAGATCGATCTGCTGGGCATCGCTCGCCTTTTCGGTTATCTTAGAAAATTCTCGCACGAACAATGTGGGCTCAAAAGAACCTTTCCAATAAGCATCGCCTAGCATGAGAAGCTCCTGCCGCAATTCGACGGCGATGTCAGAGGCCTCTAAGCGTTTGCGATACTCCCTTAGTCTGCCCTCATTTAGCCACTCTACAGCTCCGCCGACAGGATTAGCCAAACTGGTTGCCATAAGATCAAAGTAGGCCGCAATCATACGAGGATCGTCCTTTGCCTTGGCGGCAACTGCTGCAGGGAGCTTAGATTCCAACGCATATTGGAGATGAGGATGCACAAAGATATCTGACAATCCATGAGAGATATCAAGCAACATACCCAAGATCGCATCTGGGCTAGGACGAGAGCTCCCCCCTTTATTCAAAATGAGCTCCCGAATGCGGTCGACCGATATTAGCGGGTCGGGCTTTTCCGGAACTTCTGACAATCCGCAATTTATAGGACAAAAAGAAGTGACCATCCTTTCAAGTGCCTGGCCCCAATACTCCTCCGTACTTGCTGTCAAGGCCCCCTCATAGCTGGCGTCCATTTTAACTACTACTGCTCCTGGACTAGAAGGTCGTGAGTTATACTCGAGGATAACAAAATCGCCCGCAGATCCCGTCTTTTCCATAACTACACCTCGTTTACGAAAAACATCTTTAATACCATCCATTAGAATAAAAATTGAAATATTTTTATTTGAGTTATCAGACTGTAAATTAAATATTTAATTAACTACCTTTTTAAACACCTTAAATTGATAATAGTAAGTGTACTTCCGTTATTAAAAGCGGAGGCGTATATGCCTTATATTTAATCTTTTCGCTAGCACTTACCCGCCAAGGCTTTTTAAAAATAGTACAAAAACAAAATCAACAGGAGGACTGCATGCAATATGCATTTAAATTCTTTCTTGTACTTGCGCTAGCTGGATTCACCGTCGCGCGGGCAGACAATAATCTGTCTCCTACGCCTCCTTCACAGGAGCAAGTCAACACGGCAGACGATCATGCCAATGCTGATGACGAGGAAAACATGCAGCTAGAACCTGGTGCTGACGTCGAGCTAAAAGATGGAACAAATGTATCCAAGCTCGAAACTGTGGGTGTGCTAAGCATCCTTCGTCGCATGCAGAACCATCATAATGGCACCTTTCAAGATGTCGTAATGAAGGCTCATGGACTAGATATTAAACTTGAACCAAGAGTGATCAAGAAACTATCCATATTTGGCCTGCTGGACGAAGAGGGCGAATTTGCGCCCAACGCCCAGGACATCATCGTAAATTTCACTAAAATACAGGACGGGAAGGCTAGACTAACCTATCCGTTTGGTGGTGGAAATAAATGGAGGAATAAGCACAATCCTCAGCAACGCGTATATTGGTATCGCCAATAGTCTCCTTGCCCCGCAAAGATACCATTGCGGGGCCTCATTCTCCATATTAACTTTTCTTAAAATTATGCTAATTAGTTATTTACAATAACATCTAATTACTGTAATATTAATAAGAAATTAAACAAGTCTAATTTGGAGATATTAATTTGAAACAACTCGTAAGTAATCTAATTGCTGTCACAATGGTTGTATCAGCAACACTGTGGGCTGATGAGCTCGAAGTAACCGATACCCAGCAGAATGATACAGTTCTCGTAACGGAAGAACTCCTTCCTGAGATCGAAGTGATTTCTGAAGAACAATTGGCTGATGAAAAAGAAGAAGAAGTCATTCTTGAAGAGACGACCGAAGAAGAAGTTTCGCTAGAGCAGGAAGAAACCGAAGTTATCCTTGAAGATGGCACCTCTGCTACCGAGCTTGAAGTAACTTTCGTCACCGCCTTGTTGAAAAATCTAGTAGATACCCGTCCTTACGCTTTTCAGACTCTGGTTAAAAAAGCCTTTAATGTAGAAGTGAAATTCAGCCGCTTCACAGAAAGAAAGCTAAAAGAAATTGGTATCCTCCAGGCAGATGGCTCTTTTGCTGAACACGTTCAGGACATTATCTTGGCCAAAACAAGAATCAATGATGAAGGCAAAGCTGAGCTCATCGGTTATGAGGGCAAGACAGGTGGATGCAAGCATAGACACGGTCGTCACCATCATCATCACGGCAAAGGCCATGGCCATGGTCATCATAAAGGCAAGTGGCACCACCGCTTCCGCTAGATCCACTGATTTGGAGTGTGGCATAAAGCCTCGACTTGTCGAGGCTTTTTCATTTCTAATTCTCTTAATTTCTTAATCCACCTTTAACTCGCCATGTTTACTATTAATATGTTTAACACTGGAGAGTTTTTTAATGAGAAAAATTATAAGTACATTATTTACCGCTTTTGTGGTTATGTCATCCACTATGTGGGCACATCAACTCGGTAGACAAGAAGTCATCTTTGAGGATGGCACCGAGGCATCTCTGCTCGAGAAATGCTATATTGATCTACTTTTAAGAAACCTAGATTCTGATGATTTTCAAGCTCTGGCAAAGAAAGCTCATGATATTGAAGACAACATTGAGGAGAACTTACTTAAGGTTCTGATGTCTTTAGGAGTCTTGGAAGGCGATGGCTCTTTCGCTGAGCACGCGCAAGAGATCATTTTGGCATCGACACGCATTAACGATGAAGGCGAAGCGGAGCTAACCGATCTCCTTCCTAAAAAGCGAAAAATTAGGAAGAAGATTAAAAAGAAAAAATGGCTTAACCATTTCGGCGACAGCTAAAGTTCTTTAATGGGCCACGGAAACTCTTCTGTGGCTGACTTATTTTTCTGTCTTATCTGCTTCGTCATCGGTTTTCTTCCAGACGCGACCATCAATAATGGTTCTAAACTGATCTGGCGAGGCAAATTCAGCGTGTACGTTATAGTCCCCGCTATCTTTTAAGCGATAAACCTCGAAGCCTTCGAAGCTAGGGTGTCCACGAAATTCCCACGCAAGTTCAGTAGCAGAAATGATCCCCTTGCCCCTAACAACACCTACAAGGTCATTTTCCAATTCGATGGCAAATGTTTTGGGGGTGATATCAAAAAAGCGGAAGCGGTTAACGACTTTGTCATCAACACCTTGCATCTCCACCTGTTGTGTGCACTGAATCTCGTTTTCCCGAACACCAGGTTTGGATTCCCATTTTGTAAAGAAGCTTAGCACTTCCGGGGATGCTGTAAAGGTGATTTTGCCTTCGCCAATCCAGATGCCAGGAGCAAAAATGAAAGATTGCTGTTGCTGCATTAGAACATGAACCTCCGACTATAGATGCTCTGCAAAATCCCCAATGCCATCATTGTGGCCAAGAAGGATGTGCCTCCGTACGTAACTAAGATCAGCGGTACGCCAGTGATGGGCAGAAATCCGCACATCATACCAATATTTACCAAAACGTGCACGGAGAGGTAGACAGCCACCCCTGCCGATAACAAGCGCCCGAACTGGTCCTTGGCAACCGCGGTTACCTGAAAGCTAAAATAGATCAACGCATAAAAAAGCGCCAATAGTATCAGTAGACCGACCATTCCAAATTCTTCGCCAAAAGTGGAAAATACAGAATCTGTAGCCGCTGCCGGTAACCAACCGCCGTGAACAAAGTCTCCTTCCCTCCAGCCTTTCCCGGTAATGCCACCCACTGCAATGGCGGTAGTGGATGCTTTATGGTGATGATGGTCAGGCTTTAGACGGTTGTACTGATACTCGCGCACAATTTTGGTCGCGTAAGGGCGCAGATCTTCATGGGGAGCGATGCCTAAAAAGAAAAGAGCAATGATAGCTAAACCAATCCCCATAGCCCATGCACCCAAACGAATAATTCGAGGGTTTAGATCGCCAATATAAAACATCACAAGGGTAATTGGCATCAGCACCAAGGCAGTCCCCAGATCAGGCTGCTTAAGAATAATCAAAAAAGGTATACCGGCAATGGCCCCCGCCGCAAAAACAGTGCTCCAGCGATGGTTAGTGCCTCGCCGTTCCAAGTACCAGCTCATGGCAATGACAACTACAAGCTTTGCAAGCTCAGAAGGCTGCGCATTCATTCCCAAAAAAGGAATTCGGTACCAACGATGTACGTTTTGAATTGCCGGAGCAAAAAATAGCCCGATAAGCGACAGCAACGTGATTCCATACAACACCCAAGCCCATTCACGCAGCTTGTTATAGTCAAAACCCGCGAAGAAAAGGTACACGCATGCGCCAATAGCAAACCACTGTAATTGGCTTTTCACCAATGGCGTCATAAATGGCTGCTCATGTGGATCCGATGCAGCTCCAATGGAACTCGATGAAAGTACCAAAAGGCTGATACCCATTAATGCCAAAATAATTGGTATAATGCGGAAGTCACAACGTGACAAATAACGGTAATCCCAAAGAGATCGCATGGATGTCCCCTAGCTGAAAGGTCATCTAGAGTAAACAAACAGTCGTTAGAAGGAAAGAGTTATCAAAAAATTTGACTCTTTGCCATAGTAACGCCTCTATTGGTATGGAGAAAAAATGACCCACTACAACTCGCTACTTAGTAAACGTATTCTTGTAACAGGCGGAGCCGGCTTTCTGGGATCACACTTGTGTGAAAAGCTGCTCGATAATGGTCACGATGTGCTATGCGTCGATAACTTTTTTACGGGTCGCCGAGCAAATATTGCCCATTTGATGCAACACCCCTCCTTTGAGCTCATGCGCCATGACATATGCTTTCCACTCTATGTGGAAGTTGACGAAATCTATAACCTGGCTTGCCCCGCCTCTCCTGTACACTATCAATTCGATCCAGTACAAACGACCAAGGTTTCTGTAGTTGGATCTATCAATATGTTAGGGCTAGCTAAACGTGTCAAAGCCAGACCACTATTGGCATCAACTAGCGAAGTTTATGGCGATCCCACAGAACATCCCCAACGAGAATCCTACTGGGGACATGTCAACCCTGTTGGCATTCGTTCCTGTTATGATGAGGGCAAGCGCTGCGCTGAAACGCTGTTTTTTGACTACCACCGCCAGCACAAAATACCCATCAAAGTAGCCAGGATATTTAATACCTATGGCCCTCGCATGCATCCCAATGATGGCAGAGTAATCTCCAACCTTATCATGCAAGCGTTAGCAGGCGACCCCATCACCCTCTATGGCACAGGACAACAAACGCGCTCTTTTTGCTATGTAGATGATCTTGTGGATGGCCTTATACGCCTGATGGAATCCCCACCGGAATTTGTCGGCCCCTGCAACCTAGGTAATCCGCATGAATATACCATCTTGCAGTTAGCGGAGCGCATTTTAGAGCTGACAAATTCTAGCTCTAAAGTTATCTATAAAGAACTACCGAGTGATGATCCAGTAAGGCGTCGTCCATCCATCGACCTAGCGAAAAATAAGCTCGGTTGGGAACCTACAACGCTCCTGGACGACGGTTTAAAGAAAACGATAGCCTATTTTGAAAACTTGCTAAGCCATCAACTCACGACAGTGGAATAATATTGAAAACACCGCTTGTTCTATTCGCATTTAAACGACCAGATAAGTTGAAGAAACTGCTGGCATGTCTTACGAAAACTCCGTTTTCGCAAGCCTACATTTTCTGCGATGGACCACGCCATGAAGATGATCAGGTAGCCTGTCAAGCGACACAAGCTCTGGCAAAAAAATACGCTGAGTCCTACCCGATTCAAGTAGTGATCAGTAAGCAAAATCTCGGGCTTTCCAAGAACTTGATTGAGGGTATTAGCACCGTTCTTGAAAAACACCCAAGAGTCATCGTTTTCGAAGATGACGTACATCCGAAACCAGGATGCCTAGATTATCTGGAAAACGCCCTAGAACTCTACAAAGAGAGAAAAGACATCTTTTCCATAGGCTGCTATCACCGTCCTATTTCCCTAGACAGCTATCAGGATAATGTTCTGCTAAGTCCGCGCTTTAATTGCTGGGGATGGGCCACTTGGGCCGACCGCTGGCAACAAATACAACAGGATATGAAGCAGCAAAAGCTCCCCTACCGTTACTTTTACCAAGTCCCTGAAATAGCAGGGATAGACATCCCTTTG
This sequence comes from Chlamydiales bacterium, assembly GCA_030679955.1. GTDB lineage: Bacteria > Chlamydiota > Chlamydiia > Chlamydiales > JAJFMA01 > CAMFKD01. The sequence goes on along the minus strand of JAUXSF010000016.1, from coordinate 11,793 downwards.
CGCATGAGACATCATCACCTACATGGAAAAACGCTCACATGGGATACATTGGTAGCCCTGCATTGCCTAAAGAACAACTGGTGGCAGCTACAACCGCGCGATATCCTCATTGAAAATGTGGGCTTTGACGGCACAGGAACTAACTGTGGTTCAACGGGTGGCAAAGACTGCTTTGATAGCAACTATCAACAAGAAACATATTCTAAGCTAAGCCATAGCTTGCAATCCGATCCTACAGTTATTAAAGCTGTAGAAGATTCCTACGCAGATCCGAAGCTGACTCCCTTCCGTCGATGGCGCCGTAAGTGGCAATATCGCCTTCAAATGCTTTTTAAGTGACTAAGAGACCTTAGGGACTAGAAAATAAGTCCCTAAGGTCTCTTTCGTCTCTAATGTCCCTTGAAAATATCTTTTAGACGCTTGCCGAGCTTGTCCGCATCGTGATGTAGCTCAATATGCCGTCTACCTGCAGCACCAAGTCTTTCGCGAAGACCTTGGTCAGCAGCCAAGGTTGCAATGCCTTGCTCCCAGTCTGTACTAACTTTCAGGCTATTACTGTCGTTGCATATTTCGTTGGCAGCGCCAACAAAATTCCCTACTACAGGAACACCACAAGCCAGATATTGAATGGCTTTGATCGGTGATTTGCCACGAGAATACTCATCATCTTCCATGGGTAACAACCCGACATCCAGCTTTTGGATAAAATCGACCTCTCCACCGGGAATAAAGGGCACATATTCAAAAGGGCAGCTCAAATTCGGTTTTTGACCACTAAAGACACTAATACGTATGTTGGGAAACCGTTTACACAATGATTGTAGAACAGGATCTAACCTCTCCAAATAGACCAGGTTGTTAGGCGCACCCACCCAACCGATCCTGAATTGCTCATCATTTAAACGTTGCTTGGGCTGCCAGTCAGTTAAATTAATACCCATAGGCAGCACCTGAACGTCTTGCGCATATTTTTTTGCTGATTTGGCAAGCTCTGCATTGGCTACCGTGACAACATCAGCCGCTTTTAACCAATAGCGATAGCGAGAAAGCACACGCCATTGTGTGAGCCAACTATAGGGCTTGCCGGGACGCGTGTAGATGGCATCGTCAAAATCAAAAATCAGCCTTTGGCTAGCCCCCACAATCTCACGTGCAACAGAACGCTTAAGCAAACATTTCTGATTAATAACCACATCAGCGCTACGAACTAGGTCAAGAGAACTACTATCAAGCTCATCTTGAGGGATAGTTTGTAGCTCTACCCCCTCTGAAACCAAATAGGGAAGGTATTGCATGATACGAAAACGCGTACTACCAGCGTTCGCTTGGCCTACAGTGATTGCTACAACGCGCATGATAGATAGTCCTTAATAGCCTGGCGGTCTCTCTTCCAATCTATATGTGCCTTATGACAATATTGCTCTAAAGAGCTCTGCATGGCTGCGGGCGTTGGCCATGATGGTTGTAGTGGACCGTAACTATCAAAAAGGTGCCCCGTCACTCCATCTTGGATGTACTCATTCATCGTTGCATCATTATGACCTACAACAATTTTCCCCATCGCCATAGCTTCTAAGAAGCTAAAACCAATGCCTTCTTGATGTCTTGGAGCAATATAGTAGTCAGCCTGACGAATTTTCTCTAAGAGAGCTTCCCTGGATAACCAGCCTTCTAAATGCTCAACCTCAAAAGGAACATTCAAATGAGTGGGCTCGGCCAAATCACTCTTAAATATTACTTTTTGAATATGTCCTGCAGGGAAAAGCTTAGTGAGCAACTGAAGATTGATTGATCGGTCTCTCTGCCACAAAAAAGCCGTATAGGGTGGCTCATGACTATGTTGAAGGCCATTATGATCGGGCTCAGGAAAGAGGCAAACACGTTGAGATGACAGACCTGAATCAACCACATGATCATGAATACGCTGACAAAACGAAATAACCTCGACACCAGCCAAACGAAATGCTACACGTTTCTTCCATGACAGCTCTTTAAAGCCATCATACATAGGAACCCACACTTTACGAATACCTCGTAACGGCATTAGATGGTGCCAGACCGATGGTGGCAATTGATAAAAAATGAGGAGTTCGGGCGCCAGCTTTTGAATGTACTTGATACATTCGGCGTTACTATAAGCTTCCCGACGCAATACTGTGACGTCGCCAACTTCCTTTAGAATCTCGACAAAGAACTCATCGCTTTTGGTACGCAAATGAATTTCTCGTCCAAGAAAAACAATTTTCTGCTTGGTCATTTATGCTTCTCTTCCACTATCAAGGCCACAGATGACCCACCATATGCCATAAAGCGATATTTCAGCTGGTGTTCCGCTGCAAATTCAAAAAATGCTCGAAACTCATGTTGCTGAAAGAACGGGTAGCCAAAAAACTCGTCTAAAACAATGATCGTTCCAGGGACTATGTGGTCCTTCGCAGCATCCAACACTGTCTTAGTAGACTGATACAAGTCACAATCAATATGTAATAGGCTGATGACATCCTTGCAATTTTGGAAAAAGGCAGGCGCAGTTTCATTAAACCATCCCTGATGCAAGCAAACGTTCTCTCGCACTTTGGGGAGCTTCCCCTTCAAACTAAACGTTCCCTTACCCAACGAATGTCCATCCCAATTCTCTGGCAAACCTTCAAAGCTATCAAATCCGTGAATCGTTTCATTAGGAGCTAGTTTGGCCATTCGGTTAACAGATTCACCACTAAACACACCAAATTCCAGAACCAAGCCTTTAATAGCTCGGTTAACCATCGCATGGGGAATAACATCTGTTCTACGATTCATTCCAATGGCGGTAGGCATACTTTCATAAATGAAATCCACCGTCTCTTTTAAAGCTCTTTGCCTAACAGCTGAGAGCACATGATCACTCACCAAGTCATTTACAGACTCGTGGCGAGCTTTCTCGACCATATTGACCAAATTTTTAATCGCGCTTTTGAACGGACGCTTAATCAGTGTTTTTAATCCCATAATCCTCGTAGTTAGACAATACATTAAATACAGCTGCCTCAAAAATTACAACTGAGGATATTTCGGAAAAAAATTTAGACAGAAGAGCCAAAACTTGATAGCATCCACTCCAGTAATAACCTAAACCACGTGGAATGTTATGATACGTCAACTCTTTCGAAAGCTGCGTACTTATCGTCGCAAGCGTTTTCGCAGCAGAGCCCATGACCTGATTAAAATGGTGGAAAATGCGCATCTCGAAATCGCTCAACTACGACGTGAGAGCGACCGAAGGTTCACCGACCTGTTAACGCTTCTAAGCCAAAATAAATTCTTCCCAAAGCTTGAAGAAGTGGTGTTAGAAACCGAACATCCGGTAGCTATTCATAGCTTGGACCATATCCATCCTCGTGGAACAAAAAATGATAACACTCGCAGTAGACGCTTTCTCCGCCGCTGTGAGCTACATTTTGACCGTCCCTTGCGCTTCTTAGACCTCGGCTGTTCCGGCGGAGGCCTAGTCCTTGACTTCATTCTTGCTGGGCATCAAGCCGTTGGCCTAGAAGGCAGCGACTACTCTCTGATCAATCAGCGTGCAGAATGGCCTCTTCTAAAAAATAACCTCTTCACATGCGATGTGACACATCCGTTTCAATTAAAGGACAAAGTTTCTCAACAGTCTCTGAAATTTGATGTTATTTCATGTTGGGAAGTACTTGAACACATCCCTAAGAACCAATTGCCTCAATTGTTTAAAAACATTCGTGAACATCTCACCGATGACGGCATTTTCTGCGCATCTGTAGCCACACATCACGATACCGACGAAGCAACAGGCATCAATTGGCATGAAACAATTGAGAATAAAGCTTGGTGGCACGAATTTGCCAAGAAAAATGGCTTCGAGCTAGCTGATGACGTTTTTGTAAATAAGGACTTCCCAAGAGGCAGCGGAAACGAGCTATACGACTCAGATTACAGCCAAAATCAACAGAATGGGTTTCACTTGGTTGTACGCAAAAGCCGCTAAGATCAATTAACGGGTTTGGGGTCTACAGGGAAATAGAACTGTACCCCTTTCTCTATCAACACTTTGTTATTTCGTAGAATCTCTTCCTTAAAGTTCCATGCTAGCACGAAATAGATGTCTGGGTAGATGAGTAATTCATCTTCCATCACCACGGGAATGTGCATACCCGGCGAAAAGAGGCCTTTGCGGAGGGCGTTCTTTTCAACAAGCACATCGAGATATTGCGTTCCTACACCAAAATAGTTCAGCATTGTGTTGCCCTTAACAGGTGCGCCCAAGCCATAAATGCGCTTCTTCTGCGCTTTGGCTTGCCCTAGGTAGTCAAGATTGCGCTCCTTCATCTCTTCGATGTGTTTCGCAAACTTCATGTAGTATTCCAGCGAATTACAATCGCTAGATTCCTCCTGCTCACGCAGCTGTTCAAGTCGTTGAGAGGCAGATGGACAGCTCTTTTGATGTGTTGCGAAAGCAATAATAGAACCACCGTGAATGGCCGTCAGATGAGCGTCAAACAAGCTCAATCCATGACGTTCCAACAAGGTCTGAATTGTCTTTAGGTTGTAGTACAGAAGGTGTTCGTGATAAATTTGGTCAAAGGCTGTGTTTTCAACGATGCGTTTCATGTAGAGAAATTGAACAACAAATACACCATCGTGTGCTAACGCTTCGCGAATGCCTTGAGTAACGGAATGTAGTTCTTCGAGATGGAAGAAAACTCCCGCAGCATTGATCACTTCGAATTTGCGATTAAGATCGACCGCCACGGCATGATTAAAAAACGTGTTCAGCGTAGGCACGCCAGCATCTGTAGCGATCTTAGAGGTTTGTTGTGAAGATTCAACCCCCAAAACATCGTAACCTAGCGATTGAAAGTGCTTGAGTTGTGTTCCATCATTGGAGCCAATGTCTAGAACCGCTTTTTGTGTGCGCTCGTGAAAAAACCGTTGATCGATCTCGGTGGCGACAGTCTTAAAGTGGTCGCTCAATGACTTTGTCACACCTGAGAGATAGGTGTGGTTTCCGAACATGATCTCCTTCTTCACCGTGTAGTCAAGCTGTGCCGTCTGACACTTTGCACAGTGCACCACTCTGAGCGGATAAGAGGGCTCAGATCCCACTTCATCCTGCTTCAGAAAATGGTTACACCACGGTTGCGTTCCAAGGTCGATAGCTGGCTGAAGTTGATCGGAATCACATACACGACAATGCATCGGAAACTCCTAAATTGTAGTGCGCGATGTTACCAGCGACTCAAATTATGATCCACTGGTCAATTTATGGACTGAAGCCGACCATATAAAAAAATTACTTTAACTAAGTTTTTGTGCGAGTAGTTCAACCAGAATATCTACGGACTGCGCTAGTTGTGTGCGCTGAAAATCGCTGCATAAGCGTTCGCTGTAGGATCGAACATACTTCACTTCAAATCCAGCGTTGGTCAGAAAATTCTGAATAGACGCCTCGCTGTGGAAATAGCGACTATAAGAATTGTTCCCAGAACGATATGTGGTAATACCTGTTTCTGGATCAAACATGGATTCTTTAGCACTCGCCTCACGACACTCATCAGATCGTACAACAACAAAGATTCTCCCGCCGGGCTTCAATACTCGATGAAGCTCCATTAAAGCTAGTTCAAGAGCTGCGCTGGGCAGGTAATGTAAAACTAAACGCGCATAGATAAAATTGAAATAGCCGTCTAAATAGATAAGGGATTGAGATATATCCTCTATTTTCACTTGAATTCGGTTTTGCAACCCCGCTGCCTCAATACGACCTTGTGCAAACGCTGCACCTTCTTGATCAATAGTAGTCGCGATGATATGACTGTTTGGATTTGCCTGAGCCATGCGTATTTCAGCGGACCCACCAGTAGAAATACCTACACTGTAGATATTCTGATCGTCAGCGGTCATAGCACCGATACCGTTATTTTCACTGACAGAAGTCAAAGTTTCCGACATGATTTCTCTCACATTATTGCTAATAGATTAACAAAAATCTGTCTTCCTGCCTACCCCCATACGCATCAGGTCACCTATCAAAAAATGTTCTTCTGTTCCGAGTAGATGACACCATGGGCACCTGACACAACTATGATGCGTCTGCCCTGCATATCTGTTAGGTCCATGTTCTATCACATTTTTTCATGGTCATCTCGTGCATATCCATGATAAAGTGGCCGTCCACATTAAAATTTGGAATGATTATGTCTAACGTGATCTCGAAAACGCCTGTGCGTGTAAGTCTGTTTGGTGGTGGAACGGATTACCGAGAATACTACCACCGCAATCGCGGAGCCGTCCTAGGCACCACAATCGACAAGTACGTCTATGTCAGTGTGAATACCCTCAGTGACTTTTTCGACTACAAATACCGCGTTAGCTATTCCAAATCTGAACTTGTCCACGAAATCGATGAGATTGTACATCCGAGCGTCCGCGAATGCCTGCGCTATAAAAATCCAGGTCACAATGTTGACGTGCACATTTTTGCTGACCTACCAGCACGTACAGGGCTAGGATCTTCCTCGACTTTTACCGTTGGCTTGTTACATGCGTTGGCTGCTAAGGCTGGCAAAATGGTCTCTAAAGCAACCCTTGCCAAAGATGCTTGTCACGTTGAACATACGTTAATTCAGGAAAATGTTGGGTCTCAGGACCAATACCACGCGGCGTTTGGTGGATTTAACGTGATAGAGTTCTCAGAGAATAACATCAATGTGCGTCCTGTCATTATCTCAAAAGAGAAACTCCAAACCCTAGATAGCTGTTTAATGATGTTCTTCACAGGTATGTCACGCCTGGCTCACGTTGTGGTTAAGGAGCAGATCGATAAAACTCAGAACAAATCCAACGATAGCTATCTTCAACAAATGCTTCAGCAAGTGGAAGAAGCCGAAGAGGTCATTTCACACTCAGCTCCAGACCAAATGATTGAAAAGCTGGGAGCTATGATGGACCATGGCTGGCATATGAAAAAGCAGCTGTCATCACAGATCAGCAACTCAGTGATCGATGATGCATACACACGTGCAAAACAAGCTGGAGCCTTTGGCGGCAAAGTTTGTGGCGCTGGCGGTGGTGGCTTCTTGTTGCTGATGGTTCCTCCAGAAAAACAAGATTCGGTAAGAAATGCTCTGAAGGATATGGCTGAGGTCAAATTCCGCATGGAAAATGAAGGAAGCTCTATCATCTACCTTAGGCATTAGTCATGGATGCAATTATTTTAGCTGGTGGCTTAGGAACACGTCTACGTGATACTGTGCCGGGAGTGCCGAAACCTTTGGCTCCAATTGCAGGCAAACCATTTTTGGATCTGCTACTAAGCCATTTAGCTACTGTTCCTAATCTGAATAAGGTGGTTCTGGCTATTGGTCATCAGGCAGAACAAATTGTTAGCCGCTATACTAGTCACTCTTTCGGCAACTTCGAAATTGCCTTTTCAGTGGAAGATCAACCACTAGGAACAGGCGGAGCCCTTAAGTTAGCTTTTCCAGCTACGCAATCTGACAACGTATTAGTCCTTAATGGCGACTCTTTTTTGGGATTAGATTGGAGCGAGCTCATTAACTCGCACAAAAGCTTGGCAACATTAGCTGCTGTTCGTCAGCACGATGTCAGCCGCTATGGAGAGCTTCTTACTTGCCATGACACAAAGTGTATTCAGAAATTTAGCGAGAAAGGCGGCATTGCCAGACCTGGATTAATTAACGGCGGTGTTTACCTCTTTAGGCGCAGCGTGGTAGACTACTTTCCGGCTCAAGAGACTTTTTCTATCGAAACCGATCTCTTTCCAAAACTGTTGCCAATAGGCATACAGGCGCATGAAGTGCATGGAAAGTTCATTGACATCGGCACAAAAGACTCTTATGCACTAGCACAACAAGTACTAAAAGATTTAACGGAGCGATCGTAATGACAAAGCGTGTTTTAATTACTGGTGGAGCGGGCTACATCGGATCTATCATGACACCTACTTTGCTATCGGAAGGATATCATGTCACGGTGGTCGACAACCTTCTGTACGATCAATGCTCATTGCTAGAGTGCTGCACCAACCCAAACTTCCATTTTGTCCGTGGCGATGTTTGCAACCACGATCTGATTAAGAACCTGTTGAAAGATGCCGATATTGTAATCCCTCTAGCCGCTATTGTAGGTGCACCCGCGTGTGCAAGAAATCCTGTTACAACACGTTTAATCAATTATGATTCCATTCAAAACATTCTTAAGCATACATCTGCGGACCAAAAAATTCTATTCCCTACGACCAACAGTGGCTATGGCATAGGCGAGAAGGGTAAAGAGTGCGATGAAAATACTGCTCTTCGTCCGATCTCACTATACGGAACGTTAAAAGTACAGGCAGAACAAGATCTTCTCGACTCCGGTCGCGCTGTTACGTTTCGCTTAGCAACGGTTTTTGGAGCGTCTCCACGCATGCGCATGGACCTGCTTGTTAACGACTTCACCTTTAAAGCCTTGCGTGAAAAGGCTATTGTGCTATTCGAAGAGCACTTTAAGCGTAACTACATCCATGTTCGTGATGTTGCCAATGCGTTCCTATTTGGTATCGAAAATTATGACAGAATGAAGGGACAAGCCTTCAACGTAGGCCTTAGTAGTGCCAACCTAAGTAAACGTGAGTTGTGCGAGAAAATCAAAAAGCACCTGCCCGATTTCTACATTCACTCCGCTGAAATTGGCGAAGATCCCGATAAACGTGACTATATCGTAAGCAATGAAAAGATCGAAAAGCTGGGCTGGCAACCAAATCACAACCTTGACAGTGGCATCCGCGAACTTATCGCCGCTTACCAAATCGTGAAACCTAACAACTTTGCTAACATATGAAGATTCTCGTCACTGGCGCCACAGGCTTTTTGGGCACCGTTTTGTGCAAGCAATTGGAAGAAAATGGACATATCGTCACACGTTTAAATTCTAAAAATTGTGATTTGACGCAGACCGAATCCTTAGAGCGCTTTCAAAGCACTGCCTATGACCAGATTTACCATCTGGCAGCATGGACGCAAGCCGGTGACTTCTGCCTGCGCCATCCTGGCGAGCAATGGATGATCAACCAAAAGATCAACACAAACGTCCTGTGCTGGTGGCAAGAGAAGCAACCACAAGCCAAAATGATCTGCATGGGCACCAGTTGTGCTTATGCCCCGGATGCTGAGCTAAAGGAAGAGAACTATCTGGATGGCGTCCCCATTGATAGCCTCTTCACTTATGCCATGACGAAGCGAATGCTCTATTGTGGTCTTCTAGCATTGCACAAACAGTTTGGCTTAAACTACCTCTATGTAATCCCCTCCACTCTTTATGGTCCTGGATACCATACGGATGGCCGTCAGATGCATTTCATCTTTGACTTGATCCGCAAGATTCTAGAAGCCAAGCAATACAATACCCGACCCACATTGTGGGGTGACGGTTACCAAAAGCGCGAGCTTGTCTATGTGGACGATTTCGTGAAGATTCTTGTGCAGCTATCCGAAAGCGTATCTAATAATCTCGTCAACATTGGCGCTGGAGAGGAATATACCATTCGCACCTTTGCTCAAAAGATCTGTGAAAAGGTTGGCTTTGACTTCTCCAATATCGATTTTGACACCTCTAAGTATGTCGGCGCAAAATCCAAAGTCCTTTCAACTGTCTACCTGAACACTCTTTTGCCGGGCGTTCAGATGACACCTTTAGAGAAAGGACTGGAAAATACAATTGAGTGGTTTCAGGAAGCTATGGTGACATCATGAAGCCAACGGTGCTAGCGATCTCTCCGTACATGCAAACTGAAAGAGGCCATTTTTACACCTACCACAAGGCTGTAAACGATGCAGCAAATCTTTTAGGATGGCCTTACAAATTAGCCGTTCCAAAAACCAACTCAATTCAGGCTTGGCCACCGCATTGGAAAAAATGCTTGGACGACCCCAACCCGAGTAACGCGTTTTCACCGCATTTCCTAGCACTTTTATGGGCTAAGTATCGCTATAGACGTTCTGTATCAGGCTTCTTAAAAGCTGAATCGAATCCGAATGGCAACAACATTCTCTTTCTGGAATATGTGTCGCTGCGCCAGTTTCGACCTATCGTACGTAGTCTGTTAGGATATCCTGCCAAGAACTTAACCTTATGGATGCTATTCCGCTATGTTCCCGCCAAACTACCTGGTAGTGCAAAGGGATTTAAGCGCTGCCTACAAGCGTTATCCTGGATACTTGGCAAAGATCGCATACGCATCTTAGTCGACACCGAACTATTGGTACCTCATTGGGAAAAATACTTAGGTATGCCTGTAACGGTGATGCCGATTCCTCATACGGGCGAAACATTGCCTGAAGTGACAGCTAGGCCAGAAAAACGTTTTGTGTGTTGGTGCAGAGGCCTGCCTAAGCCTAATATCGGCGTTTATGTTGTTAATCGCTTGCTCGACTGTTCGCACGCTGCAAATAGTCTAAAGCTCCTATTCAGCGAAAAAGCTATCGAAGGACTGCCAGTTTCTAACACACCTTTTGAGATCGTACCGGAAATACTACCCACAGCAAGCTATCTACAATGTATGGCTGAGAGTGACTTTATAGTGATCCCTTATGCACCTGAGGCTTATAATTCCAATTCTTCAGGCATCTTTGTGGAAGCCGTCACCTATGGCAAAATACCTTTGGTCAGCGAGGGTACCTGGACTGCTGAAGAGGTCAAGAGGTTCGATCTTCATGATCTAGTAATCGATTGGCAGCGACCAGATTTAGCTGAACATATCGTCCGAATCGGTGAAGATGCTGAAATTCGCGCAAAACTACTGAAAATGCAATCAGCGTACCATCAATATCATACCGTACCATCCTTTGCGGAGGCAATGAGTCGCCTATGAAGATAGATCGCTACCATTTTCCCATTGTTGACTCTACCAATGTATGGGCTAAAGCCAACGTAAGGTACTTTAAACGCGATCGCATTACAGTCGTCACCGCTGGTGAGCAAACCGCTGGTCGTGGCAGGCATAATAGAGTTTGGATCTCACCTCCAGATCAAAATCTTTACGCCACATTCTGCCTATTCTTGCCTCCTCGTCGACGCGATTTCGCTAATGTGACTCAAGTAGTTGCTGTCTCTGCGGCTTTAGAGCTGAGTCGCATGGGTTACTCTCCCTCTCTTAAGTGGCCCAATGACATTTTAATTGAAAATGCTAAGGTCGGTGGAATCCTTGGCGAGACCACGCGCATAGATGACGAAGTATGCTGTCTAATCGGCCTAGGACTCAACATCAACATGCCCCCCTCCGCTTTAGCTAGCCTAGATCGCCCCGCAACATCGTTGAGCATAATCGCCAAGCAAAGTCTGAACCTTGAAGAGATCAGCGATCAGATTAGCAACGCTGTTTGCGCAGGTTTAAAACGTTTCTTGAAGGATGGTCTACCACCTTTTCTTGAAAACTTCCGCGGCCTGCTCGTCCATCAACTGGGTGACACCGTACGCTTCCATCTGGGCAATGTGATAGTTGAAGGATCGTTCCACAGCATCAATGACGATGGCACTCTCAATCTGATCATCAATGATGATGTTAAACGCATTGTCAGTGGCGAAATCGCGTAGAGGATTTAAACGCAAAGTCGCAAAGGCGCAAAGAAAGACTCTATCAAGTAAGGTGGACCCCATTGTCTAGACAAAAAGCACTAGGCAGTTTGCGCGTTTCTGATTCAACCTAGTTTTTTGTTGAATTTCATGTTCTGTCTGAGAACTTTTCAGACGTCGTGGGAGTTGTCGGCAACGCAGTTGTCGACA
>JAUXSF010000002.1 GCA_030679955.1 Chlamydiales bacterium | reverse complement strand
TCCTGCCGCGCAGCGATCCTTGCTTGTCCTGTTAGGTTCCATCTTTTCACTTAACCTGTTATAAACCAATGCACTTACGTATGTCTAAGCCTTGGGACTTTAATCTAACTTAATATATGAAGTGCATACTACCTGTCATGGTAGAGAATATTTCCTGGAAAAGCATTTTGACTCCTTTAACATTCGACAGAAATCACGCCAAAAAAATGGTGGGTTCTGTCCATGTTTGGGATAAATGGTACATCGGAAGAAGATGGTATCATTCGGCAACTCGTAGCGGTTGCGCCAGTGTTGCCTTACCTTGGATGCTCATTAAACACACGTTAATGACTCTGTGGGTGCTGGGTGTGCACTCTCCCCGTCACAGACTGCGCGATCAGATACGGCTTTTGGGGCGGGTATGTTCTCTTTCCTCCTACCGTGCGCGCGCAGCGGTTATCAATAGCTTCTGGGGTGTTCTGCCATGTGGGCAACTTACTACTTCGTGGAATGGTAGTCATATTTGTAATGATGATCTATACATGACCAAAAATGCTACAATTACACCCCACCACAAATATCCATGGGGATTGTTTTCACTTGGGTGGCTGGACAAAACGATTTCTTTTGAAAATAAGTTTGGTGAATGTAACGGACAATCCTTGCTGTTTGCAAAGCTTTTTTTTGAACTCGAAGAAGCCATTCCCGATGCGGAAATGCGTGCTTATAAAATCTCCCAACTTTTCACCGACGGGTCACCTAGGGAAGCAACACTTTTACAAGGGTGGACAGAAGCTATTCAGGCGCGGCGTCTTTTTGTGCTGTTTAAACTTTTCCACCCTCGCACCGTGCTGAACTTAATAGTGCCCGCCATAGTAGGAGTATGCGCTAAAAAGCGTTATTTTGGGATGTGTACAACTAATTGGCTACCGAGAGGCACATTATTTGGCTTAGGGGGGCTCACAAGGATTAGTGCTGAATATACGCGGTGGCGTGACAGCATCATACTCCCTTATCTGGGCCTAGCTGAAGCAAATATTCGCACAACCCCAAACCATCAATGGGTGGTAAGAAAATATGGAGTGTGTCCAAAACAACACGTAAATCCGTTGCCGAAAGCATGGCAAAATGTGGAACCTGGCATTTATACTCTGAACTTAACACACTCACTCTTAATGGGTGATAAAGACTCTTACGGACATAGCATGCTGTACATCAAAATTTCGGATGAATCTGGCCTAGTCTTTGACCCTAACCGTGGTCTAAAAAGGTATACAGGCAAAGACCATTTGCAGAAGATCAGCCCGATGTACAAGTCCATTATGCCGGAAGTTTTTCTCTCTAAATTAGTGCGTAAAGGTTGGCTAAATGGCTCTGGCTTATTAAACACCCTTTCTTGGATAGGGCGTGGATAACCTCATACATTGTAATGCTCAGATAATAAGTGCTCCACGGCAGCCAGGACCGCTGATCACGCTTCGGCCTCCCACCAGAGGGCTCACATTGATCTGAGTATTAATGCATGATTTGACCGCGGGTACATGAGAGATGATGCCGATTAATTTGCCATCTTTGTGAAGCCCGGACAAAGTATCTAACGCAATCTCAAGCGCTTCTGAGTCCAAAGATCCAAAGCCCTCGTCTAAGAACAAGGAGTCGACCCGTACTTGCTTGCTCGACATATGGGACAATCCTAAGGCAAGCGATAGACTAACTATAAAGCTCTCGCCGCCGGACAGGTTTTTGGTTGAGCGAACTTCGGTTTGATAGCTATCCATTACATTGAGCTCTAGCTGCTCCGTTTCATCCGCAATTAATAGGTAGCGATCTGTCATTTTTTGAAGTTGTCGATTGGCATGACCAATCATCATTTCGAAGGTTAGCCCTTGCGCAAAGTTTCGGTACTTCTTGCCATCGGCTGATCCGACAAGATCACATAACAAGTCCCACTTTGAATACTCACGCCTTTGTGCATCGATGAGGTTGATTAACTCTTGTTGTTTTACTATGGCATTATCGTTTTCGGCGAGCTTTTGACCGTTAGAACCCAATTTCCTTTGAAGCTCAGACAAGCTAGTTTCTAATGTAGATAACTCTTTTTCTAGCTGGTCAACTGGCTGATCTGTAAGGCGCTTTTCCAGCTCTGCCTGAAGTAGAGCTGAGCTCTCTGACTTTAGCGTGTCGAGCTTCGTTTGCTCATTTTTTAGCAGATCGGCTTGCACAGCCAGGCTTTTGCGCCTATCTTCAGGTAGGCAACTTGCGCTATATGTAGCTTCATCACTAAAACCGAGTCTTTCTAGACTACTCTGAAAATTCTTTTCGAGAGTGATTAATCGGATTGATTGCTGAGCGATTGATCCCGCCATACCTTCAATTTTGGTAAGCAGTTTCTCCAGCTCCTGGATAACGCTCTCATGTTTATGACGGGTTGTTTCTGCGGTCTTTTCTGCTGCCTCTAAGTTTCTTGAAAGACGCGTTTCTTCATGGTTAGCACTTTTGTCGCCAAAAATATCTCGTCGTTCTGAGGCTAGCGCATCTCGCTCGCTTTTTTTCTTGGCAAGGCTTTCATATCTGCTACGAAGCAATTGTTCTGTTTCTTTGATTTGTGTGTTGCGGGAGGCCATGCTTGCCGTTAAAATTGCGATACGAAGTTCACTATCAGTTTTTTGCTTCTGGTGCTTTTGCCATTGATCACGTCTTGCAGCTAAGTTTGCCCAAACTTGTTCTAGATCATCTATCGGCAGGGCATCAAAGCCATAGGATGAGATGTCTTTTAGTAGTTCATCATGCGCTTGTGCTAGCTCGGCGGTGATTGTCAGAATAGCCTTTTGAATTTGTTCATGGGAAAGATCGGTGGATACCTTTTTGTGGTCGGCGAGGCGTTCTGCCTGTTCTGATTCGGTAAATACCTTTCTTGCAACGTCTAAAGCGTTACGCAGATCGGTAGCTTCTTTAGATAGTGACTCAGCGGCCTTAACGATGTCTGAGATGCTTTTTAGACGACTTTCATTATCCCTTTGCAGTTTGTGTAATAGCTCTTCAAGATCGTCATTTGTGTTTTCAACCGACAGTAAGGTGAGGGCTTGCTTAATCGCAGCATCCTCTACAGCTATCTTATTCGCTAGTTCTTGTTGCCTTGCTTCAAGAATTTGCAGGTCTTTCGAGGCAGCCATGTGTTGGGCTTTATAGCTCGAAAGGAGGTCTTGAGCTTGATCGTAAGTCGCTCTCAGAATATCTAAAAAGCTTAATGTTTCATCTGGACTAGGGATAGCTCCTGCCGCAAACGGATGTTCTTTAGAACCGCAAAGAGCACAGGGTTCCCCGTTATGGAGGTGACTGCGAGCTTCTTCAAAACTTTGAATTCTTTGAAGCTTTTTTAAATGTGCTTCTTGGCGTGTTATCTCGAACTTGTGGGTGGAACATTGCTTGGTTTGGTCTGTTATCTGTGTGGAGATACCCTGAATTTTTTCGCGTAGGACCGTGATTTGGGCGTTGGCTTGTGTGATCTGGTACTCAGATTCCTTTAATTTTTCAGCGGTCTGGCTGACTTGCAGAAGGTCCCGACCTCTGTCCTTACGCTTAGATTCAAGATCTCGCCAATAGGATATTTCCTTACCAGTTAAAACCTTGTCCAATTCAGTCTGACCCTGTTCAAATGCTATCTGATGGTTGTCAAACAGCTTTTTAGCTACTTCTAAGGCGGATTTTTGCTTAAGCCAATCCTGATGAGCTTTTTTCTGTTCTGCTGTGACTTCAAGTAGCTGCGTGTTTATAGAGTGATGCTTTTTTTGGAGGTCGCGAAGAGTATCCAGTCGACGTCGAATTCCAGCAAGGTGTTCATGCAGTGTTTCAGCTGACTTATCAGTGTCAAGAGCATCTTGAGCCCTTTTTGAGGAATCCTTTACTTCAGTGAGCTGCTGATCCTCATCTTTGTTTACGTTTTGAAGGTCCTTTAAAGCTTGCTCTAAGGCGTTGACTGCTTTTTCATCCTCAACGATGCTAGCACTCTTTTCCTCGATCTTTGGATCCAGTTCCCGAACCTTGCGAATTAAGATTAGCGTGTCACATTGCTCTACCTTACTGTGTGCTAGCTTATCAGTGGCTATTTTATGGGCTTCCTTGGATTCCCCGGCATTGGCTTGCTGAAGAGGCAAGGCCTTTTGATATTCGGTTTGAGTTATCTGGGATTCTTTTAATTGCTGCCTTGCTTGGGATAGTGAGGTGTAGTCGCTAGCTAACTCTAGCGCAAGGTTAGCTTGCTCTAGCGCACGTAGGAATGGTGCAAACTCCGCTTGTCGCTTAGACAGCATACTTGAAGCTTCATTTAGATCGAAGATCTTACCCTGAAGATCTTTAATGCTTTTGAGCCAATCAATGGCTACGCGCTTTAGTTTTATGTCCTGGCTTAGCTGGACCTCCTGCTGGGTAGCTTCAAGACAGCTTTGCCTGAGTTGCGACTCTTCTTCCTCACTTAACAGAGTGATTCCTGACATTTGGGTTTGAAGAGCGTTCAGTCTTTTCCGTTCATGATCACAGCGTACATAGACACGTCTGGATATATCACTGTAGATTTCGGTACCTGTAATTTGTTCCAGTATAGGCGCACGTTCATTGGGTCCAGCCTGAAGAAAGGCAGCGAAACCGCCTTGAGCCAAAAGCATTGATTTTGTGAAACGGTCGAAATCCATGCCAGTAACTGTTTCAACTTGCTCTAAAACTCCGCGAGCTGTGGCATCTATAACTTTGTTGGTAGCAGCGTCAACGATTTCGTGATCAGCTTTTTGCAGCTCCCCATCGGATTTCTTCCGTGCTCGACGTTGGCTCCAGTGGCAACGAAATTTTCCTGAGGTAGTTTCAAAAGTCACTTCGGCAAAACACTCGCCGGTCTGACGAGATATGATTTCGTTTCCGCTCTGCGTTATTTTTCCTAAACGTGGCGTTCGTCCGTATAGCGCCAGGCAGATAGCATCAAGGATAGTGGTTTTACCTGCACCGGTGGGGCCTGTAATGGCAAAAATACCTTCAGAAGTGAACGCTGGATCGGTAAGATCTATATGCCATTCACCAACTAGCGAATTCAAATTCTTAAAACGTATCTGTAGTATTCGCATTTTTTCTCACTATAGTGCGCGAAAATCTTCTTCTTGGAGAGACAGAACTGCCTCTCGGTATGCTGTCACCAGCATAGGATGTTGATCCACAGGTATTTGGTTAACGGCTAAAAAACGTTCAAAGACCTCATTCACATTGAGATCATCCAGGGTTTCATCCACGCGACTTTTACTGAGTATTGCGGCTACCAGGCGTTCGTTTTTACAGCTAAGCAGTTCCATTTTTGTTTCAGATATCATTGTTTTCAAGCGGTCTTGAAGATTGTTGATCACTTCATCACCGCTGTACGCAATGTCTAGCCAGGCATTGCTATTGTTAGCAGAGAGTTCGGTAATGCGCTGTTCGATTTCCTGGATAGTTCCGCGAATACGCTCAAGCTGTTGAAAGACTGGTATTTCGATAAGTTTTACTTGAGGCTGACCGTCGTTGAATTCGACCAAGCATACGCTTTTTTTCTGATAAGCCTC
This sequence comes from Chlamydiales bacterium, assembly GCA_030679955.1. Lineage (GTDB taxonomy): Bacteria > Chlamydiota > Chlamydiia > Chlamydiales > JAJFMA01 > CAMFKD01. The sequence continues at coordinate 2,444 of JAUXSF010000002.1, read as the reverse complement.
GCCAAAGCCCATTGGAATCGGAGAACCGCTGTAGCGCATAAATTCGGATCCACCGACTTTCTGAGGAACGTGCAGGTGTCCAAGCGCCAGATAGTCGATGCATTTGGGAAAGACGGCCGGGTTTACATGTGCGAGGGAACCTACATGCAGGTCGCGTACACCATCTCCCTCGATTGTTTGGCCACCAGCCGTAAATAGATGTCCCATAGCAACTATTGGTATATTGATATCCAATGCTATACGTTTTTCCTCTGCCAGTTCGCATACTCGAGTGTAGTGATTGAGAGTGCCTTGGTGTAACTTTTGCGCCTTTTCATCGATGCTCTCGCCTATTTCTGCTGTCCGTATGTCTCGATCCCTCAAGTAGGGGATTGCACACACTATGAGCTCTGGGTGTCCGTTCGAATCCCTCAAAAGTATGACTTCGTCTTCGAGGTTTTCGCATGCTGCACCAATGACGTGAATATCTAAGACTTGAAGCAGTTCTTTTGGCGCATTTAGGAAAGTAGGAGAGTCGTGATTGCCGCCGGTGATCACAATGTGACGGCACGAGGAGTTCGCAATGCTGCGTAAGAAGCAGTAGTAGAGTTCTTGCGACCGATTACTGGGAGCCGTTGTATCGAATACGTCCCCCGCGACGAGAAGTACATCAACCTTCTGTTCATTGATTGTCAGAGTCAACCACGCTAGGAAAGCCTCGAATTCATCGTAACGCTTGCGTTTGCAAAGAGTTTTTCCAAGATGCCAATCGGCAGTATGCAGAATCTTCATGATACTTGGCTCCATAGGTGACAAGCGAAGAGAGTACTACCTCTGATTAATTTTTCCTATCGCTAAGAATATGTGTAACATAGGGCCTTAACTGGATAAGCAGGCATATACATCGACCTAGTTTTGAGAATTTAGCCATAAATAACTGTAATTTAATAAATTATTATCATTGATTAGCTGCAAAGAGCTTTCTACTCTTATTAAGCTATTTTCCAGGAACGGACTCGATAGACCTTAATAGAGCCTGATGGGCGTATTTTTTATAGAAGCTCCGAATCCAGAAAAGACCCTTGAAAACACGTTTCGTTTATTGCGTTTATTGCGATCCTGCCTTAAGATTAAGGCAGACCGTGGGAGGTAACAAGATGTCAAATCTATCATTTAATAGGGGTGAGCCGTTTATGCCGGAGCCGCATGACATCGAGTTGGCGGCTCAATCAAGTGAAAAACTAGCTCCACTGATGCCTCGGCGTAAGGAAGACCTTTTGGTTACCATTCGAGTAGGAGAAGACGAAGCGCCAATCACTGTGCCATTTTCAGCCATTCAAATGCTCCAGCATATCCTTACGCAGATGGCGCAGGGAAACGCGATTACCCTTATTCCAGTTAATGCCACGTTGACTACCCAACAAGCTGCTGATTTGCTCAATGTTTCTCGACCTTATCTTGTGAAGCTTATCGAGAGGGGTGAAATTTCATTTTTCAAAGTTGGAACACATCGTCGCATACGTGCGGAAGACTTGTTTCAATATCGAGCGAAATCTGAAGAGATTAAACGCAAAGCCTTGGATGAACTTACTCAGCAAGCACAAGAACTCGATATGGGGTACTAATTGAATAGTCACTACACTGTGCTCCTAGATTCCAATGTATTATATCCGGCTCCAATTCGCGATCTTCTTATTCAAATGGCATCAGCAGGTCTATATCGAGGAAAGCTCACCGCTCAGATTAACCAGGAGTGGATGTCAAATTTGCAAAAAAACCGTCCGGAATTAAAGCCTGAATATTTGGAGCGTACTTGTGAATTGATGGTGGCAAGTATGCCCGATTGTCTTGTTACAGAGTATGAAGTGCTCATCCCAGGGCTGACATTACCGGACGTTGACGACCGACATGTTTTTGCAGCGGCGATCCATTGCAATGCTCAGATGATCGTCACGAATAATATTAAAGATTTTCCAGCTGACACCCTTGCTAAATACAACATTGAAGCCCAATCGCCTGACGCATTCTTACGTTGTCAAGCAGACCTGTTCGCTGGTCCCTTTTTAAGTTGTGTAAAGGCTGTACGGGGGCGTCTAAAGAATCCTCAGATGTCTGCAGAAGAATACCTTATCCAACTGGGTCGGCTAGGGCTCATTCAGACAGCGTCATATCTTGGAGATTTTGTAGCTGTGATATAAAAAAGAAGATTTTTTCAGGATAGGCAGGCACACGCATCAGGCTGTCTATCAACAAATATTTCTAATGCTTTAAATAATATATTGATTTTCAACAGATTATCGAAAAATAGGGACTTAACAGGATAGGCAGGCATACGCATCAGGCTAACTAAGGCAAAAGAGGATCTAAAAAGCTGGCAATAAGTATTTTAAAGAAGTGAGAATCCTTGTAGAGTATTTTTGAACAAAAAAAACATTCAGAACAAGGATCTCGTCAGTGACTGTAAC
>JAUXSF010000041.1 GCA_030679955.1 Chlamydiales bacterium | reverse complement strand
TCTCGATAGCCTCGTCGCGTTCACTGCCGCACAGGCAGCTTAGAAAAAAACTGGATCTCTGGTTTGAACGTAACAACAGTTCACTGCCGCACAGGCAGCTTAGAAATTGAGATGATTAAGGAAGCACTTCCATTTTTAGTTCACTGCCGCACAGGCAGCTTAGAAATTCAGGAGACAGGCTATTCCCTAACATACGACGTTCACTGCCGCACAGGCAGCTTAGAAATCATAGCCTCTTTTTTTGCTGTTGCGTGATTAGTTCACTGCCGCACAGGCAGCTTAGAAATGCTGAATCCAAGGCTTAATAGCCCTCACATAGTTCACTGCCGCACAGGCAGCTTAGAAATTTTGAAAAGGCGACATACCCTGATAGACCTTGTTCACTGCCGCACAGGCAGCTTAGAAAAAAGACATAGCTACAGCAGCATTAGACTTTATGTTCACTGCCGCACAGGCAGCTTAGAAAAAAAGGAGGCTTATGAGCCACGAAGTTACGAAGTTCACTGCCGCACAGGCAGCTTAGAAAATGCATTTCAATCAAATAAAAACGCGGGGCACGTTCACTGCCGCACAGGCAGCTTAGAAAAAAGAGACCTACGGGACCAGCAATGCCATCCAGTTCACTGCCGCACAGGCAGCTTAGAAAAATGGGGGTGGGACTTGTGTATCTTACCTAGCGTTCACTGCCGCACAGGCAGCTTAGAAAGAAACCAGGCGTAGCACTTGACGTAAAGCAAAGTTCACTGCCGCACAGGCAGCTTAGAAATTGGTGTATGCATGCTTTAGACAATCAAAGACGTTCACTGCCGCACAGGCAGCTTAGAAAAAGGCGCAAAAATACTTGGTCGACTTGGAGTCGTTCACTGCCGCACAGGCAGCTTAGAAAAGATCCAGAATGGAACACATGCTTGTATTCTCGTTCACTGCCGCACAGGCAGCTTAGAAAATATAAGTTAATGCGAGATGGAATGTGTCATAGTTCACTGCCGCACAGGCAGCTTAGAAATACTTGTAGAAAGGGTTTTCGAAAATCAAATTGTTCACTGCCGCACAGGCAGCTTAGAAAAGCGGCTGAATCAAGTAGCACAACCTAACATCGTTCACTGCCGCACAGGCAGCTTAGAAACATTACGACCTTCAACCCAAGGACCATTAGCTGTTCACTGCCGTGCAGGCAGCTTAGAAAGGAATGGAAGGGCACCCCGCGTTTGCTGACAAAGTTCACTGCCGTGCAGGCAGCTTAGAAAAAGTGATGGACCGGAAAGGTTTTGGTGTTGCGGTTCACTGCCGTGCAGGCAGCTTAGAAAATATTAATCAAAGCTAAACAGATTAAACCTATTGTTCACTGCCGTGCAGGCAGCTTAGAAATTGAGAAACCGTTGAAGGGTAGAGGCATCGCGTTCACTGCCGTGCAGGCAGCTTAGAAAACGGAATAATTTTCTAAAATAGTTTTAAGCTTGTTCACTGCCGTGCAGGCAGCTTAGAAAACGGGAAGGTTCATAGGCATGATCACCCTCTTGTTCACTGCCGTGCAGGCAGCTTAGAAAGAAAGGGGCGAGATCTCAATTAAGTCATTAGCGTTCACTGCCGTGCAGGCAGCTTAGAAAAACGCTTTGAGTATGCAAATGCATGAATGCTGGTTCACTGCCGTGCAGGCAGCTTAGAAAATCATACTTCTGAGGATAATCTACGCCATCAGGTTCACTGCCGTGCAGGCAGCTTAGAAATATGCGACTTCCGAACATTTATTTGATCTCTTGTTCACTGCCGTGCAGGCAGCTTAGAAAGAATACTGGTAGCATTGGGGCACTAAGCATAAATTCACTGCCGCATAGGTTAGAAAGCACAAATGTGCTTGCAGAGGACTGCGGATTTTGTGTACGATGTCGGGCTAAAATATAAAAAAATGTGATGCTAGTAACTATCTGTCTTGACCATTCGCGTGGCAGTCAGGACGCTACCATCCATTCGGCCTAAACACTGACAGAGATTTTGATGGCCGATCACCTAAAAATTGGTGAAAGGGCACACGTGAGATTAACCACACAAAGGGAGCAAAAAATGGAAACAATTACACACGTACCAGTCGGAGTCCTTATCCCTATTTTAATTATCATGGGGTATGCGATATTTTTTTCTTTCCTATTTAATTCTACTAACAAGAGACAGACAAAATACTCTCTGAAACATCTAGAGGATAGATTGGAATGGAGGTTGCAGCGCTTGCAAGATGAAAACATAGAGCTTAGACGTGAACTGCGCTCGCTGGAAAGAAAGGGTTGAGAATGAACCCTGGTTTCCTTTGCCTAATCTTTTTGGCATTATGGGTAATAATACGTATAAGACGTTCAGAACTAGAAGAACAAACGGACCAGCGATCTACTTCAGATATCTTAAGAAGTATTGAAGGCAAATTAGATCAACTTATATCGCTGCAAGCTGTCGAAAATGCCTCAAAAGATGGAACTGACGGATTAATTGATCGTTGATGACGCGGTGCTCCGCAACGCGAAAATGTTGACCAAATACCCCTAGCCAGCCTTGTAGGCATGGCTAGGGGCTAAGTTAAGAATTGCTGCTCTCGCAGCATTAGAATGGTGACGCTTGTGGTTAAGGTAGATGTGGCAAGCAGTCTGCCTGTCGATGAACCATTTTAGGGCTATTTTTATGCCGTCCCTTCAGGACTCAGCTGCTTATTTGCATTTAGCCAGGCCTCTCGTCCTCGCTACGCTCGTCCTACAGCCCGGGCTGTATTATGGCGATCCTTCGGGCCTCAGCACAGTTTTAGAGGCGATAAGGAGCTGTATATACAGGCTAGAGTAGATTCATCATGATGTAATGTATCAGGACATAGGTAACGCAATTTCACGTGCCTTGTTCTCGCCACAGCGTGGCGAACGTATTTAGCCCCGCGTGACTGAGGAGTGTAGCGACGAGGGAACGTGGGGTATGCACGCAATAGATAAATAGCCACGTTAGTGGTGCCGACTGAGAATTCAGGTAAACGATAAGTACATTTATCTTGTGGAATTGCTGTCGCCGCGTTTGCGGCTCTATTTTCTATTATATCTTACCCACAGGCTTATGCCTGTGGCTACATGCTTAAGCCGCGTTTGCGGCTAAAGATATGGGTACAGGTATGCAGTCACGCGGGGCTAAGTACGGTCGACGCGTCGCGGCGAGAACTAAGATGCTGCCTGGTGATGGGGCCGATGCATTGCACAGATATGTGCGGAGGTATGCTGTCAAAGATGGCGAAAAAGCCATCGATCGTAGAAGGGCTTGTGAAGACGATCTGATCCATTTCAAGCAAGCTAGGGACGGGTGTGGGTCGCTCCAGTTGTGTGGAGTATATCGAGATGTCGGTCAAACGGATGTTGTTAATTTTACAATAGTCACCTATGACCGCTCGTGCTTGCGCTGAACGTGGCCACAACAGATGAGCGTCAGACAAATCTTCCTGTTTGAGTAACTCTACCATGCCCTCTGCTGTTTCTGGAATGGCTATTTGGGTTACTGTAAAACCTGCTTGTTCTGCGACCTGCGCGGTAGCTGTGCCTACAGTGTATATTTTGGCCGCGGAGTCTTTTAGCTTGTTGGTAACAAGGCGCACGGCTGTTTTGCTGGTAAACAGCACATGGGTATAGGTTTGCGCCAGGGCATTGTCTATTTCAGGGCTGTGAATGGGTTGGATAGAGATTACCGGATAATGAACAAGGGTTTGGCCTGGAAGAGCAAGAGGAGGGGTTAAGCCGAGATATAAGGTTTTCATGAGATGTTAAGGCATGCAAAAAGGTCTCGCATCTCACTATCGCCATGACGTGCCGTTATGGCTAATTGCCCTTGAAAAGGGACAGTAGGGCCGGGAAGTTTGATGCGATTCAAGTGGGTTAGTCCAAGACGTATCAGGGCCGCTTCGGCAATGACAACACCATCTGCTTCACCACGTTCTAGCACTGCCAAACGTTGTCCAATCGTGCCGCGAATATCGCGAAAACAGAGGTCAGAACGGAGCTGCTTTACAGCAAGCTCACGACGCTCGGAAGAGGTTGCTATAATGGCTCCAGAAGGCAGCGAGTCCATTGTTTGGCCTTCACGCAACACCAATGAATCTGAAGGATCTTGGCCTTTTGTCAGGCAAATTAACTCTAGGCCAGGGGTAAGAGTTTCCGGTAAGTCTTTGGCAGAATGCACGGCAATGCGACATTGGCCTGTCAATAGTAGCTCATCGACTTGTTTGGTAAAGAAGTCGGTTTTTCCCAGATTTCGAAGTGAGGTCTTTTGGTCTAAGTCTCCGGTAGTTTCCACAAGAATACTGTCGAGAACGATGTGGGAATGAAAAGAAAGAAGGTCGGCGCGAACTTCTTCAATTTGTGCTTTAGAAAGGGGAGATGAACGCGCACCAATTTTAATTGAGAAGGACATCGATTGCCTCCTCAACAAGGTCTACTCCGATCAACTGTATCTTGTTGTCAAACTTCTCTACGAGCCCTTTCAAATTGTTCTTTGGCACTAAGCAGCGTTTAAAACCCATCATCATGGCTTCCTTAAGTCGGCTTTCTAGTCGTGAAACGCTGCGGATTTCTCCGCCCAAACCTACTTCGCCGACGGCTGCTGTTTCAGGGTCAAAGAGTCGATTTTTGTAGGATGAAGCGATAGCTAAGAGGACCCCTAGGTCTCCGGCGGGTTCTGTGACGCGCATGCCTCCAGCTATTGCAACAAAGACATCGCATCCGTACATGTGGAAGCCTACGCGTTTTTCGATGACGGCGAGGAGGAGTGCTACTCTGTTTTGGTCCAGGCCTGTGCACCGACGAGAGGGATTTTCAGATTTGGTATCTGTCACGAGAGCTTGAGCTTCGACTAAGATGGGTCTGGAGCCTTCCAGTGTAGGGATGACTACAGAGCCAATGGCTTGCTTCATGCGTTGCTGCAGGAACATCTGTGATGGATTCGGTACTTCTACGAGACCGCAAGAGGCCATTTGGAAGACGCCGACTTCATCTGTTGGTCCGAAGCGATTTTTAACGACTCGAATCATGCGGTAGTTGTGTTGTCGATCGCCTTCGAAGTATAAGACGGTGTCAACTAAGTGTTCTAGGACTCGTGGTCCGGCTATTTCGCCGGATTTTGTCACATGGCCAATTAGGAAGGTGGCGATACGGCGTCCTTTGGCGATATGCATGAACTCTGTGGCCACTTCGCGTACCTGTGTAACGGATCCTGGGCCAGAAGGGAGCTCACTTTTGTAGACGATCTGGATGCTATCTACTACCAAGACATCTGGTCGCACTTCTTCGATGTACTTTGCGATGATGCCAAAGTTGGTTTCAGAGAGAAGCAGTAGGTTATCCGAATCGACGCCTAGGCGTTGCGCGCGTAGTGAGGTTTGTTCGACCGATTCCTCACCGCATATGTACAAGACGATTAGGCCCTGTTTGGCCAATGCGTTAGACAGTTGAAGCATCAGTGTGGATTTACCGACACCTGGGTCGCCGCCAATAAGGCTAAAGCCCCCAGGGACAATGCCGCCGCCGATGAGTCGATCAAATTCGTATATCTGTGTTTTGATTCGAGGGGTATTCTGCACTGAAACTTCTTTCAGGCGCATAGGACGGCTGGATTCGGTCTTACGTCCTTCAAAGCGCTCGGTTCCTGCGCGTTCTTCCATCTCTTCGTTAAAGGTGTTCCATTGATTGCAGGTGGGACATTGTCCAGCCCATTTGGTTTGGCTATGTCCGCAGCTCGAGCAACACCAGACGCATTTAAGTTTCGTTGCCATGGCTTTGCTCTTTTATCTCGTCTAACTTCAATCTTCCGATCGCATCTTCTGCAGCGGCTTGTTGGGCTTCTTTCTTGCTTGGACCGACGCCACGACCCCATTCCTTTTCGTTAACAAGAACGGCAATCTCAAAAATTTTGCTATGGTCGGGGCCGGATTCGTGTATGACGAGGTAGTAGGGCGTTTGTTGGTATTTCTTTTGCGTATGATCTTGCAAAAGAGCCTTCCAGTTACGCACAGGGCGGCTGAGAATCTGTTGCATTTCTGTGGAATAGTTTTTGAAGAGGAACCGGCGTGCGGCTTCTATTCCACCGTCGATGTATACGGCGCCAATCACAGCTTCAAACAAATCAGCTAGGATAGATTCTCTGCCGCGACCGTCGTTCATGCGCTCGCCTTTGCCGAGTAGCAGGTAACTTCCAAGGTCGAGCTTTTGGACGTACAGGACGCAAGAGCTTGCTTCGACTAGACGAGAGCGCAGATAAGAAAGTTCGCCTTCGGGTGTCTCTGGAAGGTATCGGTACAAATATTCTGCGACTAGTAGGCCGAGAACGGAATCGCCCAAAAACTCCAGGCGTTCATTATGTTCCTGAACAAATTCACGGCTTTCGTTAATGAACGAACGGTGAATAAAGGCAAGTGTGAGTAACGACTTGTCTTGGAACACATAGCCGATCTTGGTTTCGATGGCGGGGACTTCTTTGGCGAGCTCATCGTGTAAGTTCATACCGGTTAGCATACTTGAACAGCGCTTTTTTTCTAAGGGAGGTTCATTGGGCTGCATTATGCCTTCACTTGTTTAGGACAGTATTGCTGCGTGAGGTTGGCCAAAGCTTGAATCCACATGGGGTGATCATTAAGGCTCTCGACAAGCTGAAGTCGCTCGCCACCGTGGCTTTTAAATAAGTGAGCGTACTCATCGGCGATTTCGTAGGTTGTTTCGAGGCAGTCGGCTGTAAAGGCTGGGGCAAACACGAGAAGTTTTTTGGTGCCAGCTTTGGCCAATTTGACAATGGTCTCATCGGTATAGGGTTCGGTCCATGGCTCTTTCCCGAGACGTGACTGAAAGGTAATACCGTATTTTTCTGCCGATAGATTGAGGCGACTAGCGATACCTTGAGCAGTGCCATAGCACTGTGCGCGATAGCAGTCGGCATTTTTGCCACAGGGTTTTTCGCAGCATTCTGTCCTGGTTAAGCAATTGCTGGATTTATCGGCCTTAATAAGATGCTTGCGAGGCAAGCCATGGAAGCTGAAGAGAACGCGGTCATAGTCGTTGGGATTGTGTGTAGATCCAATCGCAGCAAATGCATCGAGGAAGCCGTTGTCCTTAGCGTAGTTATTGATGAAGGAGATGGAGGGGATTATGTGCCATTTTTGCACGACTTCCATCACTTTTTGGTGCACAGAACCTGTAGTGGCGGAGGCGTATTGCGGAAAGAGTGGTAAGATGACTAGGTGTGTAAGGCGTAGTTCTTCAAATTCAGCTAAGGCGTCGGGAATCGAGGGTTTTTGGTAACGCATGGCTAGCTTTACGAAGAATTCGTCGCCGAGCTCTTCCTGCAGTTTTGTGCATACGGATCTGCCATGGATGAGTAATGGCGAGCCTTCTTCGGTCCAAACTTGCGAGTAAGTTGCTGCAGAATTTTTGTAGCGTTTGGGAACGATCAGCCCGCGTACAAGAATCTGACGCCACAGCCAAGGCACATCAATGACTCGTCCGTCTGTAAGGAATTCGTTGAGATATCTGAACACATGTTTTGGGGCGGCAGATTGGGGAGTACCCAAGTTTACCAACAAAACGCCAATTTTATTTTTCATTATCATTCCTGGTTTTCCAAGGTTGGCATTGTGGCTATCTGAGGGTTTTTCGGCAAAAAAATTCAGGCTAGAGATGGAGATTCGTGGTTTTTTGTGGCACTCTTTCACCCAAGGCGTTATAGTACAAGCATTTATTGTGGGCGGTGAATGAAATATATCGTAGATAACAAACATAGAGAGTTTTTCGCTACTAACGGCTGGATTGAGTTCGAGGAGTTGTTGCCTCAGGACAAAGTCGATGAAATGCAGCGAGCAATACGAATAGCTATTTCGTCGCGTACTGGTATTGATCAAGCGCGTTTAGAAAAGTTACCTACCGAAGAGCTGCTGCTAAAAGGCCACGACGTTTGGCGTGATAGTACAACGGCGAAGAATATTGTCTGCCATCGAACATTTGCTGAGATAGCCTCGGAACTAGCCGAAGTTAAGCCATTGCGCCTTGCATATGATCAGGTTTTGATGTGTGGACAAGGAGCACCTAAATCCTTTAATAAGGTAGCGACTTTAGAGGAAATTTCTTCCATGCAAGGCTTAGTTTGTGGCCTTTTGATAGCGCTACAGCGACCAGCAGGTGAACAGTCGGACGAAACGCAGCCGATTTCCAAGCTGATGCCATTGCCAAGTTCAGAAGGCTATGGGCTCTTTATTGCACCGAAGGCTCCTATCGAATTCCCAGCTTTATTTGAGCGAGTAGGTGAGAGCTACCTTCTTATTGTGTACAGCAGGGTGATATCGCGCTATGTGCATACTGAAGCTGATCCCAACACACATCTATTGAAAAAATTGGGCTATAGTTACGGCGATAAATTAGTCGATCAGCACCATCCCGTGCTTTTCCGCTAAAAAAAGCTTGCATACCAAGCAAAGTTTTAGTTTAGTGATTCTTTCATAGGGAATATTTTGAAGATGACTCCCTGAGTAAAGAAAGCTAACCTGGAATGACAACATGATCAAAGCGTCGACTCTCTTATCTGCCCTGTTGTTTCCTGTAGTCCTATGTGCCGCTCAAGGGCCAGTACAGCTCCAATACCTCACAGAGCAACCGGTCCTGCAAACTAGCAGTGTTCATATACGGGTCAAGCACGATGACGGCCACTCAACCCATGATGTTGCTGAGCAGGAAATGCAAGCAAGATTGGTGATTGACAATGGTGGGCAGCAAAGAGCAATTGTAAAGCCACCTGTCGAGGTTACTTTTGATCTGGAATCACTCAAGGTTGGCACGGAAGCTAAAGGAAAATCAGTCTCTTTTGACTCTAGAAATCCTGGCACGTCTCCCTTTATGACAGAGATTTCAAAGATTGTCGGTAAGCCCATGCAGGTGACCGTTGGCGAAGATCTTAGAGTCAATGCTAAATCCAAAGAGTTCGTTAAGTTACTGCAGAGTCTAGAGCGCTTAGGAGGCTTTCGCGCCGGCAATTTGGTCTCTGAAATGTTCCAGCATCTTTTTGCGTTAGCGGGCGAGCAGCTACAAGTTGGCCAGGAATATACGCATCATTTGGCTCTTGGGGCAGATCAAAGCATTCCGGTCGAGGTAACTTATAAGATCGCAGCCATTACGGATACTGAGGTTCGTGCTACAATCACAGGCGGTTTTGACGAAGTTGAGATTGCCAAAGTGTCTATCGGAAACCAAGGCGCAACTGGTGAGCAAAAACTTAAATTGGCTGGCGATATCAAAGGCAAAGCTGTTTGGAGCCGCAAGAACGCTTTGATCTATAAAACTCGCGTAGACTATACCTACGAAGGTTCTTTGTCAGATGGCAAGCAAGAAGTGCCTATTCATGTAAAGCTGCGCCATAAAGACACCACAAAAGCGTTATAAGAAATTTAACGCAAATACGCCAAGAGCTAAACTAAAAACATCCCAACGCCTGTTTTTATTCTCAGCGCGGGAGCGCTGAGCCTCATAATAGCCCAGGGTCAGGATGCCTTACACCATACTTGTACCCACATCTTTTCAGCTTGCGGCTTTCTTCTCAGCGCGGGAGCGCTGAAACTCTTAATAGCCCAGGGTAAGAAGCCCGTAGGGCGACGCAACCCTGGGACAGAGTAAGAAAAAAGATCGCTCTGCGGTAGTCAGAGCGTCTGCCTGGTTCAATACAAGTGTCGAAACTAATATGCGCTTCTGGATATATCTGGCGCTCTGCTTCCGCAGAGCGGACTCATTAATGCGCAGTTTCCCAGGGTTGCGTCGCCCTACGGGCTTCTTACCCTGGGCTATTAAGAGTTTCAGCGCTCCCGCGCTGAGAACAGAAAAATGCAAAAAGATGTGGGTACAAGTATGGCCTTACACGGGGCTATTATGAGACTCAGCGCTTCCGCGCTGAGAACAGAACCTACTCTCAAGAACTGTAAGAAAAAAATCATGGGAACTTCTGTAATTACGCTGTTTGTGGTATACTTGAACCATGAAATGGCAAGTATTAAAGACAGCACCTACTTCCGCAGTGGCTAACATGGCCTTTGATACCGCCCTTTTGCGCCTTTTAAAGCAGCAATCGGAGCCGGTTCTTCACAACTATGAGTGGTCTCAGAACGCACTCACATTTGGTTATTTTGTTGATCCTACTAAATACTTGAGGCCCTTGGGGCTATCGACACATAGGTATCAGATAGCTCGTCGTCCGACGGGCGGAGGAATCATATTTCACACTTATGACCTGGCTTTTTCAGTTTTATTACCCTCTGGGCATCCTCATTTCTCACAAAATACATTAGAGACCTATGCCTTGATCAATGGTGCGGTGTTGCAAGCGATACGACGTTTTAAAGGTATCGAGGCTCCAACAACTCTTTTGGCAAATGAGCCGCAGCTACTAAATGCCCCCTCTAAGCAGTTCTGTATGGCACATCCCACCAAATATGATGTGATGTGGCAAGGACAGAAGGTGGGTGGTTCTGCACAAAGAAGAACAAAAAATGGGTTGCTACATCAAGGGTCTATTTGCTTGGGCATGGTTCCAGAAGATGTCCTGAGCACTGTTTTGTTAGGTGGTGGCGATGTGATCAACGACATGAAAGCCAATAGCTATCCGTTGCTTGGCCTTAATCCCACTCCAGCTGAGCTGGAGGATGCGCGTTGCCAATTAAGAGCATTATTGGCAGAATGCTTGCAAAATATCGAGGAAGTAAGGCCATGACACAAGAAGCACCCGAAGCAAATCTAACGCTACTAGGCCAAAAGGTGCCTTTGCCAACCACAATAGATGGCTCCATTCTTGAGCCGATACCTAACCGTTGGTTGGATTCAGACTATGATGTGAACCTTATTTGCGAAGAATTTACTAGTTTATGCCCTGTGACCAATCAGCCTGATTTCGCACGTATTTTTATTACGTACAAGCCAGATCAGTGGTTGGTGGAATCCAAGAGCCTCAAGTTATATCTAGGGGGCTACCGCAATCAGGGAACCTTTGCAGAGTATGCCACCAACCAGATCTGTCAAGATTTGGTAAAAATTTTGCAACCCAAGAGCATAGAAGTGCGCTGTGAGTTTACCGCTCGTGGGGGTATCAAGATTGTTCCAGTGGCACGATGGACCAAGGCAGCAGCCGTTTAACGGTCGTCGCTGATTAAAATTGTTTGTGGGAAAGGGTCTGCTCTGATAGTATCGCAACTCGTAAATCACGGGAGTTTGCTCCGACATGCTTCAATTTTTTCGCAAATATCAGCGTTATCTTTTTATCGCCATCACGATAGTTATTGTGCTGTCCTTCAGCTTTTTTGGGACATACGGAACTATTGAAACCACCCACCCACATGACAGGCTAGCTTTTGTCGCCGTTGACGGCAGCAAAGTTAATGTGTCGGAGGTAGAGTCAATGGCTCTCTTCCTAAGTTCAGATGCCGGTTTGCGGCAGAATATGTGGGCCGGAAACTCAATAAGCGATGGTGTTTTAACCAACGACTTTCTTGTAACGGGACTAGCCGAACAGCTGGTGTCCAAGTATGCCGAGCATCTCGGTGTTGACTTGCAGTCGCGCTTGCGTCGTGAAAAACGCGCAAAGCTGTACGTGCACCCATCGGCAAGATTCATCAGCACCGAAGCTGTATGGAATCATTTTGCACCGAACCTTAAAGTTAGCCTCGACGAATTACGTGGCGCTGAAGTTGCTGAAAGTCCTGAAGCCTTTAAGTCGCGCGTCAATCTTTTTTTGGCGCAGCAAGTGTTTCCTGCACCGATGTTGACACAAGTATTGCGCTACCAAGAGCAGCAGTATCCTTGGTTGCAGCCGGATCCTAATTTGCCACGTCAGGACCTATCGCTTTTTGGCTACCATACTCTGGAAGATTGGTTTGGTCCTCGATTTGTACGGCTTACCTGCCAATTCATCATCAATTCTGCTATTATTGCCGAGCAGAAGGGTTATGAAGTCACCATTCAAGAAGCGTTAGCTGACCTCTTGAATCAGGCAGACATCACTTTCAAGCAGCTCAGTGCTCAAACAAATACAGGCGCTGCTAATTCCCGTCAGTACATGAACGATCAGTTACGTCGTACTGGTTTGGATGAGTATAGTGCCGCCAAAGTTTGGCGTCAGGTTTTGCTATTCAGAAGATTGTTTGATGGCGTTGGCAACGCAGTTTTTGTTGACCCCGCGTTGTTCCAGCAATACACAGAGTATGCTTTAGAGACAGCTGAAGGTGACCTATATGTAGTGCCTGAAGGTCTGCGTCTATCCGATTTCCGCGCGCTTCAGAAGCTAGAAGTTTACTTGAACGCGGTATCTGATAAGGCGTCCAGAAAGTCTCAGTTGGATATTCCTACCAAATTCCTAACAGTTGCGGAAGTTCAGAAGAGCCATCCGGAATTGGTCCAAAAGCGCTACATGTTGGAAGTTGCTGAAGCTAGTAAAAAGAGCTTGCAGGCACGTGTTGGCGTTAAAGAGATGTGGAATTGGGAAACGCAAGATGACCATTGGGAAAAGCTCAAAAAAGAGTTTCCTGAGCTAGCTGTTAAGAAAACAACCAATTCAGCAGAGCGTTTTACAGCCTTAGAGGCATTGGCGCCATCTACACGAGCAAAGGTTGACGAGTACGCACGAGAAGCCATCGTCAGCGCGCATCCTGAATGGATCGAGCAAGCGCTGGAAGCTGCGACTCCCGAGCGCGTTACGGTAGGCATACGTTTAAAAGGCGGCACCTTGCCATTGCGTGGAGTGGAAGACAGACAAGCTTTGATCGCTTTACTCGACCTGGCTCCTCTGGGTGGCAAAGAAACCTTGGAGAAACTTCAGCACTTTAGTGGTGATGGTCTAAATTACTATCGTATTAGTGTGATCGATCGCGACAAGAATTGGGAAGTTCTTTCCTTTGCTGATGCCGCTGCCGACGATACCTTGAACCAAAAAATTCTAGCTTTGCTAGATCCTTTTTACGAAAAGCTTCGCGTGGCTGATCCAGGGAAATATCGCAAAGGTGAGTCCTGGAAGCCTTTAGAGGACGTTCAGGATCTCGTAGCTGCCGAGTATTACAAAGACCTGATTACTGCTGTAGAGAAAGACTACAAAGACAGCATCGGCAAGGGTAAAGATGATTCTTTGGGAGCTAGTGGAGCGACGACCTATCGCCTTCTATCTCATGTTCGTAATGCACGTGAGCAGATCAAGAAGAACCCATCTGCCGCTGATTCCTTGGTAGCTGCTGCGCAGCCTAAGGCCGAAGAAGACAAATTAGCTCCGACACTAGCGATAGCCGAGCAGTTTAAGCTACAGAAGACACCTCTCTC
Organism: Chlamydiales bacterium; assembly: GCA_030679955.1. Classification (GTDB taxonomy): domain Bacteria; phylum Chlamydiota; class Chlamydiia; order Chlamydiales; family JAJFMA01; genus CAMFKD01. The sequence goes on along the minus strand of JAUXSF010000041.1, from coordinate 148,162 downwards.
GCTGCGCCGCAGTGATGACGCCGCTAATGCTGGACGTGAAGTGCTGTTTACTATGGAACCTAAGCAGTGGAGCAATGTCGCTGCTAAGCCTAATGGAGAGCTATGGTTCTTCCAATTAGCTTCTAGAGGCCCATCAGTCAATAGTATTATTGCAGGGCAGGAAATGGACCGTGCGCGCCATCAGCTAGGAGCGGATGCTCAGCGACAGCTTATGTATGAAGTTTTAGACATCATACAAGATAAAAATGCCATCAGCTTTGCTTACTTAGAGCGTGACGAGGCACAAGAGATCCACCGCTCAGCGGGAGGTAGCAACCATGAGAATAAAAAGGACCTCCCGTAATCGCCGTAATGACGATGAGAATGATGAAGGAGAGCTCAATTTCGATCAGGAAGGACTAGCATTAGAGGATCCAGCGTTTAAGCTCGCACCTGTGGGCCTCTTTGCTGTTTCGGTTAATTGTCATCATAGGGCAGAAAGTTCTAAGGGACCTGGGCCGCTCACTCCCACCTATTCGTTGCCATCTTTGGCCGAACTATGTGGAGAAGAGACATTTGCTGATGTTGCATTGGCGTGGCATCAACGTGGCTTCTATGCATCTGTTTCTGTTGAGAAAGAGGCTGAAAAGTGTTTCTACCCTGAGCTACGCACAGGTGATAGCGTCGAGTTCTTTATTGATACGCGCGATTCTAAGGCCTCTGGTTTCAACAATCGCTTTTGCCATCACTTTTACTTTTTGCCTAAAGAAGTTAATGGACATTCCTGCGGGGAGATAACACGTTTCAGAACAGAAGATGTTCATGAATGGTGTGATTCAAACGAGCTCAAGAATACCATACATCTCTACAAGAACACCTATCGACTAGATATATTTATCCCGGCTCATTGCTTGCATGGCTACGATCCCGAGCAATTTGACCGCATTGGCTTTACCTATCGCATTAATAGACCTGGAGACGATCCGCAACATTTTGCTGTGTCCTCGAATGACTATGCAATTGACCAGCAACCTAGCCTTTGGGCCAGTGTGAGGTTGGTGAAATGAGGACAGCACTATATGAACGACATGTAGCATTAGGAGCCAAGATAGTCGACTTTGCCGGCTGGGAAATGCCCATATCGTATAAGGGGATTATTTCTGAGCACATGGCCGTTCGCAAGGCTGTTGGTATATTTGATGTGTCCCATATGGGACGTATTTTGGTTACCGGCCCGGAAGCTGAGAGCTTTTTGCATTTTGTTTCTACAAATAATGTTGTCGGGCAGGCCGACCAGACAGCGATCTACACGGTACTTCCGAACGAAGATGGTGGCAGCATAGACGATGCCATTATTTATCGAGAAAGCGCCACCAAGTTATTTATCATCGTCAATGCCGCTAACAGGCAGAAAGACCTGGAACATCTGCGCAAAATGGCGCGACAGTACAAAGTGACATTAACGCCACGGTACAGTGAAGATGGCATTATTGCTATTCAAGGCCCCACGGCAGAACCATTAGTTCGCGACCTTTTTCCAGGCACATGGCAGCTTAAAGCGATGCGTTTTATGCCTGTGATGTTTGGTCAGACAGAAGTGATCTTGGCTCGAACAGGGTATACTGGATCTGGTGGTTTTGAGATTATCGCTCCTAATGACATTATCGGAGAGATTTGGGATGCTGCACTGTCTTTGGGAGCTCGTTATGATTTGCAACCAGTGGGGTTAGGAGCGCGCGATACCTTGCGCTTAGAAGCCGGCTTTGCACTATATGGGCATGAACTTGCCGATGACATTGCGGCTACAGAAAGTATCTCTGCCTGGACGGTTAAGTGGAAGAAGGATTTTTTGGGTCAGGAAGCATTGGTGAGGCTGCAGCAGACGAATGATAGGCGCATGCAGCATGGTGCTTTGCTTGATGAGGAAGGCGTTCCCAGGGCTGGATGTACCGTTTTTCAAGGTGGAAGGGAGATAGGGGTTGTTACCTCAGGTTCGCATTCACCTTGCTTAGGTAGAGGCATTGCCATAGTCATGGTGAATAGCAATTTAGCGATTGGCGAAATGATAGAAATAGAAGTGCGTGGCCGCCGCTTAAGAAGTGAAGTGGTCAAGCTTCCTTTTTATAAGAGATAAGTCCCTAATGGAGGTCATAATGAAGTATACAGAGTCGCATGAGTGGATCACCGTTGAGGGCGCTGTCGGCACCGTTGGCGTAACAAATTATGCACAGAAAGAGCTGGGTGATATTGTCTATGTTGAATTGCCCCAGGTTGGCAAAACTGTGAAAAAGGGGCAAGAAGCAGTTGTCTTAGAATCTACCAAGGCTGCAGCCGATGTTTATGCACCCGTGACAGGCAAAATTGTCGCGGTTAATGATGGCCTCAAGGACAACCCAGAGACAGTTAACAACAATCCTGAAGCTGATGGCTGGTTGTTTAAAATAGAACTATCGGAACCTCAAGAGCTCGATACATTGATGGATAGTGCATCCTACCTCAAGCTGGTGAAAAAGTAACGTGTCGAGGTCATCCAATGGATTTTATTGCCAACAAGGAACGCCAGAACCGCGAAATGCTCGCTACTCTAGGCATAAAGAGTGTGGAAGAGCTATTTCACGCTGTTCCACGCGACATCATACAGTCAGCACCGAAAGGTGATGACGGTCTCTCAGAATATGACGTGCTGCGGTTAGCTGAATTTATTGCCGCACAAAATACCTTTCCACAGTATGAGAGCTATTTGGGCGCAGGGGCTTATGAACATCACGTTCCTGCATTAGTAGGTGCCATTTGCAGCAAATCGGAGTTTTTAACCGCCTATACTCCCTATCAAGCCGAAATGTCGCAAGGTTCCTTGCAGGCGATATTTGAGTTTCAATCGGTTGTCTGTGAATTGACAGGCATGGATGTTGCCAATGCCTCGGTTTACGACGGCGCTTCCGCTTGTGCTGAAGCTATCCTTATGGCACTGCGTCTAAAATCTGACCGCACTAAAATCGCGATAGCAGAAACGTTACATCCGCATTATCGCGCGGTTGTTGAACAGTATCTTAAGAACCATGCCATTGAGATAGTCACCATACCTTGCCTGGCAGAAGGACTCGTGGATCTTGATGCATTGCATTCGCTTTTAGACGACAAAACAGCCGCTGTACTACTCCAGAGCCCAAACTTCTTGGGGACTATCGAGGACGCATCATCTGCTTTTGCTGCCGCAAAAGAAAAGGGTATTTTAAGCATTTTGTGTGCTAATCCTCTTGCCTATGGTCTATATAGCTCTGCTGGCGATCTCGGTGCAGATATTGCCGTGGGGGATATGCAGCCTTTTGGCCTTCCACTGCAATTTGGCGGTCCTTACGTTGGTTATATGGCGTGCCGAGAGGCTCTTGTCCGCCAGCTTCCTGGACGGTTGGTCGGCGAAACTGTGGATGCTAAAGGGCGCCGAGGCTTTGTCTTGACCCTACAGGCTCGCGAGCAACATATTCGCCGCGACAAGGCGACCTCTAATATTTGTACCAATCAGGCTTTAGCGGCCTTGGCAAGTTTAGTGGCCGTTTTGTGGTACGGGCCAGTGGGTATTCGTAAGTTGGCGCTAACGAATTTTCAACGCGCTTCGTACTTGCGTGAGCTACTTAGCAACCGTCCTGGCCTAAAAGTTAATACCGGCGTTTCAATCTTCAATGAGTTTGTGGTAGAGGTTTCTCGCCCGCTGTCAGAAGTGTATTCGCATTGTCGTATTCACAGCATTGAGCCTGGTTTAAACCTTGTTAAGCATTATAGTAGTCGAAGTAAACAGCTGCTTATAGCTGTAACAGAGACCAAGAGCATCGAGCAGCTAGATCGTTTTGCAGAAGTGTTAGGGGGTTGATTCATGGCTCGTAAGACAATTTTCGAGAAAAACCAAGAGGGGCAGCATGCCTACAGCTTGCCCAAAGAGTCCTCTGCATTCGATAGCTTTCAACCAAATCCCAAACTAGCGCGCAAGACGCCACTTGGATTGCCCGAGATCTCCGAATTGGATCTAATGCGTCACTTTTCGCAGCTGGCGCGAGATAATGTTGGTATTGATACGACGTTTTACCCATTGGGAAGCTGTACGATGAAGTACAACCCTCGCGTCAACGAAACTGTCGCTTCTATGCCTAGTTTTACACGTTGTCATCCCATGGCAGACCCTAAGATGGTTCAAGGGTGCCTACAAGTCATTTACGAGCTTATAGAACTCTTATGTCAAATCTGTGGTTTTTCGGCCGGTACGTTGGCACCTAATGCTGGTGCACAGGGCGAATTCGTAGGTGTTCGCATGATCTCCGAATACCACCGCTATAATGGCGATACTAAACGCACACAGATGTTGGTGCCCGATAATGCCCATGGCACAAATCCCGCCACGGCAGCGATGGTTGGGTTTGAAACAGTTTCCATTCGTAGCAATGCTCAGGGCGATTTAGATGTCGATCACTTGCGTGAGGTTGTCTCGGACAAAACAGCAGGATTGATGTTAACCAATCCCAACACCTTGGGACTTTTCAGCACAAATATTCGTGAAGTGACGAAGATTGTGCACGATCATGGTGGCTTGCTATTTTATGACGGCGCCAACCTGAATCCTATTCTCAACATTGTGCGCCCTGGTGATATGGGTTTTGATGTCATGCACATCAATTTGCACAAAACATTTTCTACGCCCCATGGCGGAGGAGGTCCCGGCGCCGGTCCAGTACTTTGCAACGATCGCTTAAAACCATTTTTGCCGGTTCCAAAGGTTACCAAGACGAGAGATTTCTACGAAGTTGAGAACGACAGTAAAGATTCTATCGGACGTATATCGACTTTCTATGGCAACTTTGCCATATGCCTCAGAGCGTATATTTACATCCGTATGCATGGTCACGCTGGCCTTCGACGTGTTGGGGAGCAAGCGGTACTGAACGCCAACTACCTCAAAAAGCGCCTCTCGAAATTTTTTACGGTTCCCTATGCTCAGCCTTGTATGCACGAGTTTGTCATTCAAGCAACCGACTATCTCGACAAAGGGATCAAAGCTCTGGACATAGCTAAGCGTCTCTTAGATTATGGTGTCTACGCTCCGACAATCTATTTCCCGCTTATTGTTAAAGAATGCATGCTTATTGAGCCGACAGAAACCGAGTCCAAGGCAACTCTAGATAACTTTGTGCACATTATCGAGTCTATTGTGAAGGAAATTCACCTAGAGCCCGAGACCGTGCGCGGAGCTCCGCATCATACGAAGATTGGTCGATTGGATGAAGTTCAGGCTGCTCGCAAGCCTATTCTCAGAACTCGTCTGTCGTAAGGGATTCGCATTCGCGGGTGTTGGTGGACTGGAGTGTCTAAGGGGAAAGATATTTCTGTATATCAAGAAGGATCTCGCGTCCACTAATTAGGTGCACGTCCGGTATGCTATTCGCTACTTCGTAGAACTCATCGATTGCTTTTTTCAAGTTGTCAGCACTTTTTCCGTTTAAGCCATTGTCGCCTCGTCTGGCAATCAGTGTTTGTAATTTGTAATTAATCTCTTCTACGCGCTGAAATATTTGGAAGATACGTGAGTGCGATTTTATCTCTTGTTCTTTTGTTTTTCCTTTCAAGCCTAAGACATCTACCATTTTGAGATAAGCTCTTTTTATCTCTTCTTGGCCGTCGGTTTCTCTTCTTGTTTCCTTTCCTCCCACGTTTCTATCACCTCCTCCTGATCTAACATGAGATACCCAGTGTTTGAGATGGCGAAGACTTGCAATAGGTTTTGTTACAGCAACAGCTTCTCGCTCAAACTTCACGAAAAAGCTGTTATCTTGTAACCGACCGCATAAGAGGGTGCTAAGACTTTGATCAAAGGGTAGAGAACCTTTGTCAAAGTCTAGTCCTTTCTGAGACCCAATTGAGAGTTCTTTAAAATGAGAAGAAGGGCGGCTGTGGGCATTTGCTTCTTTACAGTTGGCAAAAAAAATTCTTAATCTAAGGCTTTGATCTTCAGTCAGTGGGGATAAACGTATTACCCCTCTGTTAAATGATGAACCAGAGCGCTCGCAAGCACAGGCCGTTAAAAACCATAACAAATTTTGAACGTCTTTGGCGCTTGTTTTATGAGGAATGGTAGAATCAGGACTGCCTAGGATGTCGCTGGCAGTTTTTCGGCCATTAACAATCATCGACTCGACTTGGGCAGGCGTGTATTTGGTGGCGCCTGGAGCGGCGATGTCTTTTGCAAAAACCGGAAACTCTGCTCCAATTAGGCTGTTATCCGAGAAAAATTTTTGCTCAGGGATGTCCGGAGATCCTGAGTTATTAATATTTCCATCATGATTAATCATAATATAACCATTGTTTTTTATTTAATTATAATATATTTCTAATAATCAAATGGATAAAAAACAAGTAGCATTACTTAGTTTGGTAATATCAAAGAGTAAAAGTCATAGAATAACGTGATTATTCTATGAAACAATCGTGAGGTTAAAGAAGGAATCTGAGGGTGGTTATGCTTCCGAAGGTTCCGGGGCGTTAATAGAGGTTGTTTCAACCTCTTGGTGTGTGGCTTTGGCGTCACCACCCGTTGGGTTGGCTAGCTTGATGCCTGTAAAGCCCATAAAGGCCATAGACATAAGGCCTGTCATGATGAAGGTAATGCCCATACCCTCTAGTCCTTTTGGAACGTTGGAAACACGTAGCTTTTCTCGAATGGCGGCAATTAAGGCGATGGCGAGCCACCAACCTACACCAGAGCCGAATACGTATACTTGGAAAGGTACGCCGGGATAGTCGCGCGTAACGGCGAATAGGTGGGCACCCAAGATAGCGCAGTTAACAGTGATTAGGGGAAGGTACATACCCAGCGCCATATATAGGCTGGGAGAAAACTTATCGATGGCGATTTCCAGCACCTGCACAAAGCCTGCAATTACCGAGATGAAAATCAGAAACTCTAGGAATCGCAAGTTAATGTGTTGAGTGTTCAGTCCAAATGCTGACAGCCAAGACAGTGCGTTGTCGCCGGTGACAAACTGGTGAACGATCCAGTTTAGGAAGCCAGAAACGGTAATTACGATGACGACGGCAAAGCCCAGACCATTGGCTGTTGAGAGTTTGTTAGAGCAAGCAAGGTACGTGCACATGCCTAGGAAGTTGGCCAAGAGGAAGTTCTCGATCAACACGGATTGCATCAGCAGGCCAACCAAGTTCATCGGCTCGTAGTTACCCATCCACATAGTTGATTGACCTTCTTAAGTGTTCTTTCTAGTTAAATTTACTAACCAAATCATCATACCCAGGATGAAAAAGGCGGCTGGTGGCGTGACCATCAGTGCCCAGTTATCATAGAGATCTGGGTGAGCTGCGGTTGCATACCAGGATGAAGGGACTACGCGGTGGTTAAGGATTTCGCCAAAGCCAAATAGTTCGCGGATAAGTCCAACGATAAAAAGCACGATGGCGTAACCAAGACCAGCTCCAATGCCATCCAAAAAGGCGGGAAGTGGTGGCACGTTCTTAGCCATGCTTTCTGTTCGACCCATTACGATGCAATTGGTGATAATCAGGCCGACGAAAACGCTTAGCACGTTAGAAATGTCGAAAAAATACGCCTGCAGAAATTGGTCGATGACGATTACAAAGACCGAGATAATGGCTAGCTGTGTAATCATCCTAACGCTGTCGGGCGTGTAGTTTCGTAGCAATGATACAAAGAGTGATGAAAAGCCGGTGACAAAGGTCACGGATAGACCCATGGTAATGGCAACGGACAGGCGGTTAGTAACGCCTAGCGCCGAGCAGATGCCTAATATGGCCACTAGAACTTGGTTGCCTGATAGCAACTGCTCTGTAAAGTACTTTTTAGTTGGCATTGTTTCAGCCATTTGCGCTCCGCTAACTAAGACTTATTTTTTTTCATACTTTTCGTGTACAGCCACAAGGAAAGGTCGATAAGCTTCCAGAACATCTTTATAGGCAGTGGTAACACCATTGCCTGTTAAGGTAGCTCCAGCCATGCCGTCCACGGCACTTTGTGCTTTTGGGCCATCTCCATACACTTCAGATACTTTACCTCGTACAACAGTAATGCCAATCGGCGCAAGTTCAAAGTTGGTATCTGCAGCATTGGTAGCCATCTGAAAGATCTTTTTCCCAGGAAAGAGACTTTGCCATGGTGATTCGGAGATGTTGGCTCCAAGACCCGGAGTCTCTTTTTGTTCATACCAAGAGATGCCAAGAACGGTGATGCCGTCTGGTTTAATCGCCAGATAGCCGTAGATGGCGTCCCATAGCCCATATCCGTTAACAGGGATAATGTAACCAGCTACCTCATTGTCGATCGATGTGTCATCAGGTTTCGTTGGGTTGGGCAGTAGCTTGTAGATTAGCTTCAGAGGTTGAACGTAATATCCGCGCTTCTTGAATTCTTTGGTATAGTTGGCTTCATTTAATCCGGCGTCCTGAAAGGTTTCGAGTTTGCCTTCCTTATTGACTAGATAGGAGCGAATACGTCGTCGGTAGATATCTAGAATCTGATCTTGTGTTGCCAAGTCTGTTGCTGCACCAGGAACGAGCACTCCGCCTTCTGTGTACTTAGCAGGGATGTATTTACCCTCTTTGTCTTCGATCTGGAAGTAATGACCATCGAGGCTATAGACTTGGGCGGCTACGAGCATTTGTTTGCTGCGATAGATTTCTCTAGCAATTTCTTGTGGTTCCTTTAGAGCACTAGCCAACGCGGAAAGGATTACTGCGCAGGTTACGCTGAGGACTACCATAAAGATGATTGTGGAGCGATCGGTAAACTGTCTAGGCTGTGACACGTCGCGGCCTCCTGCTCCTTTCGTATTGAGCGGCATAGTGATCAATCAATGGAGCGGCGACGTTACCTAGTAGAATGGCCAACATCACGCCTTCCGGGTATGCGGGATTGATCACACGGATCACGATAGTAATGAGTCCTATTAATATTCCATATATCCACATTCCTGCATGTGTTGCGGGAGAGGAGACGGGATCTGTAGCCATAAAGACCAGGCCGAAAGCCAGGCCACCGAGCAATAGGTGTTTGTAGGCAGGGATGTCAAATTGCGCAGGGTTCCAAGCGCCGTTATTGGTGCCAAAGAAATGAGAGCCGATTTCAAACAAGTTGGCGGTGGCAAAAGCTCCTAGTAGTACTGCCAGCATTGTTCTCCAAGATCCTACGCGCGTGTATATCAGGATAAAAGCGCCGATCAAACATGCGAGAACGGAGGATGAGCCCATGCTGTCTAGTCTATCGCCGAAGAAGAGGTTGCCATCAGCACTATGACCTATGCCAAACTTAACGGCGGAGAAGTGGTAGGCATCTTCATAAGATCCGGGGGATAGGCCCAAACCACCGTCTGCAAAAGGTGTTGTGACAAAACTCTGCATTTGGTCACTTGAGAGTTCGCCCAAGGTTGCGTTGGCGTTTGTGGCAGTATTCCATTGGCCAAATTGTTTATCGATGACATCAATGGTGCCGACTTCCTTGCCAAGGTTATTTGTGGCTATGGCATCGACATGAACGCGCTTGATATCATGGCTAACGTTAAGTAATGCCAGGGGAGTAGCCTGTGAGTAGCCATCCAGAGCTGTTGTGCCGGCATCTTGGTTCATCTTAACAAGGCTTTCACGTACTACTGTAGGATTGGTTCCAGCCCACACAAAGCCTGTCATACGACCTGGAAAGGTAAAGAATAAGAAGGCGCGACAGACCAAGGCTGGGTTCATGATGTTCATGCCCGTGCCTCCAAATAGCTCCTTGCCTAGGATTACGCCTGCGGCAACGCCGACTGCAGCCATCCAGTACGGTATTGTGGAGGGCAGAATTAGCGGATAGAGCATACCTGTAACTAAAAAACCTTCAGCGATATCATGGCCGCGAATGACGGCGATGATACCTTCGCAGAGGCCTCCGACGGCATAGGAGATGAACATGATTGGTAGAAAAGCCATGGCTCCGAGTTTAAGAATGGTGAGCCATCGGTTATCTTTAGTGACAAAATCCACATAGCCATCAAAAGTCACAGATTCTGTCAGATATTCTTCCATAAGATGAAAGTCACCGCTGGAGTATACGAAGGATTGCACCCCACTATTCCAGATGGCCATTAGGATGCATGGAATAAGTGCGATAATGACTACAGTCATCCAACGCTTGATATCCACAGCATCGCGGATATGTGGTCCACGTCTAGTCACCAGAGGCGCTTCATAAAGAAACGTGTCCATCGCGGTGATGAGGGGATGAATCACATGGAGGGGCTTACCCTTTTCCACTAGAGACAACTGATAGTCGAGAATTTTTCTAAGCATAATTCGGCGATTTGAAATAAAATGATAGCTGATCCAATTTTAAGTATACCCTTCCAAAATGCAAGGGAAAACTTAGCTATATCAAGGTTATCTTCTCGGGAAGAAATTCAACGCAAAGGCGCGAAGGCGCGAAAAAGGGAAAGTTCCTCTTGGCGCCTCTGCGCCTTTGCGTTGAATTCCTCTTCTCAGATCATGTTGCTTTTTGCGCGACGAGGCCGCGGAATCGCACGGATAGTGATTGTGTCGCTTCCAGCCAGACAAATAGAGTCGCTACGACCAACAGTGATACTATGGGTATGCCGGCTCCTATGCTGCCCAACGAGAATAGTATGGTTTGATGAACGACAGCAGCGGCAGAACGTCCTCCAGTGGATCCAAGACCGTCGACCGCTGGTTTTCCGCAGGCTTTAACATCGGAGTCCAGTGGAATGAAAGCCATATCTTTAGTGACATCAAATATGGAATGTTTGGTTGCGCGGCCTGCGCTATATTGAATCGCACCTAGAATGATGGCGACATTGGCTACTGTGGTTGAATCCCAAGGTAGCCAATGACCGAACAGTAAGACGCCGAAGAACGATCCAATACAAACTAGCTGAAGTAAAGGGCTGACGAATGCTGCGCGGCTCCAGCCAAAATTGTTGATAATCCATGGTGTGACCAGAGTGAACAGAATGGTTATAATACCGCAGGCTGTTGAGGAGTGCCCCAAAAACATGTTGTAAGAGGTAAAGGAGGGGTAGACTTCTTGTAGCTGTGTCTTCCATACTAGCTCGAACAAGTTCATCGAGAGGTTGTATCCAAATACCATGACCATTAGGCATAGTAAGTAGGGTGAACGCGTGATGTTGCGAAGCTGTGTTTTGCTGCTGTCGCTCACTATGATGACAGCTTTTCTAAGTCTGGTCGCAACATCTTTGTCCAGCATATGCTTTATCAGGTGTCGCACTAAGATTAGCGTGATTGTGCATAGGATGATGATGATGGCTAACAGAGAATATACCGTAAGGTTGGAAGGTATCCAGCCTATCATGAGGGGAGTAAGCCCGCCGAAAATGGCTCCGCAAGCACCACCAAGTCGTATTAATGAGTAGGAATTTTGCGCATTATTCAGCAGGGTGATTTCGTTAGCTATGGCCCAAAATAGCACGGCAGTGATCAGGCTTGTCCAAAGCTCTCCTACGATAAAGAGTAACGACAGAGTCCAGAATCGCACAGTGATGATAGCTCCTTTGAACCCTTGTGGAAGGGCGACTGCCCACTCTTCCGCTAGTTGATGCGGCTGAATGATATCGCCAAAAGGGTACAGGAAAAAGGCAAAGACGACGAAGAAGATCATGAAGAACATGAAGACACGATAGAAAGCTTTTTCAACACCCTTTCTCAAGAACAGACTTCTGATCCACGCTGCCGCTGCAATTGTGATTGGTAGCAGCAGCCATAGTTGGATGAAAGGTATGGCCTCTGCCCCCGCACCTTTGGTTGTAACCATCAAAGCATCTTTCATATTGAATAGCACATTGTGAATGAGGCAGATGAGGAAAAAAACGATGGTCATTAACCAGTCTTTCTTGGGGACTCTCTGTTTGAAAAGATGCATAGGGGCCGTTTCCGACATTTAAATAAAAAGCAGGCATCCTAACACACGCCATTTGTACTGTCACAAAATATTTTGAGTGAAAATTAATTTGAATGATATTGTGTTTGCCAAATCAACTTTTTAGGATAGCTGTGCTTAGAATTAAAGGTCATTTTCGCGCGTTCCTTCTATTATTAACACTGGCAATCAGTCTTGTGTTTTCGGGCTTTTCAGCTGCCAGGTATAATGATACTCGAAAGGGTAGAGTAATTGAAGGTGTCAATGAAGCCATGTGTCCGTACTACCTTTCTATTTGCGCCGTATTTCAGAACGAGGGACCTTGGCTAAAAGAGTGGCTCGAATTTCATCGACTCGTAGGTGTGCAGCATTTCTACCTCTATAATAACAACAGTGAAGATGACTATTTCGAAATTCTGCTGCCTTACATTGATGAAGGTATTGTGGAGTTGATCGATTGGCCAACTCCTTGGGAAGAAAATTTAACAGTGATCCAGGAAGCTGTTTACAATCACTGTGTGAAGAAGTCTATTGGAGAGACGCTCTGGTTGGCAGTTGTTGATGTCGATGAGTTTATTATACCTATCGATAAGTCTGATCTCTGCTCTCTATTGCGCCCCTATGACAAAGACTCTCGTATTGGAGGGATTATGGTTTTTTGGCAGTTCTATGGCACCTCATGGATTCACAAGTTGGCGCCTGATAAGCTCCTCACTGAATCCATGGTCTTGAAAATGCCATTCGATGATGTATGGAACCGCCAAGTAAAGTCGATATGCAAGCCACATAAAGTAGCCCGCTATTGTGTTCACGGGGCTCACTACAAGCCAGGCTATTGTGACATCACGACTAACGGTAAAGGCGGCCCTCACCAACCTGTGCAGATTAACCGGTTACGCATCAACCATTATTGGACGCGCGATGAAGACTATTTTGTAAACATAAAGGTGCCGCGTAGAGCCAAGTGGGAGGGGCGTATGATGACGCCGGGTGAAATTAACACTTGTTTAGAATCTATGAATCGCGTGGAAGATCGCATCATGGATCGTTTTGTTCCTGCCCTGCGTCAGCGCGTATTCGGTTATTAACTTCGGAAACTGTTTACCTACTTCTTTGGTCGTTTCCATCATTATGTTCACTTAGTAGGTCGCTAATTCTCCTCGCCGCGCGTCTGCACACTGGTTTATCATGGATAGGTACTGTCACTGATTTATTCGTCGCAGGGTTGTACATTGTGGCATGACTGCCCTTTTGCCTAACTAGATGAAAGTTGTTTTGGCGCAAAATCTCAATCACTCTCTCGACTTTACGTGCTTTGCCGGAAAATCCAATAATGGGAGCAGCTTTTTTGTGTGTACGACCTTCGACGGATTTTTTTACAGCGGGCTTGGCCGGCCTGGGTTTGCCGGTTTTTTTCGTTTTTATAGGTGTTGGGATTTTCGGTGGCGCTTCTGCAGGAACTTCCATTTGATCCTCTTCTTCGCTTACTTCCGGGACTATAAGATAGTCTGTAACATAGGCAGTTAGCGCCTCCTCATCTTCAAACAAAGGCTCAACTGGTTGGCGGTGTAGCGTTGTTTGCTCAATGACTTTTTTCGTCTTTGGCACAGACTTAGGGCCTTTTCGTTTCTTAGCCTTGCGGGCCTTTATACTTTGAGGCTTGGGTGTTACTGACGAATTCTCTTCGCCCACCGACCCTGGAGCTTCTTCATTCAAGAAAGGTAGCAGGTTATTTATCGAATTAAAGAAGACCTCGGAGAACATTCTTGTATGTCCATCTGACGCATATTTTGTAGCCGTTTCAATAACTGTTAACAGAGCGTCAGCCAGCTTTACGCTCTTATGATATGTCTTGTATAGGTCAATAGGATTGACGTCTTCTCTTGCGTCCTCAAGTCTTTTAGGCGCATCTGCAAGCTTAGAATCGCTACTCATTCGTGTCCACTGCTGAATAAAGGTTTGGCATAAGGGTTGAAGATGATGTGACAATGATCTGCCACTCTCCGTTGTTTCGGCTAGTTTGGACCAGTTTATTAGGGAGAAAAGATCTGAGAGAGTTCCAGCTTGATTGATCAGTTTCAGGCGATTCGTATAGTAAGTAATGTCACCAGTTTCCGCATCGAGAGCCGTTGAGGCCGTTCCAATGAGCTTAGAGAGTTCTACCGTTGAGTTGTGAAAGGCAAGACGTCCTCTGGTAATCACACGGATTTCTGGCGACTGCTCTGCCTTAAAGTCCTTTAGGAGGCTTACAAGTTTCTCATGCGCTTCGCGTAATCCCATTTTATTTTTTGAATCAAGCGCTTCGCTTATTGCCAGACTAAGATCTTTAAAGAGTGGAAGATGTTTTTTAAAAAGTTCAGCCGCAGGTTGAAGAGGCCCTTGTAAATTCGTTGGGTTCATAAGATCGAGCAGCAAAGTTAACCGAAAATTGATTGACGAAGCTAGGTCTGCTAATTCCATCTTCGAATGTGCGCCGATATTAGTATCGTACTTTCGGCTTAATGCTCGTTGACCGACCTCTGAGAGCATTAATTTCTGCAGAAGCTCCAATACAAAAATAAGCTCGTCTGTATCCTGAGTCGCCATGCGTCTTGCCTTTGGCGGTGTTCTGCTTGTAAACCGTTTTTCTATCGCACTCTTGGTAGCCCGCATGGCGGTGATCAGGTCCTGAATGCTGTCTCGCTCTATTTTTCCTTGAAGTTGGGTGAAATCATTCGATTGGCTCATCGCTCCTATCAAGCATCTAAACTGAGCTAGTCTAGTAGTGAATCGTGCAGGCGTAACCAATAGCGAGTTTCGATCAGCGACTTTGGTATATATTTCGTTTGTATACATATAAACAGCATCGATGACACGTTTGCAGGGATAGAAAAGACTGCTTGCCTCCAATCGTGCACAAAGAAGATTAAAGTCCTTCGCTTCTTTGGGAGGCAGCTGCGGAACGGGATTTGTTGACACTGTCTCGTCGCTATGCAGCGTGGTGCGCACTACTTGAATCGAAGCAATGTCGCTCGTGAGTTGCGTGGCTGTATAGTCTGGATTTCCAGAAGGTTCAAGATAGGGTGTTAAGCTGGATGTCGCCGTTGACGTCGCACGTGTACTGGTTGCTCTGTCAGAAATATGAGCATCACTATTAATTGTTAAGGTGGGAGAGATAGTGGGGTTAAATGACGGTATTTTATCCATAGTATTCCTCGATTAAAACGTTCTTTAATAAGAATTAATTTAAAGGCGAAAAAGGACGAAAACGATCTGAAAATTGCTTGTAGATCGTAATAGCAGTCGTTTTATTCCTTTACCTTCTTGGAGGAAGTCTGTTGAATCCATAGACATTCTCTCGTAAGATTGGTATAAACAGATAATAATAGATAATTAGTGAATTATAATCAATTCATATTAAGTGTAATAACTTTAATGAGGAGCCTGACTTTTACAATTCCCTTTAGGTCCTTTCCGTCGTTTAGGTCCTTTTTCCTCTTGGGAAGACGCCTATTGTCAAGTTCAAGAGAATCCTTTATAAAAGCATGTCTATTAACTGTTTCAGCAAAAGAGCAGTGATGCGTCGAACGATAATGTTGCTTATGATTCCGCTGGTGGCCGTTGGCTTAATGTTAGCTGTACGCGACCCAATTCAGCGCCTGGTTGTGCGTAGTTACCTAATTGCGCAGGTTGAGGGGGTGATGAATGCGCCAGTCATCTATACGGATGTCCACTATGATGGCAGTACGATCATACTCGACAAACCAGTCTTTATGGGTTCTGGCGGCGCTTATTCAGTCGAGGCGGAGCAGCTGCGAATTCACTACGATTTGAGCTTTACAAATCGACAATTAAACGCTGAAGTTGAGTTAATCAAGCCAACAATTTTATTGACCAGCCAAGAAATAGCTATGCCGCCGGCGCAAGATCCTATTTGGTGGCGCGGTTGGCTTCGCGGTAATATCACAGTAAAAGTCGATCAAGGGGCTGTTGCATGGCGCGATGGGTCCGTCGTAGAGCCAATGGGGCACTTTACTGTTAATTTACAAAGTGGTCTGCGGCATCCGAAGGGAGCCATTAACATTGTTGTGGATGCCAAGACCAATCGCACTGCACAGATCGTCTTTGAGGAAAGCTCAACAAGTTATAAGACAGCGATAAAGATGCATGGCATACCTGCTAAACTCGTCGCTGCATTGATTGTTCCAATGACCAATGTTCATTTGCCTTTCCACCTTGAACGGGGAGTCATTAGCGGCAACTGGAGCTGGGATAGTGGTACACCTTCTGGCCAGCTTACTCTCGACGACGTAATGGCATCGGTATCCAGAACACCCTTAAAAATGCGCGTGAAGGAAGGAAAGATAGCATGTGGACGGTCTCCAAACGATGATGACAGCTGTATTCTGCATTTACAAGGAGCCTTGCAACTAATATCTGGCGCCTCTGCATCAACGAATACTTGGGAATTAGAAGGTTTTAAGGGGCAGCTCAATTTGGGTGATGAATCCAAATATTCCTTTTCCTGTAGGGGACAATGGTGGCATGCAGATCAAGTTAAAGCCATGCGTTTAGACGGTACTGGCACTGGTTTGCAGGCTGTGCGTTCGACATTGGTCTTTTTAGATACTTTGGGTGGCGAAGGGAGAGTGGAGTTATCCCATCAGGATGGCCAGGAATTCCGCGCCAAATTTAGCGGTTTAGAGGCTTCGGAGGCATTTTTCTTTAAAGAAATGTTGGGTCATCAATTGCCAGAAGCTGGAAATTGGCAGGTGACCAAAGGTCGCGTGGAAGGTATCCTGACCAACAGCGGCACAGGCTTAAACGTTGATCAGCTGGTAGGCACAGGCTTAGAGATTTGTCACAATCCTTGTGGATGGAGATGCCAGATTGGCACATGTCGTGGGAAGGTGTCCTTTGGTAAGCAGCAAGGATTTCGTGCTGATCTAAATGTTACCGATGGTGAATTGGCATTTGGGACAGTGGAAGGGCATTTGGGACTCTTAACCAACGTGCAAGGGCACCTTGGTGTTGGTGGCGATGCTGTCGTAGGTCTCGATCTGAAAGGGCAATTTCCGCTTAGCAAGGGCGTTTGGGCTCTACAATATAAAGATGGCTGGCATGTTAACATTGTTAGCAACGGACAACATGTTGCTTTGCTAGCACCACAGCGCTTCCAAGCAAGGCTTGCACATCTACTGGCTGATCGCCCAGTAGCTGTCGACGCTACTATCCGGCAGTATCAGAGTCGTGGTGTGATTACTTTGGGAGATAGCGACAACCATCAAGCCAACTTTTCATTTGATCTCGCCAATGGAACCTCTACAGCGTTTGAGGAATGGCTTTCGACAAGCTCTTCGCTAAAGAGTTGGTTTGAACCCTTCAGAAACTTCTTTAGCCATGGCTCACTACTTTCTGAAGCGGTGGAAGTTAGTGATGTTGGATATCGCCCAGCTCAGGATCCCTCCAAAAAGCCCCTCATTACCAATGGTAGAATTGAGACAACCTCTTGGAAGATTCAGGATCTGTTTGAGCAGCCAATTTTCGCATTTGATGCTGCAGCTGGAATAGCCAAGGTCAAGGGTAGTTTTGACAGTACACAGGCTAATTTGGCCGTGCACTTGACAGATATGGCATTAGACAATTCTAGGTTTGCTATAGAGCCTGCCACCGCCACGGCGCAGATAGCGCTTAATTTTGATGCGCAGACAGCCTCTATTACTTTCCCTTTTAACAACCTCGTCGTGAATGATAAGCGTAGCGGTCTAAAAATTACCGATGTTTCGGGCACGGCACATTATCAGAAAGATAAGTTGGTCCTCAAAGCTCTTGAAGGAAGTGCTGAGGGAGTATTGTTTGTTGGCGACGTTTCTTCATCATCGTTAACACGTTTTGATGAAGAGGTGACGTGGTCTATAGCTCCTCATACTGTTTCAGGAACCTTTGGGCAAATCACCAAGCTATTAGGCTACTTTGATGGCGGGAATGGACTGTTGCATAAACTGCCTTTACAAGGCGTTGTCGCGTTAAAAGGTACTGCCAGCAGTATCTCAGCAAAGATTGACAAGGATGGCGTGAAGTGGGAAGGAGCGTTAAGGGGAGAATTTCGAGAGGGATCTGTAGAAGGCAAGGGCATGGATGTTGCCATTCGCGAACTGACAGCTAATTTCTCTTATGACTTTGCCAGCAACGCTTTAGGCTTCTCTGATGTGCAAGGCACTGTATTGGCTGGACGCCCTGGACGTGGCGTAGAGGAGTATCGCCTTGTTAGCGATCGAGTTGTCATTTCTGACTATCCAGGAGAGCATCTTAGCTTCGACATTTGGGTAGGGGATAAAGCGCGCGATTTGCTACGGGTTGTCGGTGAAGCTCATGCAAGGCATAGTTCGGACGATCGCAAGGAAATACAATTCGCGTTCGACAATATCAACACACATTTTGGCAATGTTCATCCAAGAGTTCTGGAGCTACGCCTTCGCGACTGGTCACAAGTGGCTTCGGCAGATTTTCAGATGGATTTTGATTTAAGTACGGTTTTACGCGATCTCCAACGTTTAGGCCGTGCGGGATTGCCATTTCTCTCTAAGCGTTTGGTAGAAGAGATTCAGAGCATCAGCACAGCGCGTGGGGCCTTCTCTTTTTCTATGAAATATGACCGTGGGGCACCGATTTTGTCCTATCGCATTTCGGGCAAAGATATTGCGTTAAACGACCGAGCTTTTCAAAAGTTCTATGTCAATGGCAACGTGCAAGGCAATAATTGGATTGTTGAGCAATTCATTGTGGACGATTTGTCCCTTTCCGCTGATTTGTTGCAACTCGAAGACCGGTGGAAAGTTAACTTTTTAGGCATGAGGTGCGCTAAGGCTGCTACCTTGGGGCTAGACGGAGAATATTTTCCTGACAGAGGAGTGCTAGAAGGACGGCTGAACTTGTTGGAAATGAACATGGGGCAGTTGGGGCGTTGGGGGCCCACTCAGCGCTTTGCAAAGCGCTTTCA
Source organism: Chlamydiales bacterium (assembly GCA_030679955.1). Classification (GTDB taxonomy): domain Bacteria; phylum Chlamydiota; class Chlamydiia; order Chlamydiales; family JAJFMA01; genus CAMFKD01. The sequence continues at coordinate 129,275 of JAUXSF010000041.1, read as the reverse complement.
ACCCAAAGGGGATGTTCGCGCGCATGGACATATTCAGATCACAGCACTTCCCAGTCCAGATTGGCTGCATGTTGAGGCGCGCCTGGAATCTCAAATGCGATCCATTGAATTGAGTGGTGTACGATTGCGCGATACAGCGCATGTCCCCACCTATTTTGATACGGATACCGGAATCATTATCCGCAATCTAAGTACAGCCATGCTTCCCTCGCGTTTGGGAGGACGACCTATCGCCATCGATTTTAGCCGACTTATCTATGATATCAATCAGGGCTCCCTATCGATCGAAGGAGGGCGCTTTAAAGCTCCCGATGGCGCCATGGGATGGGTCGCGGATGCTTTGCAGGGCCCATTAGGCAAATCTGGTCATCAGCTGATCCATCGCTTAGTCAATCAAGTTTCCAGCGAAAGAGGTATCAACGGCAATTTTGCGGTCACATTGGCTCAGGAAAGCTCCACGATCAATGTGAATTTGGATGGCGGAGTTTATACGTATAATGGTCAACCTTATACCTTGAGAGATCTTTCGGTAAACTACGATCCATATGAGTTAAAGGTTGGCGGTTTGATGGAATACCGCGGCAGACCTGTGTGGCTCACTCTTTGTAACGAATGTCCTCCGTCGCCATTTGGGCAGTTAATGTTGTCAGATGTGCCACCTGGTTCTCCCTCCAATAAACCCATGGTTGTTTCATGGGAATATCGGCCTGATTTTGGTTTTTTTGTACAACGCATTGATGGGCAGTTTTTCGGATTTGATGCTAGCCTAAAAGCCCGTAGCGATATGCTTTCCGATCTTGAGGGCAAAGTTTGGGTGAATTTGCAGGATGCCGCTCCACTTATGTCAGAGGGATTTTCCCGAAGCTTGCAAAGTTATGGTTTAAAGGCGCGTTATCTGTTGGACGGAACATGGAAACTTGGCAATGCTCAATCGGACTGGGTGAACTTTGAAGGAAGCGCCAAAGCTGAGAAGTTGGAAATTGCCGGCTACCTATTAGATAGCTTCACCGCTGGATTGCAGCTCACTCCTAAGCAGTTAAAGTTCGCTGATATAGTGATTAACGATCCTGCTGGTAAAGTTAGCATTGCTGAAGCCTCGCTGACAAGTTCAGCCAAGCAGGACTGGTATCTCAAGGTGCCATCTCTTAACGCGTCAAATGTATCTCCCGCTGCACTTAAGAAACCATCTGAGAACCTTCGCCAACGTCGGCAAGATATAGCTTTTCCAGAGTTAACGATCACTAATCTGGCTGGCAATATGTCTAATCTCAATAGTCTTACAGGTGACGGTAGCGCTCATTTTACCTATTCTAAGAAGAAGAAGGGAAAGGGTATTTTAGGACTGACGTCAGAGTTTATGTCACGTTTGGGACTAGATTGGGATGTGCTAACACCTTCTAGTGGGTCTGTAGAGTATCAGATTGGCGATGGTAAGGTGACCCTTACACGTTTAAAAGATGTCTATTCGCACGGAAAGCTTACCAAGTATTCGTTGCCAAAGGATGGGAAGCCTTCAACTATTGACTTCGACGGCAATCTAGATTTAACGATCAAGTTGCGTCCACACCAACCATTATTAAAAGTGACAGACAAGATGACTTTGGTGGTCGAGGGTAACTTAAAAAAGCCGGTTTTAACGGTTCAGTAACGTATGCTAAGGAAGATTTTCGATTCCTGGCTTAACTTTACGCTTCCATCTTTTTGCATACACTGCGATTGCGCCACAGAATCTGGCGCTCTCTTCTGCGAAGTTTGTCTGCAACTGCTGCATCTTCTGAGTCCACAAGATCGCTGTGCAAAATGCTTTCAAGAGGGGACTAGCAGCATTTGCATCGATTGCAAAAAGATCCCACCTCTGTGGCATCGTGCTGCTGCGGCTTTTGATTATATTGGCCCTGCAGGTACGCTTGTTAAGCGCTTGAAATATGGCGGATTGCCACACCTTGCAAAAGGCGCTGCAGCCTTTCTGGTAGCTCAGATCATTCGTCTGGAGTGGCCCTTGCCCGATGTCGTGGTTCCGGTACCTATGCCGCACATGCGCCAGTTCATTCGTGGCTATAATCAGAGCCTGTTGATAGCGGACGAGGTAGCTCGTATGCTTGATAGGCCGATGCATAACGTGTTGAAGCGTCATAGTGGCTCGTTTGCACAAGCTGGGCTAAATCTTAAGCAGCGCCAATTACTTAGCCAATCTCAATTTGTCTTGAAAGCAAAAAGACATATTGAGGATCGTACCGTACTATTGATCGACGATGTATTCACGACAGGTGCAACCATAAGGTGTTGTGCCGCAGCATTACTGGAAGGTTATCCCAAAGATGTTTATGCATTGACGGTATGTCGGGCAACTCTGTAGGCTATCTTTCCAAACCGAAAGATAGGGGGACAGATGGTTGATATTATGGCAATCGGAACACATCCTGATGATGTGGAATTCGGCTGTGGCGGAATTCTTTGCCGCGAAGCGGCCGAAGGTCGCAGCATTGTCATAGTAGACCTCACACCCGGACAGAAAGCGACTAACGGTACTCCCGCCGAGCGCAGGCAAGAGGCTCTAGCCTCTGCCAAGATCATTGGAGCAGAGCGTATATGCTTGGATTTCGACGATTGTGAAATTATCGATTCATACGCTGGACGTTTAAAGCTGGTCGAAGCGATACGCAAATATCAACCGAGGTTGGTATTGGCGCCACTTTGGTCAGGCGTTCAGCAACATCCTGATCACACAGCAACCGGTTATATGGCACGCGCTGCATGCCGGTACGCACGTTTTGCAAAGATATTACCTGATCTGCCAACACATTGGGTGGAAGGCATTCTACATTATAGTGGAGCCATTCACGAACCCGTAGATTTTCTCATAGACGTTTCTAATTACATCACACTTTGGACGAGCATGATGGAATGCCATCATTCTCAAATGAAAACTTATGACTACATCGCCCGCGTCACTAAAACTGCACAATATCTCGGCGTCATGATTGGTTGTCAATACGCTCAAGGACTGGCTAAGAGCAATCCTATTCAAATCGATGATATTATGAAGGTGTCGCGAGCCGTCAGGGAGCTTTAGATAACATGAAAATCGGTATCGTCTGTTACCCCACTTTAGGTGGTAGTGGCGTTCTTGCTACTGAGCTTGGCCATGAGCTCGCGAATAAAGGACATCAAGTTCACTTTATCACTTTTGAGCAGCCCTTTAGGCTTCGATTAGAGAACGAGAATCTGTTCTTTCACGAAGTGGATATGAATCAATATGACCTCATTCGCTATCCAGATTATGCGCTGTCGCTAGCCGTAAAAATTGCAGCCATATCCAAAGAATATGATTTGGATATCATGCATGTGCATTATGCTATCCCTCATGCGACCAGTGCTTACTTAGCTCGCCAATTGCTTGGCAAGAAGCGGCCGGCAATTGTCACGACGTTGCATGGAACGGATATTACAGCGGTTGGCCGAGACCCCGCCTATTTTGAAATCGTAAAGTTTAGTATTGAACATAGTGATGGCGTGACTGCCGTATCAAACTATTTGCGGTGCAAGACTCAAGAGTACTTTCATATTGAAAAGCCCATAGAGGTCATTTACAACTTTTTTATCCCACGGGAAGATGTCCGATTTGATAAGAAGTTTCGCCAGTCTTTGACACCCAATGGCGAGAAGTTGATAGTTCACGCATCCAATTTTAGACCTGTCAAACGCGTGGTTGATGTTGTGAAGGTATTTGCCAAGGTCCAGAAGCAGATGCCCTGTAAGCTACTTTTTATCGGCACAGGAGTTGGTGTAGAGGATGCTCGTAATGCGCTAGTTGACTTGGGATTGGAGGATCATGTGACCTTTCTGGGTAAGCAATCGAATATTGACGGATGTATTGCATCTTCTGATTTGTTTTTGCTGCCGAGTTCGCAAGAGAGTTTTGGCTTGGTCGCTTTGGAAGCCATGGCGTACGGCGTTCCCGTAATAGCTTCACAGGTTGGTGGTCTTCCGGAAGTTGTCCAGGATGGTAAAACAGGCTTTCTAGTTCCCATGGGCGATGTCGATGCGATGGCGGAGAAAGCCATGCAGATTTTATCGCAGCCAGAGTTAGCCAAGTCTATGGGTGAGCAAGGAAAAACACGCGCCAGAGAGGCTTTTACTGTGGACCGTATACTCCCACAGTACGAAGCCTTTTATGAACGCGTCTTAAATCAGCAGTAGACATTTTTGAAACATGAAAATTCTTACAAGGATGTTGCGCTTAACATCCTTGTAAAGAACCTCTTAATCTACTGTGGACGAACGGTATACTGAAGGCTGTTCAAAGCAAATTCTGTTAGCACTGCCCCTACAACACTTGTTATCAAAACTGTTCCGGCAAAATGGGGACGATGTTCATAGTAAGCATGTGACATCACTAAACCCATTATTTTAGGCAGAGTAGTAATGCCTATCAAGGCAATTTCATTCGCTATAGAGTATTGTAAAGGACTCATGGTGCTTAAACCAATAGCCAACGTAAATCCTACGAAGAGTCCTACCATTGCCCGTTTTTTTTGTTCGGACCACCCGGTATTGGAAATACATAAGCCTATTATATCACCAAAGAGGCATGCTCCCTGTACTTTCAAACTAAGCACTGCTGAGGCAATTCCAGAATTGCATACCCAAGACAGTGGCCGGTTTGCTAGGGCTTCAATTGCAACCGTACCTGCGACCGATATCGCCGTTCTTGGAATTGTAGTATTTACAAAATCTCCCACCATGTTATGAATTCGATTATTATCATGATTATTGATTACATTCATTTACTTATCCTTGTGTATTTAGTTGATTTTTTGTTTATTTAGTTAATTACCTTGCGTAGGTTAGCATGATTGAGAATATTAAGGAAATTAATTCTACTTTTACGTTAATTAGCGGGGGTAGAAAGGTGGACAAAACGAAGAGTCCTTCTGTCCAACTAATTGGGTCCACTCCAATTCGGCGATGTGGTGACCGATGCCATTTAAAATAGGTTCCCTAGTTCCCCTTTGGGTGATGTCGACGTGATGGCGGAGAAGGCCATACAGATTTTATCTCAGCCAGAGCTTGCCAAATCTATGGGTGAGCAAGGAAAAATACGCGCCAAAGAGGCCTTTACTGTGGGCCATATACTCACACAGTACGAAGCTTTCTATGAACGCGTGTTGAATGAGCAATAACGATCAGAACGATAAAGCGATAAGAACGATAATGAGTCGTAGGAAATTTCTGTGCCATTTCAATTTTCCCAATAATTTTTATCGTTTCTATCATTTAAACCCGGTTGGCTACCTATCCGCCCTTACTGACTGGCTGCAGCAAGCAATCTACAATGCGCAACTCCTCGGCAATAGCTCGCTATTGCCTCGTCGTTGCCCCTTGCATCTTGCATGTTTCGCCAAGTCAATAAGGGCGGATAGGTAGCCAACCGGGTTTTAATCGTTCTGATCGTTTATGAAAATCAGTGGACTAGTTCGTCCGTTAGTGGACCAGGCGCGAACCATAATTTACGATGACGGCACCGACCAACACAGTGCTGACGAATGTATTGACGCAATGAGCGCGGTCATGAAATTTATTATAGTTAGCAGCCGCTGTAAAAATACCCGCTAGCACTGGGGTTAATCCTAATAGCGCGTTGGAAAAAGTCGTATGGGAACTGTTCAAGAGTACCATTCCGACTACTCCCAGCGTATAGATTGTCGACGTGACGAGGCTTTTCTGATGATCCGAAAGAACTAAACTGTCTAGGAAGCCGATAGGGTGTATGATTGACATCACTTGAATAAATGCTGTCGCCGTGGCTCCAAGAAAAGCTTGTGCTCCAGTCATCACTAGCCAGTCATTTCTTGGAAATCCTTGAACCGCTTCGCTAAGTGCGTTAATGGCCAAGGTTGTAACTACTGCCCAAGCGGCCTTAGGGCCAATTGGTTTGACCAAATCGATGAAAAATTCGCTTCTAAGACCATTTAATATATTGGGATCAATAAAATTATCCATTTTTAATACTCTTATTTATTAAAATTTAACAAAATATGTTATTACCATAATATAAATTAGATATTAATTCAACATTTTAAGTGATGGACGGGAAAGAAAACCTAAGGTATGCTCCTATCCGCTGGGTGAAGTAAAAAGTTTATGCTAGGTTATTTATGTTGACTAACTACAGCCCTGTTACGATGGGCGAAGCTTTCAATTCGACGTATTGGCCCTTAGTTGGCTGTCGATTGATTGATGAGGTGAGATATTTTGCAATAACTCGACCGGATCATGTTATCTCTAAGTTCTTGCCTTCGATATCAGAGCTTCTTAGAAGTCCTGAGAAATTACACGAATTCGTAACGACGGATCTATCAAAATTAGCTGCCTTTTTGGAAGTCAACGCAGCAGCTTTTAGTGCTTTATCATTTGTTAAAGCGTTCGAGAGAAATGAGGTTCAGAACAGCAAGCCGGATGAGTTGTTTTTCATGATTAAACCCATGTTGACCTTTACAGCTATATCGTACTTGCTCATGTTTCACCAGATGTTACCTCAAGCAGTTGACAATCATAATAATCGCTTTGTTGTTATGGCATTATCGATGCTTAGGACCTTGGTTGGTCGTAACCCTACGGGACTCCAAACATTGTCGTAGGTGGGATTTCTTATTGTACTCATTCTTGAGTCCATCGAATCCATTACCAGCAGCTAAAAAATTACGCGCCTTTATGACCGATGTTGCGGCGAACCATGCCGATCTGACGGCGTAGGATTTCATCGTCTGCTAGGCGTTTCTCGATGCTTTTGTGAGCATGTAGAATGGTGGAGTGTGTTTTACCGAAAGCTGCACCCAACATGATAAGAGATTCATGAATCATCTCTTTCGCGAGGTACATAGCTACTTGGCGGGGTACAACAATCTCTTTTGCGCGGCTGTAGCCTTTAAGCTCTGTAACGCGAACTTGGAAGATGGCTGCCACGCCTTTGAGAATTTCCTCAACGGAGATACGGTCTTTCTGTGGCGTCTGGATCATTTCGCGAAGAGTTCTTTCGACCATCTCTTCCGTGATTTCGGTGTGTAGCAAGCGATAGTGAGCGCTTAGGCGATTGACGGCACCTTCTAGCTGACGGATGTTGCTATGAATGTGTTCCGCTATGAAAAACGCCACCTGGCTAGGGATGCTTAAGCCTTTCAGTTCTGCCTTATGTTGCAGAATAGCTACGCGTGTTTCGAGATCAGGAACATCAAGATGAGCGACTAGACCCCATTCCATACGAGCAATTAAGCGTTCCGAAAGATTCAATTGTGATGGAGGCTTATCACTTGTGATGACGACTTGCTTGTTCTGATTGATCAATGTTTCAAATGTGCTGCAGAACTCTTCCTCAAAATTAGGGCGACTTTGCAGGAATTGAATATCGTCGACCAGTAGAACATCAACATTCGAGCGGTAGAAGCGCTTCATGCGTTCGATGGATTTATTACGCAGGCTGTCCACCAGATCGTTAATAAAAGCTTCGGTGGTGATGCACTGTACAACAAGGTTGGGTGAGTGTTCGGCGATATGATGACCGATGCCGTGCAAAATATGAGTTTTACCCAAACCGACTCCGCCATGGATAAACAGCGGATTGTAGCTTTGGCCAGGACGTGATGCCACACCAAAGGCTGCAGATTTTACAAACTGATTATTTGGACCTTCAATGAAACTTTCAAAGCGATAGTTGCCATTCAATTTTACTTGAAAGTCTGCTTTAGCTGGTGCTGGGCGGCGCTCTTCGCTTTCTGATTTTTCTTGTGGCTTGGCATCTTTCTTAGCGATCACAAAGCGTACAGCAAGTTCGCCATTGGCGCGTACGGGCAGAAAGGAGCGTAGTTCCTGTGCGTAGTTGGACAGTATGTATTCTTGAACAAAGACGTTGGGGATTTCCAACGTGATTTCTTCATCAGTAGCTTCAATCACCTTAATGGGCGCAAACCAATTGCCAAATGCTGCTGCGGAGCAGTGCTTCTTAGCGTATGTGAGGAAGTCGGTCCAGGAGTCACGAGTATCACAAGCTTGCATGTAGTGCAGTCCTTATAAAGTTATGAACAACGTTTCCACAGTGTAGTCTGGAGCTGTTTCGGACAAACTCTAGCATGCGATCTCAAAGGAGGCAAGCAAATTATCTTCGAGAATTTTTTCGCGAATGATAAGCCTTTAAGGATCATAGAACAGAGCAGCCTGTGTAAAACATTAAATAGGTAGGGCGCCACCAAGTGGTAGGCGCCCGTAAAAAAAAAGATCCACACCTTTTTCTACAGAATGGTCTGTGGTGCAAGAAAGTGTAGTGGTCCAAAGTTTTCTGTTGTGCGCACGACATGCACGATTGCAGGATCGATGGAAGCGTGGCTTGTTGAGCATCGTGCTTGCAGGGTCGTGAGGTCGATGCTTAGACCAAAATCGCCCGGCAGGATTGTTGTACCGCGGCTGTTTTGTTGCTTAAGATCTGTGCGCATTTTTCTAACCACTTCTAGTCTGATATCGCCTTCTGTGCCGCGATATTCACAACATAGCGCCAAACGTGGCGACACTTCCTCTAATAAGGAGAGGCATCCGAAATACCCTAAGGAGTCACTATTATAGTGCAGTTTGTTGAAGTCGTCGGGATTTGTTGTTTCCACGCCGACTATCATCAAGTCACATCCTTCAAAATGTTGCGGCAAGAGGGAGGACCATGATGTACCTGAAGCATAGCCTACGCGAACCTGAGGAGTATCATGAGAGGCTTGTCCGGGACCTGTGAGGTCTAATCTTATTCCGATGCCAGTATTCACTTCGCCAGTTCGTTGAGTTGGGAAGTAATTTAGAGTTATCCCATCGCTGAGAGAAGTGGATTCGGTTTCTGGAGAATCCATGAAAAGTTCGAGGCAATGAACCGATCCGCGCTCTTGCTTAAAGTGTGGTTTTAGCGAGCGTGCTTGTAGTTGGTAACAAGGCTGGTGCAGGTAGTATTGGATGACATGTACCTTATTATGTACGCTGTTGACTCGTGCGTTCAGTTGATGCATCGCTTTGAGTTCAGAATAGCCATCTGTCAAATGCTTATTCACTATTACATAATCGACATCATCGATATGGAATCCCTGCTTATGCAGCGAATTCAAAAAGCTGGGACCTGGGTTGATGGCGACACCTTTGCCGTGCCATTTTAGGAAGTAGCCGCCGGATGTGTGATGGCTCCCTTCGATCAAGTTTGGCTTATGTTCATGCCAACCTTCAAAAACATGAAGCAAGTAATCTTGGTGAGAGTGCTTGTGCTGCGCGCTGCTTATGTATTCACTTAACTTACGTTTTTGGCTTTCTTGGAAAGCTTGAATACGTCGTTCCAGCGCACTTTGAATATCGGCGCTTATTGTGTAGGGTAGTTCCGGTTCCTGTAGCAAAGGAGCCTCTTCTAATGGCTCTTGGAACAGTTGTGTAAGCTCGTCGAACTCCCTTGAATCTAATGAAACACTGGAGACGATTTCGCTCTCGCGTTCGACAGGATGGCTCTGATTGCTTTCTAGAGCTGATTTAAGGGCTAGTGTTGTCCAGTCATTAGGAAGGAGATGCAGCGCTTTATTCACAAAGTCTAGTGCTTTTTCATTTTTCTGTTCTTCGTCGAACAAGAAGGCGCAAGCGCGATAGCAGAAGAAGTGATATAGGGGCAGAGTCTTTGCTTCGATGTAGCACTTCAGTGCAGCCTTATATTGCTTTTGAAAGAAAGCCCGCTCACCCGAATAAAAAGCTTGAAGAACGGGATCTTCTTTGGCTTCTTCTAATTCAAAATCGATAAGATCATGAAGCTCAGACATCTCTTTTTCGCCAGAAGCGATCGATTTTGTAAGCTTTTGTACCTCGTCGAGGTAATTCTCGATAGAAGTTTCTCGCAACATAATGACCTACACCTTTTTCCGGATGGAATGTTGGCGAAAGAGTATCAAGATATGCGATTTCCGGAAATTCCTTTTCACGTATTTGACAAGAAGAGCTATACTCCATTAGGTGTCAAATTTTGATTTTGACGTGCCAAAGCCCCGCGGTTGAATGATCGTAAATGGGTTCATATTTCTAATATTTAACCATTTACGATCATTTCAACCCGAGAGCTTTCGTATGGGTCCAAATCAAAATTTGACACCTAATGGAGTATAAAATAACCGCTCGGCTTCATCAAAGAACCGTAAATTATTTTTTAGGTGTGTCATGAACGAATTTCTGCCCTATGCCAAGCATCACATTGATGAGTCTGACTGTGAGGCAATGAAACAGGCATTATTGTCTGGCGTTATCACGCGTGGTCAAACAGTCACGGACTTTGAAAATGCCATAGCTGATTATTGTGGCGCGCTCTATGCCGTCGCATTTAATAGTGGATCGACGGCATTGAAGGCTGCCTGTGCCGCCGCGGAGGTATCCGGGGCTGATAAGTTTTTCACTACACCAAACTCTTTTGTTGCGACGGCTGTTTGTGGTGTCACTTCTGGCGTCCCCCCGGTTTTTGTTGATGTTGATGTTGAAACAGGAAATTTAGACCTCGATGCATTAGCGCCGAATTTAGTTGAACGTAAGACGCGTGGTCGCAAGATCATCATTCCCGTTCACTATGCGGGCATACCGGTAGATATGCAGAAGTTAGACAGTTTGGTACGCGATCCAGAGACGGTTATTATCGAGGACGCTGCAGCTGCCTTGGGAAGCTTTTACGACACCTATACACGTGTTGGCTCCTGCGAGTGGAGCGATATGACAGTTTTCAGCTTTCACCCCGCCAAGCTAATTACGACGGGTGAGGGCGGCATGGTGACTACGAATAATCCCGATTTGGATCGACGTTTAAGAGCCTATCGCAACAATGGCATTGAGCGCGAACCCGAAAGGCTTTCAGAGTATCCTGGGCCGTGGTACTACGAAGTACAAAGCATGTCTGGTAATTACAATTTTACAGAATTCCAGGCGGCGTTGGGTTTATCTCAGCTTAATCGGATGGAAGCGTTCATCCAGCACAAGAAGCAGGTGATTACGTGGTATAGCAGGTTCTTGGAAGCAGTACCTAACATCAAGTTGCTTAAAGGTTTGTCTGAAGATTTGATATCGCCACACCTGGCTGTTGTGTTGATTGATTTCGATGCCATCGGCATATCACGTGGTGATTTTCAGAATCGCCTTTTTGATAGTAACATAGGGACCCAGGTTCATTATATTCCGATATACCGCCAACCAGCCTTTGTGAAGGCATTTGGTAACCTTTCGGAGTATTTTCCTAACATGGAACAGTTTTACTCTCAGGCGTTATCGCTCCCTCTATCCGTTGACATGACAGAAGCTCATGTTGAAAGAGTTTGTCACGTCCTTAACGACCTTATCACCAGCAAAGTAAGCTAGGAGCAGCATGCGCAATCGTTTTCTTACTACACTACTGACACTTGTGTGCCTTTTTTCTCAAGCTATTGCTGTTGAGTCATCCTATGAGATTATCAAAGACGAGGCGACAGTTCCTATTTTAACGCCATCTTTTGCTAACCGCAAAACCGCTAAAATTCGCCTTTCAAATGGACTAGAGGCCTATATTATTTCCGATCCACGAGCTGAAAAATCAGCCGCGGCGATGGTTGTTAAAACGGGTAGTTGGGAAGACCCCGATGATGCTCCGGGTATGGCGCACTTCGTCGAGCACATGCTATTTTTAGGCACAACTAAGTATCCGGAAGAGTCAGCATTTGATCGATATGTTACTCAAAATGGTGGTACGACTAATGCCGCTACCTATCCCGATCACACTAACTACATGTTTTCGGTTGAGACAGATAGCTTTCCAGAGGCTTTGGACCGCTTTGCGAGCTTTTTCCGTGAACCCTTATTTAACCCATCGGGCGTAGAACGCGAGATCAATGCTATTGATCAAGAGTACGCACGCATGGTTCGTGATGATGATTGGCGCTGGATGTGGGTTACCACAACATTAGCAAATAAGAAGCATCCCGGCTCCCGTTTTACCGCTGGTAATAAGCAAACACTGTCAAAAGTCCAGCGGGAAGAGCTCCTTAAGTGGTATGACGAACATTATAGTGCCAACTTAATGCGTGTGGTTATTTACAGCTCGTTGGATATCGACAAACTGAAAAATTTCGTTGTTGAGGATTTCTCACAGATAAAAAATCTGAATCGCAAGCCTTATGTAACAAATGAACCGCTCTTTGGACCTACCCAGCGCGGAGCGATGACCTTGATGGCCTCGCTAAAGGATGCTAAAACATTATATCTCAGTTGGGAGATGCCTGCGCGTTTTGCCAATATGAAAGATACCAAACCCGATCAGATCGTTTGTCATATCTTGGGGCACGAAGGAGAACACAGCCTTTTGTCTGTATTGAAAGAACATAACTTAGCCGAGTCTTTAGCCTGCGGTGGTTATAAAAAAGGCGCCAATAACTTCATTACCTACATCAGAGTCGGTTTAACAAAGAAGGGCCTTAAGGATGTTGACAGTGTTATTGAAACTGTTTTTCAAGGTATTGATCGTGTCAGAGAGCATCCTGTGCCTCCATACATATTTGACGAGGTGCAAAAGGTAGCTCTTACTCACTATCAATATCAAGAGCCTAAGGATGCCTTTAGTGTTGTTAGCTTAGTGGCAGATGGCTTAAGTGAGGAGGATCTAGCGACGTACCCAGAGAAAACTTATCTGATCAAAAAATTTGATCCGAAGGCTGTTTCTGACTTCCTGAGCTTTCTAACACCGCAGAATGTTTACATCAGTCTATTGGCTCAACCCATCCAGCTTAAGACAGATCTAGATACTCGAGAACCGTGGGGTGGCACAGCCTTTACAACTAGGGCTATTCCGGTCGAGAACATAGAGAAGTGGAAGAATTTAGAAGTTAACACCAAAGTCGATTTGCCCTCTAAAAATCCCTACCTTCCAGATCACTTGCAGGTGCTTACACGTGAAGACCCAAGAGCTACGGCCATGCCAAAGCCTAAGCTCCTAATCGACAATGCATTTCAGAAGCTCTATTACGCTCAGGATAACTACTATCGCGTTCCTGAAGTCTTTTGCTATTTTAACATTCTGACTCCAGAAGCAAATCAGGGCGATCCAAAGAAAGCTGCGTTAATGGATCTTTATGTGAAGACTGCTGAAGATATCATGAAGCGAACACTGTATCCGGCCGAAATGGCGGGGCTCTATTTCCAATTAGCACCTGACACATATGGCATACAACTACAGCTATATGGTTACGATGAGCATGCCGCACAGCTGCTGAAAGAGGTTATAGATGGATTAAAGAACCTTCATCCGACTCCAGAGCAGTTTGCTCAGTACCGCGAAGTACTGCTGCAGTCCTACCACAATATTGATGCCGAGCCGCCCTTGACGCGTACAGCCGAGACCTTAGCAGCAGTCATTCGCAAAGACTATTCGACCTATCGTCAGAAGCTCCAGGCTATGCCTAGGATTAACTATGACCAGTTTTTAACATTCATCAAGACACTCTATAGAGAAAATTACGTAGAGGGTATTATATACGGCGATCTAACTGAAGACCAAGCCAAAGGCATGGCAGGGGTGCTTAGAGATGGCTTGGGAGGCGAGGAGTATCCTGCCAAGGAACGTCCCGCCGTTGAAATAGCAGATTTAACTACACAGTCCTCTCCACAATACCTTACAGAGCGTAGTAAAACCTCTGGCAATGCCGTAGTTTTACTTCTGGAAAGCGGACCTTATTCTCCGCAACTGCACGCCGTTCAGAATGTCTTGTCACAAGGAATGAATGCTCCATTCTTTTCAACGTTACGAACTAAGCAGCAAACCGGCTATGTTGTTGGTAACTGGGACCAAGAAGTTGAGCGAAGATTGTTCCAAGTATTAGCTGTTGAATCCGATACTCATGATGGACGCGATCTTCTCGCTCGTTTTGAGCTATTTCTAGAGGATTTCAATCGCACATTGGGCATCAGCGAGCTGACCGAGCCAGAATTTACAAGTATTCAAGCTGCCTTGGCTAGCAAGTTGGAACAGCCCGCACAAAATCTAAAAGCAATGGGTCAACTCCTAGGGACCTTAGCAACGGATTACAAAGGCGATTTTGATTGGATTAAGAAGCGCATTGAGGCAATTCGTCAGCTTAAATACAGCGACTTTTTAGAACAGAGTCACAAAATACTCTCTTCTCGCAATAAGAAGCGCCTAGCGGTTGTTACGAGAGGTTCAATGGCCTCTGAAGGTTATTTGGAGTACGTTCCAACCAAGAGCCTGAAAGAAATGCGCAATAACCTCGATTACGAGCCCGCCAATCACGTCATTAAGGACAAGCCCAAGCAACATTAGGCATTTGTTTTTGAAACAAACTGACGCACCGGCTTCCGCGGTGCGATAGTTCTTTTGCTCTGTCCCAGAGTTGCGTTGCCCTATGGACTCCTTACCCCCATACTTGTACCCACATCTTTTTGTTGATCTTTTCTGATGCAAGATGCTGCGAAGCAGCATGTCTTATTTTAGCCCATAGCCATACCCGACGACAGGAGGGTTGGCTATGGGTATGGTTAGAGAAAATTTTGCGTTGCGGGAGCACCGCATCAAATAAATATGGATTGAATCGTGTGAGTTTACTAGAGGCGGTGCTCCGCAACGCGAGCTCCTTATTATGCTTTCCCCTAGCCAATTCTCATTTCTTCGGGTATATGGCTAGGGGCTAAAATATGAATTGCTGCTTGGCAGCATTAGAACGAGGGGTTGAGGGAACAACAGCAAGTCAAGGAAAAGATGTGGGTACAAGTATGGCCTTACCATGGGCGATTAGGAGGCTCAGCGCTCCTGCACTGAGAATCGTGAGTCCATTGGTTTCGCCTAAAGAAGTCTCGATGAATCAAGGCTTCCTAAATAAAAAATGCCAGTAAGATGAGATGAAGGACGCCAACGGCAAATCCTATTCCTGAAGCTACAAACTGAGCGGGCTTGAGCTGCTGTGTGATTATGGAATGTAGGTCGAGCTGGCTAAGTTTATCCTTAAGCAGAGTAGGTAGATCAAAGTGATCCAAGGCTTTACCTGCCAAAGTTCTTTGTAAGGCGGGCAGTTCGCTAATTACCTCGGACACCACCAGATCTTTAATAGTAGCCTTAATGGAGTCGTTCATAAATAGCGCAACCATTGGCGTTTTTTGCTTAAATTTTTCCAAAACAGAGTCTACTTTTTCAGCTAAAAGGCTAGAAACTTGGTCGCGGAGGTCCATTTTATCTACTTCTTTCAGTAGCGCATCGCGATTCAAAAATCTGCTGGCGGCACCATCGATCATTGCATCTATAAGTTCATCTTTGTTCCTTAAGGCCAGATAAACCACCGCTGTAAGACCAAGGTAGCCGGCTAGGGCAGTTCCTATAGGAAGAGTATAAAGAATGGGGATCATATGGCCTCTATGTAAAGTAACTCTTTGAAAGTGATTGATTTTAATCAATTAATGGAATATAATAAAAGGGATTTTTAAAATAAAGAGGACGAAACTACAATGCTTCGAGAACTTTTTTCCCAGGATAATCTCGCCAAGAAGATTGAATCCAATGAGAAGAAGTTTCAAGATCTCCTCATCAAAATTGAGGAAGCTGACCGTGAAACCACGGAAATCTTCGAGCAATTAGAGGTTCGTCCCGAGCAGATACAAAAAATCCTCTCCGATAAAGAGAACTTTTCCGAAGAGCATTGGGAAGAGATTCAGCGCCAAATGGGTGAAATTGAGAAGAAGGTTTCCACCCGTCGCGATCTTAATCAGCTTAGACGCACCTATAAAGAGCGTTCGGAAATTCAGCAGCAGTGGATTTTCGTTCGTTAATCTTGATTTTTTGGTGTAATTGCGACATATGTTCGTGCTTATGGTACACATTCGCACTCTTCTATTTTTCTTTTGTTGCTTATTTCCTAGCCTGTCGGCAGGAACCTTTCCTCTATTAGAAGGGTTCAGTGCTTATTCTTCGCCGTTAGGTCCTAAAACCCAACGAGCGCAAGCGTATTTCAATCAGGGTATGGTGCTTTACTACGGTTTTAATTATTTGGAAGCTGCGCGCTCATTTGAGGAAGCTGCCAAGTTGGAACCCACCTGTGCCATGTGCTATTGGGGAGAGGCGGCAGCTTATGATCAATCCACCTCTTCGCCAGAGGATAAGTGGTTTGTGCAGGGAAAGGAGGCCATCTTAAAAGCCGAGCGACTCATTCGCAATTCGACTCCTGAACAGAAAGGTTTGATCCTCGCTTTATCTAAAAAATTTCGAGCGGTCGATGCTGGGAATGATCTAGCAGTTGATAAGTACATAGCAGCGCTTAAAAAGCTTAGCGAAAAGTATCCTAATGCACCCGACATCCGTACTTTGTATATTCAAGCCTTTATGGATAAGAATGACTTGATGCATGGAATGCACGAAGGCAGACCCACAGGTGTGACGAAAGAGATTCTCGATACTCTTCAGACAGGTTTGACGCTGTCACCCAAACATGTAGGACTGCTTCACTTCAACATTCATGCGTTGGAAGCGTGTAATATGCCCGAGCAGGCGCTTTCTAGTGCGACGGCGCTGGATGGACTTGTTCCTGGATCGGGCCATTTACAGCACATGCCCGCTCACATCTATTTTGCTTTGGGCAGATATCATGAAGCTACCGAGGCCAACCAGCGAGGCGTTGCGGCGGATGCCAAGCTACTCAATTCTGCTGCAATCAGGGAGTCTGATTTCGCAGGTTTTTATCTGCACAATTACTACTATCTTTTTGGCTCACTGGTGATGGAAGGGCGCTTAAATGATGCAATGGAGGCTGCTAATGATCTGATCAAGCGCCTTAATAACGGCGATATGATGACCGATCGCTATATTACGGATACTTTTACCGCTGTTCCTTATCTTCTTTTGGCTCGTTTTGGCAAGTGGGATGAGATTTTGCAGATAAATCCACCGCCTGCCCAGCGGGGGTACGTTTTTTCTCGTAGTGTCTATGCCTATGCGGTAGGGTTAGCTTTTGCACACACAGGACAACCCGAAAAAGCCAAAAAATACCTAAAATCGCTTAAAGATCGAATTCGTTTTCACAATTTAGACGAACGGAATGTACGCATCAAGATGCTAGGGATGGCCTTTTTGGACCTCCAAGCACAACTAGAAACCGATCCCAATCAAGCAGTTGCAGCTCTGAGAAAGGCTGTAATGATAGAAGACAACACCAACTTGGATATGACTGTGTGGTATTTGCCGATGAGGCTGTCCTTGGGCGCTGCTTTGTTAAAAGCTGGCAAACCTCAACAGGCGGAAAAGGTGTATCTTGAAGACCTCAAAAAACATCCCGAGAATGGTTGGGCACTAAGCGGTTTAATGCAAAGCTTGCAGGCCCAGCACAAAGATGTGGGCGACCTTCCACAACGCATTCAAAAAGCGTGGCAACATGCCGATCCAGATTTAAAGAGATAATTCCTGGAGTTTTGCTGTACAGATCTTGAGTTTTTCTAAACGCTCATCATCCAAGGCTGGGTTATTGGAAAATCTTGCGATAATTCGCAAGGCCTCCCAAAGTATGTAGAGTTCTCGCTCTTCGGGGCTGGGGAATTTGCCTCCAGTACTGGAATACCCGTTTTCGAATAGGGGAAGACTAACGTTCACCTTGTCGACTCGAGGTAATTGCACAAGTCGATTTTATGCCGTTCTTTCAGAACTCGGCTGCTATTTTGGCTTTACCTAGGCCTCTCGTCCTCGCTTCGCTCGTCCTTCAGCCTAGGCTATATTATGTCGACCCTTCGGGCCTCTAGAAAGGACCTTTTAATAGCTGCCATTTGCGGTGATAAATCCCAACGAGAAGTAGCCGCACTCACCTAGGCTAATCATGTCGACCTTTTGGGCCTCGAGGATAGTTTATAGCCCGAAGGTGTTTTTTTTCTGAGGCCCGAAGGGTCGATATGATACAGCCTAGGCTGAAGGACGAGCGTAGCGAGGACGAGAGGCCTAGGTTGAGTCAAAAAAAGCAGCCGAGTTCTGAAAGAACGGCATAAAACGATACAATAAACGACTTATGCTACTCCCACAAAAAGCTAATAGGATTTGGCCAATATCACATCGATGGTGGCAGGCTTGCCTGTTAGGACACATTGGCCTTCGCCGCCACGTTGTGTGACTGGTATGCAACGAATCGTTACTTTAAGCTCATCCAGCATCTTCTCGGTTTCTTGATCTCCGCACCATTTGGCTAGCACAAAACCGCCGTCTGGATCTTCAGTGAAAAAGCGTTTGAGTTCTTCGAAAGTAGTGATGTCATCGCGAGTATGTGCATCGCGATAAGCTTTAGCTTGCGCTAGGAGGTTATTTTGAATTTCTTCGAGTGTTTGGACGATCTTGATGTCTAAACCTTCTCTAGGCAA
Organism: Chlamydiales bacterium; assembly: GCA_030679955.1. GTDB lineage: Bacteria > Chlamydiota > Chlamydiia > Chlamydiales > JAJFMA01 > CAMFKD01. Next base: position 110,876 of record JAUXSF010000041.1, on the reverse strand, counting down.
GCTTTGTTTGTCTTTAGGCGTTTGATCGCGGCGCGACATCATGACACAATCACCGTCGACATCTCTAGGACCAACTTCAAGACGGATAGGAATACCTTTTTTGATCCAATCCCAGCTCTTTTCACCGCCGCGCATATCACGTTTGTCAATCAAGACGCGAACGGGATAACCATGGAAGGATTGCTTCTCAAGCTGTTCCTTAACTTGCTGGCAATAGGTCATCACTTTGTCAGCCATTTCAGGTTTTGGAATTACTGGAATTATCACAATTTGTTGTGGAGCTATGCGAGGAGGCAATCTAATGCCATCATCATCGCCATGAGTCATGATCAGAGCGCCGATCATACGTGTTGTAACACCCCAAGAGGTGGTATACCCGTATTGAACAACTCCCTGTTCATCTGTGAAGCGTATTTCTGATGCCTTAGCGAAGTTCTGACCTAAGTAGTGAGACGTACCCGCTTGAACAGCTTTGTAGTCCTGCATCATAGCTTCGCAACAGAAGGTCTTATCGGCGCCTGGGAAGCGCTCGCCGGGAGATTTCTCCCCGATAATGATTGGTAAGCCCAGAACATTTTCCATGAAGTCGCGGTAGACTTCTAGCATTTTCAGTGTTTCTTCAATGGCTTCTGCTTCCGTAGCGTGGACGGTGTGTCCCTCTTGCCACAGGAACTCTGTTGTGCGCAGGAAGATACGAGGACGCATTTCCCAGCGTACAACGTTAGCCCATTGGTTAATGAGCAGAGGTAGGTCACGGTAGGATTCTACCCATTTTGAGAATGCCCAACCGATAATTGTTTCAGATGTCGGACGAATCACTAAAGGTTCTTCCAGCTCACCGGTAGGGACTAGTTTGCCATCACGTTCTTCTAGGCGATGGTGTGTGACAACAGCGCACTCTTTGGCGAAACCTTCTACGTGAGCCGCTTCTTTTTCTAGAAAGCTCATTGGAATGAAGAGCGGGAAGTAGGCATTCACGTGGCCAGTGTCTTTGATGCGCTTGTCGAGGTCACGTTGGATATTTTCCCAGATGCCATAACCCCAAGGCTTGATGATCATACAGCCGCGCACTGGAGCATTCTCCGCTAGATCAGCGGCTTTTAGCACTTGCTGATACCATTCTGGAAAATCTTCACTTCGAGTAGGAGTAATAGCAGTGCGAACTTTTTGGTCTGTCATGATTTAACCTTTTTTGTCGCTTAGGATAGCAAAAGAGCTATAAAACGGCTCTCACTTTTTGTCTTCAAGTATAGGAGTAGGAGAGCTCAAATATTTCACAAGTGGGTCAAAACGTGCTTGAGCAGTTAATCTTAGGCGCTCGTCAGAGGCTGCCTGCCAGGCTGCATGCTTTTTGCCAGAAGGTGAAGGGGTCACATTGTACTTTAGATTTCCTTTGATGATGCTACCTTCCTCTTCCCAAATTAGCTCCCATGTTAAATAGGAGCTACTTACTGGTGTGTTATCATCTTTTCTTTGGATTTCGCACACTTTAGTAGACAGGGTCCTAAACCTGGTGGGTGAGAGCAGTTGTATGGTGCGAACGATATCACCTTTCGGCCAAGTGTATTTATGCTGTTCCTCGTCGGTTCCGGAGGTTTGTTTAAATATTGCTGACCCGGGAGCTAATGCGCCTATTTCGATAGCTCGAAGTACATGTGCCCCGTCCGCCTCTTGATATTTGCTCAGTGTTTCAGCCACTTTGTGTAAATCAGGTATGGGTCGGTCACTATGGTATCCTGCAGCATATAAAAGATCTAAGAAGTCGTTGAGGACACCTTTCTCCTGGTCTTTATCGAGCCCAGTTCCATAGTTATTATCCAAGGAATAATTACTGCCGTCTAGGCCCAAGATGTTGATTTGGGTAAATTGTGCCGCACCTCCATGAACCATTGCACGGATGCCTCCAAATTCAATGTTATTAGAGGGGAATCCATCCGCCGCCTTCTTTTCATCCGCGGTAACGGGCCACGGGTAGGAGCGCTTTTCTACTGGAGTTTTTAGAAGTTCATTAAGATGCGGTTGAGCAGCCTTTCTGATATCGTGATTTATTTTTTTTAGTTGCGCAATGCCTGCAGATCCTCCTAAAGCCGCTTGCGCAATATTTTTCGCGCTGCTGGCTGACATTGCTTTGTAAGTATTGCGCAGGTCAAATATGGTCTGGCAATCGGTTAATTCTTTAAGTGATTCCCTTAGGTCTATAACCCATTCTTCAGCATCTTTCGGCGGTTTTAGTTCTTTTGCTGCCGTGTAAGCTTGCTGAAGCCTCATGTGTACTATTGCAGCAAAGTTCTCACTTTCAATTATACGATAGTCCAGTTCGGAGAGTTTTGATCGTATGGTTTGCCGTGCTTGAACCTTAAAATGATCCAGCGAGTTCTTATTTTCTGCGGCAGGGCTCATTTCGCGAGGAGACATTATCTCATCATGACTGCCAAGAGGCGGAGGCGACGAGTTAACATGATCACTTTTTAGAAAAGGGCTAAAATTCAACGACAGGCCAAGAGAGTTTTTTCGTTTTGGAGGAGTCGTAGAAGGCTGTACATCGATATTATTGTCATTGTTAGTTTTTGGCGCGAACATTATCTCGTTCTTATTGCCAACGGGTGGCAAGGATAAGTTATCACTCTTTTGTGATAGGCCGAGAGAGCTTTTCCTTTTAGTAGGGGGCGTAGGTTGAATATCAATCTTACCGTTATTGTTCTCTTTGGAGGGACTTAGAGGAACTGAAACGATCGAGTTTTGTGGACAAAACTGCTGCACGGGGTGTGCTAGCGATGAACGTGATAGTGGCGGAGGAGTGGGAAGTGGCGCTGGCATCGGATGCTGATCTATCTTTTTCTCAATGGATTTTGCCATTTCTTTCACACGTCCGGAACCATGCTGAGGTGTGAGGGGGGGGATATTATTCATAATATGATGGTCTTCCTATCATGTTTGAGCACAAAAATCTTATTGCGTGGATGGCGTTGTGACAATTGTAGAGGCGATAGCCTTTAGACCTAAATATTCTATAAGTGGATCAAAAGGTGCCTGTGCGGTTAACGTTAAACGCGTGTCAGAGGCATATTTCCATGCTCTTTGCTCTCTAGCTGATAGTGTTGAACAAACGTCAGTGCAGCTTAGATTGGCATCAATTATGTTGCCCTCCTCTTCCCAGTTAAAATCCCATATCAAGCGCGATTTAATGGCAGATGAGCCGTCGTGTCGTTGGACATCGCAAAGTTTGGTGGATGTTGCCATAAATTTAGTGGGTGAGAGCAGTTTGATAGTGCGAATGATTTCTTCACCTTTTGGCCAAGTACATTTATTTTGCTCTTCATAGGTTCCGGAGGTTTGTTTAAATATATCTTGTCCAGGAGCCAAGGCGCCTATTTCGATGGCACGCAATACATGGGCATGCATTACAATCTCATCTTCATCTTCCTTACATTCAGTTTCCTTATATCTGGACAGCATTTCAGCTGCTTTTTTCAAATCAGGCGTGGGTCTATCGCTATGGTATCCTGCTAAATGTAGACGATCTAAGAAGTCGAAGATGACCTTGATTTGCTGCTCCTTGCTGAGTCCGTTACCGTAGTTATTGTTTAAAGTATAGGTTTTGCCATCTAGCCCTATGATATTGATTTGGGCAAACTGAGCAGCTTCAGTAGTAACCAAACTTCGGATAGCGCCAGTCTCAATGTCATTGTATGGAAATCTAGCCGCCATTTTTTTTTCATCTGGTGTGACAGGCCATGAGTAAGAGCGTTCTTCCAAAGGAGTTTTTAGAAGAATTTTTAAAGTTTTTTTTGCGCTGTGTTCAATAGCTCGGCAAATGTTCTTTAAGCGAGATACTCCCTCCTTACCACCCAAAGCTGTTAGTGCGATGCCTTTTGCACTAGAGGTAGGCATTTTTTCTAACGTTGCCATTAGATCCGGCAAGTGATGACACTTAGTTAATAGAAGCAGGGGAGCTTTAAAAGAGTTTTTGAACCAGTTTCGTTGATTTTGATCATCTGGTAACACAAGGTCTGTGTCTGCTGTTGCATATGCGCATACTAAGCGCTCATAGGCGTTCGCAACGAACTTCGCATCTTCAGGAACTGGCTTTAGTTCTGGTAGTTTGTCCCTAATGATCTGACAAACCTCTCTTTTATATAGGTCTATTGACTCGATGCCATTGACGGATTTAACAGGAGTTTTACGTCCTGCATGTTCTCTAAGCGGTACATCACCACGAGGCGAAACAATGTCTGTTTCTGGCATGCGGGGTGAAACAATATTATCAGGTATTTCAAAAATTTCATCTTTGGATGGTGGCGTTCGTAGCGCCGGCATGGATGAAGAACAGCCCACATCCTGACCTAGGTTGAGTTTTAAGGAAGGGACGCGTTTCCTTGTCGTTGGAGGAGTTGGAGGTTTTTTCTCATGACCTCTTGACGAATCTTCCAAGTTAAATGTTGCACTTCTGGGAGAAGAACTATGAGGAGAAGAAAAAGGCGTGGCTCCTGGAACAACAATGGAGTTAGCTTCTTGAGATACTTGAGAAGGGGCCAACTTCGCGATGGGAGTAGGGGTACGATGAAGCTTGGATTTTATTGAGTGAACGGTGAATTTCGATTTGGGTGGAGGAGTTGGTTCGGGAGCATGCATTTTGAGCGTGCCATCTAGCTCCGAGGCCATTCTACGAACCTTGCCAGTATACTCTGGAAGATCAGCGACAGCTGGTGTTAGAGTATTGGAAGTAGCGTGCGCAGAAGTAGCAGGTGTTGTTGGGCCCATACCATCTAACCTTATGAGTGAATAAAAGCAAGATGGTATGGGTTTGTGCCTTATCTGAGCAAGTATCAGGTGAGTAGTTCGTCTGGAATGTTCATGTTATGGTACACAGCATCGACGTCTTCGAGATCTTCAAGCCATTCAATGAGAGCGAGATTAGCTTTGGCTGTCTCAAGGTCGCAATCGACGGTCGTTTTTGGAACCATTTCCAAACTTGTGTCGTTTGCCTCAAAACCTTTAGCAGCCAGAGCTTCTTTGACAGCGTAAAGTTCGACTGGATCAGTGGTGACCAAGTACATATCTTGCTCTGACTCGAGATCTTCCGCTCCTGCCTCCGTAGCCGCTGTGAACAGATCATCTTCGGATCCCGTGCTCTTGGGTATCTGTAGGATGCCTTTTCGATCGAAGTTAAAAGCAACTGCTCCTGGCATTGCGATGGTGCCGCCGCGTTTGTTGGTGGCGATGCGGATTTCAGAGGCAATGCGGTTCTTGTTGTCAGTCATAACATCTGCGATGATGCCTACGCCGCCATATCCATAGAGCTCATAGGACATTTCGGTGTAGTCTGCCTGATCAGCGCTAGAGGCTTTTTTGATGACGCGTTCGATGTTATCGCTAGGAAAGTTCACGGCTCTGGCCTTGGTGAGGGCGAGACGTAGACGTGGATTCATTTTGGCATCAGGTCCACCGAGCTTTACAGCGCTGATAATTTCCTTGGAGGCGCGAGAGAATAGTTTTCCTCTCTGAGCGTCGGCGCGTCCCTTGCGGTGCTTAATATTAGCCCATTTACTATGTCCAGCCATGTGTTAGACCCCTGCGAATATTTTTTCTCGGTTATCACGAATCCATTTGAGCGCTTGGTGGTACTCTCCAAACTGCATTTCGCGACGTTTGAATTCTTCGTTATGAATGCGATTTGTGCCATCTTCATCTACATATGGAGGGCAAATATGATGTAGCATTTCGTGGAAAATGACGTATGAGATGAAGAATCTCGGCACCGTGCGTTTATCTAAAATGCGGTTGATCTTAATTAAGCGTAGCGTGTCGTGGTATAGGCCAAAGGAGACGCGTGACTTATTTCGGCAAACAGGTTCGCCAAACCATGTGATAAGCAGCTTGATCTTACCGCCAAAGTACTCTTGGTTAACTTCGTCATATAGCTCTTGAAGGTCATGAAAATAGCCCTCCTGTTCTAGCGCACTTGGGTCGATAGCGTGTGAGTAGTCCAGATTCTGGCGACATTGTGCTATATATGCCTTCACAGATGGTGCTAGTTGACGGTCCTTCCTCTTAAGGTAGTAAGCTAATGCCTCCACCACATCTGTGGGGGCGCTTAAGAAAATGCGATGTAAGGAAACGCGAGTTAGATCGGGTTCCCAGCGCACACTCAACATAGTTGAATGGTTGTCGTTAATGCGGATTTTTAATTTACGTCCTAGGCGGACTTCTAGAGCCCTTTGAAAGCTATCGAAGGGTGCTTGGTTACGTTTAGTTCTTGTATATTGCTCTTGTTTTTTTACTGTGTTCATATGCTTGAGACGGTTGTGTCAAGGTGTTATTGTAAGGGTATTTTATAAAATGCGTTCCATGAATATACGTTGGCTGTAAGTACCATCAAAGTTCTTAAGCCATCGGGTCTGACGTCCAAATTCCTGAAAGCCAAAGCGGCGATACAGGCGTATGGCAGGGTTATCACCGTAAACGGTCAAGTGTAGTAGTTCAATGCGAAAGGTATTTTTGGCTAGGTCCATAAGGCTATTAAGTAAAAGTTCGCCCACGCGTCTGCCACGGTGCTCTTTGCCCACGACAATACCAAATTCACTTTGGTGGGCGAGGCGGCGGTAGGGTTGCAGGTAGAGGGTAGCGAGGCCACAGGGGACGCCGTCTAGAGTTACCGTGAGGCTGCATTTGTAGCGAGCGAAGCCGATCCATCTTTTTACGGAGTCATCGACCTCCATTTCATCGGACATGGCAAACCAGCGCATAGTGCTAGGTTGGCTTAACCACTCGCGCAAGTAGGGGCCATCGCTAGCTTCTGTGTAGCGTACCTCTAGAACAGGTTCTGGTTTTGACGAATCATCCATGGCTTCCCAACTCTTTCAGGTAGGCGTTGACGAAAAGGTCAAGATCTCCGTCCATGACGGCTTGAATGTTGCCAGATTCTACTTTAGTGCGGGCGTCTTTGACAAGGGTATATGGTTGGAAGACGTAATTTCGAATTTGGCTACCCCAGCCAATGGCCTTCTTTTCTCCCGCAAGTTCCTGCATTTTAGATTCGCGTTCTTCCACCTTCATTTCATAGAGCTTGGAGCGCAGCATTTTCATACACGTTTCACGGTTTTGTATTTGGCTACGCTCACCTTGGCATGAGACAACGATACCGGTGGGAATGTGTGTCATTCTGACAGCAGAGTCAGTCTTATTAACGTGCTGGCCGCCAGCACCAGAAGCTCGGTAGGTATCTACGCGCAGCTCATCTGGGCGAACTTCTACCTGAATATCGTCTGTGATCTCTGGCGATACTTCTATTGAAGCAAAGCTTGTATGCCGTTTTGCATTGGAGTCAAAAGGAGATATTCTGACGAGGCGATGTACGCCCTTCTCCGCCTTGGCATAACCATAAGCGAAGGAGCCTGTAAATTTCATTGTGACATGTTTATAGCCCACCACGTCACCTTCCACAAAATCGACTGTTTCTACAACCCAACCCCTGCGAGTAGCCCAGCGTTGATACATGCGTGCTAGCATTTGTGCCCAGTCGCATGCTTCGGTACCGCCGGCTCCGGAGTTAATGGTCAGATAGCAATTTTTGTTGTCGAGCTCTCCAGAGAGCATTCTGCGTAGCTCGAGTTCTTCTAAAGAGACATCGATGGCATCGAGTTCTTGCAGAAGTTCTTTAATGAGTGCTTGGTCCTCTAGGTCATAGGCTTCTGGCAGAATTTCGATTACAGCATCGATCCTTTGCCTTAGGTCGTGACCCGGGACAGTCCATTCTTTCAGTTGATTGCTTTGGTTGATCAGCTTTTGCGCTTCGTCATTGTTGTCCCAGAAGTCGGGCGCTGTCATCCGTTGCTCTAATTCTTTGACCTGCTGCTCCTTTTGAGACAGGTCAAAGATACCTCCACATATGATCTAGCCTTTCACGAATTGCTTTTAGGCGGAGCTGAGTTTCAACATTCATAGCCATGGACGTTCTCCTGTAGGGATTGGCTAGCAATAGTACGGCCAAAGGGGCATTTTGTCAATTTGGGATGGGGATTTTAACGCAAAGACGCAGAGGCGCCGAGACGCAAAGAGGAAAAGAAATTTTGTGAAAAAAAATTCTTTGTAATAGAATTACCACAAAATTTTTGAGAGAGGAACTAACATGTACGTAACAACACTATACGAGCAGATTTTAGGCCGTGGGTGTCCGAGCTTTCGTGAAACGCCTGCTCCAAAGATGGAATGCCTTACAGAAAGGCACTTGCAAGCCATTTGGATGGAACAGCGTTACTTTCGCGATCTTAAGACGCACGATGGGCTGCCTATTCAGGTGGTATCTCCTGGTATTTGGAATGCGGAGGCTGGACCTGATTTTTTGAAAGCGCATCTGCGGATTGGTGACGAGGATGTTTTTGGTGATGTAGAGATCCATCTATCCGATTGTAACTGGCATCAACATCGTCATGACCAAGACCCTCGGTACGACCGGGTAGCTCTTCACGTATCCTTCTGGGAGCCTGCCAACGAGACAGTTATCTTTACCAATAGCGGCAAAGCGATTCCTAGAACCTATTTAGAGCCTAAGTTGACTATTTCGTTGAAGCGTATTCTTCAGCTGGTTGATCTAGATTTATATCCTTACCGAAAGTTTGTAGGCAGTGGTCGTTGTGCTGTGTCGCTATTTCGCCACTCAAACGAGATAAAGACACGTAAAATACTTTCTTCAGCAGCAATGTGGCGCTTGGAGCGCAAGCGTCAATTCTTGTATTCGGACCTTCACGACGATGCCGATGCATTGCTGTGCGGAATGGCTATGGCCCTGGGATACCGTGCAAATGCTGATGTATTCAAACAATTATACCTATGGCTACGCCAGCAGCCTTCAAAAGATTTTGATACATTATTGGCTCTTGCCATGGGAGTCACGGGCTTTTTCAAAGAACCATTTGTGACGCGTTGGCAGGAATCTGTGGAGTATCGACGGATCTTAAAAATTTGGGAAGGACAAGAAAAAGTTATTACTACCTCTTTTACACTGGTGGTTGGTCAGACACGTCCGTTAAACCATCCTGTAAGGCGGCTTGTAGCACTGTGTAAGATGGTGTTAGATCCTGGACTTCCTGGCTTGTATGACCGTTGTTTAAGTTTATGGAATGCAAGGTGGTCAGAGTGTAGAAAGGCCAAAGATCTCACTAGATTGCGCTCGGACCTTTTGGAACTCATGCCAAGCTATGAAGATAGGTATTGGTCCAACCAGTACTTATTTGAAAGCAAGGTCGCAAAGGAACCTATAAGTCTCATTGGAGAGGATCTTCAGAAGCTATTCTTAGTAAATTCATTTTTACCTTTGCTGAACGGATATATTCTTATTAACTATGGCACAGGTGATCAAGCCGATGTTTTTGAAGATTTTTATGGTGCATTTAGCTCCTCCGCCAGCGGAAAAAGGGAATATTTGGTACACCGCTTTTTTGGAGAGATGACAAATGGCAACTTGTTACGCAAATCTATCTACGAACAGGGTGCTTTCCAAATCCATAATGATTTTTGCGTTCATTACGAATCCAGTTGTGAGGGTTGTCCTTTCGTAGACCGAGTTCGGGATGCCTGCGACCCTGTATAGGGACTTAAACGCAAAGGCGCCGACAGATCTTTACGCATAATTTTTTTGACAAAATTAAATTAAGCCGCGAATGCGGCTAAAGCATGTAGCCCCAAGCGTGAGCTTGGGGTATGCGATATATTGACATCTAGCCGTGAACACGGCGACAGAATCACAAATCATCTCTGTCGCCGTTCACACGGATCATAATAAATTGCTGTTTCCACCCCACGCTAACGCTTGGGGCTACATGCTTTAGCCGCATTCGCGGCTGGATCTTTCATCAAGATATTTTATCAAAAAAACCTATGTGTAAGAATATCTCTGCGCCTCTGCGTTAATAAAATTTCCACTATTGTGGCCTGACTCTCGGGGTTCCCAAAAATTGCGAAAACCTTTATAGTCTATGACTTTATGTATCATTAAGTCGGGGTGGTAAGGCTGCCTCGCTTCACGTGTAAAATGGATTTTGGGAGGAAGACATGAACGCACTAGTGGCAGATGCCAGACATATGATGATGGATTTAGATCCGGTGAAAGATGGCATTAGCTCTGCCTTTGCAGCTGCTAAAGACTGGTCGAAATGGCTAGGTCGAGAAGTGTTAGTTTTGACAAGCAAAGGGTTCGAGATAGCGAAAGAAGGGGTTGTTCTTTTGTTCGAAGTGGTCAAAGCATGCTGGGAACTAAGTAAACCTTTGATCAATGGTGCTGTAGAGTTCCTAAGATCTAGCGCAGGTATTGTGACTGTAACGGTTACTGGCGCATTGCTACTTGGTCTAACTGCTTTGAAGCTCGAAGATCCTACAGCGCAAAGAATCCTGCTGGGATTAAGTTACCTTGTATTTGGCTTTGGCCTTGTCTATGGTTGCCAGGCTGGCATCATACCTTTATTGGTATAGAGTGATATATTGGAGTGCGGTGACAAGTCCCGCGCTCCACTTTCTTTACGCATTCATTTTTGTCAGAATAATCTCACTATTTTGCACTTTGTATTTCCAGAACCATGTTGGAGCGGAAATGCGATGGCTCTCAAATACGATATCACCATCGTCCGCCATTTTGGCTACTAAGCGTTCTCCATCACTAACCTCGATGGACTGATCTCCGATAAAAGTGATGTTTTCAGCATGAAATTCCGCATTGCCATGCAGAACAATGTGAAAACTTTCATTTCGCACAATTTCCTGACGCCAGAAAGGTCCGCTGCGCTCATAATCTACGCCGCGGTTTTGTATGGTAACATTGTGCAGCGTACACTTGCCCCCGCGGTTGCTATACACATTTTGTCCTGAGTCATCAATATGACCTAGAACGTGGTCGCAGATAATGTTTAGGCTGCCGTCTAGATGCAGGTTTTCCATATCGACTTCGCTGGCCTCTATTCTGAGTTCGGAGCCTTTTGCCATGGAACCACCACGAAGCTTCTGAGCAATAATTGCAAAGACAGGGCCAAGGGCTGGGTGAAATTGAATCAGGAAGGATGGTGGATTTTGTACGAAGTCATTTAAATTACCAAGTGTGGGCAGGGTCCACTTACAATATTTCTCTAGCAATTCTTGATGATTGCACAGGACGTCGTAAAAGCATCCTTCTGGAGTCCCGACAGCCTGAAGTTTATCCTTCAGGCTATTTTTTGTGGTTGAGAGTGTCTTTTTCCGATCATAATAGGTGGCAAACGTTCGCAGATTTTCATGTTTATCAGTAGGTATCGGTTGTGGGAAGTTATCGATGATACAATCGGCGATATTCTGCATGGTTGTTTCCAAACGTCCTGCTGGAACCTCTTTCAACGACCAATCGCTGTCCAAAAACGGTGCTGTGGTCTTCATGTTGATTAACAGGCCTGGAAGCGGGCATTTGTCAATAGTTTGCCGCACCACAGCGATGTCAGCTAGTAGGATATTGGTGTTGGCTGGAAAGCATGAGCACTCGGTCGAATCGTCTTTGGGGATATCTTGGATGCCCCTCTTGTCGAATTCGGTATACTCAATATTGCTAATGCGGTACTCAAGGGTGTCGTCTTGTTGTGTTTCGATCAGTACGCTCATGCCTTCAGGTCTATTGACAAGGCGTTCGCAGGAGGCCATGCCAAAGCCTTTGTTGCCTTTGAGGCCAAAACCTAGAAAGGACAAGACGCCATAGTCTGTGCATGCTACGGGATTGTTAATCTGCCGCACCAGCAACTTGCGTCGTTTGTGACTCTCAAACCAATCAAAAATACCAAGATCTTCCGCCAGTTTCCATAGAACTCCATGCCCACCAGGTTTCATGGTAAGGGTTAGCGGAGATTTTAACGACCAGTCTCCAGAAACGGTGACGACAGGGCCGCCGGGTTGGCTGAAGAGTTTGAAGCTATCTTGAGGTCTGCCAAACCAGTTATTCTTTTTGCAGATTTCTAGAATGTGATGGTGGTTATTTTTTTCGTCTGACGTCATCATCGCAACTGGTGTCACCAGCTGCTTGCCCTGTAGCTTAAAATGTAGGTATTCGCGTGCTTGTAGGTCGCGAATAAGGCCTTCTAATAGTGAGCGACCTTGAAAGCGTAGACGTGCAGCGGGGAGCGGTTCGCCAGTCAGATTGTCACGGAGGTCTAAACGGTCTCCAGCACCACCTACAACATAGACTTCACCTATTTCACCAAAGTGCTGTATGGCATATATGATTGAATCGCGTACCTCGGGAGTACATTCGCGGATGTCGATTTCCGGCGGTGAGTAGTATTTAACATCCTGATCAGCGTAAGGGCCCAAGTCTTCACCACGTATCAGTCTCAAAATTGTAAGGTAGTATCCTACAATACCGCCAAGGACATCATAGAAGCATTCTGTTGGCCACAGTAGGTCTGCTAAGTGTTTTAGTTGTGGGAAGTACTCATCGGATTCTTCAGGCAATTTTAAGACCACTGGGCCTTGTCCGATGGCTGTAATAGCTTTTAAGACATATTGCTCTTCAGGAGTAGCGCTAATTAAAAACTGAGACACCGTTATAGCTTTACTTAAAAAGACCTTCACAGCCTCTTCGGCATTAATAATTGCCAAGCGCTGTTGCAGAGTTGTGGCGGAAAGAAGCTTTTGCTGTAGCTGCGTTAGGCACTCAATTTGTGTATCTAATTCAATTCCCATAGCATCTCATGTCTGTAAAAATTTTTAGTGTAAGTGATGCCTGTATTTTTTGCCTCTGCGTTCTAACTAACCATTCATGGACGATCAGGAGTACCTGCCATGTGAGGTTTTTTTTTCGTTGTGGCCGAAAAGTGTTATACAACTGAAGTTCAACCCTCTTCGTTCAATCTAGGGAGCACCCGAGGTAGCGCCTAGGAGAAGTCGGTGAAGGTTTGTTTTGACTTGAAAATGCTAACCTCGTTACAAAGTGCCCTAGTTCTTATCCTCAGGATAGAGATTTCCCGTGGATGATGGTTAACCACATCACAACAAAAGCAAGGAGCAAATAGATGACCACAAAAGCTAAAAAGCCTTCCGCGTTTATGAAGCCAGTGGGTGTGAGCGATGAATTGGCAGCAATCGTCGGTAAAGGCCCAATGCCCCGCACAGAAGTGACAAAGAAGCTTTGGGAATACATTAAGAAGCATGATCTTCAGTCTAAGACCAATCGCCGCAACATTGAGCCTGATGAAAAGTTGGCGAAAGTATTTGGCGGCAAAGAAGCTACCGACATGTTCAAAATGAACGCAAAAGTTAACAAGCACATTAAGGACGACGTAGCTGCTAAATAGCGCTCGTTGATCTGGTGCTTTTTTTATGATGGCTTAGGATCACTCTTGTTCCCAAGCCATCATATCGTTTACTTATCTCTGAAATGCTTGGAACGACACACATGCCACTCTCAAGGCGTGCACGCGCAGTAAAATATCTATGGGACGTTGGATGTGTACTTTCAATAGTCGGTATTTGGCCGAGATTCATTGAGCCAAACCTAATTTCCACTACGTGTTTATCCCTGCCGATTGCGGGTCTGCCATCATCCCTACATGGCTTAAAGATAGCCCAGTTTAGCGATCTTCACATGAGTTCTAGTGTGACAGACAGCTTCTTAAAGCGCGTTTCTACAAAGATCAATAGCTGGAAACCAGACCTAATAGTCTTCACTGGTGACTTTCTCTGCCACTCTCGAATCTACGATAGCCCGCGCATGAAGAGTTTTTTAATAAGTCTTCAGGCCACCCATGGATGCTACTGTATTTTTGGAAATCACGATTACCAAGCCTACGTCGCGGTAAATTCCAGTGGTGAATATGATGTCATGGCGAAGGTGCCGATCGATCAATTTAAGGGCATTAAACGCATTTTCTGTGGATTATCGGTTACCGGTGAGATGTCCCCTCGCTTAAAAGGAGGGTTGGATCCACATCAGGAGCTATCTGAGCTCATCAGAGAAACCCAGTTTCAGATCTTAGAAAACCAATCCACATGTGTGAAGATTGACGATAGTGCCATCAATGTTGTTGGATTGGGGGAGTATATTGCTAACTGCTTCGACGCTGAAAAGGCATTTAAGAATTACGATACGCGCTATCCCGGCATTGTATTGGCGCACAATCCAGACGGTATTCCTAAGCTACTCAAGCATCCTGGCGATGTGATTTTATGTGGGCACGTTCATGGCGGCCAGATTAATCTTCCCTGGTTGCGCAAGCGTTTTGTTGTTCTAGAAAACCCCCAGTATGTTCGTGGCACATTCCGCGAGGGCGACCGGTGGGTACATATTAACAGAGGGCTAGGCGCTACACTGCGTTTCCGCCTATTAGCAAGTCCTGAGTTAACGTTTATTACCCTTCAAGGTGAAACATGACTAAAGTGAGTGCTATCTTACTGGCTGGAGGAGTTGGCACGCGTATGCGCAGCACTACTCCAAAGCAATTCCTGCCTTTGCTTGGCAAATGTGTTGCTCGCTATAGCTTTGATTTGTTTAAGAGTATGCCTGAAATCCATGAAATCGTGGTTGTCTGCGAAGAAGTCTATCGAAAGGACTTTTCAGAACCCGATGTGCTATTCGCCTTTCCAGGCCCAAGACGGCAAGATTCGGTTTATAATGGCTTCTGCAAGGTTTCAGTGGATAGCGATATTGTGATTATACATGATTCTGCACGTCCGTTAATTAATCGAGACATGATTCTACGCGGTATTCACGCTGCGGAGGAGCATGGAGCTGCGGTAGCTGCTGTGCCGCTAAAGGCTACTGTGAAGCAGAGTCGTGGCGATTGTTTTGTTGATAAAACGTTAGATAGATCTACATTGTGGGAGATCCAAACTCCACAGACCATCAAGACAGCTCTGCTGCGTACCGCTTTTGAACATGCGTTAAAGCACAATCTAGAAGTAACCGATGATGTTTCGCTAGTTGAAGCTATAGGTTACCCTGTGAAGCTTGTGGAAGGTGGGTATAGCAACCTAAAGATCACCACACCAGAAGACCTTGTGATGGCAAAGAGCTTTCTGACGCGGGTTTAGAAAGAACTTTTTACCACAGTGCCTCTGTGTCTCTGTGGTAAAAAAATGAATCACGGCGCTAGGTGGCATCTGAAGTTTGTGAAGCTTCTGCCTGTTTTTTCTTACTTTTCACTTGGTCTTTGCATTCGAAGATCTGGAAGACAACCTCATCTACACTCATGTCAGAAGTGTCTACAGAGAAAGCATCTTTAGCTTTAACCAATGGCGCGACAGCGCGTTTTGAATCGAACTCATCTCGGTCGTTAATTTCTTTCATGCACTGCTCAAGGGTGAGGTCTTTAGCCTCTTCAGGGCGCGTGCGTTTTAGCTCATCTAGTCGTCTTTGTCCGCGGACATCTAATCGGCCTTCGAGGAAAATTTTTAGGTCTGCATCGGGGAATACCACCGTGCCCATGTCACGGCCTTCAAAAACGGCATTCACCCCTTCGGCGAGTTGTCGCTGGATGGCTACTAGCTTTTCACGAATTGCTGGGATGGCTGCAACGCGAGAGACGGCAGATGTGACAGTTAAACTGCGGATTTCATTGGTAACATCGGCGCCATTGATGCAATAGGCCTTGCCATTGCGTCGGATGCGAATATCAAGGTCAAGCTTCTGCAGGAACGCTTCCATAGCAGCTGAGTCGTTGATGTCGATGCCTTCCTTCAGAATCTGATAGGTTAGCGCGCGATACATAGCGCCTGTATCAAAATAGATGAAACCCAAGGATTCGGCTAATCTTCTGGCGATGGTGCTTTTTCCGGTGGCTACAGGGCCGTCAATTGTGATGATCATGGCATTATCCTTGGGTCCAATTTATCGTTAGCCTATCAAGAAAGCTATTTATCGGCCACAATGAGCAAGTAGACATATAGAGCTGGAGCTGTGAAGATAAGGGAGTCCATAATGTCGAGCACGCCTCCCAGGCCAGGCAGTCTACTACTATCTTTAATCCCGGCATTACGTTTGAGCAGAGACTCCGAGAGATCCCCAAGCTGAGCCAAGGCACTAATAATGATACCCAGGATAAGCGCTTCGACTAGGAGTGGTGTGTTAAATGGGCCTACCGAGGTGGCATGATCATAGTAAAATAAAATTGCTAAGCTCAGTCCTATGGCGAATACAAAGCCGCCGATGGCACCCTCAATCGTCTTTTTGGGACTCACCGTGGGTGCTAATAGATGCTTGCCCATTGTTTTACCTACAATAAAGGCTCCAACATCGGTGATCTTAGTGACGAATACAAGATAGATGAGCCACAAATTGCCAAAAGAAAACTGATAGGTGATGCATAGGATGCAAGACAACGGAAGAATAATGTACGCGAAGCCAAAAATCGTCACCGCCAGATTAGAAACTGGGTCTTTGACGTCTCGGGTTAGCTGTAGGACAAATGCTGTTATCAATAAGAGCAATAGCACTGCTGCGGGTAGGAAGTATAGTGAAGGATGCCCTATTTGCAGAAGGACTGCCAGGAAGAAGAGTGCGCTGCTCCAGATGCCTGTGCGTATCATTGGGCGGAAACCCATGCCTACTGTCATCTCGTAATATTCCCAGAGAGCCATGCCTCCGATAAGAGCAAGGATCGCAAGAAAGACCCATGGCATTTTCGGTCCGTGAGCATGATCGGCGATGATCACAAACAAGATGGTTGCGAGTGTGCCGATCACAATGCGCATGAGAAGACTATCGGAGGCTTTGGTTGTCATAGGCCAAAACGCCTTTTTCTGTGTTGAAATTCTCTAACCGCTTCAAGAAGGAGAGCTGGAGTAAAGTCCGGCCAGAGAACTTTTGGTATATAGAGTTCGGTATAGCATAATTGCCAAAGGAGAAAGTTGCTTATGCGCATTTCTCCGCTGGTTCGGATAAAGAGGTCGGGATCGCCAAAAGGTGCGGTGTCTAGGTATTGCGAAACAGTACTTTCGTTAATGCTGCTTTCGTCTAACTTTCCATCTTTACAATCAGCAACCATATGGCGAATTGCGCGGCACATCTCATCGCGGGCACCATAGTTGATGGCTAGCACAACCGTCAAGAGAGTTCCGTTTTTGGTTTTCTCTTTAGCACCCGCTAGTAACTTTTGTAGCTTTGGTGAAAGAGCTGAAAGGTCACCAATCGTTTCTAATTTGACGCCATTTTCGGTAAGGGGACCGCCATATTCGAGGATGTTAGCCTCGAGAAGCTCCATAAGAAAATCGACTTCTTCCTTAGGTCTCAGCCAGTTTTCTGTGGAGAAAGTATAGAGCGTAAGAGTCTTCACGCCGAGTTCTGCAGCGGACTCTACCAGATCGACAACAGCTCTTGAACCTTCCTTATGCCCTGAATTAGGGTTTTGGCTGCTTTGGGTTGCCCAGCGGCGATTGCCATCAGGAATAATAGCGATGTGACGAGGAACGTCGGATTTCTTAATTTCCTTAATATCTTCGAGCGAGAAGTGTTTAGGTTGCAGAGAGGTATGTGTCACAGGGGCTCCTTATTAGCAAAAGGGGAGGAAATTATTAAGGTTTGGGAGCGTTCGGGTCCGACCGATATCATAACTATTGGGATACCGCTAAGATCAGCAATGCGTTTTAAGTAGGCTTTAGCAGCTGCGGGCAGTTGATCATAATGCGTTAGATCGCAGGTTGGTTGTTTCCAGCCTGGCATGGTTTCGTAGATAGGTTCAACACGAGCCAAATCGTCTGTATTGCACGGCACATAGTGGATTTCATTTCCATCCAGGCGATAGCCAGAGCATATTTTTATTTCTTCTACGTCATCCAGGATATCAAGTTTGGTGATGGCGATGCCATCGGCACCATTAAGTTGTACCGCCCAGTTTGCCATGACAGCATCAAACCAGCCGAGGCGACGCTTTCGTCCTGTTGTAGTGCCTATTTCGCGTATGGTCACGTGGTCAGCTTTAACGACTGTGGGGTCTTCGGTCGGAAAAGGGCCTAAGCCGACACGTGTGCAGTAAGCCTTGAGGATGACTAAAGTGTGATTAATATGCTTGGGTCCCAAGCCTGCCGAAAGGCAGATGCCGCTTGCACAGGTCGAAGAGCTTGTCACAAAGGGGTAGCTACCAAACGTGTTGTCTAACAAGGTTCCTTGGGCGCCTTCCAGCAAGATATTCTCATTCTTTTGTCTGGCTTGCATGATCATTTGTTCGACGTCGGCGATATATGGCGCAAGCTGCTTAGCGTAGCCAATATACTCGTTGTAAAGTGTGTCAAAGGCTATTGGAGTGGTGTTGTAGATTTTTTCCAGTTCTAGATTTTTTATTGCTAGGGTTTGCTGGAGAACTGTTTTAAATCTCTCGGCATTGATAAGATCCCCGACACGGATACCGATTCGCAAGGTTTTGTCGGCATAGCAGGGCCCTATTCCGCGCCCTGTGGTGCCTATGCGGCCCCCAGATAGTTTATCGACGAGTTTATGATATGGCATAACGAGGTGCGCTTTGGAGGAGATCCAGAAGCGACCTTTAACCTTGATGCCTGCTTTTGCAAGCATTTCGATTTCGTCTAGCAAGATGGCGGGATCGAGGACGACACCGGCACCTAAATAGCATGTTGGGCTTGTTTCTAAAATGCCGGAGGGAACGAGGTGTAGCTTGTATTCGGCATGGCCGATAACGATAGTATGGCCTGCATTAGCGCCACCTTGAGCGCGTATTACGTGCTTTGCTTCGGCTGCCAGGAGGTCGACGAATTTGCCTTTGCCTTCATCTCCCCATTGTCCCCCGACTACCATAACTGTTGTCATGGGCGTCTCCGTTAGGTTTTGAGGACTTCCATAAAGGCTCGTTGAGGTATGGTCACTTTGCCAAACTCTTTCATACGTTTCTTGCCCTTTTTCTGCTTATCCCACAGTTTACGTTTGCGGGATATATCGCCTCCATAGCACTTTGCGGTGACGTTTTTGGTAATGGCTCGAATGGTTTCTCGGGCCACGATTTTACCACCGATAGCACCTTGGATGGGTACTTTAAAGAGCTGCTGAGGGATAACTTCTACAAGTTTAGCACAGATGGCTCTGCCTTTGGACTCGGCTTTTGAGCGGTGTACAAGGCATGAGAAGGGGTCAACAGGCTCTTCATTTACGCGAATTTCTAGCTTGACGATATCGCTTTTCTGGTAGTCGGCAAATTCGTAATCGAATGAGCCATAGCCCTTGGTCGCTGACTTTAGCTTATCGTTAAAGTCGACGATGATCTCGGACAGCGGCATGCGGTAGGTTAGCATCAGACGGTGTGCGTCCATAGTATCCGTCTTGGTGCACTCGCCGCGTTTTTCCATGCCTAAGGCTAAGATGGCTCCCAAATAGTCGTTAGGAATCATAATGTGGCAGGTCACCCATGGTTCCTCGATCATCTTGATGATGGCTGGGTCTGGATAATGAACTGGGTTATCTATTTCCTTCATCGTGCCGTCGGCAAGATGAACGCGGTAGATAACGCTCGGAGCAGTGGACAATACATCGAGGTCAAACTCACGCTGCAGACGTTCGAATACAATTTCCAAATGCAGCAAGCCTAAGAAGCCGCAGCGGAAGCCAAAGCCTAGCGCTGTACTACTTTCCTGTTCAAAATGCAGGGCGGAGTCGTTAAGCTGAAGTTTAACCAGTGCGTCGCGCAACATTTCGAAGTCGCTGGAATCGAGGGGGTAGATGCCTGCGAATACGACAGGTTGAATCACTTTAAAGCCAGGAAGCGCTTCTGCAGCGGGGTGCTTGTGGTGTGTAACAGTATCGCCAATTTTAACATCGGCAGTATTCTTGATACTTGCAGTGAAATAGCCTACTTCACCTGGTCTTAGAATATCTACGGGCTTTTCTTTGGGGGAAAAGACACCGATTTCTAAAATCTCGAATGTTTTATCCAAGGCCATCATGCGGATGAGATCGCCTTTGACAATTTTACCGCTTATGATGCGCACGTAAACCATAACACCGCGGTAAGTATCGTAATGAGAGTCAAAAACTAGTGCTCGCAGGCGGTCATCTTCAGGTTCGACAGGGTGCGGTACATCGCGCAGGATACGCTCTAAGATTTCAAGGCATCCAATACCTGATTTTGCTGAGCAGCAAATGGCATCGGTAGCATCGATACCGATCACATCATGAATTTGTTGTCTGGCACCCTCGACATCAGCGGAAGGTAGATCGATTTTATTGATGACAGGGACAATTTCCAAATTGCGTTCAAAGGCAAGAAGGACGTTGGCAAGACTTTGTGCTTGGACGCCTTGAACGGCATCAACAACTAGCAGGGCTCCTTCACAGGCCGCTAAAGAGCGCGATACTTCATAGGTGAAGTCTACGTGTCCAGGTGTGTCGATGAGGTTGAATTGGTAGGTTTCACCATCAGGAGCGACGTAGTTCATCGTCACTGGGTGTGCCTTTATCGTGATGCCACGCTCTCTTTCGAGATCCATGTCATCCAGTAGCTGTTCTTGCATCTCGCGTTTGGCAACCGTGTGGGTCAGCTCTAGCAGCCGGTCGGCCAAAGTTGACTTGCCATGGTCAATGTGAGCAATGATGGAGAAATTACGAATTTTTTTGATATCATACTTAAACATGAATTACCGATCCAAAAGCGCTCTTAATGAGACTATAAGGTATACTAATGAGGATAAGAATTCAAGGTAGGATATTCGATAGATCTTTCACACCAAATTACCTTATCCACTGAGTGGACCTGGCCTAGTCCATAAGAGATAATTGCATAAGTCGATTTTATGCCGTCCTTTCAGGACTCGATCGTCGTATCTGCCTTACCCAGGCCTTCGTGCTCGCTGTGCTCGCACTGCGACCTGGGCTATGACATGCTGGCCTTTCAGGCCGTTAGGACTATTCTCAGGCCCGAAGGGTCGAAATGACATAGCCCAGGTCGGAGCGTAGCGTAGGCCTGGGTAAATGAATAAGAGCAGCCGAGTCCTGTAGGGACGGCATAAAAAAACGCCAATAACGACTTCTGCAATTGCCTCATAAGGTCTATAAGGACCATTACCGCTGTAGGTAGCATAAGAGAGTGCCGCTATGGGTGGAGATCGCCACTTGGCTGCCTAAACATTCATTGGAAACGCTCAAGAAGCTGCTGTTTAGCGTGGCGTTATTTAGCTCCCAGCGCAATCCTGAAGTTTGAACGCCTTCTACTGGTTCTCCGAGAGGTAGTAGAGAAATGATTTGTCCTGCGTGAGTATTTATCTGACAGGTCCCATCTATGGCAAAAATAATTTCTGTGTCGGATTCAAAAGAAAGGCAGCCTGGATAGCGGGCGAGCAAATATAGATTAGCTACCGAATGATCCATTCGCAGGCCCATCGCGCCGTAAACAACAACATGGTTATCAGAAGAGGGCTTAGCTCGCGCTATTGCTAGTTCTAAATCCGTTTCATTTTTGTCGAAAGGGTATTGATGAAGGGGAATATCGCGATAAAGGTCTAATGTCTTTGGGGTGACAGAATCTAGATCGCCGACAATTTCAAACGGTCTAATATTCATCTTGTGGCAATGATCTAGGCCACCATCGACTGCTATGATGTGAGAGAATTCGCTAAGTTGACGAGCGGTATTCGCGTAGTTTTCAATATGTCCATTGGCGACTAAAGCAAACTTTCGCGAGAAGTCCGGCATAGCTACTTATGATGATAATTGCGGCCAAGATGACTCGAACATCCACCGAGTTGCCCCGACTAGAACCTGAATCTAGCGCGTCTACCAATTCCGCCATGGCCGCGTGTTGGTGACAGCCACTATATGCGATTTAACTTATTGCGCGCAACCACGGATTGCGCGATTTTACGCGCTCTCCGTGGTTACAAACTTCTCTACCAGGTTTGGCCTAGTTTCTGAAGTTCTTGTTGTGAGTCAGCATGTCCCTGTTGAGCGGCTTTTTTATACCATTCAATGGCTTCAGATTGGTTTTGTGGGACTCCAACACCCATCTGCAATAAGCGACCGGTGTTGTATTGGCCATACATGTTATTCTTGTCCGCTGACTTGCGGTAGAATTCATAGGCCTTTGTCATATCCTTGGGTGCGCCCTGGCCATTTTCATAAAGGTAGCCAAGGTTATTCAGCGCTCCTGCTTCACCAAGATCAGCAGCTTTTTGGATATAGACAATAGCTTCACCGTAGTTTTGTCCTACACCCTGGCCTGCCATTAGCATCCAACCATAGTTAGAGAGGCCAAGATCATAGTTTTGGTCCGCAGCTTTTTTGTACCAAGCAGCAGCTTCCTGTAGGTTTGCAGGGAGGCCTTGGCCATACTGCAGCATGTAGCCATAGCTAACCTGAGCAGGAGCATAGCCTTTATCGGCTGCTTGCTTATAGTATTCGCCTGCTTTGGCAAAGTCTTTGGCTACACCACGACCATTTTGGTACATGGAGCCAATGTTTGAGAAGGCTTGTAAGTAGCCTTGGTCGGCGGCCAATTTATACCATTTCATGGCTTCTTCAAAGTTTTGTGCTGAGCCACGACCATTTTCTAGCATCCATGCCAAGTTAGTTTGGCCGGTCGGGTTGCCGCTTTCCGCAGATTTACGGTACCATGTTACGGCATCCGTATCGCTTTGTGGCACACCAAGGCCGCGTTCATATAGCCAACCTAAGTTTGCCGCTGCTGATGCAACGTTCATGTCCGCAGCTTTTTTGGACCATTCGGCCGCCTTAGCATAGTCTTGCGGAACACCGAATCCTTGAAGATACATCCAACCTAGGTTGGCCATGGCTGTGCCATCGCCAGCGTTAGCGCCTTTTTGGTACCATTCAATGGCTTTAGCGCTGTCCTGAGGGACACCCCAGCCGTTAAAATAGAGCCAGCCGACGCCGTTCATGGCTAAGCCGCTACCTAGCTCGGAGCCCTTCAAGTAATATGCCATAGCTTGCGCATAGTCTTTGGTCGTGCCCACTCCGTTTTCAAACATCCATCCAAGACGTTGTGCGGCGTCTTTATGACCAAGCTCAGCGGCTTGCTTATAAAATTTTACCGCTTCTTGGTAGTTCAGCGGTACACCACGACCATAATAGTGGCTTTCGCCTTGATTATACAGGTCGTCTTTATTGCCCGTCGCTTGTTGCTGCTGTTGCTCTGGCGGCTTTTGCTGTTGCTGTTGGTTTTGTCCACCAAGCTGTTGCTGCTGCTGCTGTTGCATATTTGTAGAGTCAATGGCGACATTAAAACCTATTTGTGGAGCATCACCAGTGGCATCCCCTTGCAGCTTAGCTTTGACGTTGTTGCCTTGAATTTCTGAGACAACCCAAACACCTTGCAGCTTAACTGTGCCGGTGCCAGGTTTTTCAAAAGTGATGGTGACTTTGTCGCCGAGAGCAGGCTGTTGACCATCAGGTAACTGGATTCGCACCTGCTTAACATCAACGACTTCTACTACTTTACCTTGTATCGGCGCCGCGTTCAGCGCTGTAGAAAGTGCTGCTAGCATGAGGCTAGCAGACACTACGCAATACTTAATCCACTTCGGCCAATAATACATGACTGCCCATCCTTGTTTACAATTCAGGGTCTGGCTGCATTCCTCGCAGCTCTATCGAAACGATCAGAAATAATCTTCCAATTTAGATTTTCGAAGAAAGCCTGGATGTACTGAGCTCTATCTAAACCATAGTCTGGTAGGTAGGCGTGTTCAAAAACATCCATCGTCAAAATAGGTTTATTGCCCGCAAGGTGACCAAGATTATGTTCATTAATCCATACGTTGGTTAGGCGTTGGTTTTCATTGTCCCAATAGAGAATAGCCCAGCCAATTCCTCTGATTAAGCCAGTGGCGACAAAGTCCTCTTTCCACTTGTCGTAAGAGCCAAAGTCTTTAACAATAGCTCTGGCTAAGGCTGTATTGGATTCGAATTTACCATCGCCTCCGAGACTGTCAAAATAGTATTCGTGGAGCTTCATTCCATCATATTCCCAGCCGTACATGCGTTTTAGTCCTGCATATTCGGGGGATTTATCCTGTCCGTCTGCCACTAAAGCTGCTAGTTTGTCGTTTAGGGAGTTAGCGTTTTTCACATAGCCTTCATAGAGCTTGAAGTGCATGGTGAGCGCCTTATCAGAAAAACCCTTCATTCCCAATAGGTTCTGATAGGTTTTAGCCTGAAAATCGGACCTGACGCTTCTTGCAGCGTTTTCTTTGGTCGCATTTTTAGGTGTTGTTTTAGCGTTGTTGGCAGCGGCAACAGCGTTGCCTTGCAAACTAAGGCTAGCCAATAGGGTTAGTAGAGCAGTGCGCATCATGAATAACTCTCCATCGTTACGGGATTTAGTGCGGACAGAGGAATGTACTCCCTCTAGTTGCAATGTATCCAGCGCAACGGAATATGAGCAAGACGAATCGTCGGCATTTCCCTGAGGAACTGATGATGCTGTTTTTGTAATCGATTCCATATCAATGACATTGATTCCTATTCACTTTTAACAGTCATTATACAATTAACATGCTTTTAAGGAATCTTAGAAAATTAAAATTTTTTGGTTGTATTATTTTATTTGTATAAACTATAGTGTTGTTAAATTAAATAGAGCGGTAATTATGCAGTCATTGCGTGTTGAAGTACTAAGTGAAAAGGGGACCCTTCTTTCTTTTAGGGAGTCTTGTCTAAAGGTAGCCAATGATAACTCGGTGAGACTATCTCAGGAATTATCGGTCTGTGGCACCATTCCCTTCAACGAACGAGCTATGGAGATTATTTGTCGTTGTTTGAACCATGGTGACATTTCCACCTTCGTTTTCCGCGTGAATAGTGACTATATCGGCACTGTCATGGTGCGTGTAACCAAGTCTTCGTCGATCTTCACTGACTACATAAGGCGTTATTCTCAGGATTGCCCGGCTGAAATTCCAGCTACTATCACAGAAAGCTTGTTTCGGCGGGATATTGATTTCAGCGATCATCCCTGTAAGCAATCGGTTATAGTCCCTGAGGCGAAAACGTGGGAGGAGCTATTTAGGACCTCTAACTTCAGCGCCTTTGCGTATCGTTTAGAGTCTAGTTTATTTGTCACCATCCAACATAAGAGTGATGGTACCATTTTTCCCGAGTTTCTCTTTGGGGAAGAAAAACCTCCCACAGCAATGGTTGCCGGGGAGGCCGAGAGATTAGGATGGATTTCTAGGCTTAAAGCATTTCGAACCGGTGTTCAGCTCCGGACTCGAGATCTCGTAGCACAATTGCTTGCTCACTATCCTGGATAGTCAAAAAGTGGCTAACGGGTTCCCGTCTTTCCGGAGCGGGGATATGCTTGGCAATTAGGTTAATAGTTTTTCTAATTCCTTTATGTCGGCCTGTTGGGTTGATGCCCTCTAGGCGTTCAAGGACTTTAATCAGTCTTTCCTGGTCTTTAGAGCAGGCGCTGATTGGCGTGCCATCTAGGTAAGCGATCTGTCCGTCTTCTGTAAGAGTTGTATAGTCCTTGAGGGAATCGGCGATATTATTGCGGTCGGCAGCCATTAGGCGAGCGGCGATGTCGTAGCGGTATATGACTTCTCGGATGTCCTTAATATCTCTGTCGGACAAGGTGTTTCCCGCTGCATCATAGAACTTATTGCTTTCTGAATCATAGCGGACCAGGGATCCTAGGTTCGGTAGGTTCTGCAGAACCTCGTGCCCGTTCTTCGAAGCCAATATTTTTTTCCCTACGAAGCTGACCAAAGCGATCACGGCTGGAACTGTTATGCCGCCGGCGGCAATGCCTAGAGTCTCGAGTAGAGGTAAGATTTTTGGTGTGATGGCTAGCTTAGCGAGCTCTTCGAACGTAGGTTCCGCCTTCCCTTGTATCCACTCTAGGCCTCTGCGCATCGTGCCGCAGTCGCCTCCACCATGTCGGGCATGCGGGTCTGGCTCAATTAGATTGCGGCAGATTAGGCTGATAACTTGGTTGCTGACTGTAGCGCCATGTGTTTGGCTCATAGCCCAACCCAAGCCGCGGCCGACTCGCTCTGCGCCTGGTAGGCCCACTTTTTCCTTAAACGCGCTCCAGGCGCTGCTCACTAGGTGGCCAAAGGAATCGTCAGGAGCTTGCTGAGTCAGGCTAAGGTTCGTCCATTGTTCTTGAGCGTAGGCTTTTAGGATTTGCTGGTTATTATGTGATAGACTTTCCATTTAATAAACTCTCTCTATTAGTTTGTTATTATTTACTTATAAACATAATAGTAATCTATTTTGTTTAAGGTTTATTAAAGATTTTATATTGAATATGTTAATTTATATTGATTTAACTAGTAGAATAGTGTAATCTAACAGTTTTAAATAGGTTTATTACTATAATTAACTATAAAGGTGTATAAATGGAATCTTTTGAGTTAGATTTTGAAATAGTCGATTTTATCGATACAGTTGAATTCGTTTCCGATGAAATAGATAGTAATATACGCACCCTTGAATCCATTGGCAAGATGTCGAGTGGCGTGAAAGTCGTCTATAATCCGATCATTCGGCGTTTTGAGCCCTGTGCTGCCGTAGTGCGTGCGGCGGCCATCTCGGTTTCTTGGATACCTGGAATCAGCTTTTTATCAGATAAAGTAGCCAATGCTTGCGAAGCGGGATCTCAATATCTCTATGGAGATCACTGGAGATCTGTAAATGACTCATTTAGACAAGTAGAAAGCGGGATTGTAGATACGATGATTCGTGCTGATAGTCTGATCAATAGTACAAGTAATGAAGAGCTAAGGGGTTTAGCCGAGAAAGTGGATTCAATTTCTGGTGCTGCTCTGGCGTGCAAAGATGGGCTTACCAACATTAAGCAAACTTACGCTGATAGCCAAGAACTAGTACGAGAGATCGAACATTTTGAATTCAGCATTTTCCAGCAGATGATAAAAACCTCAGAAGCAATTAAGGCTAAGCTTGAGGATCGCGTGGCAGAGCTTGAGGTGGATGAAAACTTATCACCTGTTGACGCAAGTGAAGGTTTTGCAGTCGACGATAGGCTTGAAAACGCTTCCATTAAAGTGACTATAGAGTCACTTCCACCAGAAAAAGCCACGATGGCTGAAACGCGTCGTTTAGAGAAGTATCAGTTCAATGGCGAATCCTTGAAGGATATCCTCGATCGTTTGTCGCCCCAAGGACGTTATAGTTTTGCTAAATTTGTCTATCACTGGGTGGCTGAAAAGTGCAAGGGCGGCCGTAGCGTTCGTAAGGATGATCCTGTAGCGCTCAGGTTAGCTCCAATGCGTATTGGCGGGGATTCCCTTATTAATGCGTTAAATAAGACGCCACATCGCGAGCTTGCTGTTTTGGTGCGCTTGATACTTGGTGACTACCATTCTCGTGTTGCGAGATAAGGATTCAACGCAAAGGCGCTAAGTCGCAAAGAAGATAGGTTCTTTGCGACTTAGCGCCTTTGCGTTTAAATTTTTCTAATTTTCTTCTTCGTACTTTTGTTTCAGATCTTCGACCACAGCCACATCGGCGAGGGTAGTGACATCGCCAAGGACTCTGCCTTCGGCGATATCTCTGAGTAGCCTTCGCATAATCTTCCCGCTGCGTGTTTTGGGCAAATCTCTGGTGAAGAGAATTCGGTGAGGCCTAGCAATTGCACCAATGCTCTTTGCTACATGTTCTCTGAGCTCTTCTTCCATTGAACGACTGGACAGTTGCCCTTCCTTCAGGATGACAAAACCTACAATCGCCTGTCCTTTTATTTCATCGTCAATTCCGACCACGGCAGCCTCGGCTACTGCAGGATGTGCCACGAGAGCA
Organism: Chlamydiales bacterium; assembly: GCA_030679955.1. Taxonomy (GTDB): domain Bacteria; phylum Chlamydiota; class Chlamydiia; order Chlamydiales; family JAJFMA01; genus CAMFKD01. The sequence continues at coordinate 83,155 of JAUXSF010000041.1, read as the reverse complement.
CTTTCGATCTCCATACTTCCTATACGATGACCAGAGACGTTCATTACATCATCGACGCGTCCTAACATCCATAAGTAGCCATCGTCGTCAGATCTACAGCCGTCTCCAGTGAAATAGGTAGATGTGTTCCATTTACTGAAGTATGTATCTTCATAGCGTTTATAGTCCTTCCAGATGCCTCTCAGCATAGATGGGATGGGGGCTGTGAGGGCTAGGTAGCCTCCGCCTGATGTGATAGGTTGTCCTTGGTCATTGAGAACAGCTACATTCATGCCTGGAAGGGGTTTTGTGGCGGAGCCAGGCTTGGTAGGTGTGACTCCGGGTAGCGGTGCAACAACGATAGCACCCGTTTCTGTTTGCCACCAAGTATCGACTATGGGGCATTTGTTGCCTCCGATGTGCTGTTGGTACCAAATCCAAGCCTCTGGGTTAATGGGTTCACCGACCGTTCCCAGCAAGCGCAGGGAGGATAGATTGCAGTTTTCTGGCCACTGTGTGCCCCATTTCATAAATGTTCTGATGGCGGTAGGCGTGGTGTAGAGAACGGTCACACCATATTTCTCGATGATGCGCCAGAAGCGATCGCGTTCAGGCCAATCGGGAGTACCCTCAAAGATGATTTGTGAAGCACCATTGGCTAATGGACCATAGGTGACATAGCTGTGGCCTGTGATCCAGCCTACGTCGGCGGTGCACCAATAAACATCCTCTGGCTTGATGTCAAAAACCCACTTATGTGTTGCCGCAACACCAACCAGGTAGCCACCGGTGGAGTGCATAATGCCTTTGGGCTTACCCGTTGTTCCGGACGTATATAGGATAAAAAGAGTGTCTTCTGCGTCCATAGGCTCCGGGGGACAGTGCGCCTCGGCATGGTGCATAAGATCGTGGTACCAATGATCTCGACCTTCCTGGAAATCGACATCTCTTCCTGTGCGCCTTACAACAATCACATCTTGTACTTTAGGGCATTCCTGAAGTGCTTTGTCGGCCATTTGCTTTAGATGGATGATATTGCCACGTCGGTAGCCGCCATCGGCCGTGATGAGCACTTTAGCCTCCGCATCGAGCATGCGATCGCGTAATGAGTCTGCGGAGAAGCCACCAAAGACTACAGTATGAATGGCTCCTATTCTGGCGCAAGCGAGGAGGGATATGATAGCTTCAGGGACCATTGGTAGATAGATGGCGACACGGTCGCCTTTGGCTACGCCACGGCTTTTTAAAACGTTGGCTAGCTTGCATACTTCGCGGTAAAGATCCCAGTAGGTTAGAGTGCGCTGCTCACCGAGTTCACCTTCCCAGGTGATGGCCGCCTTGTTGCGTGTTGCAGAGTGAATATGGCGATCGACACAGTTGTAACATGCGTTCAGCTTGCCGCCTAAAAACCATTGGGCGTAAGGAGGTTCCCAATTCACAACTTTATCCCAAGGCCTAAACCAATCTAGGGTTTTAGCGCATTCTGCCCAGAAGCCTTCTCGATCGTTAGCGGCTTGTTCGTAAAGACTATTGTCGCGCACATTTGCTTGGGCTATAAAGGAGGGGCTAGGAGCAAAAACTCGATCTTCTTTTAGAAGCACATCAACTGCGCCGATATTCTTCGTCTCTCCCATGATCTATCTTCCTCTTTAGACATAGTCGTGCAGAATATCGTTTTCAAAATTTTCCGTGTATAAAAAGGGACGGCACAAAAAGTCTAAAGTCGAAGCGTGATCTCTGTGGCAATAAAAAAAATAAATCGGTAGCTTTCTCTCTTATGGAAATACCGCTTTTATCAGATATAGCAAAAATCTTTGGCCTCTCAATCGTTGTGCTGTTGGTATGTGCTCGTCTGCGTATCCCTGCGGTTGTGGGTTTGTTGTTAACTGGTGTTCTTTGCGGTCCGCACGGTTTGAGAATGGTTAAGGAGCTCCATGAAGTAGAAATGATGTCTGAAATAGGCATTGTTTTGCTTCTCTTCACCATTGGACTGGAGTTTTCGCTCGCTAAGCTTGTGCGTATCAAAAAGCTGGTATTGATTGGTGGCTTCTTCCAGGTCTTTCTTACGGTCGTCGTGATAGCCGCGGCGGCTAGCTTAGCCGGGTATCATCCAGGCAGTTCTATATTCTTTGGTTTTTTGGTAGCTTTGAGCAGTACGGCAATAGTTTTGCGCATTATGCAAGAGCGTGCACAGCTAGGCACACCGCATGGTCAGTCGATTTTGGCGATTATGATTTTCCAGGACATCGCTGTTGTGCCGATGATGCTTATGGCACCATTTTTAGCTGGAACCGAAACGATTGACCCTATTCTAGTTTTTCTGCACTTGGGCAAAGGGATCCTGATTCTATTATCGGTTTTCTTATTGGCTCAGTGGGGCGTTCCTCATCTTCTGTATCAGATAGCTCGAACGCGCAACAATCAGCTGTTTATTCTGTGCGTACTATTTATCTGTATTTCGGTGGCTTGGGTAACGTCGAGTATCGGCCTGTCGCTAGCTCTTGGAGCCTTCTTGGCTGGTTTGATTATTGCCGAATCGGAATACGCCAGTCATGCGGTAGGTCACATTTTACCTTTCCAGCAGGTCTTTACCAGCTTCTTTTTCGTATCTATCGGTATGCTTTTTGATGCCGGCTTTTTGATGCAACACCCCTTCACAACTCTCTTTGTCACGGTTTTAGTTATCGCTGTAAAGCTTTTGGTAGCGGGTGGTGTGATTTCGGCCATGGGTTACCCACTGCGAAATGCTTTGCTTACCGGTATTGGTTTGGCTCAGGTAGGGGAGTTCGCCTTCATTTTGTCTACCAATGGCATTGCTTATGGGCTGATGTCTCCCGACGACTATCAATTATTCTTGGCCGTTTCTCTTGTGACTATGGCTTTAACGCCTTTGATGATTGCCATGGGCCCTGAGATTGTCAATAAAGTGACCGCTTTAAAGTTGCCGGAAAGGCTTAAATTGGGTAAGGGACGCCCGGAATCACCTCCAGAAGAGCGTTTCAAGAACCATGTTGTGATCATCGGTTATGGTGTATGTGGGCGTAATTTAGCCTGGGCAGCCAGACAGTCTGGTATACGTTATGTTATCTTAGATGTTAACCCCGATACTGTGCGTCGTGAGCGTGCCTTGGGCGAGCCTATCTTTTTTGGTGACGCTACCAACGAAGCGGTATTGGAGCAGGTCGATATCCATGACGCTCGCGCTGTAGCGATCGCGGTGAATGACCCCGTGGCTTCTCGTCGTATGGTAGAAGTTATTCGACACGAAAATCCTCACGTTTACCTTATCACAAGAACCCGCTACCTACATGAATTGCAACCTATTCGTGATTTAGGGGCTGATGATGTTATCGCCGAGGAATTTGAGACATCCATAGAGATTTTCACACGTGTGCTACGTAAGTATTTGGTTCCTCAAGGGGAAATAGACCATTTTACTTCTGAAGTGCGCTCTAACGGATATCAAATTTTCCGCACCTCTTTGGATGAAAAAGTGACGCTATCTGACTTAAACATCAGTTTAACAGATATGGAAATAGCTTCTTATCGCCTTCCCGAGGGTTCACCATTGTCTGGAATCACTCTAGAGCAGAGCGGAATTAGGCGCGATTATGGCTTGTCAGTGCTCGTCATTCGTCGTGGCTCGATCACGCTATCTAATCCTTTGCCTTCCACTACGCTTCAAGAGAACGACATTATCGTCATGTTTGGCGATCCTGAGCAAAATATGAAGTTTGCTTCGATGCTGAAGTGATTAGTTAGCTTCCTCCAGTTGTCGATCCATCATGTGTACTAGAGCGGCTTTTTCACCTTCTGTCAGTTCATTGCTATCTAACAAAGGCATGATTAACTCTATACCAGATATAATCCTTTGGTCTTCGGGAAGCAATTCTTCCTGATCTGGATCGGCAGCGGCGTTGGCTTCCATTGCTTCTTCAATCGCATCTATTTTTTCGTCAGCAACTCTCTGAGCTTCCTCAAAGTCAGCTTTAGTGGGGTTTACATCTTCAAGTTTTTCTGCGTGTTCCTGAAGTTCAGAGACAACTTCTACATAACTATCTAAAATTTCATCTGCGTTTTCAGGTTCAAGAACTTGTATGTTTTTTGAAACTGTTTCGTGATCGCGTTCGACAATCAATAGGTGAGTGATAGGCACGTAAATTGCTGCAGACTTTTGTAAGTTAATTTGTGCATTTCGCTTGGCTTGTTCTTCGAAAAATTTTTGCCAGGCTTGTCGACTGCGTTCTTTATCCAGCCATTCCTTGTCTGTTTGAACGACTACAGCCATGATAACTAAACGTGGGTCAATGCCAAGGTTTTGCATTGCTTCTGGATCTGTGATGTTTACCGTCCATTTATCTCCTACAGCAAAATATGGCCTAGTCAACGTTGCAATAGGCTCTTGGCTGTCAGCAGGATACAAAGTAGCCTTGGTTCCAAAAAAATTAAGTTTGAGCGTAGCTAACCATTCTCCTTCATTATTGTAGATGTCTAATTTTGGAGTGAACACCCAAAATCTGTTCGTTACGTTACCTAGTTTTTTACCTAGGCTTGACACAACATCTACCGAGCCATTGATGGATTCTCGAACGGTTGCTCTTGCATGAATCTTTCCATTGACGTAGTAGAGGATATACTCTGGCCAGTTTCCCTGCAGTACCCGTGTGATATAACCATAGTGGGTATCAGGAGTTTCTAGATTCCAGGTGGCGTTTTCTCGCGTGCTGTATCCCGTAATTTGAAAGCTATTCGGAAGCCACTTTATATCAGGTTTTTGTTCTGTTGGAGTTTCCTCTCCCCATATAGGAAACGACGCCATAAGCAGAATTAACACGGTTGATGTAAACAATTGAATTTTCATAACTACCTCAAATTCATTTACTTCATGTAAGCTATTATAGTTGAGAAAAATATAAATTTAAAAATAATTTTGTCATTAGCTGTTTGAAAATCAGGATTTTCTGGTAATATCCTTTAGAAAACAAAGGTAAGGTTATGAAAATAGAGAAGTTTAATCGCTTGGATTGTGTAGAGGCGCGTGGTGTAGCCATCGTTATCGACGTAATACGTGCATTTACTACAGCTGCTTATGCATTTGCTGCGGGAGCGGATAAGATTGTTACTGTTGGCAAGATTGATGAGGCATTCCATTACCGCGCCAAGAACCCTAATTACTTGTTAATGGGCGAAATTAAGGGAGAGCCTATTCCTGGTTTCCAATTCGGCAACTCGCCTTCACAGTTTGATGGACATCAGATTAAAGGTGAAACGCTTGTTCAACGCACAACCTCAGGTACCCAGGGTGTCGTTGCGGCAGTTAATGCTGATGTTATCCTTCCGGCTAGTTTTGTGGTCGCTAACGCCACCTTAAAGCGTATTTTGGCGTTAGATCCTGAGCAGGTGAGTTTTATTATTACAGGGCAAAACGATGGTAGCGAGGATTTAGCGCTTGCTGATTACCTCGAGGCTTGTTTATTAGGGCGTTCTCCTGATCCAGCATCATATCTAGAGCGTGTTAAAAATTCACCGAATGCGCGAAAGGTCGATGAAGACCCCAATAACGCATGTTGTTCTGCTCAAGACCTTGCAGAAGTTCTCAAAATCGATAGATATGCATTCGCCTTGGAAGTTCAGCGTGAGGAAGAGGGGCTTGTGATGCGCCCTGTACATGCTGAAGGCCATCGTTGGTCTCTGTAAGCAGAGAGGAGACTAAACGCAAAGGCGCAGAGAGTCGCCAAGAAACAAAGAGGAGCATGTTCTTTATTGTTCTCTTTGCAGCTTGGCGACTCTGCGCCTTTGCGTTTAGTTCTTTAAAATGCGGATCTCCTTAACCTGCAGGGGCTGGGGTCAGCTCCTTGGGTTGCGATTCTGGTTTTGGGTCCGTCCAGGGGGATACAACCCATTCAAACCAATCGACAGCGCTGTGAAACACATATTGTGTTGTTTCACTGTCCAGATTGATCTGCTCTAGCACGAAAGAAACACTGGAAATGATCGGTTTTAAAAATGCCCTCAGGTATGGGCGATGGCCTAGGTCTTTGGCCCAGGTTGGTCCGTGCTGGTAGTAGTAGCCTACCAAACGTACTCCTGCGGGATTTGTGAGTAGGACTTTATCACGGAACTCACGCAACACGTTAAGCTGTGGGGCATTCCACGATTGGTAAACGGCAGTTGCAACGAAGCAGCCTAGAGATTTAAGCAAGTCTTTGAAGAAGACTCGGTTCTCTTCTTTGCGGCTATCGGACCACCCTAGTTCAAGAGGGCCGAATGTGGTCACAAATCGACCCATATCATTCGTTTCGTCTGAAATAACTAAGCCATTTTCATCGATCAACAAGATCTCCGGTTCTTTGCCGGGGGTTCCATCATCACTAGGTTTGGGAGGCATAGCCTTGAGAAAGTCTTCTTTGCTATCGTAGGTTGTGACTACTTCTAGGAGGAAGGCTCCTGCTAAGTTCAAAGGTGTCCCCTCTTTGATGGTGAGGTCCATTGATGCTGGCGCGGATAGTTTAAGGCCTGCCGTAAGGTCTTTTTTCTCTCCAGCAGGGTTCTTCCATCCGGGTGGAGCATATAAGATCATTGGTTGATCACCTGCGGACCACTCCAGTGTTTGGATAGACTGTTTCTCTAGCCATTCAGATGGCTTGAGCTGCTCAGGAGGGTCGCCTTCCTTAGCAGCCGGTTTGGTCTCCTTGCTCATATCTGAAGGCAGTTTAGGGAAGTAGTTTTTCACTACAATAATGTAGCCTCCAGGAGGAAGGACTTGAGGCTTTTTGATAGTTTGATCCGTATTAGTGGTAGCGGAGGCTACTTTGTAAATTGAAGCTTCGAAGTTGCCGGTGTTGTCGCGATAGTCAGTGTCAAACACCCAGAGTTTTAGAGGTGAGTCATCTGCTACAAAGGTCTCAGATTTGTAAACATGGTCATCGTGGTATTTGCCATCACATACACCTATTGGCGCTGATGATTTGAAAATAGGGAGCGCTTTGGGGCCATCAGCATCGACCATGGCATTAAATTCGTAGCATGCGTCATTGGCAAAGGGTTTTTTGTTTTCTACCCAGATACCTTCCGAGATAGTTTTCTTAGCTTCGATTACGTAGGTATCGCCCTTGTTTAGCTTCACCTCCACGGGTGTGCCGTCGGATCCGACGAGACCCGACCAAAACAGCTCATCGGCCTGAAGTACCTGCAAGTTCACCGCAGCGAACAACAGCAAGGCAAATGTCAAAATTCGCTTCATGTTAACACCATACAGTTATGTTACGTTCCATTCTAAATCGAACATTAGTCTTTATCTAAGTTGCTGAGCCTCGCGGTTCTACTTCCAAGGACTTCCTATATAATTCATCCTCTGATGCATCTTGACGCATAGCTAATAGCTTCAGGGTATCACTGAAGTTGGCATCGAGAGCTACAGGTCCGCGATCTTTGATACGGTTGATATGGCCGGTGAGATCGTCTTTAACGGACTGCATCAATCGATTTCTTGCTAGATTGACGCCCTCTCCACCATCCTGTAGGCGTGAAGAATCAGGATTTCCTGCGTCTATTTTTGTTAGATCTGTAAGAAAGAGCCCTAGCTGTGGTTGAAGAGTGTCTCGCTTGTCTTCATTAATTGCGGCTCGAAGGGCTTTCCAGTTTTTTTCTGTCGAGAAGACTGCTTTCATTTCGTCTAGTTTACTTTGACTAGCAGGATCAAGCTGGTTCCATACAGTTTTCTTGAGGCGGTGTGTAGCATTCCCGGTCAATCCTGAAAGCAAAGCTTGAGAACTGTCGAATTTACCCTCTTTCAAAGCTATATAGGCCGCATCGATCACTTTTTCGGTAATGACTTTGGGTTCTTTGGATGTGAGTATTTGGTGTTGAACTAACTGAGAAATGCCATTGAAGGCTGCAGTAGCCTTTACAATATTGGGCGCGGTGTCAGCCTTGTCTGGTTTTGACCACGCAAGGCGATCGAACTCGGAGGGATTGATAGACTGCCAAATAGAATCTAGTTCCCTACTTGCAACATCGGCTATTGTTTCAGCAGTTTGGTTTTCAAAGCTGAAAGGTACGTCTAGAGTAGGGATGATTTCACTTAAGGTAGTTTTTAGTGTTTCGATTGCAGCTGGGAGCTTTTCATTGCTATCTGCGCGTGCTGAGGCCGCTGCTATGGCAGCCTGGGCTTGAATAACTCCTCCCGCTGTAGGTGTTTCCTTTAGTTGTTCGTTCAGTTGTAGGAGCTTTCGAGAAGAAGGGGGAGAGACTCCGCGCTTGGTAAACTCCGCATCAATCGCTGATTGTAAGCTCTCGCCACGCACCATTAGTTCAGGGTCTCCAGATCTAATAGCCTTTTGAGCGAGTGTCGACAGCTGTTCTTTAGCATCATCCCTGACCTTTCCGCCTAATGCCAAGCTTTCCTTACCGCTAATGTACATATCTGCAAGGTCTAAAATATTATTAAAAGCCGTCATCATGTCGGCAGGGGAGAGGTCGCTCCGCTTTTCATCAAATCTTTCTGATAAATCTTTAAACAGATTTCGTGAGTTTTGGTTATTTTGATGTGTCTGCAGTAGCAGGTGAGCCGTGGGTGCGTGTCCTGCCAGAAGATTGTCGAGCATGACCTCTTTGTTCACTACATTAGGAGGAGCGGAACGATCAGCTTCAAAGACAGAATGCATTGTCTGTTGCAGATTCACGGCCAAATCTGTGTCAAATTCTACACGATCTCTTAGCTGTGGCAGAGCCAAAAAGGCTTTAAGCGTCTGCGACAGGCCGGAGGTCACGCCTGCTTGAGCAGCTTGGTTTAGAGTATCTGTTATGTAATGGAGAGCATCCGCAGATTCTGTGGATTTGCCTCTGTGGCTCCCCATTCCCATAGGGCTATAAACTGCCCTTAGAGTTCCATCAGCCATCAACTTTGGTTTCATGTCTCTGTTTTGACAGTTTTCCAGTACCTCTTGAGCATTTGTGAGCTTTTCTCCTAACTCTTTTAGTTTAGCTCTATTCTCTGGGGATGACAGAATTTTGACTTGCTCCATTCCCTTTGACAGAGAGACCATTTCATCTTTAGGTAAGACAAACTTTGTAATAGATGGGGTTGAGAGTCTTCGGCCCTCTTCTGCTCCTGTTTGCTTAGCGGGAGCGCCCATTAATCTTTGTAGGCCAATTTTTTTCATCACCACGGAGGCGATACGTTGCGCGGTTGGACGAGCGCGATGCTGAGCTGATGATAGGGTTGATGTAAGGTCCTTGAAACTTGCACGAATAGTGTCTTTAGCTTTAGAGGTCACATCTAATTTAGCTTCATTCGCCTTCCCTGTTTGCTCTAGCTTGCTCGGGGTGCCGACATTTTCAATCGGTGGTGAGTCTGGCAATTTTGGAGGTAGTTCCATTAAAATAGACCTCACTAAGTATCTTAGATAAAACTAATTATATCAAACAAATAATAAACTAAATTAAATATTTATTATCTAGTTGTAAATTATCACTATTGTAAATATTTTAATGTTATGTGTGGAATTTTAGTCCGGAATCTCATAAACTACTTTGCATGGACGGGACGCTAATAGGAAAATGGCTTGTGATTATCGGATCGGTAGTCATTGTTGCTGGCTTGGCTCTTTGGGTTATTGCTAAGGCAGGCTTGCCTCTAGGTGGTCTTCCTGGTGACTTTCAGCTAGGCAAGGGTAACTTCAATGTACGGATACCGCTAGCGACATCCTTGCTAATCAGCATAGTCCTGACGATTCTCCTCAACTTGCTGTTGTGGTTGTTTAGACGATAAAATTACACGGTAAATCATGACACGATTGTGGGAAGCAGAGCATATTGTAGAAGCACCAAGAGCCCTGGCGATGATCCAGGAGCAGTTTCCCAACTTGGGTGCACAAAACATTAAGTTAATAGGCGTTGGCTGGGATAATACGGCTTTTTTGGTAGACGATACCTTTGTCTTTCGATTCCCCAGACGACAGATCGCCGTTCCTCTTTTGAGGCATGAAGCGTGTATGCTTCCCAAGCTTGCTGAGAGCCTATCCATTCCCATACCCGTGCCTAAGTGGCTTGGTATGCCGACAGATGATTATCCATGGCCCTTTAGTGGCTATGAGCTTCTCAAGGGGCGTACAGCATGTCATGTGGATTTATCTGATGCTGACCGCATTAAGCTGGCACCCTCCCTCGCTACCTTTTTGTCGACATTACATTCAGTCCCAATAAATCAAGCCGAGTACTGCAACTTACCTGGGGACATGCTGGGGAGGCTGAATGTTGCGCGTATTCTTCCAATTATCCAGCAGAATTTGCAGGAAATCGTTCAGTTGCGTTTGATGGACACCACTATGCCATTTCAGCATATGCTGGAAGAGGCAAAAGCACTTCGGCCGCCACACGATTCTAAAATTGTTCATGGTGATTTTTACATCAGACATCTTCTCTTAGACGATGCTCACCATCTTGCGGGGGTTATTGATTGGGGTGATATACACATTGGCGATCCTGCATTGGATTTATCGATTATTCACAGTTTTCTGCCGCCCAAGGGTCAGGAATTGTTCCGCGCGACTTATGGTGAGATAAGTGCCGAAACATGGTTGTTAGCTCGATTAAGAGCTATTCATCAAAGTGCCAATTTAGCGGTTTTTAGTCATCACACTGGTGACAAACCACTGGTACGCGAAAGTATGCGTGCATTGTTACAGATTGCAAGTTTCCAATAAGGATCCCAAATGTCTTTATTGTGTCGTGTTATAACAGCGCTCATCTTATGCATAGCACCATCATACGCGGATATTTTTTTGGAAAAGCCGGAAGATTTTAACCCTAGAGTAGAAGTCGTAGGGTGTTTTCTGGAATATCAGGACAAGATTCTTGTATTACACCGTCAAGACCACACTTCTGAAGGTAACAAATGGGGAATTCCCGGTGGTAAACTAGAGAGGGGTGAAACACCTCTACAGGCTGCTGTGCGCGAAATCAGCGAAGAGACTGGTTTTGATATTTCCTGTATCCCCATCGAGTATTGGGGCAAGGTCTATATTAAGTATCCCAAATTTGACTATATCTATCACATGATTCGCTGTAAGCCACAAGAGGCTCCACAGCAGGTTGCAATACATTTTAAGGAACATAAAGGTTTTACCTGGATAACACCTGAGGATGCTCTCAAGATGGATCTTATGCGTGACGAAGATCCCTGCATTCGCTTGGTCTACGATCTTTAGTATTTAAAACTTTACTTGTCGATATTTGTCGGGTTGTGCTAGATTCCCCTGACTTGAAAGGTTTGAAAACTCCAGTAGTAGAAAGGTGTCCATGAACAAATTTTACATGTCGTTAGCCCTGCTTTTTTGTTGTTGCTGTGGAATCATCAACGCGGGACAAAATGTCAACATTGCGACTGAGCTTCAAGCTCCTTTCGATGAGCTCAGCGTGTCAGACAGCTGGGTACATTTATTAGTTAATGTGCCGGAAGTAGTCGCCTTCGATTACTCCGATGATGTTGGTGTTTCATTTGTTTTCGTAGAGTTTCCCTTACTTCAAGAGTATGCCACCCTAGATACCTTGCAACATCAGATAATTCAGTGGATGGATGGCGAGACTGAAAGCATTCCTATGCTTACCTTTGCCAAAGACGATCAAGATAATGTTGATGAAGTAAGGGTTGATGACCTTGAGCTTGATGCTAAGTTCGAGATCAATGAGATGCATCGCATGGAAATAAAAGGTATGGAGTGGTTACAGGTAAGCTTTAGCCGTATCTTCAACGTCGTCTATTATCATCGAGATGGTGATCAAACGGTAGTGGATACTGTGGCGCATATCCCAGAGGATGGTGAGACCTATTTTACCATCCTAAATGATCGATTGTACTATGCGGAGTTTTCCGCACCCCCAGAGCTCTATCGTTCGTTCAAGCCTGTTTTTCTGGAAACCATGCAAAACCTGTGAATTTGATTCTATGCGCAGGAGCGCTGAGGCCTCCTCGTAGCTCAGGATTTCATTGTAACTAGCCAGGCAAGTAAATAATTCGCATGTGTTTTTAACCGACGAAGTGGGTTAAAAACACATGCGAATTTTCACCTTCAAAAAACAACAAAATTTACACTCTAACCCTGACCTATTAGGAGGCTTAGCGCTCCCGCGCTGAGGACAAAAATGCTAACAATTTACTCTCTGTTAATGGCCCCCATGTTATGATTTCCGCATGAACTTAGGGAGATCTACTATGATTAAATGGTTTTGGGTTTATCTAGCGGTTATTCTACCAGCATCCTGTGCAGCAGTGGTTGATCAATATCCCACAGAAGCAGAGGCCGAGTTCTACGATTGCCACTCCACTCCTCAGTGGCACGTAGCCGAAGAGGCTCTATCTACACTAGATCTTGCAGGCACTGAGTCCATTCTAGACATTGGTTGTGGCAGTGGGAAAATCACTGCGAATATCGCCGGAAGATTAACCTCAGGCAGAATTGTAGGTCTTGATGCCAGCCAGGGCATGATCTCTTATGCTACATCAAAATACGTACCATATTACAAGAACCTATCATTTGTTTTGGGCAACGCTCTGTCTCTAACTCATATAAACGAATATGATCTGATTGTAAGTTTTAACAGCGTTCATTGGATGGCTCCGCATGAAGAGCTCTTCACAAGGGTTTATGATGCTCTAATGCCTGGCGGGAGAATCCTGTTCACCAGTCCATGTCCGGCAGATCCTAAAGCCGCTCGCGCTCTTATTGATACTATAAGTAGCTCCGAGTGGGCGCCTTATTTCAAAACGTATAAGCATCCTAGAAGCTCTTTGACGCTTTCCAGATGTACTGAACTTTTGGCTCAAATCGGTTTTCAGGATATTGAAGTGATGGAGCAGCCATTTACGCATAGCTTTGTGAATAAAAGTAATGTGGCCGACTGGCTAGCAGGTTTTTCTGCTGTTCTTCTCTTTCTTCCCACCGACCGCCAAACTGAGTTCTTAAGGCAGCTAGTAGAGAGATATATCCACTATTTTCCCCTTCAGTTAGATGGTCAGGTGATTTATCATCAAAGCGAACTAGTTATCAAGGCATCTAAATAATATTGACGGCTTCAGTCCTTTTAATTATGCTCTTCAAAAATTTGAACATTTAGAAGGGTATTATGGAAGCTATCGGTGAAGGACATGTTCAAGAGGTGCGCAACAGGTGTCCTTCTTTGGCTAATATTAATCAGTCACTAAAGGATAGTGCTCTGATTAAGTCATTAGAGTCGGATTCCTTGGAAGCCGCAGGTTTGAATAGAGTGCAAACACTTGCGAACGATGTGAGCTATCTTAAGAAGCAGATGGGCTGGATGGGCTTTCTTGCAGCAGTCCCTAACCTAAGGATTCTGGGACAGGTTTTAAACCGTGGGCTGATCTTAGATCAGTATGCTGAGATGAAGAACGAGCTTGTTGGGTTGATAAAGACCATTCCTGTGATGGCGCACACAGATGCAAACAGCTTACTTTGCTTTACGGAAGAATTGCTAACTCCCTTTGACTTTATCGAGTTACTAAAAGCTGGCTTTGAAAATGAATCAACAGCCTCTTTAGTGGCTGACTACATAAAACAAAGCGTTATTCAGGACGGTAAACGATGGCAGAGTTTAGAAAAGAGTCCTGAAACCGCCTGGAAGTTGGATCGATTGGTTTGCAAAGTTCGGGGCGTGGCAGAGCTCTTGACACCAGAACAAACGGCATCATGTATGGTATGGTGGTCTTCAGGAATGTGTGTTGGTTTGCATTTGAGCACATCTGACATTTTAGCGGGTCACTTGGCTTGCATGGCTACTTCAGAGCAGTGGATAGCCATCTTGGAGGTCATAAAGAAGATTCCAGATAGGGTTGAATCACTTAGCTCTTTGGGAACGAGTGGTGAAGGAAAGAACAGATGCCAAGAGTTGGTTGATCTGTGTTTGCAAATGAACCCACCTCCATTAACAAGCCTGGTTATCTTTACCTCCAAATTGGAATCAGTGGATTCTTCGTTAGCAAGAGGTCTTTGGAAGCAAGTTGTTCGACATATGGAAGAGCAGCCTGATTGGTTGTTCCAGATGCGAAAACGAGTCAATATCGAGGTTTATCCACCGAGATGGCAAGTAGAAGCTTATGTTGAGGAAATGTCTGACATCGAAAAAGTTAAAATCTTGGAAGAGCCCAAATGGCGCTTTCAAGTCTATTCAAATATCCGTTTGATGGTTTCGAATGCTCTACCTAAACTTGCATTTCCGTTAGATGGCGACAACCGAATTCTTGATGATAAAGGCTTACTGGACTGCTTTGTGGTAGCCGCATGTTATTGGATCGAGAACAAGTCATTCAACAATTTAAATACATGGCTTTCTAGGCTATCTGAGAAATCAAAGCTCTACATTTTGCGTGAATTGAGGATATTGTATAGCAAGTCCGATTTTCAATTGTACTACCATGGAGTGACAAAGACATCCTTAGAAGCATTGTGGGATCGATTGATTTCGTAAGGGGTGCTTTTATGCCGTTCTTTCAGAACTCGGCTGCTTTTTTTGCATGGACCCAGGCCTCTCGTCCTCGCTACGCTCGTCCTTCGACCTGGGCTATATCATGGTATGATCCAAGCACATGGTTTACAGATTATCCAAGCACATGGTTTGCACTGAAAGAACCACATAAAAAATCCCAAATGGTTCAGCGCTCCCGCGCTGAGAGATAGGCGTGGATGTCAGTGATCGGTATGGAAAAAATAAGTTCGTAAGGTCCATAATGTCCACCGTCGTCTATCGTCATCCACTATTGTCAATTCAGCTTGGGGATAAGCAATGCATATACAAGAGCTAAAAAAGATCAACCGTGAAACATTGCTAACCGGTCGCAGTTTTCCTGAGCACCTGTTGGCTATGATTGCGGAGGGCGTGGTGAGCTATCAGATTGATCTTGTTTCAGGTCAGGCAACCTATTTCGGAAAACATCAAGCGGATACCTGTTCCTCCGATATTGCAAGGCGGTTTCGATTGGCGGTTGGAACGGAGTGGCAACTAGAAGATGTCAAAGTAGCTATCTCAAGTATTCAGCGCAATCAGCTGACCTACGAAGAGTTTCTAAAAGCTATTGCGGCAGCAGGCGTAAATCGCTATATCGTGGACATTTCTAATACCAACATCACTTATTTTGGTTCACAGCGGCAGCATGTGGAACCCTTTCCACCAGCATTATGTGATTTGGTGCGGTCTAAAAACTAAAATCCGTTGCGTAGGAACTGCTTTTTAGTTAAAGTTTTTGTTTTTGCGAAGCGTAAGGAGATCTCCATGAAAATCAATGCTCTCACTTTTGATAATAGCCGTGCCTTGTTTAACGAATTCATGGTTTGCATCGCTGCTTCCCTGTTGCTAGCGTTGTCTGCACAGGTCTTTGTTACTTTGCCGTTTTCTCCTGTTCCTTTCACATTTCAGACGATGGTTCTGGGTTTTATCGCATGTCTATTAGGCCCGCAGCGAGCTTTGATGGCTGTCACAGCCTATTTTCTTGAAGGCTTGTCTGGGCTGCCTGTGTTTGCTCAAGGTTGCGCTGGCTTCGTGCAATTTTTGGGTCCCGATGGTGGTTATCTTGTTGGCTTTTTGATTATGTCCTATGTTGTTGGTAGGCTGTTTGCTGCCAAGCCAGAGTGTGGACCCCTTTTGGCATTCGTTTATTTATGTGCTGGCTACGCTATCATTCTTGCTTGTGGCTGGGCATGGTTATCCGTATTAGTAGGGCCTGTGCATGCAATGGTGATGGGTGTTCTGCCATTTATCATTAATGAGATGCTAAAAGCTGTGATGATTGTGGCGACATTGCCGGCGATACGTCGATATCTCGCATAACATCTTTATATACCCTTCATAGACAGTAGATAAAATACCTTTTCTGGCCGGGGAGGGTTATATGTTTAAGGTTGTCTATAGGGGTGTCTTAATGCTAGCGTGCCTTTCGGCTGCGCTATTGGTAGCTGTAGAGAAAAATTCCACACCGTGTTTTCAAATAGGTGAAGTAGGCAGTTCCTGGGAATTCCCTAGCGACCACCTTCCAGTGGGTTGCACCATCAACGACATCCACATTGCTTCGTGGAACGTCTTGGATGTGAAATACCTGCGTTGGATCGAGAACAATAATCAGGGTCTCAAAAACAGTTCCATTCTTCGAGACAATCAAACAGTCCAGGATTCGGATTTGACAGTCCGAGATCAAACGGTTCTGTCGAATGTCATGGAAATGATTCAGCATGAAACTCATCCTAGATCAGTTATTGCCCTAGAGGAAGTCGGGGATGTTTTTTTTGAGCACCTCCAAAAGATAATCCCTAAGAATATGCATGTTGTTACAGCGGGCGATTCCTTTGCCGACATTTTTCTGTACGACTCCAATCGTTTTGATTTCATCGGAAGTGTCTCTGGACATTATCCTGAGAGGAACAATACATGGCTAAAGCTGATGCTTCGCGAACGCAGTTCAGGCCAACATTACGTATTCATCAACTCGCATGTTCCTGGCGGTGAAATTTCGAGCGATATGCTGAAGCATCTGGCTCAAATGAGTTTTGATAATTTCGATCCTACAGCGATCACAATAATTATGGGCGATCAAAATAGGTCTCCGGACTACTTTTTGGCGCATCTTGAAACGGCATCAAAAGCTCTAGGATATCGTGAGCAACCCTTCAAGGCCTTGAATATACCTTATCCGACCCATGTGAATACGCTGATGGAAGCTAGCTGGATCGACAATATCTTTGTCGCTGCTCCTTCTTGGAAGCCATTAGTCCTTTCTGTTGCCAGTTCTTTCCATTTTATGAAATCATTACCCGGCCCTGTAGAGGAGATGTGGAGGCGTTTTCCGTTAAATGCGCACATTCATCTAGCTAGGCAGGCACTTAGTGAAGCCACTGATGGGCATGTTAAGGTTATGAATTTCTTCAATGACCTTCTTTGGCAAGAATGGGTGCCTTTTTACCTCTCTTCCGAACACAAATTGGATCTTCCGCTGTTGCTAGAAGCTGTTGTGATGGCTGCAGCGGCACATGAAGGTCAGGTACGTAAAGACAGCGCCGCCACTCCCTACATCATTCATCCAATGATTGTTTGTAAGAACGTCTGGACTGAAGGTAAGGTAAGAAATATCAATATTCTCATTGCTGCCTTGTTACATGATACTCTTGAAGACACTGATATTTCTCGAGAAGAGATTGTCCGTCGCTTTGGAGCTAGGGTGTTGCAGACTATTGAGGAAGTGACTAACGATCCGAGTCTGTCGACGAATGACAATAAGCAGCGCCAAATTGATCATGCGCCGCATATGTCTCTTGATGCTCAAATTGTTAAAATAGCAGACCGCATAGCTAATATTCGTGATCTGGCAGAGGACGCACCAGTTGAATGGACCGAAGAGAAGATCCAGGGATACTACGGCTGGGGTCAGAAACTTCTCGATGTTCTATTTGGCTGCAACGAAGGTCTTGAGCAAGCTCTTAAGGCTGAGTTAGCTCGCTAGATCTTTAAGGATAAACGCAAAGGCGCAAAGACGTAACAAGGTTCTTAGCGTCTTTGCGCCTTTGCGTTTAGTTTGATCCTCTATTAATTCAAGTTAGTTTTATATATGATGAATTAGTTATAATATTTAATTGAGGATTGATTGTGTAATTTTTTACTGGGGGTTGGTTATGCGAGTTCCACCTGGGGGAGGAGGTTCGGATTTTTCTCGACCATTGGTACCCAGAGAAACCCATAGGGTTGAATCCCCGCCCAACCGCCCCATTCGGCCGGCTCGGCCACCTAGATTAAATCTGCCAAATTCTGTGGCGAGTGGTAAGACGGGTAAAGTTGTACCGCCTGTAGTAGAAGAGATTGCGCAGTATGCCAAAGGTCCAAACAAGATTAGGCGGCTCATGCATGTGATTGTTCTACCTAAAGTCGTTAAAGCCCAGAAGCATGCCAAGAATGCGGAGAGGGCCGCTGTTTATCACTGTTATGAAGCTCGTTTGACGCGTACCAAAAAGGCCTTGAGAGTAAATTCTTTAGCATCCGCCAACCTTGAGTCGCGGACGTTAGATTCCCTTAAAGACCCGGGTATTGTTAAAGCTAAGATTGGGAGGCAGATTCAGCAGCGTTTTAGGGCTAGGGGGGAAACACCTCCGCCAGGAGCCTTTAAGCAAGAGGTTATCGCCCTGCACTCTAGGTTCCTAGAAGCGGGTAAATTAAGTAAGAGTGATGTCCGCGACACGCTAGGACACCTTGGCCTGGACCCCTCGGACATGGATAAGTTATCTGACAGTTTAACTAGTGAGTTGCTGCTACCCGACGATAAACACTTACAAAAATATGCTAAAGAGCTATCGCAGCACGTGATAAACATTGAACGCGAGCTGACTTCGGATCGACACGGAAAATATGGCCACGGTAACAACGCAGCCTTATCAGAGCTTCGCAAAGCGCTAGATTCCAAGGCCTACCTGCATCTTAAAGAGCACGAGAATATTCCAGCCATTCGTGTATTGCATGACCTGTGCGTTGCGGGATATTTGGACTCTCCAGTTGTTGGTGCTTATGAACAGCTTTATGAAGACGCGCAAAGTTTAAAGGGTGCGAGCGAAGAGCCTGCGGTCGCAACAGGCGGGGCTACTGTGAAATTTATGAAGAGCTTCCGTGATTTTTTGCATAAAACTGGCATACACCGCACGGATATGCATAACCCCTTTTATCTAGCTACCCACACCAAAAGTGCTGCAGGCAATATTCAATGTGAGGTTCCTGGTTTGGGCTACGACCCTCGTGGTCAACAAGAGAATAATGCTGGAGCTTTCTTTAACGCTAATTTGACCCTCGGAGATAACAAGGTATCACAACGCTATTTCTTCACACCCTCATGGCGTCTTGATACGGGCATTGCCGCGGAGGCTAGGGCTGCGCTGCAGTCTATGACAAATCGGCAGTATCAAAATGTTTCTAGCGATGACAGTGCTGCTGTGCAGGTGTGCTACCAGAACGCTCAGAATATTCTGAGGGGTACCGAAGGGATGAGTTCAAAGAGTCTCATGAAATTGAACGAAGACTATCCAGATGCTTTTCGCGGCATCACAATACCATGCGATACACAGTTTCATATGCGCGGTTTGGGGCGCGACGATCACCTGTGGAACGATCTATACTCCGGTTCAAACCAACCCATGACCATGAGTAATTTTGCTGATGCTTTGCGAGAGGAGTTGGGGCGGCCAGAGAATTTTGAATTGGGCAAACGGTCTCCCACTTCCTCGGGTTACTTTTTCACTTGTCGTGGAGAAGGGGATAAGCAGGCCTGGCTGGACGCTCATCGGAATATCGCACAGACCTTATCTCGTGAATATCAAAAGTTAGAGAGTGCGACACCTTTTGCCGAGATTCGACAAAAGATCCTTCACAACCCTCAATCCCTAACAAAAGATGAGAAGGTTTTGTGGTGGAATCTTGAATCCTCGATGATTGAAGAGGCGAATTTGATGATTACTGCCTTTAACCAAGGAATGGGTATCCAGGATCTTGACTCGCGTGCTAAAGCATGCAAGCAGGCTACCACATCGCCCTGCAAAGAGCAGATAGATCGTGGTAAATTTCGCATGCTATTGTTGCTTTATGCGAACGCTCCTAGTGACGATTTGAAGCAGGATGTATTGAAAACGCTGATGGCTATGGCTGAGGGACGTCCTATCTTGTCTAGAGCTAGAATGGGCCAGGATTTTCGCCATAAGCAAGGGGAGGGATGCATGATGATGCGCAACCCCGGTGATTTGAATAAATCGATTGGAGCCGCCTTAAAAATGGCTATTCCAAGGCTTAATCTGACGCGTGGCGCCGAAGTTATTAGGGGGTAATTTGGGGAATTTGACGCAAAGGCGCCGAGGCGCTAAGAGGGGTAAATTATTCTCTGCGTCTCTGCGTCTTTGCGTTTAATTCCTATCTTGGAGTAACGATGGGGAACCAAAACTCAAATTTATCCAGAAGTCCCAGGAAGCGGTAGATGGCGCTTTTGTTACCCTCAATAGTCAGTTTTTTTGACTTGATGAGTTGCTCGGCCGTGACTTTTCCCAGGATAACATCATCAAAATCTGAGCGATTGATACTGGCTGTGGCTATCGCATGCTTGCTATTCTTGCCTGCGTAGTGGTTTAGGACGCCATTTTTAATCTGCAGAACATATTTTTGATTTAAGTCTGGCAGATTTACGTTTAGGACCATCGGGCTTGTGCTAGCTTTTATCCCATCTAAGCGTATGGCTAGATAGTCAAATAGCGTATGGGTGGGCATTGCCGCGATGATATCTGGGCTAGCGGGGCTTGGTGCTGGGAGGTGCCGGATCCCTTCTCGGAGCTCTTTGGCACCCGTCAGATAGAAATTACGCCATGGGCCATTTTCTGTTTGAAAACCCATTTGTTCTAGAGTGTTAGCAAGCAGAGCTTTGGCGTCCTTATTGTTTGGATCTGCGAAGACGACATGATTCAGCACTTGTGCTGCCCAGCGGTAGTTGCCTTTGTTGTAGTCTTCTCGAGCCTTTTCGATGACTGAATTGGCTCCTCCCATATACTCGAGGTACTTTTTACTCGCCTCTGTGGGCGGCAGTTGGTGTAGAGTTGATGGGTTACCATCGAACCACCCCAGGTAGAAATCGTAGACAGCTTTCGCGTTGTGGTTTAGGCTGCCGTAGTAGCCACGATTGTACCATTCTTTAGCTAGGCTTTCGGGTAACTTAATCATCTCCGCAATTTCGATCATTGTGTATCCCTGGTTAGCTAAGCGCAGGGTTTGATCGTGTATGTACTTGTACAGATCGCGTTGTTTCTCTAGAAAGTCGATGACGCTTTCCCTTCCCCAGATTGGCCAGTGATGTTGGCCGAATATAACATCCGCTTGTGAGCCAAATAGATCGATTGTTTGATTGAGATATTTAGCCCAAAGTCGTGCGTCGCGTACTTTCGCTCCTCGCAGAGTGTAGAGGTTATGCATGGTATGTGAGGCATCTTCTGCAGAGCCTATAGCTTTAAATTCGGGTAAGTAGAAAAGCATCTCCGCTGGTGCTTCTGAATCCGGTGCAAATAAGAAGACGAACTTGATGCCGTCTATGGTGGCTTCTTGGCCCGTTTTGCTGATGAGATCAGTCGGAAGTATTAGTGAAGGTTCGCCACTGGATGTTGTCATTCCTAAGCCCGATGTCATTTGTCCTTCAGGACCAGGCTTTAACAGGTTTCCGTACATGTAAGATGCTCGCCTGCCCATGGCATTGCCAGCCATGACGTTTTCTTCCAATGCTGCCTCTGTGAATCCTTCTGGAGCATAAATGCGAATTTTTCCGCTGTCGACATCATCCTGTGAGATCACGCCCTTCACGCCACCAAAATGATCGATATGGCTGTGGGTGTAGAGCACTGTTGTGATGGGTCTCTTGGGTCTATTCTCGTAATAGAGCTCTAAAGCTGCTTTGGCAGTGGCTTGCGATACCAATGGATCAATAATGATGATACCACTTTTGCCTTCAATGATAGTCATGTTGGAGACGTCAGCGCCGCGCACTTGATAGATGCCTTCCGTCACCTTAAACAGGCCCGATTTCCATAAAAGGCGTCCCTGACGCCATAGGCTGGGATTTACAGAATTAGGAGCTGGTTCGTCGGTGTTTAGAAAGGCATATTTGCTAAGGTCCCAAACCACCTCTCCCTTGGAGTTTCTGATAATGCCATTGTTAGGTAGAGGGGCGATGAAGCCGCGGTTGATCTCTTCAAAGTCCTGTTGGTTTTGAAAGGGAAGTTGGGAGAGCATTGCTTGGTTGGCTTCCGCGGTATGTGAGGTAGCTGGTTGCGAGTAGCCATTGCAGTGAAGTGTTAACAATACCAAAATCCACAATCTGATCATAACGCTCCTAATTTTATGTAGATTTCTTTCTATATCACTGAAAAGGAATTCAACGCAAAGACGCAGAGGCGCTAAGACAGAAAGAATAGTTGAAGTGTAAGATGTTAACTAATAGTGATTTATTGCTTATACCTCTTATATACCTTCGTGTCTTTGCGTCTTTGCGTTGAATTCCTTGGTTGAACTTGCTATAGGTTCTTTTTTTTAAGGGAGAGGGAGTTAGGTGCTTCGAACGGTCGCTGCGCTTTTGTCACTACTTTGTATTTCTGGCTGCCGCTCCAGCTGCTGGGTAGATCCCATCTGCGTGCCTTCATCAGCTCTTTCAGAGGCTATATCTGCAGTTTCCTGCGATACTGCTTTTGATCCGGTGGATGAAATACCTAGCGAATGGTGGATTATCTTTGGCGACGAGCAGCTTAATGACTGCATAGAGAGAACTCTGTGTCGGCATCCTTCGGCACAAGCTGCTCGTTTACAGATATTTGCGGCTAAATATCGTTCGGATCTGGCACGTAGTCGGTTGAATCCTACTGTTACCGCAATAGGTTCTATTACCAGCCAAAAGCTTAGTGAAACCTCGTTGGTGCCCTTTGGTCCAAGCTTTGTCACTCCTAACCAGGTGCCTTTACATTTTACTGAATATGATCTGCATTTGAACCTTTTGTATGACTTCGATTTGTGGGGTAAGACGCGTCAAATGGTCATGGCGTCCGTGGGGGATGCGTATGCTCGTGTAGCTGACGAGGCACTGGCACGCTTGAACTTAAGTCTAGCTGTGGCCGATGCCTATTTTAAGTTACAAATCGCTTATCAGCGCGCGGAATTTGCCGAGGAATTGGTTGCTTGCCGGCGGGCTAACCTCGATTTGATTGAGCAACGAGTGACTAGTGGTGTCGATTCCTGCTTCATGTTGGCCAATGCTCAAAATGGTTTATCACAGGCTGAGCAGATGCATATTCAGTTCTGCGCAGAAGTTTCAATTCAAGAACACCAGTTGCAATCCTATATTGGCGAATCTTTTGATGAGTGTATTCCGAACATCGAGGTGATGCGTAGGCCTTTGCCGAGCGTACCTTTACCGGTTGATCTACCGCTGCACTTGTTGGCTCGCAGGCCTGATATTCAATCTCAGTTATGGATGATTCAGGCTGCTGGCCATCAGATAAAGTCTGCGCGGGCTCGATTTTATCCTGATATCAACCTCTTGGGAATGATCGGATATCAGACGATCCACTGGAATGAATGGTTTCAACCTAACAGTGTTGACTACAGTGTGGGGCCCGCAATTAGTTTGCCATTATATGACCCTGCAGCGGGGGTAGCTAATTTGCGTGGACGCGAGGTCGAATATGATCTTGCTGTTACGCAATATAACCAATTGGTGCTAAATGCTACTAAAGAGGTTTTGGATGGTATTACGACTGTCCAAGCCACTTCAAAGCAGCTTGAGCATAGTCAGTATCAGTGTGATAACGTTAGGTCAATGCTGGAATGCATTGAATCGCGTCTGCAAAGCAACCTCGCGTCGCGCGTGGATGTTTTAGCTACCGAAGAGCGATTAATATTAACATGTGATCAACAGGCATTAATGTTGGGCAATACATTGCAGTCTATTTTGTCTCTGGTTAAGGCTTTGGGCGGCGGCTACCATGCCGATTGTATAGGAGATTGCGATGGCGAGTGAAGAGGTTGTAGCGGCTCCTAGAAGTCGCGGTAGAACTTTGACAATAGTGACATTGTTGCTAGCCTTGGTGGCTATATGCATCTATTTGGTCTATCACATGCTTTACCGCAATGTGGAGTTCACAGGTGATGCTTACGCTGGCGGTAATACCGTGCGAATAACCTCTGTGATTCCTGGTACTGCAGTGACGATTTTTGCTGATAACAATGAGCGGGTAGAGGAGGGGCAGCTTCTTGTGCTGTTGGATCGCACTCCATACAAGATCGCTTATGACATGCAATTAGCCTCCTTTTCCTCCACAGTTTTGCAAGTACGTCAAATGTACGAACAGCTAAACAGCGCCAAGGATAATGTAGAGGCTAAAGAGACGCTCTTAGAGCAAGCTAGAGTCAATTACGATAGCCGTAAAGGGCTAGTAGGTTCCTTAGCCGTGTCTAAAGACGAATTTTCGCAGGCTGAGAATAACTACGCCCTTGCTAAGCTAAGCCTTAGAGAGGCTGAGACGCAGCTGAAGATGGCGCAGGATGGTATTGGCGCCACTAAGCTTGCAGATCATCCTAGGATACAGCTAGCGAGGGGGAGTGTTCGCGATGCTTACTACAGGCTGGCTCGTTGCGAGATACGCGCTCCCATTTGCGGTTACGTTGCGCAACGACAAGTACATGTAGGGCAATATTTGGCGCCCTCTGCGCCATTGATGTCTATTGTTTCCTGCGATAAAGCATGGGTAGATGCTAACTTTCAGGAGACGCAGTTAAAGCGTATACGTATCGGTCAACCCGCTCACATGACCTTTGACATGTTTGGTAAGAATGTAAAGTTTGTTGGAAAGGTCGTGGGTATTAGCTCTGGAACGGGCAGTATCTTCTCATTAATACCCCCTCAGAATGCCACGGGAAACTGGATAAAAATTGTCCAAAGGGTTCCTGTGCGCATAGCGCTTAATCTTAAAGATCGCGCGGAATATCCGCTTTTGCTTGGGTTATCTGCAGAGGTTAGTGTGGATGTATCCAAGACAGATTTGCCCAGGCTTGCTGAATCTACAAACAATGAGCTTGTTTCCACTACAGATATCTTTGATGTAGACTTTAGAGCGGTAGAAGAGCTTTTAGACGATATTGTCAACGGCCCTACAGATAATGGATAGCAATAGCACAGAAAAAAAGCAATTTACCGGTGGGCAGCTATTTGCGCTTAACATGGCGTTGGCTCTTGGAGCGTTGATAGAGATATTAGACTTCTCTATTGCAAACGTATCGATTCCACAAATAGCTGCCAGTCTTTCCGTGACTCCTGATCAGGGTACATGGCTTATTACCTCTTATTCTGTGAGTAATGCTGTCGTGCTGCCATTGGCGGGGTGGTTGTCGGATTACTTTGGGCGTGTTCGACTATTTGTCATTTCCACACTATTGTTTACATTGATGTCCTTTATGTGTGGCATGGCCACCAGTTTGCCTATGCTGGTATTTTTTCGTGTGCTGCAGGGATGTGTGGCGGGCAATTTGTTACCCCTTTCTTATGCATTGCTGATGGATCATAATCCCAAGGGCAAACAAGGCATGGCGCTGGGGTTATGGGCTATGATTGTTGTTGTTGCACCTGTTATAGGGCCTGTGGTGGGCGGATACATAACGGAGACCTATACGTGGCCATGGATCTTTTACATTAATGTTCCTATAGGGCTATTTTCGGCAGCTTATACGTGGCATATGCTGCGAGATAAGGAATCAAAAATTATTAAGAATCCCGTTGATTGGACAGGTCTCGTTCTGCTGATCCTAGCGGTGGGATCGACACAAATCATGTTAGATAAAGGGCGTGATTTAGGTTGGTTTGATTCTTCAATTGTCTTGGCGTTGGCTGTCTGTTCATTGATCTCATTTGTTTATTTTATTGTCTGGACGCTCTATGAGCCCTATCCTGTGGTGGATTTTTCGCTATTCCGCGACCCGAACTTTTTAACGGGCGGAATCATCATGACGATCGGGTACCTGTTTTTCTTTGGCACAGCGGTTACATTACCTTTGTGGTTGCAGACACAGCAAGGTTACACCTCTTATTGGGCGGGGGTAGCTGTAGCGCCGATCGGGTTCTTCCCCTTAGTGCTGTCAGGCGTCGTGGGGTATTACTTGAATCGCGTTGATGCGAGGTGGCTGACTTGTTTAAGTTTCATTATTTTTTCGGTGACATTCTTTGATCAGGCCAACTTTAACACATCGGTGAGCCTTGAGCACATCATGTATGTGCGATTGATTCAAGGTCTTGCTGTGGTGCTATTTTTCATTCCTTTGGTGCAGGTAGCGCTCGGGAATGTTCCACAGGAAAAATATGCCAGCGCTTCAGGCGTCTTTAACTTCATGAGAATTCTAATCGGCAGCGGTTTTGGTACCTCGCTATCGGTACAGTTGTGGATGGATCGAGCTGGTTTACACCATTATCGCTTAGCGGAAACGATGTCGGAGTATCGACCAGAAGTTAATGACGTATATGCTCAGATGTCTCAATCACTACCTATGGGCACCGTACACCTGCTAACTGACTTTTCAGTACAGCAGCAGGCCTACGCTCTGGCGACTAATGACCTTTCTTGGCTGGCGGGGTGGGTTTTCTTGATCCTGGTCCCGTTCCCGTTCCTATGTAGGCGCGTTCAAGCAGCACCGGTTTCTTTATAGTTATTCCTTGGCAGCGCGTGCTACAGCAAGTTTAAAGCGCTTTTTATCCACTGCTTCTTGGAATTTAGCCTTCTCTGCCGCTTCTATGGCAGCTTCTTTGTTCCGCGCTTCTGTCTTAACAATCGTGAGTTCTTGCTCTATTTCTGCACGAACCATCTCTTCTGTTACTACCGTCGATATATCTTTTACATCCGCACGTTTCTTGGCGACCAGATCATCTAGTGCTAGCTGTAGGTAGTGGTAAGAGAGCAGGTAGCGCTTCGTTTCTCGTTGTGGGAGTTCTCCGGTTTGAACGACTTCGCTTTGTAGCTGCATCGCTTGAACTTCTAGTTGGTTTTTCAATGTCTTGCGGTTTTTTACTGTGGCCTTGTAATCCTCATGTACCTTCTTGCTCGCATTGATTTCTTCTTTCAAGGTATCTATCTGGTCCTTTAGGTTCTCCAATGCATTATCGCGTGCAATGCCACTCTCGGAGTAGGCTAGCGAGTCTTTGCCATAAGCCGCGGAGTATTCAGATTCAAGAAGGTTTCTTTGATCGATTAAGTCCTGTAATTGCACAGATTTTTCATCTAAGCGAGGATTTCTAATCTGGTGGATCGCTTGATTTAGGAGCGTTTTGCCAAAGAACGGTTGCGATTTTTCGGCGAACTCTGGCACTTCGCTACCAACTGACGCGGCGGCACGAACTGCTGCTTGCTCTATAGTCAGGTCTGCATGGTCACGCTTGATGCGATCATTTAGAACTACTAACGTTTGCTTTTCATTCAACGGTTCTACGTTGACCGCTTTGATCCTCTGACAAAAAGCAGCATCTTGTTTAACATGTTGTTCGAATTCGACTTTCGTAGTAGCGCAAATGCAGTACTTCAAGCTACCTGGACCTGGATCCATCAATGTTTTAAGTTTTTGGCCTAAGCCTTTATTTAGCTCGCCCCGGAAGGCTTCGTGGATTTCGTCAAATACGAAGACAGCTTCTGACTCATGACCTTTAATCTTAACTAGAACATCCTCTAGTTGACTGCTATCGCCGCCAGAACTAAATAGTTTGGTAGTATTAACGTAGTAGAGTTTCTTGCCTTGTAGCTCTGGTGGAACATCACCCATAGCTATTCGGCGCGCAACGCCTTTGATAATCTCTGTCTTACCAACTCTTGATTGTCCCTTTATCAGAGCGTGAAGGCGTGTACTAGAGTCATTAGAGCACAGGATGTCGATCACGTCCTGTATTTCCCTGTCGCGACCATAAATAGGTGATATTAGACCATCCAGGGCAGCCGCCGTGTAGTTTTCAAAAGGGAGAAGCTCATTAGGTAGCGCTCGAACATACTTATTGAGAGCCCAAACGGAAGTAACAACGCCAACGGCCCCTGCGACAAACGCCAAAGACCCCATAGTCACAGTCCCACCCAAGATGGCGTATTTAAAACGGTCATCCAAGTAAGTCCAGCATTCACCGGCCTTTTCCCAAAGATGCTTAATACCGTTGAAACGCATATTCATTCGCGAGGACATATCGTAATAACGAGCGTGATGGTCTTCTTTGAGGCCAAACGTGTGCATGCCCCAATCCATTCCAGCACTAATGGTAGAGACAATGTAGAATTTGACCAGCTGTTTCCAGCGATTCCTGTTTTGTTGTTTTTCTTCCTGGGAACTGCGACGAATCTTAGAGCACACGCTATCGATGGTAGTCGACGCGTCGCTATACTCAGGAAATTTGGACTGTATAGCTGCTTCCAGACAATCCGTTTTTAGTAATTTATCCAGCTTTTTCAATAGTATATCTGGGTTTTTATCAGCATGAGCTGCGCAAAGGCCGGATAAGACCTGATCCATTTGATCTGCTGGCAGACGGTCGAATATTTTGGTTAGATGCCAAGAAAGAGATTTAAGATGCTCAGTATCAAAAATATTAATGATTTTTTGGATATCCTCATCGCTGAATATAGCGGCCGGATCGCGAAAGGCCATATAAATGATTGCTGTTTTCTCTTCGGGAGCCTTACCCCACATACGTACGCAGTCGAAGGGTACAAATGGCATTGGGAGAAGTGGACGAATTAGTGGCCCTTTTTTTCCACTAAATGCATTGAGATTCCAGTTGAGTGGATTTAATAATGAATTATGAATCATTTGTTACCTGTAATTATTAATTTCAGTAATATTATAAACTAAATTATATTAATAGTAAACAAATGTTTATTAGTGTTGAGAAGGGAACTTAACAAGATAGGCAGGATTTTTAGGAAAAAAGTAAGAATTGATCTTATGAAAAGTGTAAAAAACTAAGAATCAGTTCCATCCGGCCTAGATTTGAAATCAAATATTTGCATCACATATTCCTTCTTTGTGCTGGTTGGGATTACTTTCTGCAGCTAATCGCGAAGCGATTGAAGCTACATGCTTCAATCGCTTCGCGATTAGCTGCAGAATACTCTTAAATCATTTATGCGTAATCTATTAAATTACAGCAACTTATGATTCAATCCTCATAATTAGGTTGATGCGTATGCCTGCCTATCCTGTCGCGCAGCGATCCTGCCTATCTTATAAAAATGTTCTAGGAATTGATGCTATTGCATGGCGAGCGCTGCATTCTTCATCATGGCGAAGACGGCGATGGAGGCGCCGACATAACCGCTGGCGATTGCGATTGAAGGCATTCCGCCCATTAAAGAGACAACCCCTGCCGCCGTTAGGACAGAGATGGTCACCCTAGAAAGAACCCAGGTGGAATCGTTGCATTGATCTGGAAATATTTCATCAATAATGGATCTAGCTATGCCATCAACTATCGAAAAGGAAACGCAAGTTGTGGCTACAAATAAGGGGTTTATATCTTGAAGAGTTTCCAAAACTGTAGGAGCTTTGTAAATATAGGAAAGTTTGCTACCTTGAAGAGCGATGATAGAGGACTTGCAAGCCGTCGCGAGTCCATATCCAATCGCTCCGAGAAATGTGCCTTCGACTAACTTTTTTCCTACTTCTTGTACCATAGTTGCTTATTCCCTAATGCTAAGTTGAGATAAGAATAATGTCCTATAGTAAAGAGAAAATAAAGAAGCGAGGGGGTTTTATGAAAAAATTTATGATAATTTTTATTATGATGTTCGCGTTCTCATCCAATGCATTTGCACTGCTTCCACCCTTGTATAATAGCGCGGAACAGATTAAGGGTATGTTAGAAAGTTCTAAGCTAGGTCAAGTATTGGAGTCTGGGGAGCTGATAGAGTCAATTGTTCGCACGGATCATGGTTACGAGATCATTACGAATAAGCATAGAGTGAATGTTACGGTTACAGCGGCAAAACAAATGATGCCAGGACCTGCTAAATACCAGTATTCTTTTAGTGTACCTGAGGAAAAGTAAGGACGTTGTTATGTTAGGTGATAAACCTATTCCAGTAGACTCACAAGCATGGGCTAAAATTTACGAGTGCATTAGCCATGAAGGGTCACGCTCATCAAAAATAGCTCCGATGAATTTGTCTGACGAAGATTGGGGCATTATTGCTGAAGTTGCAAACTATATCATAGAACAAATTCAAGTAGCGCCCAAAGACTCAGGCGATGTTATACTTGCCACCCGCCTCAGCGAGTCAATGACATCGCCCTGCTTTAGTGCTATGCAGCAAGTTTTCAGTAAGAATTTGAAGATCGATATTCTTTTGGAACTAGAGGATGGTAGTTGGGCGGTCGTGGGCAAGCAAACAGAGGCGCAGTATAAGCGATCAAACAAGATAAAAATAAAGGTTGGTGACGCCTGGTTAAAAAGTTTTCCAAAACCACCTAAAGCACAGAAAATTAATCGCTTATTTGAATTGTGGAGAGATCGAGACTTAGCAGACAGCACGATATTTCTTATCTCCAAAGATGGCAAAGTCATTAGTGAGGAAAGGATTCATCGCTGTGTACTGGCAACGGAAGAGTTCTTTAAAAAACTATATAGCCATCACTGGAAGGAAAGCAGCGACTATCGCAAAGTAACATTTTCGCATGATTGTTCGGCGGAAACTTTCAAATATTTTATCCAGTATATCTATATAGGCGAAGTACCCAAAGAATGGTTATCCCTGACGGATAACTGTATCGAGCTTTTGACTTTAGTAGACAAGCTGCAGGCTTCTGACTCTTTGCGCGAGTTATGCTATAAACAACTTAAGGAAAATCTAGAGAATTTCAAGGACATTGATCGCATTCTCCAGGCTACGTATTACTTAAATAATGACGCCTATTTGCGGCAACTGCGACAGTGGATATACAAAAATGCGTCACATTTTGAGCTAAACATAGACCTAAACGGGTTGACGCAGCATGAGCTATTCGAATTTATAAAGGAACAGGCGCTGATAGAGGGAAAAGGTTTCCAGCCTGCTGCGTTGCGTGTGTTCGCGGAAAAAACAGGACAGTCACCAAAGCCACTAGTAATCCGCAAAGCACGAGGAATCGGGGAGCTTGAAGTCACTAAGCGTATAGCTTCTAGGAGCGACCCCTCTTTGTTTGTTAGTCAGATTTCCAAGGAGATACTTTCTAAAACGCGCGAATTCTAAGATCCCGACCTCTAAAGTTATTTCTTTACGAAATGCGTGGTCCCAAAAGCACCTTTTCGTTAAGACAGTAATGGGAGGCACTTTCATGAAAGAGAAGTTTATTGGGGATCTGCCTAGGCACGATCCCTTGTACGGCTACTTAATTGACCATATTATGCCGCAGATGAACGGAAAACTGAGGAATCCGTCTTTTCGAGTTTTTCGCCTGCATAGCTCTAATAACGGCGTATATGTTTACGAAGAAAAGACCTCTCAGACACGCGTAGTGGGGAAATTCTTCAGCAGCGATGAAAACGCGTCAAAACGCGTTCAGCAGGAATTCATAAATCTAACGCTATTGCGAAGCCGTGGGCTGCATAAGTTCCCACATCATGTTGTGAAGCCCCTTGCCTATAATACTGCGTTAAACAACCTCTTGGTAGAGGAGTATTGTACAGGCACTCCATTATGCCATGTGATTAGGCGCGCGATCCATCACAAGAAGTCGGAGAAGCTGTACCACAAACTATCCTCACTCGCCTACTTTTTAGCGACAATGCATAATAAGACAGCTATTCTCGACAAAGTAGATTTCACCAGCGATTATGATTACTTCTCACGTCTTGTCAGTCATGTTAAACGTCGGCATTTATTACATAATGGAGATGAAGAAACTTTTCTCTATCTACGCGACCATTGGCGTGAACAACCTAGGATGTGGGAAGACAACCAAGTATTGGTTCACGGCGATGCTACGCCCTCTAACTTTTTATTTGGTAAAGATCTCAACGTCACAGCGATTGATCTCGAACGCATGAAATATACCGATCGTGTGTTTGATTTGGGACGTATTGTAGGGGAGTTGCAACACTATTTTCTGCAGAACGCTGGAAATAAAGACAGCTCTGAACCCTTTGCAGAACACTTTATACGTGAGTATTCTAGCCACTTTCCTGACCGCAAATGTGCTTTTGCCGCTATCACTGCGCGGCTTCCCTTTCAGATAGCTGTTACTCTGCTCCGTATTGCTCGCAATGACTGGGTAGACAAAGATCATGCTTCCAAACTCGTACACTATGCTAAACGCACACTGGAGCGCCCTTAGCATGGATGTGCAGGCTATTTTGTTTGATGTTAATGGGTGCATGATCGACATCTTGACTGACGAAGCCGATGTCAACGTCTTCAGAAAGATGCGCGATTTCTTGCACTATGTAGGCGTGCATGTGCACAAGACAGAGTTGCGCGAGCTCTATTTCCAACTCCTCAAGCAGCAAAAAGACATATCGCTTGAAGAACATGCTGAGTTTAATGGGCCGGCTATTTGGAACCGCATTATCGATGTGCAAGGAACGGGCCAGAATCCTGAAACGCACAAATATCTCTCGCATTTGGCTGCACAAATGTACCGCGCATTAACCCTTAAAAAAAAAATATCGCTCTACCCGGGCGTCATCAATACGTTAGATATATTACGACCAGCCTATCGCATGGCCGTGGTAACAGACGGGCAGGCAGCCTATGCTGTTCCGGAGCTGGCCGCTGCTGGAATAGAGAAGTATTTTGACCCCATTATCGTGTCCGGTGATTATGGCTATCGCAAGCCCGATCCAAGGCTTTTTCACCATGCTCTTGAAGCTCTTGATGTTAAGCCCGAAAATGCCGTTTTTGTTGGAAACGATATGTATCGTGATGTTTATGGAGCTAAACAGGTTGGGATGAAAGTCGTCTTTTTCTCTTCCAATCAAGGGGATAAGGATTCCCGTGATGCTGTTCCTGATTATATCATTTATCAATTCTCAGAGCTTCTGCAAGCCATACAGTTCTTTAAGACGCAGTCGTAGCCTTAACCTTACGTGCATAAGTCCGTATTGTCCATGAGGCGTTTAAAATTATTTTATTGATGTACTAAACTAATGGTTAATCGGTTGTGATTAACATGCCTGTTTACATAAAGTTTTATGTTTAACTATAAAAAAGATCGAACATATAATAGCTAATGTAGATGATCGTTAAAAATAAGTTTAATGTGCGTTTGTTAAATAATAATAAGTGTGTAATAAGCCGAGGTGTGTATGAATAAGTTTACTAGAGGCGTGCTTGCCTTTACGATGGCAGCTGCTTTTTCTGTTTCGAGTTTATCTTTTGCAGCAATAACCATTAACAGTGTTAGTGGTAATTGGATGGATGTTGTTGGTGGTAACGCTGTTGTGTATCCTGTGCCTAACGAAGTTCGTTGGGGTGAGACAGGAGAGTCTACAAACGACAAGAGTGGTTATCGGTTTGATGGGGATGCACCCCCCTTGTTTAACGTGCTAATTGATACCCCCTTTACATTGGGTACTTTCAAGCACTTTAACAAACCCATTCCTAGCGGTAGTGCTATCCAGTCCGCTCAGTTGGATACCACTATTAATATGAATATTAATGGTACAGCGATTAACGGATTAAATTTTGCTTATGATTTCTTGCATACTGAGACACCAAACATGCCAGGAAGCTGTCCAGCTGGCTCGGGTTCTGTTTGCGACGACATTGTTAAAGCACTAAACAACGTTGCGCAATCGAGCACGTTCCTTATTGGTGGCGACCTCTATACTATCAAAGTGATAGGCTTTGAGGTCAATGGACAGCCCTTCACGGACTTTTTGACCTTAGAGGACCAAACCAACTCAGCCAAATTGAAAGCTATAGTTACCAAATATACACCAGTGCCAGAACCTGGCACATATCTGATCCTAGGTAGTGCTTTAGGAATGTGCTTCTTCCTAAAGAGACCTAAGCGTGTAGAAGTTTAATTTAAACGAACATCGCAAGGAGCGGCGGGATTTATCTCGCCGCTCTTTCGACTTTTTTATACATCTAGCTTTTGGCAAAGCTGACAGTAGTTTCCATCGAGATCTTGGAACATTTGGAGTTTAACGTGACCGGGGACTTCTTGAACGTCGCCAACCATTTTGGCTCCTTTCTTAGTCATTTCGGCTACCGTCTTGTCAATATCTTGTACGGTCATAGTAACAA
Organism: Chlamydiales bacterium; assembly: GCA_030679955.1. GTDB lineage: Bacteria > Chlamydiota > Chlamydiia > Chlamydiales > JAJFMA01 > CAMFKD01. The sequence goes on along the minus strand of JAUXSF010000041.1, from coordinate 49,376 downwards.
TAGCATGTGCACCGGGTTTAACTGGGGTATCAGCATTTTCAGCAGCAATGCCTAGGTAAGCGCCGCCGTCTGAACCCACTAGCTCTGCCCAGCCAAACTCCTCGTGTATATCTAAAAGTTTCATGCCCAGCACGTCGGTATAAAATGCGACTGCCTTCTTAAAATCCTTCACAACGATCCAGCAAAGATCGATACTTTTTACTGACATCACGTCTCCTTAGGTTGATTTTTGGGGGAGATGATAGCCCTTATCCTAGTGACAAGGCAAGGGTTTTAAGGTGGTAGAAAATTAAATTGTCTGATATAATAACCCACTTAATTACATGAGCTTATGAACATACCACCATTAAAAGTAGAACCAGCGGTTCCTGTACAACCTCTGGACGCAAAGCGACAGGCTGGAAATTTTGACGGGCGTCAAGCGATGACCGACGAAGACGTAGGCACATGGCTTTTTTTGGTACAAGCGATACTGACTAAAGCTCTACCATTCAAGCGCCCCAAAGATTTTTTTGCGCAGCATCGGGTTCGAGCTCAGGGTAAGAAACCACAGCAACCCTTAGCTGTTGCTTTGAAGCAGGACGATTTATCGGGAAAAGTTCCCCGTGCAACCCCTCCCAATGTGAAACCTAAGGAAGAAGCTCAACTCTTTCCAAAAGTGACCCGTTCAGGTGTGGAAAAAGGTGAGAGTTCGGAGAAAACGACACCCGAAGCTAAATTGAATAAATCTTCTGAAGAAGTTCGCTACGCATCCCTTTCGCATAGGATGTCTTTTAAAGAGGTTAGGGAACGTATCCAGGATCTATTTACTCGTCGCGATCCTAATTCAGCAACGTTGCGTGCGGAAAAGCAGTCATTCGCAGATTCATCGAGTCGCGCTCAAGATAAGCGCATACAAGATAGTGAGCGGCCAGAGCACATCGATAAAGAGCGACCGGAAGATAAGGAGCGCTTGGCGCTGGAGCGAGCTAAAGACCGCGCGCGCGTTAAGGATGACGTTCGAGACCAGGGTCAAGATAAAGTAGTGATTCGCGAACAACCGATTGCGCCGATAGTTCATATGGATCGCATGCATCCTGGTCTATTTCTAGGCCTTGGCAATCTTCAAGGCGTGGCGCAGAATCTAGCTGCCAATCCGGAATTTTGTTCTGCCAAGAGTGTGGTTATTGTTTATGGGATGGTGGAAAAGGCTTTCTTGAGCCATCTGCTCCGGCAGTTTGGTAGCTTTCATAAGCAGGTCTATATTTGGACGTTAGGCGTCGACGAGCCTTATGGAGCCGCGTGGAGTTTTCTTCAGCGCCTTGGCATGCCCTATGTAACCCTGTTTCATTTGGACCTTGGACGTAAAAATGCTGGTTGGAATCGTGTAAAGCACGCTCTAAGGACTTTGCTAGCTCTGATGGGTACGAAAATAGAGCACTTCTCTGAAGACCTCATTTCAGCTTTGCCACATTGGGACGACTCAGCAGATGGCGTAGAGTCTTGGCTAGAGCTATTAGAGGCTCACGGAATTTTCTTCACAACTCCTCTAGATTTTGATTTCATGCTTCTGAGGGCCTATCCAGATGCCTATATTGCCAGGGAAGCCTCTTTTGAGTGGAGCCAAATCATGGACATTAACCCGCAGCAGGCAGGGTACTCAAAAGATGAAATTACAGCCTTTGGAGCATACTACAAGTTGTTTTATCAAGATAATCGACTTTTGGTTCATCAGCAGGCCTGGAGGCTAATTAGCCCTCTGGACCTTATCAAAGGCATGCCAGTAGTCATTCAGCGCCTATTAAGCCGTCTAGCCCGCCCTTAGAAACAGGGGTTTTTAACGCAAAGGCGCAGAGGCGCTAAGCGCCTTGGCGTCTTGGTATCTTTGCGTTTTAATTTTTCTCTTCGACTTCGAAGCTGTCGTAGATGAGGCGTGAGCTGCGCTGCTCTGTTAGGTACCAAAAAGCCCACTCTAGCATCACCAAAATTCTATTGCGGAATCCAATTAGGTACACAACATGGATAAAGCACCAAATAAGCCAAGCTAGAAAACCGGCAAAGTGCCAGCGTCCCACCATTGCGATCGCTTTAAATTTACCAATTGTAGCCATGGACCCTTTGTCGTGGTATGAGAAGGCCTTTCGCGCATCTAGGGGAATCTTTTTCTCTATGATTTTGGCGACAAAAGCAGCCTGTTGTAGAGCTACGGGGGCGATGCCAGGCAAAGGTTGACCGCTGGGGTCATTAAAATGTGCCGCATCACCAATGACAAAAACATTGGGATAGTCAGGTACAGACAGGTCTGGCTGCACCAGGACACGTCCTTGGCGATCTAGCGGCACCTGCAGCGTTTGCAACAGTGGCGAAGCCTGGTTTCCAGCCGCCCAGAGCACATTATGTGTTTTGATGGTGCCATGAGAGGATAATTCTACATGATCAGTAGAGATGTCGGTAACCCTAGTATTTAGCAACACCTTTACTCCCATGCTCTCAAGTTGCTTTCGCGCCTTATCTGATAGATCTTCAGGATAGCTAGGAAGTATATGTGAGGCGGCTTCTATGAGATAGACCTGTGTTTTGGACGGGTCAATCTTACGAAAGTTCTTAGACAGAGTTTTATGTGCGATTTCGGCGATTGCTCCTGCTAGCTCTACTCCTGTGGGGCCACCACCGACGATGACAAAATTTAGGTACTCCTCGGCATCAGTATAGCTGTCACAGATCTCAGCGCGTTCGTACGCTAGAAGAATCTTCTTTCGCATCGCTAAGGCATCCGGTAGTGTTTTCAGGCCAGGCGCGAAGGCCTCCCATTCTGGTTTACCAAAGTAGGAATGGCTTGCACCAACCGCTACAACCAGATAATCGTAGTAATAGTAGTTTTGTGTTGCTAGGAGCACGCGATTTCGTTCTTTTTCGATTGAAATCGCTTCATTCATCAAAACAGTGATATTTTTTTGCCGCTTAAGGATCTCGCGAATAGGCACAGCGATATCTCGTGGTGCTAGAGATGCGCTAGCCACCTGATAAAGAAGTGGCTGAAAAAGGTGGTGATTTGTTTTATCGATTAGGTGAATGTCCATACAGGCATCTTTCAGAAGCCTTGCTGTTTTTAAACCACCAAAACCGCCGCCTAAAATCAGTACTTTTGGATATCCCATTCGAATGCCTTTGCTGGAGATATCTTAGAAAGATCGGGGTAACTCTGCAAACAATTTTAGAGCTCTGTCTCGAGCTTGCGCATGGTCAATCATAGGTTCAGGATATCCGGGTACGCCACCAGCCTTCCAAGGTGTATGAATGAGCTTGTTTGGCAGATGGGCTAGCTCCGGTACCCATTGCCGGATGTATGTGCCATCGGGATCAAACTTTTCACCCTGTAGCACCGGATTGAATATGCGGAAGAATGGAGCAGCATCAGCTCCGCAGCCAGCTACCCACTGCCAGTTACCTGAGTTGTTAGCGAGGTCGGCATCTACCAGCGACTGCCAAAACCATTCGGCACCGGCTTGCCAAGGGGCCAATAGGTCTTTGGTTAGGAAGGAGGCTGTTATCATACGTACTCTATTGTGCATCCATCCTGAGTGCCATAGCTGACGCATGCCTGCATCAACGATAGGGTATCCTGTTTGACCTTCCTGCCAGCGCTTGATATCGCCGTTGTTGTTCTGCCATGAAAAGTGTTCGAAACGTTGGTCGAATGGTTTGGTGGGCAGGTCGGGAAAGTGGTGGAGAAGGTGGTAACAGAATTCTCGCCAACCGAGCTCTTTTTGAAACGTTTCGCAAATGCGCGGAGACTTTCCGCTCATAGCCTGCCATATTTGAATTGGGGTTATTTCGCCAAAGGTTAGATAGGCTGCTAGTTTGGAGGTGAGTGGCTCGGCCGGGAAATCTCGACCTACGTCATAGTGCTCTAAGGCATGCTGTATAAAATGGTTAAGATTGGCGTGTGCGTGTTTTTCACCCGGCTGCCAATTATCCTTCCACGACCGTGTGTCAGACGTAGGATTCCACTCGTCGACATTTTCTGAACGAGGAATTGACCCCTTATAATACTTTAAATGAGGTATTGGAAGGGGAGTAACAGGGTCCATCACCTTCAGACATGCGCGCCAAAAGGGTGTGAAGACCTTAAAAAAGCCGCCTTTCAAGGTTGTTACTTCGTTGGCTTCAAAGAGTAAGAAGCCTGGAAAGTCTTCTGTTTCTACGCCTATATCGCTGATGTTAGGCATGGATCCGTCGTAGCAACGGTTGTAGCATATTCCTTGGGCGCCTGTTTCTTTAACCAGCTCCTTCAGGATTGTTACAGTGTTGCCTTTGCGACAGATGAATGGAATTCCCTTCGAGCTAAAAAATGCTGCTAGTTCCTTTAAGCTTTCTTGAAGCCACCATCTTTGTGCAGGACCATATTTCCATTGGCCGGCTGCTTTATCGTCGAGAATATAGACTGGCAGGACTTCGCCTTTCTCGGCAGCGTGGTAGAGAGCTGCATTATCTCTGACGCGGAGATCTTTGTGGAAATAGACAATATGCATGAAAAATCGCTATCCTATATGTTGAAAATTTGCACGGAGGCCACCATGTACTTTATTATCTGCGCATGTCTTTTCATTGCTCTTGCTATGCCTAACGTTACGACCGCCGATATCAAGCAAGTGTCTACTATGGCAGAAATTGGCAAATTCTTCGAGGGTACTTCTTCAGAAACGTTGGCAGTTTTCGATATAGACAACGTACTGCTAATTCCTAAAGAACCAGCTTTTCAGCTTCCTAACATGAAGAAATACAAGGATATTTATAAGAAGTACACCAAGCCACTCTCTACCGATGAATTAGATGTCTTTTTGAATCTAATTATTCAACGCTATCCCTCACAGCTGCTTGAGCCCGGGATTCCACAGCTTGTCCAGCAGCTGGCTAAGCAGGGTGTGCGCCCTATTGCACTGACAGCAGTTTGGAGCGATAGACTAGGGATATCCCGCAGACATGATGACTTGCAGAAGTTCGGGGTGGATTTCTCCGCCTCATTTCCTAAAATGCCGCATACGGAATTTAGAGACTTTCCTAAATATAGGGGGCGCCAACCCATCTTTGATCGCGGCATTATTTATGCTAATGGTCTGCAGTTCGATAAAGGGAAGATATTGGTCGACTTCCTTAAGAAAGCAAACCTTCACCCAAAACAGATTATCTTTGTCGACGATCTTCGTAAGAACCTTGACGCTATTCAAGCAGCCTTAGAACCTTTAGGAATCGCTTTCGTTGGTTTAGAATACACTGGCGCAGAAGCTTTTCCCGCTACACCTATTGACTCAGATACTTTTGAACACACAATGCGTGCTTTAACAGAAGAAGCACAACACATGACGCACACGAAATGACACAACACATGAGGGATAATTTATGGATGCTGTTTATATGTTGCTCACATGGGCTGGGTTAGGTAGTGCCCGAACGCAGCCCTACGCAAGAGATTCTTTGCCTGTAAACATTCCTTTACCACCCGAGTGGGAGGAGAGTGCTCACCAAGCTAAAATTAGTGTTTGCGCGCAAATATTGCGATCAGACCTTGTTTCTCAGCATCCGGCTTTCGCTACTTTTCTAGACAAGATAGCCCATGAAGCGGCTGTAAAGTCGGTTGAAAGCTTCCCACAAGGTACAGCAAACTATCATGACTGGGCCCTACGCACAAAGTGCCTCCTTGCGTTACCACAAATACCTCCCAAAGATCGGTCCAAAAGGGTCACTTATGCTTTAGTGCGTGTAACCGCTGAAGGTTTTAATGACGTGAAAAGGCTGTGGGACGAAACAGTGCCTGACCTACCCCAACAAACAGCAATGCTCGAGAGGCTAGGGAGGGGATATATTGATCTCAATAGGTACCAAAGCCGTATAAACACATTCTCGCAGAATTTTCCTTATGTCAGAGATTCGTCCCTTTTAGGACCCGTGTCAAAGTTGTAAAACTTGGTGGACGAAGTAGATTTGGTGGACGATATGGACCTTATGGACTGGGGCAGACGCCATCGTCCCAAAATGTGGCAAAAATAACCCCACAAAGTTATAGTTTCGGCTTAAACCAGGATGGCTTTTTTATGACAGCTGAAATGCGCACACCATTGATGTATGCCCTGCAACAAAGCGAGGCTATGCCTCAGATTCTTAACTTCCATGATTGTGTGCGTAACGTCGATTGGCGTTCCATTCTGACTTATGCTGAAAAGCGTATCGATATCCTAGTTTATTACTGGAGTTCTTGGGTCGATGCTTGGGAAGACGAGCTGAAAATTTTCCTCTCCAAACCCGGAGCAAAATTACGCTTGGTGGTTGCGGATCCTCGCAATCCTATGATCCTTAAAGACATCAAAAAACTTTTCCCAGAGCATTCTGAACAAGAACTGATCGCCAAGATAAAGAGCACACAACGCAAGTTGAATAAGCTTGTCGAATCTTTGCCAGAACCTCGGGGTTCTGTGGAACTCTATCTGCTTTCCCGCCCGGTAAGCTATCCTTGCCAGCGCATTGATGATGAAATTGTTGTCTTTTCCATCTTCGAAATGTACCGACAGCGCAAAGTAGACGCACCTAGCGTCGTGGTAAATCTACAGGAGTCTCCGCATCTTCGTCAATTTTTTGACAAAGAGTGGGAAGGGATTTTGCGCGAGGCGGTGCGGTGCGATCTTTCTAAGCAGATCTAGCTTTGATAGGCTATTTGATTGAGCTCTATGCGCCGGGCCATGCTTTCCACCGCCATAATAAGCGAATTGGAGAGAGCTGACCTATCGCTATAGTCGGCTGGAACGAGATTGGAAACACGTTGCTGTTCGATGAAGCCCCATGCTCTTCCCCATTTGTCCATATTATTGGTGTCGTACACTCCGATTGCTATACCGCCACCTTTGCGGATTAGTGCGAAGCAGGGGATATCTGTGTAACCATCGCCAACAAAGATCATTTGGTTTGAGGGGATGCGTAGATCGTGGCTATCTATCTTGCGATTTACGTCAAATGGTCGACCGCGCGAACGTTCACCGAAAATGCCTTTGGCAATATGAAAGATGTAACGCGTCTTGTCAGTAAAGCTCACGATGCGCTTGGGAAAGCTAATGCCTCCGTTGGCATCAAAAGCAAAGTCGCATGACCAGATGTCCTGAAAATGGTGAGCGATAGAGGTTTCACGGAGTATCGATCCTACACCACTGCTGATCAGATAAAACTCTAGATTCAATAGCGGATAATTCTTTTTCGCATAGTTGCGAAGGCGATCAAAGATCTCCAACACACCAGGATAATAGGTGATGGATTTTGCCCAGGCCTTCATACTTTCAGCGGTGATTGGTGGAATGTCCCCATTTTTTGAAAGCTCTATCATGCGGTGAAGGTATGCAGGAATCGGATCCCAATCTTGGTCGATCAATTGCTGCACATCTTCTTTCCAGAACTTATGCATGTCGACTCCCTGAGACCTTAGGTATCCCGTCGTACTATCTGGGGCTAAGGTGTCATCGAAGTCGAAAATAATCGCAATATTGTTGGACATTGTATGCACTCTGGCTCGTTGAAGATTTTGCCAGCATTATGCCACACAAGTATCTTATTTCAAGAGGGAGAATTTTTTTGTCAGTTCCGTAACCTTCGCCCAGTCGCCAAAAAGGACAATTCCGTAGTAGTTAAGATCTAGTTCCTTGGTAATCTTAGTCTTCTCCACCTGGTCTTGCCAAGAGCCTATAGTCATGGTGTTGGTGAATACAGCATATTCTATGCCTTCCTGCACAGAGCTGATACGTAGGTTGCGTATTTTGTTTGAGTTAGCTTTCAAGATGATAAAGGGCATTTTGGATATGTTAGGGTGTCGGTTGCCATCAGCATCGATGTAGTCGATGAGTTGCAACGCCTCAGCACCAAGATGGGCGCCAAAGCCTATGCACATATGAGCAAGGGCATTCATGAGCACGCCGGGCTCGATCTTTTCGTTCATAATAGCTACTAATTTTTTAGGAAATGGTGTGTCCATAGTCTTATCCTTATATATTTATAGAAGCTCTACCTGTGTTGAGAAAAAGTGTATCGCCTGAGCGTACACCTTTGCTTTGTACTGGCCTTTATGGTGCCCTAGATGGATTTCGACCGTGCCTGGCCGTTTCATAAAGTGTCCCTGTTCTGCTCGAATGATTTTGGTATTGCTGGCCACCATGCGATGTTGATGTAAGTAGGCCGCCAGACCTCCTTGTACAGAACCGGTAAAGGGATCTTCAGGGATACCGACAGAAGGTGCGAAGACACGGCAGTGAACGTGGTTCTTGTCATCAAAGCAGTTTGCACTCAGCAAGCAAATAGCTACGAGATCGTGCTTCTTGCTAAAGTCTGCCAAAGAGATTGTGTCGACTTTCAGATCACCAAGCGTCTGCAATGAAGTAATTGGAACAAACAATGTTCGATTGGTTTTCTCAACTCCAAAGGGGATTGCATCATTGATAGCTTCGGGACTGATTCCCAATGCGTTCGCTATTTGGAGCAGAGAATAATTGGCCTCTTTTAGATCGATGAGCGGGGCTTCGAAGCCAACGTGGATATTTTCTTCGTCAGTAATAGAAATGGAGGCGCCAATTTCTCCACACAGGGTTTCGATCGTAAGCGTATACTCTCCAGGTCCGGACATACCCATGCGGCCTTCTCTGGCTAGCATATAGAGTGCTCCAACTGTAGAATGGCCACAGAAGCGTACTTCGTCGCCTGAAGGAGTGAAGTAGCGTAAGTGTATATCTGCATGATGGCTCGGCAGCACAAAGGCGGTCTCGGACAAGTTCATCTCACGAGTGATTTTGCGCATTAGATCATCTGATAGAAATTCTGCATCCAGAACTACGCCCGCCGGGTTACCGCCAAAGCGTTTGTCGGTAAAGGCATCTACTTGGTGGATGCTAATACGCCGCAAAGTAGTCGCCCAATTTAAGTAGTTATAAACAGTTGCTCGAGATGTGTCGATGACTTCGCCGATATAGTTAGCAGCATCTTTGTACTCAAAGAGACCTTTCTGATAGAGCTCCAAAACAAGCTCTCGCTTTTGTGCTCTGGAAGCAGAGGGTATGGTTATTTTACGCTGCTTTAAAAAGGTATGAATAGTTTGGTCAACCTGCGTTTTCCAACGATCTTGGGGTAAAACCGACTCCTCCTCCTGGCTCAACAAGGTAGTTATCTGGGTTTGTAACAATTGAAATAGCGTGACGTCGTATTTGATCCGCAAAATAGACTTGGGGTCTCCATCATCATCACGTATTAGAATGTCTGTGGTCTTAACCTTGCGCCCATTTTCAGAAATTAGGTGAGGTTTTGTGTAGCTTCCCATACTGGGATTTTCAACCTCTTCTAACGATACTTCTACGAGTGGATAAAAGAGGTCTACCAGGGCTTGGGCGATATTTTGGATAGTGTTACGTTTCATAAATGGAATTTTAGTCTAATTTAGACTTAAAAATCAAGAAAAAGAAAAGGCATTTTGCTGAGCAAAATGCCTTTTTCTTTAGACCTTTGAGCCGCTAACCTGACGCTGAATCCACGTAAAGCTGTTGGTTAGGGGGTCATCAATCAGCTGTCCTATCCACATGCCCAGTGCTACCGCGCAATATGGAACAAAGACAACTGGATGGTGATCAATGTGGCAAATGGTGACGCCCAAATTAGCCAATAAGCTCAGTTCATTGGGAAAGTGCATTTCTGCCATCCATTCCATAAAGCCCTGTCCACATCCGATGCGATGGTGGTGATGGTGGTGGTCACTATTATGATGATGATAAAGTCCAACGCCAATACCAATCACGAAGGAGGGTACGAATAATTCCAAAGAAGTAATCGCGGCGATGATGCCCAGAGCTATTCTGGTGATCACATCAAGATAATAATTTAGATCGCTAGCAGAATATTTAGGTTCGGTTTTAGCAAAACCAAGCCGACCCATTAATGGGAAGTCCCCAACACGCATAGCACTCCTCTCCTCTATTTCCATTCTCCAAGGCAGAAATGCTAGCAAAGCCTAGCTTTTAAAGGAAATAAAAAGAAAGGGTGTAGATAGAATGGTGTTTAGTTAATATTCTTGCCATTGCAATTTTTGAGCGAGCTCAAAATCGTTTTCAATCTGTCTCGCACGAATACGTTCAATTGTTAGCGAGTCATCTCGCACATGGCTGCGGTCGCGCAACACCTGCTCAGATAGCTCATCAAGGCTATCTTCTAGGCAGCTATAGCTTTGCCATTCTTTGTTAAGCTGCGCGAGTTCTTGAGCGTCGGTTAACGCTCGAATGCCAACTTCGAAGCGAGAATCAAAAGATAAAAATTCAAAATGTTGGTTGTTTGCACCAAACATCACAAAGGGAGGTATCATTTTTTCTGACGACAGTTTGCTCACAGTAATGGGGCTATTCGAATAGCCCTTTCCTTTTTCTTGAAGCTGGTATTTCCAATGGCCGTCATGGAAGATTACAGGAACAGCCAGATTGAAGTGTTTAGCGAAAGCCGTCACTTCCGGTCCACCGTAGCGAGACATGTTGGTTCTAATGTCTTTCAGCTCTTCCTTGCTATAGAATGAATAGTGTTTGCTCATATAGTCCGCCGCAATGTGCCGCATATAGAGCACTAGCGTCCTATCGATGTTTTCGTGATTCAGAAAGTTGATGCGTTCCTTTGCGGAGCGCAGCTTAAGCTTAAACAGTATTTGGATAGTATCCTTAACCAAATGAAGAGGAATATTGCAGTCTCGGGATGATGCAGCTACTTTGTCCACAAAATCTCTAAAGTCTGCGGAATTATCCAATGTCTGGCTGAAGGTTGCTTGCCATAGAGCTCTAGCCCAGCACGAACCATCTCCTAATACATGGTGACGCTTCGCCCCAAGCAAGGCCAGCTCAGGGACGGATACAGCTTCTGGCATTCCCACACAATAACAGCGCTTTCCCATTTTGATTTGAGTTGCGAGGGAGGATTGGATAAATACTCTGTTTTCCTCGCTCAGTGCGCGACATTGATAAGGTTGTTCGTTGATAATCGCCATTTAATTCACCTAGTAGTTGTGATTATTATTAAATTGATAGTATAACTGTTGAATATTAATATATTATTAACAAAATAGATGTTTGTTTATAATGGATTGTAAAAAGGGCGATTATGAAAACGAAACTACTACTACTTACGGTCATTTGTCTGAGTGGGATGATAAACCTGAGCGCGAATATGCTACCTGAGGGGCTGGGCTATTTCTATGAGAGGGCGGGTACAAACGGAGCTACGCTAGGAGCTTGTCTGACGGAAGGCACTACTAAAGAATTGGGTTTGATTGGTGGAGCCAGTAAGGGTGCCTTTCGTCTTAAGAACGATATGGATGAAACCTGTGGTGTTTTAAAGTTTGCTCCTGTTGATAAACTATTCCATGAGCGTCTTGCGTTCGTTCTTCAGAGCGTTCTTGAAAAGAGGCTTGGTCTCACGTTTGGTGTTCCTCCGACCTATTTGATAAAGGCAGTTAATCCAAGAGACAATAATCGAGAGGCGATGGCTTCTACGCTTAAATATATTCCAAATACTGAAATGTGGACAGGTTTTGATGAAAGAGAAATGTCAAAAATCCCTGTGGAAGAATTTCAGAAGTTTCTCTTTCATGTCATGATGGTCACGTACGACTCTCATAAGATGAATATTTTATTTCAAAAAGTGAAGGATAAAAACGACTACTATTACAAGGTGGTTCTAGTTGACTTTTCGCACTCGCTCCCAAGCCAGAGGCGAGACATAACCTCGGCTCTTTTTCCATGGCAATTGTATGTTGAAGCCACTCATAAGTTGACACCCAAATGGCAGAAAGCCTTGGCCAACATGGATGTGGAGAGCATCATTTCAGAGGTGCAAACTGAAATGCGAGCAGACGAGGCTCACTTTGGCTACGCCATATCTCCTGCGGAATGGGATCTTCTCACGATATCTTTGTCTGTGGTCAAGTATGGTGCGCAGTACAATTCTACAATGCGTAACATCTCAACTCCTCTAATGCCTATCAAAGATCAAAGTGGGCAAGAGGTGCAATACATTGGAGGGGAGATCCTAGACTGGTGGGAAATTTATTATGATCCTGTCACCAAGACGTGGGATGTGGATAGTGTAATACAACAGGTAAAAATAGTGATGAAAGGGCCTTCCAATCGTATTCTACCTACGACAAAATTTGGAAATGTGGAGCGAAGCCAACCGCAGGTCAAATACTAACCGTAACGCATTATGGACGAAGTGGACATAGGCGGACGAAATGGACCTCTGTCCACTAGGGGTCCACTTTGTCCACATAAGTCCACTTTGTCTCTGAGCCACTAGCGCTTTTTAGGTGCTGCCTTCGCAGCGGCTTTGGGAGGCGCTTTCTTAGCTGCTGGGGGTGCCTTCTTAGGTACTGCTGGCGCAGCCTTCTTGGCCACTACTGGTGCGGGCTTTTTAGCTGGCGCTTTAGGAGCTGGTTTTGGTGCAGCCTTAGGAGGAGGCACAGCCTTCTTAGCCACTGGTGCCTTGGCAGCAGGCTTTGGTGGTGGTGCTTTTTTAGCGGGAGGCGCCTTCTTAGCTGGCGGCGGAGTCTTGGTCTTTACTGCCGGAGCCTTGGCTGCAGGTTTGGGGCTAGCCTTTGATTTAGGACGTGGAAGATCTTCGTCTTCCTCTTCGAGTTCTTCGTCCTGGTCATCGTCTAGATCGGTATCCTCCCAAACGTCATCGGAATCTTCGTCTTCTTCGATTTCTTCTTCTTCTTCTTCGTCGAAATCTTCTACTTCCTCTTCGTCTTCATCCTCGTCGTCAGATGGTTTGCTTGATGGTTTTGCAGCGTCCACACCATTAACGGGAGGGGTGATTCCTTTTTCCATGAGTTTGTTGGATAGGTCACGGAGGGTAGCCAGTTTCTTATTAAGGCTTTCGAGGGTGAGGTCGTAATCGACATCTTGATTAATGCGTCGGCTAGCTAGCAGTTCGGCTTCGCTGTCAAATTTAGAGGAGAAGGTTGACGCATTGGATGACGACATATCTGGAGTGAAGAGGAATGGGAGAATAATAGGCGTAACCTGGGTGTATAGGTCGACAGTTACCTGTGGCTCAACTTCCAGTTTAGCTGTTTGTTTTGGTGGGCGTCCACGCTTAGGTCTGGGGTTCAGTGCTTCGCTGGAGTAGTAGGTTTTAGCCTTTGCCACGAGTGCTTTACGAGCTGTCTGAACATCTCGGCTGGCTTCTTTCTCAAATAGCGTTTTCTTGAGGTTTTCCATGGTCGTTTTGGTGAGGTCTAGATCTTCCTCGAAAACGAAATAGAATTCGTTCTTTCGCAGCCATTCGATGATGCGGATACGTGAGCGCTCTTGGTAGTATTGCTGCCACTTTTCTAGTTCTGTGTGGTGGTCGTAGATGAACTCTAGGAAGTGTTCACGAGCCTCTTTGGACTGTATGATGTCCAGCAGTTTTTCTTTGGTGTCGATGTCGTAAACTTTCTCGTTAACGAAACCTTCCATAATCTTTTTGGTCTCGAAGAAGGTGAGCTTGGGAATGACGCAATAGCGGTCTTCATGCTCTTCGAGTTCTTGGCTAAGTGCTTCTAGTTCTTCTGTGGGTCTATCGAGGTCGACATACACCAAAAAGCCCTCTACACGGTCGAGAAAGAAATCTCGCTCGTCGTCCGACTTCGCAAATGCCTCCATTAAACGGTGGCAGCGGAGCATTAGAGGTGTTTGTGCTTGAGGATAATCGGTCTTTTTTTTCACTTTTGTTGCCATAAGAAACAAATCCAGCGTTCATGAATAGATCTAGACGATATCACACACCGAGAGCGATGACAAGATATTCTGATTCGTTTGTTGGCAGATAAACTGTCCATCAAACACATGATCTGCGGGCCCTGTCATGGTGATGTTGCGGAATTTATGACCATCATGCTCAAAGCCAATAATTAGTTTTTGTCCTGAAGAGGTTAATATAGTAACGGGGGCTTGTTGCTTAAGCACTTGTGCTGCTGCTAAAGCAACGGCCACTGCACCAGTACCACAAGCTAGCGTCTCTCCCTCAACACCACGTTCAAAGGTACGATAGCGGATACAATTTGCTTGGCTATCTATTGCAGCAAAGTTAACATTAGCCCCTTTGGGTCCGTATTGGGTGTGCCAACGAAGTTTTTTACCCACTTGATCAAGATCGACCGTTTGGACATCATCGACAAAGCATACGGCATGAGGGACGCCGGTATTCATATAATGGGTGCATAGTCCTTCGACTTGGAGATTCCACTGCATGTCAAAGGGATCATGCATAGCGGCTTGTACACAAATGCCTTCTGCTTTTAAGGCGATTAGTCCCGCACCTGTTTCGACAACGCACTTTGAGGTATTAGGGTATAACCGCACAATAAACCTCATGAGGCATCTAATGCCATTGCCGCACATTTCGGCCTCTGTGCCGTCGCTATTGAGGATACGCATGCGGAAGTCGGATTTAGAGGATGGCTCTAACAGGATGATACCATCTGCGCCGATGCCTAGACGTCGGTGGCATAACTGACGAACGTAGTGTTCATTGTGCAGGGGAAAGAAAAAGCTGCGGTTGTCGATTATGATAAAATCGTTACCGCAGCCTGAATACTTTGAAAAACGTATCTGCATTTTCTACTTGGTCAGGTAGGAGGATACTTCTTCGTAAGACTCCACAACCTTGTCCAATAGACCAAAATCTTGCGCTTCTTTTGCACTCATCCAGGTATTGCGATCGATTGCTTTTTCTAGCGCTTCTTTGGATTTACCTGTCGCATGCATGTAGACTTCGATCAGCATATCACGTGTTTTTAGCATCTCACGCGCTTGAATTTCGAGGTCTGTAGCCTGGCCTTGAAGCACTCCAGAAAGTAGCGGGGAGTGAATCATGATCCTAGCTTTGGGCGTTGCAAGGCGTCTGCCATGTCCTGCAGAAAGGCTTAAAATAGAACCCATGGAAGCGGCTAAGCCTGTCACCAAGGTGGTAACAGGAGATTGGATCATTTTGATCTGATCCCAAATAGCAAAGCCTGCGTCGACAGAACCACCTGGACTATTGATGACCAGGAGGATCGGTTTGCCGGGTTCTTTGATGTCTAAATACCATAGTTTTTCAATGATATCTTGCGCCGACTCTTGGTCAAACGAGTCGCATAAAAATACGCGACGAGCTCCCAAGATAGTCGATTCGATCTTATTAAGGCTTTTACCGTTTTCTGACGGTTTTTCCTCGGGCTCCATGGCCTGCCTCCGGTCTGTACGTTTGTTAGTTTCTCTTTTTGTATCACAGATGGACACAGATTAACACAGATAAATTCGTTATTCGTTAGGGATTTCCGGGTAGAGGGGGAATTGGCCTAAAAGGTCATGCACGCGTTGTTTCGCGTTGATTAGTTTTGCCTCGTCGATTACGTACTTGGCCTTGCTTAGCTGCCCAGAGGAGGGAACAATAGCAGGGCGAGTGTTAGAAAGGACATCTACGATGATATGAGCTATCTCGCGCATCTCTTCTACGCCCATACCTAGGGTCGTCGTGGCGGGTGTGCCTACACGTATACCGGAGGTATACCACGGACCATTTTGATCGTTTGGTATAGCATTACGGTTAACATTAATATGTGCTTCGCGAAGCACTTGTTCAGCTTGGCGTCCAGTTAGGCCGAAACGTGTGATGTCGATAACCATCAGATGGTTATCTGTTCCGCCGGTTAAGACTCTTTCTCCATCGCTAATCAACTGCTCTGCCATTGCAGCAGCGTTATCAACAATGCGGTGAGCGTACTGTTCGAATTCTGGCGTATTGGCTTCCTTAAAGGCGATGGCCTTAGCAGCCATGACATGTGGTAGCGGACCTCCTAGAACTAATGGACAGCCTTTATCGATGGAATCAGCAAATTCACCCTTGCATAGAATAAAGCCTCCACGAGGACCACGAAGCGTTTTATGCGAGGTTGACGTCACGATATGAGCATAAGGAACTGGGTTGTACTCGCCCTCAAAGACCTTTCCCGCTACGAGCCCAGCAAAGTGCGCCATATCGACCATAAAGACGGCACCAACGCTATCTGCAATCTCCCGCATTTTGGCAAAATTTATTTTGCGTGGGTAAGCAGAATAGCCCGCTAGCAAGATGGTGGGACGTTCCTGTTTAGCCTTGGCGGCGATTTGATCGTAGTTAAGAAGGCCTGTTACTGGATCAACTTCGTATGTGACTGCACGCATCATCTTAGAGGATACATTATGCCTGTATCCGTGCGTGAGGTGGCCTCCTGAGTTTAGGGAAAGTCCCATGACCTTTTGATTTACCAGCAGTTGGCGAAGCTTTTCGTACTCTACGTCAGATAGTTCATCGAGGCTCTTTTTCCCCAGGCGTTCGATTTCTGGATTTTGAATACGGTGCGTTAGGATAGTCCAGAAGGCTACGAGGTTGGCATCGCAACCTGAATGAGGTTGCACGTAGGCGTGGTCTGAGCCAAATAAACGCTTTAGTTGGTCGTTAGCCTCGGCCTCCACGGCATCGACGTTGTCGCATCCAGCGTAAAAACGGTGCTGGACGAACCCTTCGGCGTATTTATCAGTAAGAAGGTTCCCCATAGCCAGTTGAACAGCCATAGAGGAGTAGTTTTCTGAAGCAATCAGCTTGAGGTAGGATCTTTGGTCGCGCAGCTCTTGCTCGATAGCCCCAGCAACTTTGGATGAAGATGCTTGAATATGGTCTAGAGACGCCAAATAGGCAATAGTCGACAGGCAGCGTTGGTCAGAACTGGTTTGTGAGAGGTATTTGTCTAGTCGGGTCATTTTGTCTGTTTGCGTCATGGTATTTCCTTTTTTTCCGATATCATTACCTATCTGGGCAAAATAAGGCAAGATGACAGGAATTCAACGCAAAGGCGCAGAGGCGCAAAGAAAAACTTACCCTCTTCTCGTCTCTGCGTCTTTGCGTTAAGATCCCTTTTCAAAAAAAAAAGCCTCGACGAGTCGAGGCTTTTTAGAACAGAGGTGAACTAACACCTTAGAATGTTTGGCCAAAGTTCAGTTCGAAGCCATGCTGGTACATACGCTGTGTTAAAGTACCCAAGTTAGCAGGTCCTAACAACTGAGACTGTCCACTTTTCGTAGTGCGGAACATATAGAAGTAGGAGAAGTCAATTTCTTGGTTACCCAAGCGGAATGTTGTGCCCAAGGTCCAATGGTGACGACCTAGGTTTTGTGTTAAAATGTTCACGTCCAGTTCTGTGTTGGCATATGGTGGTCTGGATAGCGTCCAGCCGGTACGAAAGGTCCAAGTTTCGTTGTAGGCGTAATCAATACCCGCTTTGTAGACATCGAGGTTGTTCCAGCCAAAGCCAGGACCATTTCTTGCACCAGCTAATTGCGTACCGCCCGCCAAGAGGTAGTTTTTAAAGCTATTATGCCATAGAGGAAGGTCGCTGTAGAATATCTTTTGGTATTCAAAACCGATATTTGTTCGGTCTGAAGCGCTCCAAGTAAGACCAGCTGCTAAGATAGCAGGAATATCCAGTTTGCCACCGTCAGTAACCATACCTTTATAGCGTGTCATAGAGGTCATGGAGATTTTTGTGGTGTAAGAAGCACCCAGAATCACACCAGGCAAAACATTGCCCATGTAACCGATTCTGAAACCCACGCCGTTGCCGGTGTCCCAGTTGCGGTTAGTTACGCTACCAGGAGCTACTGAACGCGTCGGAGTATCAAAGCCGAACAAGCCACGTATCCTTAGCAACTGGCTAGCCCAAATGAGCGATGCGCCAACGGATTGATAAGGTGTAATCGCGTAGGAATAGTTAAATGATGTGAAAAGCTGGGTGAGTTCTAAGCCTAATTTCTTGCTTCTAGGCTGTCCACCTGATGCAACGATGTTGTTGCGGCGATAAACAGTCTGGCCACCAGCTGTGTAGAAGGAGACGCCCCAGGCACTCTTATCATTGAGGGTACTAATCATGCCAGCGTGTGGAATCAGCTTAAATTGAGGATAGCCGCGATAGAGAGCCTTGCCGTTAGAGCCGCCTTGAGTTGTATAAACTCTAGGTGGAACGAGGACTTCTATACCCATATCTTGGCGGTCATCCAGCCAGGACATACCAGCGGGGTTAATAGCGCTGACCAAAGAGTCCTGAGGTAGAGCTACAGCAATACCACCCATACCTTTGGCTTTTGTTCCATAACCGATATCCCAAGTCCCTACACGCGCTTCAGCGTGATTTACTATGCCGGCACACAACGTGGCCATAAGACATAGTAATGTCCGTTTCAATGTTTGCATGAGAATGGAGCCTCCCAAATATTTGTGCTAAGGTATGACGAAATCAAATTATAATTTTTTTGTCTAGCTAGAAAAGCTTGCAGACTCGTCAAAAGCATCGCCAAACTTATGCCATTGTTCAAGAAAGTTGGCTAAGTCAGCTACTGAAGGGCTTCTGGCGACGCGAACGTAGAAACCGGATGTAGCAACACCGGTCATTAGGCAGGCATCCATTGGTAAACCAAATAACAATGCATTGCAATAACCGGCGTTAAAATGGTCTCCACCACCGGTAATAATTTTTGGCTCAGCGCAATAGGGTCCTTCGACTCTTGCGCTGGCATCTTCTGACACCGCCACAGCAAAACGTGTGGCATGTACGACAACTTGATAGATACCCAAGTGCTTACGTATTGCTTTTGCCATCATTTCGATTTGCTGTGCCCCAGGACCAGGTGGAGGACCGATCAAAGCATGGTATACTTGTTGTGCTTCTGAATGATTAAGGCCCAAAATAGCTTTAAAAGCAGGTTGGAAAGTAGAGAGGATCCTCAAGGCTTCGACAAGATCCTGAGCAGAACGTTTAGCAGTGTCGGCCAGATCAACCCACATAGCCCTTGGGTTATTTTCTGGACGTTGGGAACAGTGGGGGATGATGCGCTCTACTAACTGCTGCCAAAGCGTATTCATATTAGGCAGCATGGTCCAGTTGGCACTAACGAAAAGGTTAGAGGCGTCAAGGATGGCTATCAGCTCCTCTTCGGGGAGACGAGCTATCAACGCTTCGTAACAAACTTCGGCGAGGACACCAATTTTCCCCAAGAGTACTTTACCGTCATAGAACTCTAAGGCGTCCGTATGTCCGCTTGGGCAAAGAGGTATGACGCGTTCACATCCAAGGGCTAATGGTTGAAAGATTGGTTCTATATTGCCGTGGGGGCCGATGGCTCCCGCAAAGACAATTCTATGACCTCCTGATAGGAGAGCCTGAGCCATAATTGGAGCATTGCCACCCAGGCGCGTTTCCTTGGGTACGAGTTCTAAATTACAACTTTTGCCGGCTGCTGCTAGGATTCTTTTGCCAAAGTCAGCGATTGTATACATGGGTTCGAAGGTGTGAGCATCCAAACGTTGATCGACAACGTGAATGATCTCATCGGTAAAGCCATCAAAGCCCACAAAACAAAGAGGCGGTTGACCCGATTCTGTCAACCGCTTATAGCTCTCTTGAAGGTCACGAGCTAATGTAAGTTTTTCTACCATAGAAGTGACCGCATCAGCCTATCTTAAAAGTTAGGGGTATAAACGACGTTAGCTCCGGATACCAACTTATGGTTTTCGCCGGCTTCAAACTGTGCGTCGTTAATTAATACCTTGAATTCACCACGATTAAAGGGTTGCGAAGTTTCCCATACCCATTCATCGGCTTTCACATTTTTTAGCTTAAGGCCTTTATTCCAGCTCAAGCCTGGGCCTTCGCCTCGTAGATAAAGAGCATTGGAGAACCCGACGTCGAATTTAATCGTGATACGGGTGACATTTTTCGTGGAGCCCTGGCAGCGATTATCGGACTTATTAGGAGCGGTGCTAGCCTTATCACTGTAACTCTTTGATTTACAAGAAGATGCTGGCTGAGACCAAGGATTGGCAGCCTGAGGTTTATCCTTATGAGCGACCTTAGTTGCTGACACATCGGAACTTCTTTTGATAGTCATAGTAATGGTTCTCCTATGGCGGTATAGATTACCTGCTTAAACTTTCTTGTAAGCCAGCATTGGGGCGGTGTCAATATAAATTCCAGTCGAAGTGGAAGCTGCTGGACAGCCTCTATTTACGCTATAATGAGTAACCCTTCCATTTTCCATTGTTTTTCCCACATTTTTCTTGAGCATTAAGGAGAGAAGGGCTAATGTTTTAGCTTGGTATTATACACTCATAAGGTTAGGACGAACGATGCAAGAAGCTCTTAAGCTGATTCTCGATATCCAAGAACTCGATATGCAAATGATCCGTCTGATGCGCCTCAAACGAGAGCGTCAGAAAGAGGTGAATAATATTGCCTCTATCAAAAAGGATCTTCAACGCAAGGTTCTTTTGAAGGAAAATGAGATTCTTGAACTTAAAAAGACGATTCGCCTAGACGAAGGGGAAGTTCAACTAGTCATTGAGAACATCAAGAAGCTAGAATCCCAGCAAGGTTCCATCCGCAAGGTAGAGGAATTTAATGCTTTAACTCATGAAATCTCTACGGCTGAGCGTGACCGCGTTGCTAAAGAAGCACGCCTGAGCGATTTTCATGACAAGCTTCATTCAGAAGAAGAGCTCCATAAGACACTCAAAGATAGTTTAGATCAGACTATCGTAAGCAGTAAAGAGCTTGAGGATGAAATTCACGAAAGCATCGTACATATTAACGAAGAAGGCGTGCAGCTGAAACAGCAGCGCGACGAAATGATCAAAGGCGCAGAGCCTGAACTCTTCGGTATCTATGAGCGCCTTCTCCGCAATAAGAAGAGCCGCGTAATTGTTCCGATCGAGAACCGCTCATGCAGCGGCTGTCATATCATGCTTACAGCTCAAGATGAGAACATGGTCCGTAAGGGCGAGCGTACTGTTTTTTGCGAGCATTGTTCACGCATCCTATTCTGGTCAGACAACGAAGCTATTGAAGGTCGTGCTTCTGCAACGAAGCGCCGCCGCCGCTCGGTAAAGACCACTTAGGCGCATCAGAGTTTTTCTGGGAGGACAGGCAATCGCTGCCACATCCTTGTTAGCAAGGGTGTGGGAGAGGAAAGTCTGGACCTTTTAGGAGAGGATACCAGTGAAAGACTGGGGGCCGTAAGGCTACGGAAAGTGTAACAGAGAACATACCGCTAGCTGGCTTCGGCCAGTTTAGATAGGGTGAAATGCACGTCTTATGGGCGCTGCCGTATTCAGGGAGACCTGAAACGTTATAAACCCTATCCAAGGCAAGACTAATCGGGGCTATTCTGTTCTCCGCAGAGCCCCAGAATGTCGCTTGAGGACTTCGGCGACGAAGTCCCTAGACGAATGATTGCCTCCTGCAGCTCGGGCAACCGAGTTGTGGAAGACAGAATCCGGCTTACCGTCCTCCCAGATTTTTTTTTATTTAGAATTTTAACGCAAAGTCGCGAAGACACAGAGATGCAAAGAAGAGATCACTCCTTTGCGACTTCGCGTCTTTGCGTTAAAGTCCTACTTAATGCTGGCGAAGAACTGATTCTGCAGAGTGTTATCGTGCTCGAAGTCGCCCCGCAGAACCTGCGTTTGGGCTGTTCCAGCGTGGTCTTCGATGCCCCGCGCAATCATGCAGTCATGTGACGCAGTGATTGATACAGCAACATGGTCTGTATCCAACAACAGTGAAACGCTATCAGCAATTTGTGCCGTTAGGCGCTCTTGCAGCTGTGGTCGGCTAGCGAAGTAACGCACGACACGCGTGATTTTGGAAAGACCGATCAATTTTCCATTGGGAAGATATGCTACGTGAGCCACACCATGGAATGGTACGAAGTGATGTTCGCAGAAGCTACAGAAGTTTGATTTTACCACGACGATATTAGAACGCTCGCAGTGCTGGTACCTGTCTTCTACAAAGCTGATACCTGGAAAATTCTTGGGATTGAGTCCTGCAAAAGCTTCGGTAACATACATCTTTGCAACGCGATAAGGTGTCTTTGCTAGCGAAGGATCGCACATATCTAGGCCCAAAACTTCCATGATATCATGAAAGCGGTCTGCAATGACATCCATCTTCTCTTGGTCGGTGAGTGCCAATGGTTGAGGAGCTGTGGGCGAACGAAACTTTGTGGTAGTCACGAGTTCAGAAACCGCAGGGGAGACCATAATCTCATCGTCTTCTTCTTCGTGTAATATATCTACCATGGCTATCTCACTATAATTTGATTAAATTGATGTTGCCGACGAATCTCAGCGGCCGTGATGGCAAACGCGTTCGCTACGTTGAGCGAATTTTTGCGTCCATGCATTGGAATTTGCAGGACATGGTCAGCTAATGTAAGAGCTTCGTCGGAGCAGCCATATTCTTCATTGCCTACGATTAAAGTACATTGAGCAGGGAAGATGAAGTCATAGATGCTGATGGCGTCAGAGGATGTTTCCAAACAGATAACGGGCTTGGGTAGTGAGCTGAGGCTGACGCCTCTAGAGCATTGAACCCAAGTTTCCGAGCCCATGGCAGCATCTTTTACCTGCTTATGGTCGGCAAAAACCATGTCGTCGGAGAAGAATAGTGTGCCAAGGCGCATAGCTTCCACAGTGCGCATGATGCTGCCAACGTTATGAGCAGAACGAATGTGGTCCAGATAGATAGCAATGGGGAGAGGTTCAGCGCCAGTAGGTTTGTCCAGATAGGAAATCGTGGGAAGGAGTCTATGCTCTTTTAGGCCATTGGTTGTTTGGCGTAGGTGCCAATGAAATCGATCTGCTAA
Organism: Chlamydiales bacterium; assembly: GCA_030679955.1. Lineage (GTDB taxonomy): Bacteria > Chlamydiota > Chlamydiia > Chlamydiales > JAJFMA01 > CAMFKD01. The sequence continues at coordinate 26,640 of JAUXSF010000041.1, read as the reverse complement.
CGCCTTGCGGTTAGCGCAGAAGGACAGAGAGGATAGGCCTAGCCATTGCTGTATATCGTTGTAGTGTGAGATATCTTCTGAATCTTCTTGCCACGGCATTTCATAGATACGACGCAATAGCTCACAGCACTTTTTGTGTTGTTGGCTAACGGGCAAAGCTAAAAATTTATGCCGAGCGAAGCGTTCAGAAGTCACTAATACCAATTTCCTATACTATTCTAGTTTTTTCGGGATGCCAAGTATTCGTCTAGTTTGCCATCGAATATATGGATGCCATCTTCTTCGAATGCAATCAGTTTTGTTGCCACAGTGCTGATCAAATCTCTGTCGTGAGCTGCGAAGATAACAGTGCCTTTGTATTCGTTAAGGCCCCAAGCCAAGGCCGAAACAGCTTCAAGGTCTAGGTGACCGTTGGGTTCATCCAAGATAAGGAAATTATGGTCTGTTAGCATCATAGAAGCAATGATCAGCCTTCCTGTTTCTCCACCCGATAGCTTAGGAATCATCTTAAAGGCATCATCACCACCAAAGAGCATCTTGCCTAGTACGCTACGAGCATCCTGGTCGTAGACACCTTTTTTCTGTGCTTTCAACCACTCGAAAAGGTTAGTGTCGCCCAATTGGCTCTTATCGACAATCTCGTTGTGGTTTTGCGGGAAATAACTGGTAAATACTTGGTGACCAAGTTCTAGCTTGCCCTTGGTTGGTATTTCTGCCCCTGCAAGCATCTTTAAAAGAGTTGTCTTACCTCTACCATTGTTACCGATGACGCCAATTTTGTCGCCGCGATGAATTTCTAGTGAGAAATTTTTGATAACTTCGAGGTCGCCATAGCTCTTATATAGGCCTTCGGCTGTCAAAATAACTTTCCCAGGCTGCTTTTCTGTAGGAATGAAGCGTATATAAGGACGTGAGATGTTGGAGTCCTTAAGCTGCTGAGGTTGCAGGCGGTCGATTTCCCGAAGGCGCGATTGCACCTGGCTAGCCCGTGTACCTGCTCCAAAACGTGCTACGAACTCTTTTAATTTGGCGATTTTCTTTTCTTTCGATTTCGCTTCATCTTCTGCACGTGAACGCACGGATGTCTTTGCGAAAACCATGTCGTCATAGTTGCCAGGGTAGGTAATAATTGTCTCGTAGTCGATGTCGGCGATATGTGTTGTAACGGCATTGAGGAAGTGTCTATCGTGGCTGACAACGATAAGAACGCCCTTGTAGCTGTGTAGGAATGTTTCCAGCCAACCGATGCTGTCGAGGTCCAAGTGGTTGGTAGGTTCGTCGAGCAGTAGCGCTTGTGGATCGCCGAAGAGGGATTGACACAGAAGCACGCGGAACTGCATGTCTGTGGGGACTTCCTTCATCTTCTTCTCGAACTGGTCAGGTGTCAGGCCAATGCCCCCCAATAGTACTTCAGCGTTAGCTTCTGCTGAATAGCCATCTTCTTCGGCTATGATACCTTCTAACTCTCCTAGCTTCATGCCGACTTCGTCGGTCATCTCTACATCGTACAGCGCATCGCGTTCTTGGATAGCATCCCATAGAGGCTTGTTGCCCATAACGACGACGTCGATGACACGAAAGTCACTAAAGGCTTCAATATTCTGCTTCAGGATACCCACACGATCCGGATGCGTTACAGTACCGCTGGTGGGTTCTTCTAAGCCCATAATGATGCGCAGAAGTGTTGATTTACCGGCGCCATTAGGACCCGTGAGGCCGTAGCGACATCCAGCGTTAAAAGTGACCGTAACGTCTTCAAATAGAGTACGGCTTCCAAAACTTTTTGAAACTTCGGATAGGGTAAGCATGAAACTCGTCTATTGATGTTAATGCGTTGAAAATGAGGGTGAGTATAGCAATTTGCCATTTCGTTCACAAGACCTACGGTGAAGGAAAGGAGGGAATTCAACGCGAAGACGCAGAGGCGCCAAGGCGCAAAGAGGACGCAGAAGCTGCTATTCTATTCGGTCCAGAAGTCGATCAATATTCTTATTGTCATTTGAGCGCGATTTACATCTCCTAGTTGAATTAAAATGACTAAATGAGATAAAACGGATGTATTTAGATGATTTTTTAAGAAAATTGGGGCTTTAAATGTTATGTGATATCAATACACCTGTAGTAGGCAATCTTTTTAATTCAACAACGATGCATGGAGCTATGGACGCTCTGTATAATGCCTGCTCTGATACTTTTCGTAGTCGAGGACTTGTCCTGTCTGCTACTGAGTTTAATTCTGAAGGCCTTCAGAAATTTTTAACCGGGCCGGTGTTGTATCTGAAGGATTGTGGGGGCATCTTGACTTTGGCGACTCGAATCACAGAGCTCGTTTGCTCACCCCAACAGCAGTGTACTTGTTGGAACTTCAAAGCCACACACATTCCTTACTGGTTGCGTCCTCCTATGTAATATTTATTGTTTAGGAGCTTTAGGGTGAGTTTATTTTTTCCAACATAGCTCGAATGGATTTAGGTCCGTGACTGAATACTTTATCGATGTGGACTTGGGAGCGTATGTTTATCTCTTGAGCAATTGTAACACCTATAAGCTCGACTTTTAGGCCCCTGCAGCATTTCCATAAACCAGCACCACTTAATCCCTGAAAATCTGGGATATCTTCTTCGCCAAAAACATTAGGTCCGAAGCTATTTACCGTGCATACAACATAATCAACCTCTTCAAACTTCCGGTACTCTGAACATACAAGTCCGTATGGCCCACAGTCAAAATGACTTGTGGATGGATTTTCAGAAATTTGACGGCCCGTAGCTCCCATTGCAACGAATGCATTGGTCTCAGACAATTCAGAAGGCAGGGATACTTTATAGAATGATTTCCACTCTTTGAGGACGCTGAGGATATAAGGTGACAATGCGATAAGTGCTAAATCTTTGGGGAGATGTTGCAAAATGTTTTCCAGGCCCTTGAGAGTTTTGGGATCAAATGATTGATCCCATTCGATCACTTTAAAGGCCGATGGTTCAAAGTAGGGGTAGTCCCTTCTATGGCTGTCAAACATCAATAATAGTCGAATCGAATCACTTGTAGCAATACGGCGCGCGATATGGCAAGCGGTTAAAATGTAAAAATTCGAGTTATATTCAATTAAAGTACCTGTCCCTTGACCTTCAAGTAGCTTATCTGTCTTTCGCTCTTTTCGACCGAGCGCCATTACAACGGTGTATGATTCTATTACACGTCCATAGTCTGCCAAGGAATTTTTGCCATTTTCCCATACTTCACTTAGAGCTATATTAAGGGCCTTTTCCATGTCAGGTTTGCTAATAGTTTTTGTCCAAAGAGAGAGTGATTGCGCTTCGTTCATAGTAAGTATGCCCCGGTCTAGGGCTTCTTTCATTGCGAGGATAACCTGATCATCAGAGACTTTGCCCTCTTCGATAACATCCATTAGTGTGCGAAGGGGTTTCGTGATTCTGTATCCCTGGCGCACTTCTACATCACTATCTTTTAACGTAGCGGTATGCAGCTTAAGATGAGGAGGTATGGGTGTACTTTTCCGGAAGCCAGGAGGTACAGACAAATGCATTTTTGAGGGCATGAGGTCAGAAATCTCGTGGATATCAAGGGCAGTTTCATGCGACCAAACGCCTTGAGGCTGTCCATTTTTACCCCGACTCCATAAGGACCATAAAACTAACTCGGATCTGTCCGTTACTGGGTAGTTAGCAAGTCTGTATATTCCTCTGAGGCTTTTTAGCCACTCGCCAGATTTTACTTTAAGGTTAAAGTTCGAGCGGGAAAATCCGCTCTTTTCGGCTTGCTGAGAGGTGAAATATCCCTGCTGACTATCTGCGATTTGGAAAAGCTTATCTTTGTTGCTCATGCGCAAATGTTATGATTTTCATAACATTTGTATCCGTGACTTACTTTCTAGGGTTGATGGGCAGGGTGACAAAGAATTTTGTTCCCTTACCAACCTCTGATGTAAACCAAATTTTACCGTTATGCTCCTGGACAATTTTCTGCGCGATGCTCAGCCCAAGACCTGTAGATTTTTCACCAGCGGTGCCTATAGACCCTGTTTGAGCAAAGGGCTGAAATAGGGTCTTTTGTGCCTCAGGACGTATTCCAATTCCGAAGTCTGTGACCGAGAAAGTCACATCGGTTCTGGTGTTTTCTAATCCGACCTCTACTATTGCTCCGGGGCGTGAAAATTTAACAGCATTGGAAATAAGGTTGTTAAGAACTTGCACGACCTTATTTGCATCGCATTGGATCTTTGGCACGCCTGGATTTGGCTTGAAGTTTAGGACAATGTCCTTCTTCTGAGCTAAGCTACTAAAGAGAGTTAGCGTTTCTTGGATGAGCTCGACCATACTCACTTCCGAAAGGTGCAGTGAAACAGTGCCGGCTTCTATTACGGCGACATCTAACAGATCGTTGATCAATTTTAGCATGAAGCCACTGGAAGAATAGATTTTATCCAACATGGTGAAGAATTTATCATCCACTTTGGTATCGGCCAGTCTGGTTTTAAGTAGGGTGCAATAGCCCATGATTACGCCAAGAGGATTTCTCAAGTCGTGAGCAGCCATGCCTAAGAAGCGATTCTTTTGCTCGTTCAAGCCTTGCAACTGATCGTTCTTTTTCTTAATTTCTTCATATGCTGAGTTGAGCTTGTGATAGGAAGCTTCTAGCTCACCGTTTTTTTGCACGGCGTTAAGGTACGTGGACAGTAGTAGGTTGGTGATCTGCACGTGGTCGATATGCAGTACATGGTGGTTGCCGTTGAAAAAGAACGCTAATTTCTGTCCCACCCCTGCATTGCTGCTAACGTCAACTGCCTGCTTATTTTTGACGACGTCTTTAATGGTAGAAAGCAGAAAGGTGATATCGCAGGGCTTGGTTAGAAAGCTGTCTGCTCCACAAGCGATGCCCTTGATGACGTCCATTGGATCAGTCAGACTGGTCAGTAGAATAACGGGAATATGGGAGTATTTTGCTTCTGAGCGAACCCGGGTGCAGAAGTCAAAGCCATTCATTCGCGGCATAGCGATATCGGTAATGACGACATTTGGCGGGTGTTGGCGCATCTGTTCAAGAGCGTCCATCCCATCGCCTGCAACCCATACTTGTAGCTGGTGGTTTTCTAGGGATTCTTTGAGTAATAGCGCTTGGGTGGCGCTATCCTCGACCACCAAAACTTGCAAGGATTCGATGGCTGTTTCCATAGTTATAATCTCCCTTCCAGTTACTTTTATGGTGCATAATCTGCATCAGTTTGTCAAACGCCTGCTGGTCTTGCGGGCATTACTATTCCAGTTAACGTTTTCGCGATTTGATCTAGCGGAAGTACTTGCTTTGCAGCACCTAACGCCGCGGCCTCCTTGGGCATTCCGTACATAACGCAGCTTTCCTCATCTTGGGCAATGGTGATTGCACCTCTATTTTTCATTACGAGGAGCTCATCAGCGCCATCGCGTCCCATCCCTGTGAGGATGATTCCAACACACTTAGGTCCATACACTTTGGCCATTGACTTAAAAAGTCGGCTAACTGAAGGCTGTAGCGGGTCTGCTGGGCCCGGGACTAGGTAAATGATATTGCCGGCTCTAACTTCCATATGGCAATCCGAGGGGGCGATGTAGCAGCATCCTGGCTGAGCTTTTTCACCATGTCCGGGGATAATGACTTTAAGTGGGGTATAATCTTGAAGCCAGGTGGCGAAGCCTGCGGTGAAACCAGCGGCGATGTGTTGTACGATGAAAATGGGAATAGGGAAGGATGCGGGCAGGCCTGAAAGGACGGTTGAGATGGCGATTGGACCGCCTAGCGATGCGCCAATGGCCACAGCTTCTATACCCTCTGTGACAAGTTTTTCAACAATAGGTGTTGTTACCTTAGCCCTGGGGATACGTCTGCGTATTAATTTTACCTCTGCAACTGTCTTGATGGTGTCGATGATTTCCTGCGCCTTGGCATGAAAGGAGGCCTCTTCAAAGCTACCTGGTTTTTCGAGGATAGCTAAGGCGCCAGCCTCCATAGCCTCGAAACCGTGTTTGTCATCGGAAGGGTTGTACGCAGCGCTGACTATAACGATGGGAATGGGTTTGCTTTCCATAATACGCCGGGCAATTTCAAAGCCGTTTGCACCTGGCATGACGACATCCATCGTGATTACATCGGCCGTGTTGGTCGTTAGCCATTCCAGAGCTTGATCACCGTCTTTTGCGAAGCCTGCAATTTTTAGATCTGGGTCCGAGCTAATAATGTGCGCAATGAGGTCTCTGGAGACCCTGGAGTCATCTACGATAAGGACTGAAATTCGATCCTTAGTCATACAATTACCTCAAGCTTTCGACAAGTTCCTTGGATCGATCTTCTTGTTTTTGTCGAATGGTTTTCATAGGAGTCACTTTTCTATCATCTTCATTAAGATGGTAACGGTCTGTGAGGCCTTTTAAGGTTCCTCCAACCTGATTCAGCTTAGTAACGGCTTCTTCAATTTGCTTTAGATGGCTTACGTGTTGGTTAGTAGCCTCATTGATCTGTGTCATCGCCACGGTGATTTGTTCGGTACCTATCAGTTGCTGTTGGTTAGAGAGAACAATCTGATTGGTTGCTTGGGTGACTTTCGCCATCTTGTGAACCAAGTCTTTGATTGTCTTGCTAGTTTGTGTGGACTGCGTCACACCTTTTACAACGGCTTTAGACCCTTGTTCGGTTGCTAGTACAGCTGCACTGGTTGCACTTTGGATATCTCCCAGCAGTGCCTTAACCTGGACTGTTGCTGACTTAGATTGTTCTGCCAAAGTGCGAATTTCTTGCGCTACAACGCCAAAACTACGACCATACTCACCACCAGCCTTAGCGGACTCTATGGCTGCGTTAACGGCTAGCAGGTTAGATTGTTCAGCAATATCGCTTACGCTGTCGATAATTTCTGCGATCACCATGGATTTCTCGCTGAGCTTTAGGATGCTGTCAGAGACTATCTGCATCCTATCACGAATTTGGTTCATATCTTCGATGGTCGTCATCACCGACAGTTCGGTGGAGTTTACTGTTTTTAGCGTATCCTCAGCATTCGCCAGGACATCCTTCGCTTTATCTACGGAGATATTTGCTGTCTGCTTAAGTTCTTCTACCGTTGTAGTTGTTTCTGTCACTGCTGAAGCGGTTTCGGAAGCGCCAGAGGAGATATGGGATAGCGACGTCATAATCTCCTGAGAGGACGTTGCTAAGGCATTCACTTCGTTTTTAATTTCGCCAATCATGAAGCGTGTCTGAGTGACCATGCCGTGTAGGGCGTTACCAAGAACATCTTTTTCTGACCTTAGAGAACCCTCAACTGTCAAGTCGCCGTTTGAAATAGCGGTAAGAACTCCGCTGATTTTATTTAATGATCCGAACATGTGTTGAATAGCCTCTAGAAGCTTCCCTAGTTCTCCACCGGTCATAATTTGGACAGCGGTATTAGTATCTCCCGTAGCTATCGCTTTGGAGGCATACTCGATTGGATTTACAATAGTGCGAATGATGGCGATGGTCGTTGGCAGAAGGATCGCTAAAAAGAGAATAACACTGATAAGAGTTGTCGCTTGAAACCAATAGGCGTTTTCTTGCGCGTCCTGAAAGTCTAGAAGAGCATCCTTCTGGTGAATAGCGACCAGTTCGTGAAGACCATCCAAAACAGGATCAACGAGCGGAAATAGTTGCTTCGCCGCAATTGCATTTAGTGTTTGTATGTCTTTTTCCTGAATCGCCGTTAGTGATCGATCGACTATGCCTTGTAGACGGTTGATCTGCGGTCCCATCTCGGCCAGAATGGCTTTTTGGTTTGCTAAGAGGTCGTCATTAAGCCCGGGATCACTTTGGACGTAGGAGTTCCAGTGGTTTGGCAAGGATTTGCTCAATTGCACCAGGCTGTTCTTAGCTTGTTCCCAGCTTATAGTGTCATCTCGCAGCCTCTGCACGGGATTGATAAAATGATTGGTCATATCTTCCTGTAGGCTGAGCAAGTCCCCAATGGATGTTAAGCCTCCATAGTAAACACGGCCAATTTCATCCGTTGTTTTTGAGCCATTTACCAAGCCTATGATGCCAACGCAGAGGAGAGCAGCGGCGGAGAAAAATGCTATGATGGCTAGTCTAGTGCGCACATTCATGTTAAAAAACATAATCGCTCCTCCTCTATGATTTGTCTTTGAGCGTCGAGCTTTTGGCGATGGGTGCGTGTCCGGTCATGAGATGCTTTTTAGCTTCCCATGGTTGCTGTGGGCGGTGTTTATCGGTTAGAGCTTGTAGTGCGGTACCGACTTCTCCTAACGTTGCCACTCTGGATTCTATTTGAGCTAAGTGATCTACATGTTGGTTGGTGGCTTCGTTGATTTGTGTCATCGCCACTGTGATTTGTTCGGTTCCGATCAGCTGCTGTTGGTTTGAGAGGACGATCTGGTTAGCTGCTTGTGTGACACCCGACATTTTGGATACCAGTTGCTTAATGGTCACACTGGTTAATGTGGACTGGTCCACACCTTTAGCAACAGCTTTTGAGCCTTGCTCTGTGGCTAGCACAGCGGCATTTGTTGCTTGTTGGATATCGTTTAGCAGTGATCTAACCTGAACCGTCGCGCCTTTGGACTGTTCCGCCAGCGTGCGTATTTCCTGTGCCACGACACCGAAGCTACGGCCATATTCACCACCAGCTTTGGCCGATTCAATAGCTGCGTTAACTGCTAGAAGGTTTGACTGCTCGGCGATATCGCTGACGCTATCCATAATTTCGGCTATAGCTAAGGACTTCTCGCTAAGCTTGAGAATGCTGTCAGAGATAATCTGCATTCTGTCACGAATTTGGTTAATATCCTCAATGGTTGCCATAACCGATTTCTCGCTGGAAGTGACTGTTTGCAGTGTTTGCTCGGCGTTGGACAACACGTCTTTTGCTTTATCAACCGATATGTTCGCTGTTTGTTTTAGTTCTTCGATTGTAGTAGTAGTTTCGGTTACTGCTGACGCGGTCTCTGTTGCACCTGTCGAGAGGTGGGTTAGGGAGTTCATGATGTCTTGTGAGACACCAATAACTTCCACAGCTCCCTCTAGAGGTTTAACAATCCCTCGTATGCTGACGACTGTGAGGGGGACCAATATCATGAACGCTACTGCAAGCCCCACTAAAGTTGCCGTTTCGTAGAAGTCCGCATTAGCCATCGCCGTATGGTAGTCCGATTTTGTATCGTTCGTATGGACTTGTATGAGCAGTCCTAAGCTCTCAGTAACTTGATCTAAAAGAGGGTAGTATTCGCTGTCGACGAATCGTTGTAGTTGACCCTTATCTGATTGTTGAGCTAACTCTCTGAGGGTTGCCGTAGCAGTAGTCAGCGCCTCTAGCTGTTGTCGAGTTTTATTAACCAACATTTTCTGTTGTACTTGTGCGTCTGTGGACAGACCAGAATCATGCTCCACATAGTTACTCCAGGAAGAATTGAAAGTGTCCTGGAATTCTTTAACGCTAGCATCTAAGCCCGTCCAATTGATCGTGCCGTTTGTCATTTGTTGTACAGGTTGACGTAGAGACTGATGGAGTGCTCGTGACGACATAGAGAGCTGTTCAATATTCTCAATACCGCCATGGTACACGCGGTCAATTTCCAATCGCGTGAAATGGCCATTACTAAGTCCAAGGGCGCCAATTGCCAACAAAGCAATAGATGCTACCAATAGCATGAAGTAAAGCCGTGTGCGGACTTTGATATTCTTAAACATAGCTACCTCTTACCTTCATATAAGCTTTTGGGCTGCGCTTAGCAATGTTCCTTGGCTGAAAGTGCTTTTGTCTAAATACGCATCGGCGCCAAGTTCAATGCCGCGCTCGCGGTCTTCTTTAGATCCTTTACCAGTGCAAATAATAATTGGAGTGTCCTTCAAAGCACTGGAAGCTCTGACTTTTTCTGTTAAGGAGAAGCCATCCATCCTAGGCATGTCCACATCTGTCAGCAAAAGGTCGTAAGGTTCTTTTTGGAGAGCTTCATAAGCGTCCTGACCATCTGACACTGCATGGACGATGTATCCAGCGGATTCTAATATATTCTTTAGGAGTAGTCGTGTAGTAATAGAGTCCTCAGCAATCAGTACGCGCTTCTTGGGTGCATTTTGTTGTTGAGAGGATATTACTCGTGTGAGCGAACCGGTTCCCTTAACTGCAGAACGTACCAAGTCGGTAGGGTTAAGAATTGGAATAACATTTCCCCACTCCATGATCGTTGCAGCCATGATGTTTTTTACTCGAATGCACTGCTTGCCCAAGCTCTTCACCAATACTTCGTGCTCGCGGTGGATAACGTCCGCACCAAATGCCACTGTTTTTTGTTCCGACGTGATGATTAGAGCTATAAGGGCATCGCCAGACATTTTTTCAGCGTTGGTTTGCTGGATGTTAAGCAAACTCGCCAGATGTACGAAGGATGTAGGTCGGTCATCGACCATTATCGCCTCGCGATTCTCTATAGTTTTTATATCGCTACGTTTGATGCGTAAGACCCTGGAAACGTTGTGAGTTGGCATAATGAAATCTTGACCCGACACGCTGAGGTGGATGCCTCTAAACGTAGCCAGGGTTAGTGGTAGCAAGATTCTAAAGGTGGTACCTTCTCCAGGAAGAGATTCGATGATAACGCGACCCCCAAGCTTGTCAGCCTTCTCGGAAACGATCCCTAAGCCTAATCCGCGACCCGATAAGTCAGTTACAGTGGGGCTTGTGGATATTCCAGAGTGGAAGGCAAGCTTCATAGCCTCTTCATCGGACATTTCACTAATATCTTTTGCAGACAGAGGGCTTTTATTGATCGCCACGGATTTAAGTTTTTCAACATTAAACCCTTTGCCGTCGTCTGATACGCAAAGCTCTACGCTTCCTCCACTGGTTTCAGAGGCAGTAATACGTATTGTTCCTTCTCTCGGCTTACCTTTTTCCACGCGTTCTTCCGGTGACTCGATGCCGTGGTCTATAGCATTCCTTATTAGGTGGAGAATAGGATCTTTGATTTCTTCTAGGATGCGTCTATCGACCTCGATGTCGCCACCTTCAGACTCAAAATGTACCTGCTTTCCAACTTCTTTAGAGATGTCACGCACCATTCTTGGTATAGCCTCAAAGAGGATTTCCACAGGCTGCATGAGAACTTTTTTGATGTCTTCTAGCAGCGTATCGACCAATGTTCCGATAAAATGTGCATTAACCTCGGATGATTTCATCACGTGAGTCAACGCTTCGCGGAAGTCTTTCATAGACTGCTGTTGACCTTCCAAGAACTCGGCAACCCTCTTAATGGTCTTCCTATCACTTCCTTGACCTTGGCGTGTGGATTGTAGCTCTGTTGTTAGTCGAGCAACTTCTTTTTCCCTAGAACGAAATTCGGCGAGGAGATGCTTAAGGTCAGAGGACTCTTGCTGGGAAACCAATTTTGCCATCAGCATTTCTTCGGTCTCTTGAAGCAGTCTGTCGAGCTTGGACAGAGAAATGCGGATTGTTTTATCGCTCTTTGTCGTCGCTGTAGCCTTTGGAGCTGCTTGCTTGTCTTGGATAAGCTTTTCGACCTGCGGTTGAACTGCTTCTAGAGGTTGTGAGGTTACCTCTTCCTTTTTCGGTGGCTGTGCTTCCAAACAACTCTTGAGCTTATCAACAGCATCATTAATCGCTTGGGGTTCCAAGCTGACATTTAAGGCCTGTGTGATTGTATCTATGGTTGCGTGTAGCGCATCAAACAGTTGTGTCGATGGACTAAGCTTGCCGCTTCGCCAGGCAGAGAGAACATTTTCCAGCATTTGGCATATATGTTGAATGGCGCTTTGGTTAACGGAGCGCGCAGCACCTTTTAGGCTGTGAGCTTCGCGGAAGATGGTTTCAACAGTCTCCTGATCTGGCTCTGTGGTAGCCTCTAAGACTAAGACACCATCTGATAGTGCCTTGATATGCTCTTCAGCCTCCAAACGGAAGGTAGCGAGCAACTTGGCCATGAATTCTTCATCTTTTACACCCATAGGTTACCTATAGAGTATCTCATTATAGGTCCACTGTTTCATCGACAACGATCTGCTTACTGTAAAGTAGCTTTGCGCCATCGAGCAGGGCAATCCCATCGTTGCTCACACCCTTTAGAAAGTCTTGTCTAATTTCTGATAGTGTTGGCATGGTATTTTGAACGTCTTCTATCGGTATTTTCTGCATCCCAATGATGCCGTTGCTTAGGATGGCGAACTCTTTTTGACCGTCTTCTAGAATGATCACCTTTTTTTCCATATCCAAACTTTCAGGTAGGTCAAAAAGTACTTTAAGATCGATGACAGAGATAATTTTCCGGCGTAGGTTTATCAGGCCGAAAATGAATTTTGGAGTGCCAGGAAGAACGGTGTAGTCTTTAAGCGGATACACTTCTCGGATGTACTTCGTTTCAATCGCATAGAGTTCTTCAGCAAGCTTAAAGACCAATACATCCAACGCCGTGTCAGCTATTTTATTATCTATGATAGCCTTTGACAAATCGGCGCTGCGACGCTTCATGATGAGGTGCTTTTTCTCGCTAGACATATGCGCTTGCGTTTCCATCACTTCCTCCTAGACAATATGAGCAAATGATCTTTAGCTCTCTCCGCGGTTAACTCTTCAGTGCCAGGCAGTATATCGTCAGGTTGATAGCTGTCTAGCAGCTGTAGAGTAATTTTGAATTGTCGCTGCGCTGCCTCACCATGCTCCAGCAGTCCTAGCATATAGTGAGCTGTGGCAAAGTCGGGGTCTAAAAAAATGGAGTTCTTTAGGCTCTTTGCAGCACCCTTGGCATCGCCAATCGCCTGAAGAACCTCTGCTTTAAGGTAGTGTTTAATAGGATCTAGCTTGTCGGCCCCAATTGCCACATCACACCACTCGAGTGCTTGCGCAAGGTGTCCTTGATTCGCCAGTGTTCGGATTAACAGAATCACATCAGACCGATGTGCGTTGAGGGCGCTGGGATTACCTTTTAAGGGTTCTAAATGTGCCTGCAGTTCCGTATTAGCGGTGTCATATTGTTTGTTGCGGCAAAGGTTGGCAAAGCGATCGTGGCTTGGTTCCTGACAGGCAACAGCGGCTGGAGCTGGAATAGTTTCAATCGGTGTCGGTGCCGGAAAAGAGAATTTAATTTCTGGTTCGGTTGCATTAAGAAACTCAGGCAGCACCACGCTAAGAAGTATGTGACTATCATCCTTAGGCTGCACATGCTCGGCAATGACAGCCGGCAGGGGCATTGTAGCTTCAGCTATATGTTTAAAGTCTTTTTTGAAGAAGACTGCCCCCTCGAAATTTCGCGCGGAAAGGTCCGGATGGTTCACGAAGGGTGCTTCTATAGCAGATACTTCCAGCCAGCCCTGAGGAACGATAGCTTTGGTCAAACGCCTAATTGTTTTGTCCACTTGTTCGCGGGAAAAGTAGATCAACACATTGTTACAAAGCACTAAGTCCATTTGGTCAAAGGTGTTGTTATTATCGATATGTCCTTCGTTGACCAGGTTGGCGTGCATAAATCGCACCATTTTCATGATTTCAGGCGCTACTTGATAACCGTTGGTAGTTGGGACAAAGTAGTTGTCGCGGAAATCCGCGGGAGTGGATCTTAGCGACCATTTGCCATAGTGGCCCTGGCGAGCTTTCCGCAGAAATTCGTTGTTGATATCTGAACCGACGAGGTGGATATCCCATTTTTCAATGTCCGGAAGCATGCGGTGCAGCAGCATAGCGATAGAATAGGGTTCCTCGCCCGTACAGCAACCCGCAGACCATATTCTCAGCTTACGCTCTTTAGCACGATGTTGGATAATGGCAGGGAGGATATTCTGCTCCAGAAGAGTGTAGGCGCGTGAATCGCGGAAGAAGTATGTTTCACCAATGGTAAGATGATAGGCCAAGTCCGATATGCTCTCGTCTTGCTTCAACAGCTCCGTCAGCATTCGGATACATTCGGTACTGTCAGAAAACCCTAGCGAAACCATCAGGGGATACAGCTTCTTTTCCAAATCTTTCCAGCGATTTCGAGGATAAAAAAGCCCCATCTTATCTGCTAAAAGAGCAGTGAAGGTAGCGAATAGTTCTTCTTCTTGAACAGTCGTATTAGTAATCACAGTGTCGCCCTAGTTGTTATACGGTCACAAAACCTGGAATTAACACGTCGAGGTCTAAAATGAGAGTGACGGTATCTGCCTCCTTAAAGGCATAACGAACAGTGTTGAGATGCGGCATAATTTCACGCCCAGGAATGAGTTTGTCTGCATGGCATGTCAGGACCATTTGCACCTTGTCGACCCATAACGCCGCTTCTTGGTTACCAACACGGCATATTACAAAGTGATCATTAATATCTATTTCCTTTTCAGGAAGACCCAAAAGTTCGCGCACACTGATCACCGGAATTACCCGACCGTGAACATTGATAGCGCCTAACACGTGCTTGGGAGCATGTGGTACGGGAATGGTTTCAATTGCCAAAATCGCTCGCTCTACGGCACTTAAGTCGAAAGCGTATTGTTGATCATCAACGGCGCAAATGAGTATGTGCATAACCACCCCCCTACTTCCGTCATACATCCGGCCAGCATGTTTTGCAAAGGAAATGGAATTTCAGGATAAGCAGGATCGCTGAGCGGCAGGATAGAAGCAAGGTGGAGACTGATCTTTAGCCTCTTAGAAAACATCTGATCTGAAGGAATTCCATAAAAAAATCGAGCAGTACAATATTTTTTTAAAGGCGCGGGAGACGGAAGAGCAGAAGGCGGGTCGAATTCTATTGTTCATTAAATTCTAACGTTTTTCCCACTTTTTAAGTAGTTTAGATATCATTAATGGTCTTTTATTGACGAAAAATAACTGTTTTTAATATGATCGAAACTGTTTTTCACAGTCTAAGATTACCAATAATGTCACAAACGGTAGTGATGGAAAAATTCACACCAACAGGAATAAATGTTTAATCTACCCGAAATTAATTGCTTTTCTAACAATAACCAATTTGACTTCTCGTCATCGAAAGTTCCAGGCAAAGAATCAGGAGTTTCTCAGCTTTCCTTATCGAGCTTTTCTGCAAATTCAAATAGCAGCGGCAAGTTAGAACAGACGGCTATGCCTATCCCAACAAGTAATTATAGCGATACCCTCTTCTCCATCGATACCGAATCCTTAAAGAGGCCAAAGAATTCTGAGGACGCTACGATTGGACAATTTTCGTTTAATCAGTTCGTTATCCCATCGAACAATTCCTTAAACCAAAGAGACCTTTACCAGGATGGTCGGTTATTTTATCAAGGTGACATTGTGGATAATAAGAAGCATGGCCAAGGCACACTCTATCATGGGAATGGTAAAGTAGCCTATCAGGGTGGCTTTGTAGACGATCAGCCATCGGGTGAGGGCAAGAAGTACCATGTTGATGGCGGTCTTATGTATAGTGGGAGTTTTGCGGCTGGCGCTCCCCATGGTGCGGGTACGGTATTTACTCCTAATGGTGCTCCGCTGGTAATAGGCATGTGGAACAAGGGTAATATTACCCACGGTACAAAATATTTTCAAAAAGGGTCGAGCTTTGTTGGGTCTTTCGTCAATGGTCGAGTCTATGATGGTAGACTCTTTAATTCTTCAGGTTGTCTAATGTATCGTGGTCAATTTTCCAACGAAATTGCCAACGGTTTTGGTACGATTTTCTATAGCAATGGTACTAGATATGAGGGAATGGTTGTTAACGGAAGGGGTTGCGGTCAAGGAAGGGTCTTTGGGCAAAACGACGAATTGCTAAATTCAGGCATCTTTAAGGATGATATACAAGTCGGGCGTCAATAATAACTACTTTTATAAATATTTGTTAATAAGAAAATATGTTTAATCTACCCAATGTTGATTGCCATTATGGCAATAACCAATTTGCCCCTCCATCTTCGAAAACGCCAGCGACACCGCTAGTAGCTTCGCAGGTTTTGCTACCTAACTTTTCTGTAGACTTAAGTATTAGCAGTAAGGCAAAAAGGACGGCTATGACCATCCCATCTGAAAATTATAGCGATACCCTCTTTTCGACGGACACTGGACCGTTAAAAAAGCTAAGAACATCGCAAGATGCACTAAATAACTCTGGAGAAATGGACGTAGATAACGATCTAGTGGAAAAATGTAACCAAAGCATGCTCTACCATTCGAATGGAAACTTAGCATATGAGGGTGATCTTGTGGGTGGTCAGCCGTGGGGTGAAGGCAAGAAGTACAACACCGATGGTTCATTAATGTATAGTGGCAAGTTTGCTGCTGGTTTCCCTCATGGTCAGGGTACTGTATTTTCTGCTGAAGGAAGGCCATGGATTATTGGTTCGTGGAGTAAGGGTCAGATCGTTCACGGAACTAAATATTTTCAAAAAGGGGCTAGCTTTGTTGGGTCTTTCCTGCATGGTCGTATCAATGAGGGCAAGCTCTATAATGACCATGGTTTTTTAATGTATCAAGGGCAGTTTTCCAATGAAGTTGCGTCCGGTGTTGGTACGATTTTCTATCGAGATTGCGGACGATATGAAGGCATGGTCTTGAATGGAAGATGTCATGGCGAGGGAAGAACCTTCGGGCCTAACAATGTGTTGTTGGCCTATGGCATTTTTAAGAATGACCAACTGATACGCCGATTTTAAGTTAATTTTCATGAATTAAACCATGAGATTATTTTCTTGCGCAAAATCGCTATCGTAAATAAATTATTTTTCAAATGTTTACTAAAGGTAATCAGAATGGAGTCGTCTTCTAATATTAATAATAACAATTTTCCAGGGCCAGTTAACTCTAATATCCCAAAGAATTCAAATCGTCAAAATCCTGCAGGAAGTAACATTCGTCCGATGTATCCCCCAATTATGAATAATAACGATATGTCGCAAAGGACTAGCACCCCTCTAAATATGTCCGGTCTTGCAAGACAATCGATGAAAAGAGCATTTGTGGGTGATAACCCAGTGGATCCAAAGAGGGTCAAATTAGACAATGTTATCTCTAGCAAGGGCAATATCATTGGAGAGTCTAAAGATGGGAATGGTTTAAGGATCGTTATAGATTCAAATGATCAAGGAACATATTACAACGACGATGGAACAATTTTTTATCAGGGTGGTTTTGTTAATAATAAACCACAAGGTGTCGGAATCCTGTACAAATCGATAGATAGTAGCAAGAAGTGCTGGTTTGAAAATGGAATTCCGATGAGAGACTATTGTGAGTATTCAGGTGGAAAAATGGTCATAGACTACCGACCTGACTGTGAATACGCATTCGCCCTTCCAAGGGGTTTCGTTTACGAAGGTAAGTATAAGGGAGATGACGCAAAAAGCACTGGAAGTATTTATTTAAAAAAAGATTTATATTACCGAGGTCAATTCACCAATTACTGGCCCGATGGTGATGGTGTTTTTTATAAGGAAGGCAAGCCTGAGTATGAAGGTCAGGTAGTTAACAGCAGCCGAACAGGTTACGGAAAATTATTTGATAGTAATGGTCAAGTTACCTTTGAAGGCCAATTCCTTAACGGAGCGATATTCGGACAAGGAACGGAGTTTAAAAACGGTGTTACGATTTACAAAGGTGAATTTCTTGGCGGTGTGAGAACAGGGCAGGGTGAACTTTATAATGAACAGGGTGTGTTGAGATATAAAGGCGGATTCTTAAATGGGGAGGGCTGCGGAGCAGGTACCCTCTATTCGAAAGGGTTTACCTTTAGTGGCTATTTTATTTGTAAGGTGATGACTGGACCGGGTACGATTTCTAAAGATGGACACCTGTTTTATCAGGGAGATTTAGTAAACTATAAAAAGCATGGCAATGGAAAGTCCTTTAATCAAGATGGCAGTTGGTATGAGGGGCAATTTGTTGAGGACAAGAGAAATGGTCAAGGAAGGGAATGTGGACCCGATGGCAGCGTTACCTGCGATGGCTTCTGGAGTGACGACAAATTAGTAAGTGGCAAAAAGCACTATGCTGATGGACGCATGTATCAAGGTGACTTTCAAAATAATGTAGAGCAGGGCACCGGTAAACTTTATGATTTTAAGGGCACTCTAAAGTATGAAGGCAAGTTTACCAATGGCTATCCTAACGGACTTGGTACCGTCTATTTTGAGAATGGCGTAACATACGAAGGGCATGTTCTGAAGCTAACCTTGGATGGCCAGGGGACTCTTTACAGAAATGGCGTCAAAACGTTTGTTGGTAATTTTCTTCGAAACAAAAAGCACGGTTATGGAATAGACCTCAGGGATGGCAAGGCCACTCTTGGGTACTACGAAACTGGTGAACTGAAAAAGGTTCTCCTAAGCGGTGACCTATAAGGACGGGTTGGTAGTTCATTTTGTAATGTTCTCAGTGCTTGTGCGCTGAGAACATTAACAGTCACAGTCTATTTTATTCTCTATTGAGACCCTAATCGACCCTCGAAGTCGCGTTCGATCGAGCGGACTTTAACGAAGGTTGTGAGCTACGCAATGATAGGCTCCTCGCCACTGATGTGGCTATCATTATCTTTCGATCCTTCCCCACGTTCCTCAGAGCTAATTGAGCTAATAATCGTCATTAACTATATGAGAAGCCTTTCGAAGCTGACTGTTTTACGTAATGTCGTAAAATGGTCAAGAGGTGAGGTATCTATGCACGAGCTAAAAAGGGTCTATGAACAGGTTTTTGAGGAGCATCTTCTAGAGAATCGTCAAATGCTGTTTTTGGTTGGGCCGCGACAAGTTGGAAAGACAACCACTAGTCTCGAGGTATCAGAGACCTACAAACATCATTTCTACTTTAACTGGGACGCACAAGGTGAGCGAGCAAAAATCGTGGAAGGTCCTGATGCCATTGCAGAAATGTTACAGCTAGAGGTACTCAGAAAGAGCCTTCCGGTTGTCGTCTTTGATGAATTGCATAAATATGGAAAGTGGAAAAGCTTTTTAAAAGGATTTTTCGACAAGTATTCTAAACATGTTCACATCATAGTAACAGGAAGCGCCCGCTTAGATGTGTATAGAGCTGGGGGCGACAGCCTAATGGGGAGATATTTTTGTTATCGACTTCATCCTCTATCTGTAGCCGAAATTGTTAACCCAAAACTAAAAACTGCCGAAATTTCGGAGCCAAAGAAAATTAGCGAAGCTAAATTTTCTGATCTGATGAATTTTGGAGGCTTTCCGGAACCGTTTCTTAAGCAAAGTTCTCAATTTTATACTCGTTGGAAGAGGACGCGGACTCAGCAACTTTTCCAGGAAGATTTGCGAGATGCCACAATGATCCGGGAGCTTGGGCAGCTCCAATTATTAGCCGAAGTGTTGAGGCAACAAGTAGGCCAGGCAACTAGTTACACCGAGCTAGCGAAAAAGGTCAACGTGTCTGTTGATACTGTTCGACGTTGGCTTGAAGTTCTGAAATCGTTTTATTATTGCTATACGATACAGCCATAGTCTAAAAACGTCGTACGCTCTTTATTGAAAGAACCCAAGGTTTATTTGTGGGATTGGTCTTTTGCGGCAAATGTGGGGGCTCGTGCAGAGAATTTTATTGCCTCGCATCTATTAAAGGCCGTGCATTTTTGGACTGATCGAGGATTGGGAGAATACGACCTTTTTTATCTTCGCGATAAGGAAAAGAGGGAAGTTGATTCCCTAATAACAAAAAATGGCAATCCCTGGTTCTTGGTCGAGGTGAAAAATTCGAGCAATGGCAGTCCCTCGAAGTCATTGTATTATTTCCAGGAAATGCTCGAGGCGCCGTTTGCCTTTCAAGTGGCGTTGGATATGGACTATGTGGATCGTAGCTGCTTTGAAGCTTCGAGGCCAATCATTGTGCCAGCCAAGACCTTTTTGTCTCAGCTGGTCTAAAATACTCGCATCCACTCGCCTCGCTTTCCGCAGGCGAGTATGGCAAAAGGTATGAAAAAGCGATTCTTTGCCTTTTCTACTTAGTTGTAGAGGTTGATGCACTTGATCTAGTATGTAGGTTGGTGCATTTTATCGAGCGGATTTAGAACTTTCACTTGAAAATACTATAATGGAGAAGAGGGTCCTTCAAGGTTAATGTCATATCCAGCCGCGAATGCGGCAATAGCATGTAGCCAGGCGCATAAGCGTGTGGTAAGGAACAATTTAGCCTGAAATACGGCGACAGGAGTTTCTGTTCGGAACCGGACATTTCTATTTTGCAGTTACAACAAGAATTAAAATGATTGAATTAAAACAGTATTTTATATATAATAATTTGTGGAAAAATAATAAAACATTACTAATAGGTTTTTAATAGGCATTTATGACACCCATCCAAGCAAATAACGAACAAGTTCACGCTCCATCAATCGTCGAATGTATAAATTTGCTCCCCAGCTATTTCTCCCCTTCCCGCATTCTCCCTTTCATTCCGATTCCAACTGGAATCACTGATCCTTATATTGGAACTGGTCTAATCTTAGGAGTTTCCTGCTCACTTCATGCTGTTTGTTCAAGTATATTTCCCGCCTTAAACTCTACCGTTATAGACGAATGCATCGCTCTTGGTAGTCTGGCGTTTTATGAAACTCTGTACCTCGCTGATAAGTCCGTTGAAAATGAGACTCAACAAGCAGAGCTAATTGAAATAGATTACACACAAAGGAGGAACTTTGGTTATGTTGAACCTTTTGAATTAAAGGGTTCTCCACTTGTCAATAGGTCCAGGCTATTCAATGTACCGGTGGGATCTGAAAATACTGTAGATGAGGTTTGTCAATGGGCCGCTAAGGTAGGTGGATGTGACCCATCAGAAATTTTGATCATGACCAGTAGATACAGACATAGTGCTAATTTAACTCTGGAACAACACAAAGGAAAAACTATAGCGGAAGCCTTTCCAGAGGCACAAGAGCAACTAGTAGTGCCAGCAGGCATAGTTATTAATCATTCGCAGTACTTAAAAATTGATGTTGTCCTAAAAGAAGCAAAACATGCTAGTTCAATTGTCTTTAAAGGACAAAATTTGAATGTAAAGGGTATACGGCCCGGTAATGACTTTGGAAGCGATAACACAATCGAAGAAATTTCCAGGGAAATAGCTATTCAGAGGGAATGTCGACCACAAGAGGTCATTATAGAAGTGCAGTTGGATCCCGAAAGATGGGGTTATTTCGATTTGGAGGAAGACAAAGAAAGCTGTGGTAAAGGACTCAAGGACGTAGCCCTTGAAAAATATGGTCTCGACATAAGCACTAGAATCCTTCAGGTGAGGATCGCACGCCCTAAGGCTATAAAATCCGCGAGGGCAGCCTTATCAGCATGTCCTTACAATGGGCTATTAGGAGGCTCAGCGCGTCCACGCTGAGGACAAAAGGATATCGTCGTCCACAAGGTCCATATGGTCCATATGGTCCATGAAAAGCCTAATTAGGCTCGTGGGTGGGTTTCGTCGTAGACTTTTTTCTTCAGACTGGGGGAGAATCTCGTATAAATAGTCGTCGCGGAATAGACCGGTGTCCCAAAATTAGCTGAATGGTCTTGAGGTCCACCCATCTTAATGCTGCTTTCGCAGCATTAAGATGGAGGATACTATCCGTCAGAAGTAGGTATATGTGACCTCGCAGATTTTATCGGTGAAATGGATGAAGGTAGTAATCTCACCTTAAACCAATATCCAAATTCAATATTAATTCCGTATTTTTTGGCAGCTATGTCGCGAAAAGCTTGGTCGGAGTTCACACTGCCCTCTTTTAATCCGAAATGCCCATTTTCTAGGGTCAAGTCTAGCTTCTAAGGCAACAACTTCAGAATCCCAATTTCGCTGAATAGCTATCTAATCAAATTTCTTTGAGGGTAGCTTAATTAGCAAAGGGTTACCTCGCTGATTTTATCAACGAAGAAGGTGAAATTCTTACCTGAAAGCGACTAAATATGTCACTTTCAATATCGATTCCATATTTATCATTAGCTACGTCTTTAAGTGATCGATCGCCATTCTCTCCGTCTTCCCTCAATCCAAAATACACCCATTTTTGGCCTTCCTCAAAACAACTTTCTAAATAGATTTCTTCAGGACTACAATTCCGCTGAACAGCGATATCCTCGAAAATTTCTTTAAGAGTGTTTTGGGTTCCAAGGCTATAGTCTTCGCATACGCCATCTACATTAGGCAGAAGATTTCCTTTTCGTTCGATTGGGATGTAAGTCTCTCTTGTTATGGGGAGGATAAAGAGGTCAATCGAATTCATAAAAATTCTATAGCAGCAACCATGCTCTCGGCGTTTATCACAATGGCTAGAAAACGCCCACTCTAGGGTTTTTCCTGAATGAAAATCTAGGTTTACAAGTGTGCCGCGTGCATCTTGATCACTTATTAATATTAAAACTTCCGAGGGATCGCATCGTTCCATTTCAGCTACCAGCTGGCATACCTCATCTACGGTATTTTCGAATCCAATGTTTAGCTTGCCATAGCGTTGGTCTCTAAAGATATCACCGACAAGGCCCCCTTTTGTTACGAGAGGTTCCACTTGGTTGAAGACTCTTTGGGAATAATCTATTTCCACCGCCGCCGCTTCGTCTTGAGCGAGCACTTCCATTAAAGCTACTTGCCCCTTTTTGTTTTCAGCTTTTATGTATCCATCAACGATATACAAGGTCTCATAGAATGCGAGGCTGCCGAGAGTTATACAGCTGTCCATAAGCGTAGAGTTCAAAGCAGGAAATACGCAACTGATAATTGCTTGGAGAGAACAGGCAGCACCCAAAATTATACTAGGCCCAACCTGTGAGTTGTTGATTGCAGGAGGAATGGCACTAATGATATTTTTTGAATAGGAAAGAGATTGAGTGAGCAGGTTTTGGGATTCGTTATGTATGGGTGCAATAGGAAATTGCTGGTTTGCTTCTATGCGTAACATTATTTACCTTTTTTTGTTTTATGATATTCAACCGTATGAATCATAAATAGATTAACTAATTATTGCAATTGAAAATAAGGGAATGCTTTTTCTGCCCATATGTTTTTAAGCGACGAAACGTGTGGCATAGATTGATCAACCGATTGAGCTATAGTGGTCCCCATTTCTTAGACAGGGCATTTTGTCCGCTTTTCAGATAAAATATTCTGAAAGGAAAGGATTTGATCATGTCAAAGTGTCCACAAAAAAGAACACCTGAATTCAAGCTAAAACTAGCGCTTGAATCCTTGAAGGGCGATCAAGCTATAACCAAACTAGCCAGCGAATACGGAATTCATCCACGGCAAATCACCAGATGGCGGGATCAGCTCCTTGTAGAAGGTAAAGACATATTTGTTCATAAAGCTACTCAGAAAAGTTCAAACCCAGAACCAGATAGAAAGGAACTGCTTCACATCATTGACAGGCTTAGTCTTGAACTCGATTTTCTAAAAAAAAAGTTGAAGAAGAACGAGTAGACAGCCGTACCAACATGGTTGACCCAATTAACGCATTGTCTATCAGTAGACAATGCGAGCTTCTAAGCGTTCCTAGGTCTAACTATTACTACAAACCCGTTCCTGAAAGTGCGTACAACTTGATACTGATGAGCGAGATTGACAAGCAGTATATGGATGCACCTTCTAATGGTAGCAGGCTGATGACGGCTCACCTAAAAAAATGGGATTTGAAGTGAATCGTAAGCGAATTTCCCGGCTTATGAAGGCTATGGGAATTGAGGCGATGTATCCTAAGCCTAAACGAGATGCGTGGCAGCGAAAAAATGGTAAATTCCCATACCTTCTCAAGGATATAACCATCAATTTTCAAAATCATGTTTGGGCAACGGATATCACGTATATTCCCATGCATGGCGGCTACTTATATTTGGTAGCCATTATTGATCTATTTTCAAGATTTGTCTTGAGTTGGGAACTCTCTGACTCTCTAGAGTCAGATTTTTGCATTGGCGCTTTAAACCATGCTTTTGAGTTTGGTAAACCGTTAATAATGAACTCGGATCAAGGAGTTCAGTTTACTTCAAATAATTATGTGCAGCTACTTAAGACGAAAGGAATAGAAATAAGTATGTCAGGCAAGGGACGATGTTGGGATAACATTTTTGTAGAGAGATTTTGGAGAAGCCTAAAGTATGACGAGGTGTATCTCAATCAGTACAACGGCTCAGAAGAGGCTTATGACTGTATTGGTGGATATATTGAACGCTTTAATACCAAGAGACTTCATTCTTCATTAAGCTACCGTACTCCCGCCGAGGTGTATCTAGAAGGGTAAAGGAAAAGAATATACTGGGGGCTTTGCCCCCAGCCCCGGACAAACAATCAGCGGCCGAATGCCTCTTCGAGAGGCTTCGGCTCAGCTGAAACTAGTTTCTCTAACCATTAGAATGTCCTTGATCACTCAAGAACATTGACGCGCTACAGACCGACTTGAGTGGTAACGTATGTTATGAACCACGAAAAGCGGACAAAATGAAAGCGTCTTTCTGTCCAACTGATGGGGTCCACTAAACCTTATGGGCATGTTTCTGTCCATAAGGTTTATATCGTCCACTTGTGCCCACTTAGTCCACACAAGTCTATCTTGAAAGAAGGGAAGACTCATCACCTAGAATTGTACCTGTGCCGATGAAGGGGCTTGTGGTTCCACACAGAGGCAAAATTGTTAAAATACTCACAGCCAACTCGCCTTGCGATTAGCGCGCGAGCAAGAGGCATGAAAATCGGTTCTTTGCCTTATTTACTCATCTGTAGAAGTTGTTATGCTTGATCGAGCGCATTTAATCGCTAAAGGATACAGAATTCTCACCCTAAAGTAATAGCGGTTCCTGCTATCCGGTTCCAGGGTCATACCATATTTTTCGAACGCTATGTCGCAAAAGCGCTCGTTGTGTTTCTCTTTAATTTCTTCTAATCCAAAATACGCCCATTTTTCGGGCAAAAACCAAGTTTCTAAAACAACAGCTTCTGGGTGACAACCTCTCTGAATAGCTATTTCCTTACAAATTTCTTCGAGAGTATTATAAATTCCAATGTTCTGCGGATGACGCATGCCACTAATTTCAAAATGAGGACCTCTGGGTTCTATTGAACTCTGCGCATCCATTGACTTTTTAAGTTCAACATCAATGGACAAGCAGTACATTTTACCAAGCTCAGCAGCAGCTTCTTCCATACCCCGGTGTTTAATGTCCGTGAACCGCTGACTACACACTTTCTGGTACTCGGCGGCGTACGCCTCCTCGATAGTTTTTTTGGCATAGTGCTCAAGGGTTAAGCAAATGTTAAATGTCATTTGATCAATACGTATTATAATCTCAATTGGATCGCATCGATCCATTTCGGCGGCCCAATAGCAAACCTCGTCTACGGTATTTTTAGATCCGACTTGCACATTAAATCGTTCATCAGTGCGCCGAGTTTGAATTGGAGAACCTCTTGTTTCAAAAGGTTGGACATAATTAATAATTCTTTTCGCATAATCAACTGGCGCTTCAGCGTTTATTAGCCTCTCCGCAGGTGGAATGAGGTTTTCTTGAATTTCGTTCGGTTCTAATTTATTGATGAAACTTAATGTCTCATAGAACGCGAGGCTTCCGAGAGTTACGCAGCTATCCATAAGGGTGGAATTCAACGCAGGAAACACGCCACTGAAAATTGCTTTGAGTGAACATGCGGTACCCAGGATTATGTTGGGTCCAACGTAGGAACTGTTGATTGCAGGGGGAACAGCTGGAATTATATCTCTTGAATAGGAAAAACACTTGGTGAGCAAACTTTTGCGTTCAGGTACGTGTGGGATATGAGTTTGTTCGCGTGGTTCTATAGGTAACATTTTATAATCTTTTTTATGTTTTATGATTTTCAACCGCGTAAATGATATTCAGATTTATTAATTAAGTCAATAAATTAATAGGATGAATCAAAAGTAGATGTGCTTAAGTTTTGTTTAACTCGCCTTCGGTCGGTATCGCATTGGGTTGAGGAGTATCTCGCTCCGCGATTAGCTACGGGCATAGTGATGTATATGAGAAGCTATCCATCGCCGATCATTTTCGCATCTATCGTAAAACAGTCATGACCAATTTACGGCGCTACGTAAAATGATCAGAGAATGAGGTATCTATGCGCGAGCTAAAAAGGATCTATGCAGAGGTTTTTGAGGAGCATCTTCTAGAGAATCGTCAAATGCTGCTTTTTGGTTGGGCCGCGACAGGTTGGAAGGACAACCACTAGTCTCGAGGTATCAGAGGCCTATAAACATCATTTTTACTTTAACTGGGATGTGCAAGGTGACCGAGCAAAAATTGTGGAAGGACCTGATGCGATTGCAGATATGCTGCAGCTGGATGTACTCAGGAAGAGTCCTCCAGGTTGCGTCTTCGGTTGGAAAGCGCGACTTAGAAGATTTGACTGATGAAATGTGAGCGGGCAGAATTTTCGCGCTGAAGTAATATCTTGGTCCGTCACCTTCAATATCAATATGGATGCCATATTTTTCGGCGGCTATGCCTCGAAAACATTGATCACATTTCTCGCCATCCTCTTTTAAACCCGGTTGGCTACCTATCTCGCAGGCTCAGCGTAAGCGAGAACCATGAGGTTTGTTGCCGCGCAACGAGACTGAGTCTGTAGACTCAGGCGAGGAGCGAGGCAACAAAGATCATGCGTTCGCAGCTCGCTGAGAC
>JAUXSF010000038.1 GCA_030679955.1 Chlamydiales bacterium | reverse complement strand
ATGCGGGAAAAAGGGCGAACTGATCATAAAAAAATACGCCACTATTCCCATGCCAAAAAAAGACCCCTCATCTCCCCCACGAGAACGGAAACATCGTCATGAGAATTAAGAGGTTTCCTGTCAGCCTCGAAAGAACGGCATAAAAAGTGACCTCATTAGACTGGTAAAAATTTTCTTTAACTTAATACCATTGCGTACAAAAATACCCTGTATAATTTTGTCAGGCTGCGCTAGGATAGAGCGCACAAGGATATCCACCACATGAGCACAAATCCGACCCTTCTATGCCGCTGGCAACCCTACTACGATGCTCAGACCATCTTTGCAATGATCTCTAAGCTAGGCTCCGTTGTCTCAGCCAATTTTTCTCATGCACTACCCTACCAATACCTTTTAGCAGCGTCGAATATTCCTCAAGCTGGTGCCGATAATATGCTGTCGGCTGGCGAAAAAGACTTCGCAGGACACTTTTCGGCGCAAATGCTCAACGAAGCTAACGCTAACTTCGTCCTACTGGGTGAGCTGGAGCATCGCCATCTTCTGCAAGAAGATAACGCGACCATCAACACAAAAGTTCGTAAGGCTCTCGAAGGCAATGTAAGGGTGATGTTGTGCATCAGCAATGTCCGCGAAATAGAACCGTGCCTGCATGACGTTCCTCAGGAACTATATGATAAAATCACTCTGATCTATCAAGGTCCTTGGGCTGGTTTTTATAAAGACAGAGGCTTGATAGAGGATCTTCAGTCGGCTCTACAAGTGGTTGAGCATACTGGTCTCCATATTCCCCTCTTACTAGCACTTCCTAGCCGCGTTAGCCACATGAAGGAAATTGTCAACGCAACAGTGACGCACTGTGCCGGTTATTACTTCGCTAAAGCAACAGTCGCGCCGCAAACCATCGTCGATTTCGCCAAAGCGATCAACGAGTGGCAACCTCCACAAAAGCAAGAGGAGGAAGTAGCCCCCGCTCCTGTTGAAGACCCTCCGCCTCCAGAAGAAGAACCCACCGATACGCAAGATGCCTGAAGATGAAGTCCATAGAATTGTTTCAATGAAAAGCGTTAGACAACAAGTCCTGGCTTTGGAACTTCTTAAACGTTTAGGTGAGCAACAACAACGTATCTTTAGCATCGACAGTATTCTGCCTCTTTCTCAAGAAGTTGGTCTTTCGCCCAAAGAACTCTCCTTAGCACTAAATACACTGCAGGAAGAAGGTTGGATCGCCGTCATACGCAAAGGCAACTACGCCATCACATCACCCATAGCGCAGGCTGAAACGGCACATAGCTTTGAAATTGCCATGGAGTTGGTAACACCCGCGGCAATTAGCCATTGGTCAGCCCTTCAGCATCATGAACTGATCACCCATCCCGCTCCCTACATCTATGTTCTCACGGAAACAACACCTTCAATGCCACGATACAGACGAAAAGACGTATCCTTACCACCCAAGGTCTACCCAGTAGGAAAACTGCTCTATCACTTCGTTCAAATAAAGCCCGAACGTTTTTTCGGAACTGAAAAGGTCTTAATAGGCCCCTCGACCTTCTATATCACCAACCTTGAACGGTCGCTGTGGGATGCCGTGGCTTTGCCCCACTACTGTGGTGGATGGGCGAGTGTAGAGGCGGCCTTCTTCGTAGCAAGAGACCGCATCGACACCAGAAAGCTCATCTTTTACGCCCTGAAGGGCGATGCCGCTACCGCCAAACGTATCGGCTGGCTACTCGAATATCAGGGAAAATCAGTCGACGAACTTAAGCCACTGCTCGATCTGCCGATCAAAGGCTACCGCCTACTAGACCCATCCTCTCCCGCGCAGGGGCCTTTTAACTCTCGCTGGATGGTACGAATCAATACGCTCACTGCCTAGCTTTTAACTATCCATTAAAAAGTTATTTACTTTTTCTATTATTTATGATATAAACCATACTTAATAATAAGGGCTTTTATGAAAAAATTACTAATTACTTTCGCAATTCTAGTAACATCACTACTAAACGCCGACTTTGGAGACTTTGCTCACGAAGAGGTCACGGATCAAATGGTCTTGGGAAATAATACCGTTACACTCACCCAACCTCAGCTATGGACCGAAAATCACGGAGCGCTGTCCGATACCGTGAATTATACGGTCCGCAGCATGTCTTTTGAAGACTCTATATTAATGACCTTCGATAAGTCAGGACTTTCAGGCCGTCCGGGGAAAATGCTATATGACGCTCTAAAACTCTACACAGAGGCTTTCTCCGAAGGCCCCCAAGCGTTCTTGGAAGTTGTAGATGCAAGCAAACCTAATACCATTGATTGGCACCGAATAAATTATGAAAAGGCTGGTTTCATAAAGCATGAGGCTATTCGCGCATTTCACACTAGCGAAGGTGTCGTTCTCGTTGCGTTGCAACGCAGCTATCATCCCTTCGTGTCAGAAGCAGTGGCGCAGAGAACTCTTCAACGCAAGTTTCAATTATCCCTCGAGGGTCTGAGAGTAGAATAAGGGATTGATGGTCTACTTAGCTGTGGGCAATCCTAGTTCAGTCATCTTCTCGCTGAATTTCATTTTTACAGCCTCTAGAGACATCTCACCTTTGAGATACTTGCTTTGACAGGATTTTTCTAGTTCCCTTAACTCGGGATATTCGTTTAAATAGAGCTGTTTGTTTGCTAGGGAAAGGGCCGCATTGTTTGCTGATCGAGCCTCGAGCAACTGGGGACCAAACGCTTCTGCTTCAGCGATTAATTCTTTTGAATGCTCGGCTAAAATTCTACTAGCTTCCT
Source organism: Chlamydiales bacterium (assembly GCA_030679955.1). Taxonomy (GTDB): domain Bacteria; phylum Chlamydiota; class Chlamydiia; order Chlamydiales; family JAJFMA01; genus CAMFKD01. The sequence continues at coordinate 30,796 of JAUXSF010000038.1, read as the reverse complement.
CAGCTTCTGGGCCACTAAAGTACCCCTGCCTGGAACAATATCGGTAGAGATAGGATTCCGGACCCAACCGGTCTTTCATCTCCCGCAACAGCCCCCCGTAGAAAGTGGCTTTATGAGGCCTAACATCATAAACTGGCACCTTACCGTACAATAAAGCCTTTTCTATCGATTTATCCCCTGTGCAAGCCATCAAAGAACCACTTAGTTTAGTTAATACCTTGAAGTCCTTCGAAGGAATAGGTCCACTATTCACAATCGTTAGCTGCTTCCCCGCATCTGATAACTTTACTGTTTCCTCGTGCCTTACACCATTTTTGAAGGATGCAATGACAACAGATCCTACACCCAAACTCCTCCACTGATCTTTGTATTCTTCTAAATCATCGGTAGTAACGGGTACACGCGAGGGCGATACAATGGTTATATCTTTCTTGTCTTTACTCGACAGAGCCACTGAATGGTGAATAAATTTGGGCGTAACCTCTGGTCCTGTGTAAGCGAAAAAGATATTGGTGTCCTTACCAGGCTTCTGTTTGTTTTCAAAAAGAACCTGTTTTAGATTTTCGCTTTCCAACTCCGACCACTTATACTCTTTTGGAGTGGGCCTGATAATGCCACCCGTCTTAGAAGATGATAGTCCAAGTATAAGGTTTTTTGCGTAACCGGGATGGCTTGCCGCTTGCCAGTCGTATTCCGTTACTCTGATTCCCGAATCTTTAAGTTTACCTGTAATAGGCCAGTTCGCCTGACTAGTGAGATCCAAGCTAACAGGGCCAGAAACGACTAAAGCTGCATTATTTATTGCCTTATGAGCTTCTGATGCAACGGCATCTGGGAAGCCGAAATAGTTTCTTCCATACGCTATGATGGTGTCTTCCTTACCTTTAGGCGGTGTCAGCTTTACAGTGTTATCGGCATTCTGCTCGGCAAGAACAATTATTCTTACATTACGATTTGGATATTGCTTTTCCAGTAACCTTGCCTGTGACCGAATGTGAAAATAATCTCCTTGACCGTCATGCAAGACATGCCCTGTAACGACTATTTCTCCAGATCCTGGTGCCGGAGGAACACCCGAAAAAAAGTTGGATAGCGATGTATCAAATTCACGCTGTTTAACTTCTTCAACTCCTTCGGATGCAGGACCCTCGATTTTACTCGCTTCTACTGCACTGGCAAATGCCCTTTCGGATGATTTAATTTTTGATTGCTTCTCCTGAAGTGCGGCTGCTTTTTTCGCCTCCGCCTTCTCGTTTACAGCGGCTAAGTCAGCCGCCGCTGTCTGATCAGCTTCCGTCTTGGCATTTTGATATTTAGGAGTCGATACCAATAAAATTTGCATAGATTTCTGGTCTAAAACACCATTTTTTATCTGTTTCTTACTAATTTCTAATCGTTTAGCTGCGCTAGATTTGTTTATTTTATAATAAGTATCGGTGCCATCTTGTGTATGCTTATAATAAACAAAAACATGCTTGGCTAAGAAATTCGGCTTAGAAACTGGCTTGGCAGCAATATCCTGACTGACTTTTATTTTGTCGTCGGTAGAGGTAAACGCAATGCGAGACTTCGCCTTTCTCGCAGGCCCGCTTACTTTCATTTCTCTATTATAATCGAAATTAAACGAGGGCGAATTTACATCCACATTACCCATAAAACCTCACCAATTATTAACTATATTATAATGTATTTATCTAATCATTGATACAGAACATCACCTAAAAATTATAGATAATATGGAAATAGAAAAACGGAATGCGAAAGCGCAGAACGAAAAATACACACTAATACATTGATTGTTAACAAATTATGGAAAAATAGAAATTTTACAAGATAGGCATGATCGCTTCGCGGCAGGATAGGCAGGATTTTTAGAAAAAAATTATAATTGACCTGCATGAAGTTTAAGAGGCTAAGAATCAGTTCCCATCCTGCTTATCCTGCCGCGCAGCGATCATGCCTATCCTGTAAAAATGTTCTTTCTTTACCTATTTTTTAAGCGCGAAGAGCATTACTTAGCTGACTTTTAGCCTGCTCAAGGGAAACTTCGCCATTGTAATATTTTTGACGCACTTCCTCTTCTAATTGTTTGATCTGAGGCTGCTCTTGTATGTAAAGGTTACGATTTACGGTTCCATGGAAAACGTTATTAAATGAACGCTCTTTCTCGAGAATTTGAGCGAATTGTTTAGCCTGTTCTGCCAGTTTTTTTGGATCATCCAGTATCGTTGGATCATAATCCTTATTGCCTGGCAGCATTTGCTGCAATTTGAAGTACTTATACAGATCGGAATTCATGCCAATTTTGTTTCCAATTTCGTTCAAAATAGCATTACTAAATTTGCGCTTATGGCCTGCAGAAGCATAGTACGGCACCTTTCCGTAGCGAAAAGCCAGCTCAACCGACTTGTCTCCTGTACAAGCGACTAAGGGTCCACTAAGCTTGGTAAGGATTTTAAAGTCTTTGCTAGGAAGGCCTTCAATATTGACAAAGCGAACAGCTTTTCCGCTATCGGATAGTTTTAGAGTTTCTTCTACTTTTTTCCCATTCACGTAAGAAATTACAGTAACCGATCCGACACCCATTTTCTTCCATTCTTCAATGTTTACTTTTTTTTGTAGTTCACTCATCGTGACCTTTACATCTGCCCTTGGAGAGACGATATCAAGATCCTTATCTAGTTTTTTTTCACTATTTAGCGAGAAAGAGACAGTATGATTGAGGAACTGATAGGCATGTGCAGCATCTTGCACATAACAAAGAAACGCCTGTTTGCTATCAGGCAACTTTGTCTCGCCCTTCTCAAAAACTACGTCCTTGAGTCGTTCGCTCGCTATCATGTCCCATGAGTAGTTTTTACTCTTCTTAAACATAATACCGGACGCTTCGTTCGATAGGCCCATCTGTAAGACTGTGCCGCACAAGTGGTGCATGTTGGTGTTAACATCATATTCATTAATTGCAATGCCCTTCTTGTTCATTTCATCCGAAACACTTTCATACAAACCAACTATCGAAACAGGCCCTGAGACAACTAAAGAAGCATTTTTAACCATCTCTAGGGGATCTATATCGTTAAATGGGGATACAAGCACTTCAGATCCCATGAAACCCTCATAGGCTATGTGCGTATTGTCCTCTTTTCCCCTGCTCGGCTGAAGGGTACCTTCATGCTCCTCGTCCGAGACGGCTACTAGACTTACTTTTCGATCAGGATATTGCTTGGTTAACTCATTTGTCATTGAACGCATGTGAAAAAAGTCCCCTTTTCCATCCCCAAGCACATAGCCAGTGACAACAATATCACCTGTACCGGGAGCTGGTGGTGCTTTATCAAAAACATCTAAAGACATCTTATCAAAAGCCACCTTCTGTTGCTCTGAAGGACCCACCTTGTTAACTACAGCGACCTGTTGAACTGCCTGTATTGGAGCAACCTCCACTTTGAGTTCAGGTTCTGGAGCAGGAGCGTGGGAAACCTCCTGCGGACTGGCTTTCGCCTGAGGTTCAATTTTTTTCTCTTCTCTTATTTCGACATTGTCCTGTTTCTCACTCTTCTGAGCCTCTGGTGCAGGTTGTCGCTGCCCCCCTAGTGCTAGTGGCGGTTGTCGCTGCGCCTCTGGTGAGGGTTGTCGCTGCACTTCTGGTGCGGGCTGTCGCTGCACTTCTGGTGCGGGTGGCGGTTGTCGCTGCGCCTCTAGATCAGCTGTTGCTTTGGCTTCTTGGTACTTAGTGGTTGAAACGAGTAAAATTTGCATCGATTTTTGATCGAGAATACCACTCTTGATTTCCTTTTTACTGATATTTGCCCCTTTAGAAAAACTCGATTTATTTATCCTGTAATAGGTATCAACATTATTTTCGGTGTGTTTGTAGTAAGTAAACAGACGTTTTGTCAATGCATTGGGCTTAGAAGCAGGCTTTGCGGCGATGTCCTGACAAAACTGTATTTTGGAGTCTGTAGGGCTGGTAAATGCAATACGTGATTTCGCCTTCTTGGGTGGACCACTTAATTCCATGTTTTTGTCGTAATTGAAATTAAATGATGGAGACACATTCATATCACCCATATACGCTCCGCACTATTAATCATTATAATTAATTATACAATTATAATAATTTATAGATACACATCATATTAACCTGACATGACGTACCTTGATATGAATTTATCTAGACGTATGTAGCACTTCTTCCGTGTAATCCCCTCTTCGGGTATTATCCTCGCTTGCTCTCTTTAACAACATGCTGCAAGTATGATCGGCCGCTGTCTATTTGTTCTAATCGCCTTGTGTGCGACTCCCTTATCCTTATCCGCCGCTTATTGGCCTTATGATGAATGCATCATTAATGATCGCGCCAAGATTGCTGTTTACTGCGCTGAAAAGGAGTCAACTGAAGATACCCTTTTATACCAGACACCGGTACCACGTTGGGTTACACACCTAGTTGCACCGCCGTCTCCGAAGCCATCTGGCGAAGACGCTCAGATTCTTCTGGTAGACAAGCAGGTAAATGTCGATAACGAAACAACCTATTACCACATTATTAAGAGATTAATCACCCCTGAGGGTATACAACGCCACTCTTTGCTTGAGATCACCTTCGATCCCTCCTACCAAACGGTTACTCTGCATACGATTGCTTTATATCGCCTTGGGCAACGCGTGGACTTTGTCGCTACTGAAGATGTGCATTTGATGCCTGCAGGCAAGGCAAACCAATGGTCGTTTGTTACGATCGCCACAAATATCCGTGAGGGAGATACCTTAGAGTACAGCTACTCCATACAAGGCATCAACCCCAGCTATATGTCACGTACGGTAGACGATTGTGCATTCCAGTATCCCTTTCCTGTTGAACGCATCTTCTATCGCGTCACGGGAGGAAACCCTAGCCGAATTATGGTGAAGACACACCAAATGGCCATAGAACCCACTCCACAAGAGTTACCAAACGACCAATGGGAATGGATATGGAATGCAACACATGTTAAACCCTATGAGAGCGAGCCCTTACAACCCACATGGTATCAAAATGGCCCTTGGGTGCAAATTAGCGAGTTTTCTGATTGGTCCGATGTAGCCCTATGGGGCAGTAACTTATTGCGCCTCCCACCGACTGTGCCAAAATCACTTAAGGCCATGACAAAGCAATGGATGCAGCAGTATCCAGAGCCTGCAGAACGCGCGCTAGCTGCTTTACGCTATGTGCAAGATGAGATTGAACTCCTCGATATGCCAGAGCCTCATGATCCATCAGAAATCATGAACATCGTAATTAGAGGCGCAGGAGATACCGTAGACAAGGCATATCTGCTAAGAGTCCTGTTACGCTTGATGAATATAGAGTCCACTGCTGCAGGTGTTAGCACGGTAAACAGGCATATGATCGATGGATGGCTAGCCTCCCCCACCGCTTTTGATCGAATTATCCTTAGGTTAAATATCGGCGGTAACGCCATCTGGGTCGATCCCACCATTTCGCAACAGGGGGGAGAGTTACAAAGTCTCTCTTGTGGCATTTATGAGCGCACATTACTGTTTGAACCGACAACGCGCGAGTTAACATGCCTGGGACACGCTCTTGAAATGCCGGGTATTGAAACAAAGACCAGTTACTACTTATGGCCCGACAAGCTAGAAAGCTGCCTTTTGGTAGAAACATCGCTGCGCGGCACAAATGCTGACTCCATGCGACAGACCATTCAGGTTCTCGGTCGCGATAAGCTATGCCTAATGTTTCAGCGCGCCTATGAACAGATACACGGCGAGCTAGAAAACGCCTGCGTTCCTGAAATCACAGACGATAGAATCAACAATATTATTGTTATTCGTGAGCACTATCACGTTAAAAACCCTTGGCATGTGCAAGAACAAGGCCGCCGAAAGCACCTATCTCTGTATCCGGTAGTGTTATCTGCACAACTACCAACTCCTTCTGAAGAGAAGAGGAAGGCGCCTCTAGCGCTGGATTATCCCACCTATGTGTTGGAAACAATACAGATTATTGCTCCAGGGCATGTCTGGGATATAGACAGCGTAGATAACCACTTTGTCAGCAACAGCATCGATAGCCATATCAACCAATGTTGCCAGGGCGATACCCTGACAATGCAGGCTGAGCTAAGAATTCTATCTGATCATGTCGCGCCGAATGAGATTAACGAATATGTCCAAGTGATCAGCGACCTAAAAAATGCTGCGGTTGTCAATATTGACCTTCCCACCCATTTTGAAAAGCAGTGGGATGTCACATATCCATTTTTGATCAACCTCTACCTAGCTCTGGCGATCGCCTTCCTTGCCATCGAGCCTAAAAAACATCAATGATAATGGATAGGAATTAAACGCAAAGTCGCAGAGGCGCGAAGAAGCAAAGAGAAATTGGCGTCTTAGCGCCTCTGCGGCTTTGCGTTTAATTCTTATCCACCTGTTTTCTTTTTCTCGAGGTAGCACTGATGATATTCTTCAGCGCGATAGAAGGGACCCATTGGCTGAATCTCGGTGACGATAGGTTTAGAGTGCTTTGCTTGCTCTTTCTTCAACGAAGTGCGAGCTACATGCTCTTGTCCATAATCCTCAACCAGGATAATGCTTCGATACTGAGTTCCTACATCCGGCCCTTGCCGATTGAGTAAAGTTGGATCATGCAATGACCAAAAGACAATCAGAAGTTCGTCATAGTTGATTATTTCAGGATCATAGGTTACCTGTACAACCTCTGCATGCCCCGTTGTGCCGGTGCATACTTGCTTGTATGTTGGGTTGGTAGTCGTGCCACCCGCATAACCTACTGCGGTGGACAACACCCCAGGAACAGCTTTGAACTCCTGCTCGATATGCCAGAAGCATCCTGCCCCAAAAGTAGCCTTAACCATTAATATGCCCACCTAAGTGACTGCGTAGCATCCAGGCAGTTTTTTGGTGTTCTCTGATGCGATCCGTAAGCACATCCACGGTCGATACGTCGCCTAACGCTTCTATCTTCTTGATCGCTTTACGCAAGTTTTGTAGGCATGTTTCATGACCTTGAGCCAGTACCTCAATCATGTCATCTCCGGACAACTCTTGATTAATTTCCTTTAGGCTGGTCAATCGCAGGTATTCCTTCATCGAGGAAGGAGCAAAACGTCCAAATGAACGAATATGCTCAGCAAGAACATCAGTCGCCTCAGCTAACTCCTCGTACTGCTCTTCAAAAAATTTATGCAGTTGTATAAAACGTGGATCGATCACATTCCAATGGCAGTGGCGGGTCATAAAATAGAGAACTTGAGCGTCTGCTAGAATGCTATTCAGTTCGGCAATAACCTTATTGATCGTTGGCTCACTTAAACCCAGACGTACACGATCTGATGATAATTTATCCTGAGTCACGGCCATAGATACCTCCATAGTTTATATTCTATAGAGCAAATACCACTGACATGGTTTAAATGCGAAGTGAAAGATTAATGGACAAGAGACAGCAGGGTCTCTTGTCCTTTAAAGCTCTTAGACCCAGATTGCTACCAAAACTTGCGGTACACGTTTGTTATTATGGTTCAGCTGCGTAGTCGTGGTTTGAAGGCAAGGGTTCATCCCTTGGCGAAAACCAAGACCTAGCAGATGGACTAAAATAACAAACGTGTACTGCAACAAAATGTAAAATTTCTCCTTACCAATTAAGGAGAATATCATGGAAACGTATGCAACGAGTATTTACGCAATTAGCGACGAGGTTCTTCGGCTTCTTGATTTCCGAGACGATCCTCAGTCAAGAATGTCAAACGCACAAATCATGACATGAAGCGCACCATCTATGGCTCCACGCCCCTCAGCAAGGGAATGCCCTTGCTTTCGTGGCGTAAAACCATATCTGGCGCACTTCACAAAGTTCCAGATGAGGTTTTGGTAGCAATCTGGGTCTTAGGCCGGACGTCCGTCATGCTCGGTAAGCAGACGATGAACCAAATGATTAGCTCCGATGCCAGCGCCGCAGATACCAGCTAACAACAAGATAGTGCTGGTAAATGCAAAACCAAGTAAAGGTGCTGAGGCTAAGGTAATTCCCGCAGACATAGCGACAAAAAGACAGATAGCACATTGGCTAACTTCAAAAGTTCTGTTGGAAAGGTGCTGGCGATGAGTAACCATATGAGCGCCATGCAGATCAGCTCTACGTTGTTGCTCCAAGTTATTGCTTACTCCGCCTGCCAGCTTATATAAGCCAACAGCCGCTAAACCAAGTCCGCAAGCTAACGCACTAGCTGGAGCTGCTGCCATTGTCCAATCAAGTGCTTTACATGTAGTTGGATAATTTGTACAAAAAGTCATGTTCCCTCCCATTTTTTACGTTCCCCCAAACGCATGTTACTGGCATTGTAACAAACAATACCACTAAATATCAATGAGATAGAGACTCATCCAATCGTATCACAGGTTAACTATGAAAAATTCTTTATAGCTCCATAGGAGCTAATCGCGGAAGCGATTGACCTGCAGAACGCTTGAACTAATGTTATTCGCATAATTTGTTGAAGTACAAATAGTTGCGATTTATAGTTAGCCTGAAGCCTATCCCTGCCTATCCTGCTAAAATGTACCTTATTTAAAGGTCTGCTCCGGCGACAAATCTAGGGGCACTGGAATCTTGCAGTTTACTTTCCTGGATGCACTCTAATCTGCGATAAAAAGTTGTAGCATATTCATAAACATAACCAACACCATCGGCTAGGCCTGTTTCTTTATGCATGTAGTGTCCGTCGTCGTACTTCGTTTCGGACACATCAAGAATTTTTTTGTTCTGTAGACGGCGATAACGCAGCAAAGCTGGGGCGTCTAGTAGAACCTGTGCATCAGCGCTAGCACCGGTACGATCAACCCACCATCCAAGCATTAGGTCAAGATCAACCACTACTGGATCTTCACCGGTTTCAAAGACCATAAGAGGAAAGCGTTGCTTACCAACAGCGACACAGCTGCTGAGGTCATGATTTAACTTGAAGCCTGCGTTTGCAGCCCCTACAACACAACCGTACCACATTTCAAAACTTGGCAAGCGGAGGACAGCCTTAACAAGGCCATTTGGTGCGAGGATCTTCTTCCACCCACTAGCGACCGTGGCAAATACGCGTTTAATATAGTCTGTCATGGCATTGTTGGTGGAATCATTGGATGACAATGTGTCAGGGTCTGGAGCCACAACTGGTGGCTCAAAATCTACACCTAACAATGAAGTGATTAGGTCGTATTGCCCATAAGCCTTGGACAAGTCAACGTAATCGCATTCGTGAAACTGACAGTTTGCTTGCCGATGCACAGTGTTGGCTATCGCTAAAAGGCCATCGTGTTTATCGAAACCAACAAATTGTACATGGGGATGGTGCTCAGCCATCCAGCGTGTCCAACTGCCCACACCGCAACCCATGTCGGCAACCTTAATGCCAGGGGTAAGAAAAGGCTTTATGGTGCGATAAAGATGTTGTCCGCATGCACTTGTCGTGTGTGCTAAAGGGCTAAACAGCAGTGCTGCTTCCTCAAGTGTATCTGCCACCGAATAAAACTCTTCGGGACGGTAAGGGCGCTCCTTACGTATCTCCATCAAGTTTTCAAAACGATTGAGTGAACGGCTGCAAAAGGTATCTTGGATGCGCTCTCGAGCTTCTTCCGGGGCCATGTTTAAGTGATAACCTTCTTTACGCAGGAAGGTCTCGAAATCGACCATATCATGGGAAGGGGCGGTGCTCATTCGGTACTCCTAAAGATACTCTACAGGTTGTGATTGAAAAATTCGACTGTTAGCTCCCCTGTCAACTCGTGAACAAATCGCCTACGATGTTCTAGGGGTAATGAAGGCCAGGCCTCCTGGGGCATCATAGACTTAATGGTCTCAAAACCTTTCTGAGACCAGACTCCCATGAATTCCCAATGGCCAATATGTCCATCAAGCTCTTTAAAGCTAGCCTGTGGAATAGACTGCGCATACTTAATGGAGCTTTCTCTGCTAGGATCTGCATCACCGACAATGATCAGCATATCAGAGGACATCTTCTTATAGCTCTCGGTATCGAAAGCCCACGATAGATAAGGGGCAAGCAATACATAGGATTTTATTCTTGGATCGCGGTAGGAGCGTCTCCAACCTTCGATGTCAACTTGATTGAGATACTTGCCGATGACTTGTTCATCCTCCGCAGTAACTCCAAAGCCCTTTGGTGGCACTAGATTTTCCGGCTGTATATCAGGTCTAACGGCCCCTGCAAGCCAGGCACCGGTAAGACCGCCAACGGAGTAGCCAATCATGCCTATGCGGTTAGTGTCGATGTATTTTGCCATGGAGGAGGCAAATATGGAATCAAGCAACGAGGAGATATCTAAAGGGCGGTTCCACATATTAAGATGCTGGGTACCATCAGCGGCAAGGTCTCCATGTTCCACCGAAGCAACGATATATCCATTAGCGACTAGATATTCTGCCAACCACGCCAAGCTATCCATCCTTCCGCCATAGCCGGCCGACATGACGATTAGAGGGTATTTGTGATTGATATCAGCTATAGGGGCACCTAAGGCTTCTGGGACACGTTGAAAGTCGCTATCAACGACTTCGCTCGCCTTAACATCATCCTTCACAGGATACCATAAGGCAGCATGAAGTGATTTATTGCGAGATCCGTCAAAAAAATCCCAAGTCAGATAACCAGTTTTTGCTGCGGGTTCTTGGACCTTACGCTTCTCCATCAGCTGCGAACAGCTAACGATAGCTATTAGCAGAGCAAAAGTTGCAGAGACAAATATCGCCTTCATGAGGAGCTCCCTTTGAAAGAAGATATTTTGACATACTTGCGCTTTTCCTGCGAGAATGGTATCTCCTTATGAATAATAATCCCCGAGGAACTTTGACTTCACAACATGAACTAAAACAATTTCTTCTCTTCCCTGTCGTCTTTGCCACACTGGCTCTAACATTTTTCGTGCTGATTATTTGGCAGCAGTTGCTTTTGCCACTTGTTATGGCTATCGTCATTTGGTACCTAATTGTCACGCTAGCGACAGCTGCAAGCAAAATTCCTGTATTGGGCAGGCACTTGCCGCCATTTTTTTGTTATGTGTTGGCCTTTGCTTTTTGCATTGGAACAGGTTGGCTGGTCTTAAGTTTGATTACCGCCAACATATCCACGTTGGTACAAAGACTGCCCGATTACGAGCAGCGGTTGGCTGCGCTTGGTCATAGCTGGTTAGCCTTTGTAGGGGTGGACAATCCCCCTGATATGACGGAGATGCTAGGGCGCTTTGACCTAGTTTCGATAGTAACAGCCATAGCAGCGTTAACACGTGATATAGCTCGAAATGCCGGCATCATCTTGATATACGTCATGTTTTTGCTTTGGGAACATCGTTCGTTTGATCGCAAGCTTTCAGCGCTAATCTCGGATAAAGACCGCTTAAGCTCTGCGCGATCACTTATTCAGGAAATAGCCTCGCAAATACAAGGTTACATTCGCATTAAGGTGGGCACAAGCTTATTGACCGCCTTTTCCAGCTACGTGGTTATTAAGTTGGTTGGCATTGACTTCGCGGAATTTTGGGCGCTATTAATTTTTGTGCTAAACTTTATCCCGTTTATCGGGTCCGTCATAGCGACCGTTTTCCCTTGCGCCCTAGCCTTGGTGCAGTTTGATACGATTACACCATTCATAATAGTGACAGCATGCTTGGTTACAGTTCAGTTTTTTGTAGGAAACATACTGGAACCCAAGTTGATGGGCAACGCTTTTAACCTGAGTGGATTAGTGATCATTCTTTCGCTAGCTGTGTGGGGGCAAGTCTGGGGAATCGTGGGAATGTTCTTGTGTGTGCCTATTATGGTGATGGCGAGCATCATCTTGGCAAACTTCGAAGCAACGCGACCTGTCGCTGTTTTGTTATCACAGAATGGCCGTCTAAAAAATGGTAATAAATAGTTAGTTTCTACCCCAAGGACGAAAAGGACGAAAACGACCTAAAAGCATCTGTGTCGCGCTTACTTTAGGTCGTTTTCGTCGTTTAAGTCGTTTAAAGTACTCTGCCAATTAGATCGTAGCCAGCGGTGTCTGTAATTTCGACATCATACCATTCACCAAAGCCTGTGACTTTGCGACCGTCGTTGATGATCACTTCGCCATCGATCTCTGGGCATTGTCCTTGGTGGCGTCCACGCATTAATAACTTTGATTCAGGGTGATAGCCTTCCACAATTACGCGTAGCGTCTTTCCGATCATGTGGGCATTAAGCTTATCGACAACCTTTTGCTGCACTTTGGCAAGGTGTCTTTGACGGCGGCCTTTGACTGACTCATCAATCTGATCAGGCAGCGTCGCGGCATGACTACCTTGCTCTTGCGAGAAGGAAAAGATACCCACGTTATCTAGTGGGTGCTTCTGTACGAACTCGGCTAGCTCTTCGAACTGCTCCTTGGTTTCACCAGGGAAACCTACGATAAGGCTTGTGCGGATGGAAACATTAGGTATTTCCTTCCTGAGCGTTGTAATGGTGCGAATAATGTCCTCTTTTGAGGTCGCACGACGCATCGCTTTTAGCACCTGATTATTCACATGCTGAATAGGCATATCAAGGTATGGGCAGATACGCGAATCGCTTTTCATCAAGGCGATCAATTCGTCGTTGATTTCATCAGGGTAAAGATAAAGCAGACGCAACCAGTAGTCGCCTGGCTCCTTCAAAATTTCTTTAATAAGAAAATGGAGCCCTTCCACTTTTCGATAGCCAATATCTTTACCCCAATCGCCTAAGTCTTGCGCGATTAAAATAACTTCCTTCACGCCATGCTCACGAAGCACACGAAATTCTTTAATGATTTGTTCGACAGGCTTGCTTTTCAACGGACCTTTGATGTCGGGGATAATGCAGTAAGCGCAGCGTTTACGACAGCCTTCAGCAATCTTCAGGTAAGCATAGTGCTTTGGCGTCGATAGCTGCCTAGGCACTTCTCCCGCTTCCAGATAGCTGCGTGCACTGGTGATTTGTGAACCTTTCTGGTCCGACTGCACAGCCTTCAGAATACCTTCAACATCGCCAGATCCCAGCAAGAAGTCGACGTTGGGATGTGCCTCCTGAATATCTTTACTATGCGTCTGAACCATGCAGCCTGTAACGATTACCTTCGCGCTAACCTTTCGGTTAGAAATCGCGTCGCCAACAGTGTCCAGAGTCTCTTTTCGTGAGGCCTCTAAAAACCCGCAGGAGTTAATGATGACGTAGTCAGCATCAGGCAATTCCTGGCTCACCTCGTACCCAGCTTTAAGCAAAATACCTAACATCACTTCAGTATCTACACGATTTCGAGGACACCCCAAACTGATAAAAAATAGTTTGTTTCCACCCACTTGAAAATTGGGTGTATGGGAATCGTCACATGCGCGTGGAGGCGTTTGCTCTGCGGTAGAGTTCTTTTCACGAAACATTGGAAGCATAGATTTAACTCTGTTTGTATCTTCAACTAGCTTAGCAGCATACAGAAATGTTGAATTTAAATCCACTAGCTCCCCTAATATAGGCGCTTAATTGAATTTATCAGGAGAATGCATGCGTTCACTAGCGCAGTTCTTTCAAGGCCTATGGCAAATGCCATGGTACCACCAGTTATGGACACTACTGCTTGCAGTGGTCAATTTTGTGATTCCATTTTTCTTTATTCAACATTTGGAGGCGCAGATCGTCATCGGCGTTTTCATCGTCAATGTAATTACTCTCACCTCGTTAACTGCACTACTTGGACATACGCGCCTGGTCAGCCTTGGTCATGCTCTATGGCTTCCTCTAGTTTATTTTTTAATCCTTCAGCTTCCGGAGTTTCCAACATCTTCGGTATTTGGAATATGGCTGCGCATTTTAATCCTTTTAGACTCTATCGCTTTGGTGCTAGACGCTGTAGATGTCTTCCGTTATGTTCGAGGTAATAGAAAAATTTTGTAATTACTTGACATAAAGCTAATGACGCCTAAAATCTCGAAATAGAGATGTGGTAACTACTATCAACCATTTGGCGGCCCTGGATGACCGAGAAAGCACTGTCCTCGCATCAAGATTCTTTTTTTAAGAAGTATTCCCACGGTGCTGTGGGTATTTTACTTGTTTTGGGCTTGATCCTTAGTTTTATGTCATTATGGCATGTGTGTAGTACGGCGTGCGCTGAAGGCCATAAGTACCGGATGTTTGGCCTACACTTTGAAGCGTTTGGCATCGCGTTTTTCGTCGCGTCCATCGTCTCATATTTTCTGGCTTTTCGTTTTCCGCGCTTTGATACTCTATTTAAATTATTGGTTGCTGGAGCCTTAGGGGCTGAGATTCGATTTTTATATGTTCAGAAATATATTATCGGCAGCTGGTGCCCCCTCTGCGTCACCATCGCAGCTACCGTAGCTGTGATCGGGCTGATTCTTGTCATCCAATCCTTCACAACCCCAAGGTGGGCAATCAACAATGAAGAGAGGAGAAATATTACCATGAAAAATATCATGAACAGCATAGGTTCTTTAGCTGTTGGACTCGTCGGATTTATGGTTGCCCTTGTTGGTATCGCAAAGGTGGAACATTCCTTTGCCGACACCAATACTCGCGGAGAAAACCCTGCCTTTGGAAATGCCAAGAGTAATGTCGAGGTTTACTTTTTCACCGACTGGTTTTGCCCTGCATGTCGCAAAACAGAGCCAGAGCTAGAAAAGCAATTACCAAGCATCTTCGCCAAGGCACGCTTTTATTTTATCGATGTGCCAATTCACGAAGATTCGCTTAACTTCCTGCCCTACAACCTTTCCTTCATGTTAAAGAATAAGAGCGAGTACATGAAGCTGCGTAAAGGCCTCAATGAGATCGCTTCTAAAGAGCATACCCCTGCTGAAGCTGATGTGGAAGCAATGGCGGGTAAAGTTGGCGTAAAGTACGCACAACTTGACTTTGCCGAGATCAACCAAGGCCTTAAGTACTTCAAGAAAATGGCCGACAAATATAGCGTAGACAGCACACCCACGCTCGTCATTACAAATACCAAGACCAAGAAAGCTAAGAAGCTGGCTGGCTTTAACCAGATCACGCAGGCCAACATCACGCATATCATCGACCAGCTGAAGTAATTTAGAAAAGAGACGAAAGAGACGAAAGAGACCATAGGGATGTATAATTTTGTTCCTGCTGTTCCTTAAGTCTCTTTCGTCTCTATTGTCTGTTTCGCCTCTCCCCCTTTCTTAAATCGATTCTTCTCCTCTTGCCCTAAACGTTTCGTTTGTTTAAATTATCTTCTCTAATTGGAACCTTACCATCACGATTTGAGAGGATCATTCTATGGACAGCAAGTTTCTCAGCGACCTCGCAGCTCAGTTAGAAGAAGTCAAAGCCCAAGGGCTGTATAAAGCTGAGCGAGAGATAACCTCTCCACAGCAGGCTGAAATCACCATTTCAGATGGTCGAAAGGTTCTTAATTTCTGCGCCAACAACTACCTCGGTTTAGCAAACCACCCAAAATTAATAGAGTCAGCTAAGCATAGTTACGACAAATTTGGCTTCGGCATGGCCTCTGTGCGCTTTATCTGTGGCACACAGACACAGCACAAAGAGCTTGAGCGCCGCTTATCCGAGTTCTTACGCATGGAAGATACCATCCTATACTCTTCTTGCTTTGACGCTAACGGCGGTTTATTTGAAACTATTCTTGACGCACAGGACGCTGTGATCAGCGATTCTCTAAACCACGCTAGCATTATCGACGGCATACGTCTGTGCAAAGCACAGCGCCTACGCTATAACAACAATGACATGGCAGATCTAGAAGCCAAGTTGATCGAGGCGAAAGATGCACGTCGACGCTTGATTGCTACCGATGGTGTTTTTAGCATGGATGGTATAATCGCCAACCTGCCCGCCATCTGCGATTTAGCTGACAAATATAACGCTATCGTCATGGTCGATGATTCACATGCTGTCGGCTTTATGGGTCTTGGTGGTCGCGGAACACCGGAATATTGTGGAGTGGAAGGTCGTGTTGACATCATCACCGGAACACTAGGTAAAGCCCTTGGCGGCGCCTCAGGTGGCTACACAAGTGGCCGCAAAGAGGTGATCGAGTGGCTACGCCAAAGATCACGCCCTTACCTATTTTCCAACGCCTTAGCGCCAGCAATTGTTTCCGCATCTTTAGAAGTTCTGACCATGATTGAAAATGGTGAGGATCTGCGTAAGAAGCTGCAAGAGAACAGCAAACATTTCCGACAAAAAATGACACAACTAGGCTTCCAGCTTGTTCCTGGTGACCACCCCATCATCCCTGTGATGTTGGGTGATGCTAAGTTAGCGCAGGACTTTGCTGCACGCATGCTTAACCATGGTGTGTACGTCGTAGGCTTCTCCTTCCCTGTCGTGCCCAAAGGGCAAGCGAGAATACGCACACAAATGTCCGCAGGCCATTCACGTGAAGATGTCGACCGTGCCGTAGAAGCTTTTGCCACAGTTGGCCAAGAATTAGGAATCATAGGTAGCCCCGCAGCGCACGCCTAATATTAATAACAACGGTAAATTAGGAAATCAATGAAAGCTCTAGTCAAAAAATTCGCCAAAGAAGGCTTGTGGTTAGAAGAAGTTCCTACACCAACACCAGGCCCTAACGAGGTATTGATTAAGACACGCAAAACAGCGATCTGCGGTACCGATGTACATATTTATAAGTGGGACGCCTGGGCGCAAAAAACAATTTCCGTTCCACTTGTTACCGGTCATGAGTTCATGGGAGAAATCGCCGCTCTAGGAGCCGGCGTCACGGGCTTTAACGTCGGTCAACGTGTTAGTGGCGAAGGCCATATCGTTTGCAATAGATGCCGTAATTGCCGAACGGGTACCAAACACGTTTGCCTGCAAACCAAAGGCGTCGGTGTTCAGCGTCATGGCTGCTTCGCAGAATACTTCACACTGCCAGTAGACAACGTCTACATACTACCTGACAATATCCCCGATGACATCGCTACCATTTTTGATCCCTATGGCAACGCTGTTCATACCGCTCTCTCCTTCGATTTAGTTGGCGAAGATGTCCTAGTTACCGGGGCAGGTCCCATTGGCCTGATGGCTGTCGCAATCGCCAAGAAAGCCGGAGCACGCAATGTTGTTATCACAGACCTAAACCCTTACCGCCTGGAACTAGCCGAAAAGCTAGGAGCCACCGCTGCAGTAAATATTGGCAATACGGACTTAGACTCCGTTATGAAAAAGCTCCGTATTCACGAGGGCTTCACGGTAGGTATGGAGATGTCCGGTAGCCCCAAAGGGCTTAACAGCCTACTACAACACATGCAGCCAGCTGGCAAGGTTGCTTTGCTAGGTATTCTGCCTCCTAACACTTTGATCGACTGGGATCTAGTTATCTTCCGTGGACTACTCTTGAAGGGTATTTATGGACGTGAGATGTTCTCCACATGGTACAAAATGGAGCACCTACTGCAAGCAGGATTGGATATTGCGCCGGTCATTACTCATCGGTTCCCCTATGCGGAATTCGACAAAGGTTTCCAGGTAATGTTATCGGGCAACTCAGGTAAAGTTATTCTGGATTGGGAGTAATCTATTTCTTAACCTTCGTAACCGTAATGTCGGGTACTTGAAGTTTGGCGACATCTTTTAAGATGTCGTCAATCGAAACATTCAGGACATACGTTGCTTCAACTTTGCCGAAGGTATGAGGTTTTTCGTTTATTGACTGTGTATTTTGAGTGTTTTCGTTAATGTTCCAACGGCTTGGAACTGTAAGCTGTATCTGCCCCAGCTTTACTTCTGCTTGTTTAACGTCAACACGCAAAGGATCATCCGTATCAGGTTGGACAACGATCAGATCACGATTCCCAAATCCAAGCGAAACGGCTGCCATGAGTTCCATATTTGTATTCGTTTCGTCTAGCCTTTCAAGCATAAATCTCTGAACTTTAGAAACGTCTTCGTCAGATAAGCCTGGGTTGTGCAGTTTTATTTCTGCCGTAAGATTTTCCCGCAGGCTTTTAGCTCTGGCTGCTGCCTCACCTGTAGTCGCTGGATGAGAACCTACCTTAGTAACTGAACGTCCGGCATCTGCGTCTATTTGGGCATCTGAGAGTTCTTGGTGTTGCACCATATGATTGGCCCACATATCGGCCGATCTCTTTTTAAGTACTTCGACAGCGCCGTTCGAATCCTGACTAAATCCTCCTTGGACTGTATAGGAGCTCTTAGCCTTGTCGTATGCTTTTTGGAGGTCTTTAATCGCAGAAGACACAGCGGCTTGGTAATCTTTATTAGTCGATTTTTCATCCAGTATCCTGTTCGAATCACCCCCCAATTGCTCTGTCAATGCATTCTCCCACCTACTTAAGAGTGGTGGTGTATTGCCCAAGTCACGGTTCGCTTTTTTGGCAGTCTGATCCCATGTCCCATAAGTAGGACGAATTCCTCTTCTTAATCCGATATTGTCAGCTCTCGACGGTTTTGCGCCTTCACCAGCATCTACTGAATTTGCACCAGCGCCTGCTCCTACAACTTTTGCAGCTCCCTCGTCGATAGGTGGCCAATCAGTCTCTGTCAACAGATCAGCGCCCCAAATCTGCGCTTCCTCCTTGACAGCTTTTAAAATACCTACGAAAACCTTGTCCGCAAAATGCACAATTTTGGACACGGGCTTAGGAAAGGTTTTTGTCACATAGGAGAGAGCATCGCTGTGCGCTCCTTTAATCCTTTCCTTTATGGTCAGTTTCTTAGTCGGCGCGGCCTTTTCATTGGATGGTGTAGGAGCCGCGTTATTAGTGTTCAGATCGGAAGGATGCTTAACATCATGGCCATGCATTTGCCCCAATAATGGCTGTGGCTTTTGTTCTGCCTTAATTTCGCCTTGTTCCCAACTTAGTGGTTGCTGACTGACTGACATATTATCATCGGGCATATTCACCTCGCATATAGCACTCAAATATATTATACTATCCATAACTTAATTATTCAAACATTCCCTCCATTAGAATAATGAACCATATGGACGTTATGGACTCGCTTGTTTAGCGAAGCCGATGCATCGGTAAATGCAAAAAAGCAGCCGAGTCTTAAAGGGACGGCATAAAAAAAGCTTCAACAACCTAAGTTGTTGAAGCTTTATTACTACGAACCAACCTGCATTCCCAATTAGGCGGGAATGAGGCTCATGATCGTATCCGCAAATCCATCACCACGCAGGTCGGAACTAGACTTAATCTGTTCTCCGCCTGCATTAACAGCACCGGCTATTGCTGTGGGATCACCACCCGCATCAGCAAAGCCTTGACTTAGGGCGTTAACCATTCCAGCAGAATCACCACTCTGCCCTGCAGCTATGGCCTGTTGGAATGCTGCGCCGCCAACTCCTTGTGCGGATAGATCTTGAACTATCGCAAGCATCTGATCGGTTGGTATAGTGGGTGTGCCACCTCCAGCCGCAGCTGCTTTAATAGCAACCAACATGGAGATCAACTTTTGTAGTTGCCCCACGATTTCGGAATTTTCTTCAGATACACCACTCTCTTCGGCAATTTTTTGTGCTGTTGATCCATAGGCATCTGCTACAGCATTGGATTGTCCGGATTGCTGAGCAGCCTTGTCAGAGCTGCCTCCGCCGCCCATGATACCACCTAGCATATCGCCACCCAGTAAATCGCCTAGGATAGGGATTTGGTCCATACCGCCGGTCAGTCCCATCATGCCCATGCCGATTAACGGCGTAAGTAGTGGTGCAAATGGGAAGGCAACCACAGATAGAACACCGGTAAGTAGTGCAGCTCCTTGGTTATCACCTACCCAGTCGGCTACACCGCCAATGAGAGGGATACCACTGAACATATCTGTGACACCGCTGACCATGCCGCCAACTAAAGGTAGTTCACTTGGTAGGATGCCGCCAAGCATACCGCCATCTCCACCACCTCCGCCGCCGCCACCGCCGCCCATTAGGCCGCCGAGCATGCCGCCACCGCCGGAGTCTCCACTGCTACTGCTGCTGCTGCCGCCACCGGATGAGCCTTCTCCAGTAGAGCTAGAGCCGCCACCGCCGCCCATGATGCCACCAAGCATATCGCCGCCAGTGCCGCCACCGCCGCCCATTAGGCCGCCTAGCATATCGCCGCCAGTGCCTCCGCCGCTGCTAGCACCTTCTTCGTCGGAGCTGCTGCTTTTGCTGCTGCCGCCTCCGCCGCCCATGATGCCACCGAGACTTCCCATAAGGTCACCGAGGATGGGGATATCTTTAAACATATCTCCCATACCACCTTCACCGCTCATCATACCCATACCGCCCATAACCAATGCTGCGGCCCCTGCTCCAATAAGTGGAGCAAAAGGACCCGTACACATGGCCATGGCCGTGACGGCTACAAAGGTAACGGCTCCGACAACAGCCATCATGGGGTTATCTCCTAACGTCTTCATCAAGTCTCCAATAATAGGAATACCCGAAGTCATGTCAGCTAGACCTTTCAGCATGTCACCTAAGATGGGGACATCGCCTCCCATGAGGCCACTAAACATATCTCCTATTCCACCGCCACCACCTCCGCCGAGGAGGTCTCCGATAATAGGTATTCCACTAAACATGTCTGTTAAGCCACCTAATCCGCCGCCACCTCCTCCAAGGAGGTCACCAATAATAGGTATGCCACCAAGCATATCTCCTAAACCGCCAAATAATCCGCCGCCGCCACTCTCCTTCTTCTCTGCTGCTGCGGATTGTGCAAGCTGTCCACGATCACTTCCAGCATCTACAGCCTGGCCTGCATTGCCCTTTAAGTCGGCTTGTTGCACGGTTCCTAAATATTCCTGCAATTTGCTGATGGCGCCAGAAATAGAGGATAAAAAGGCAGCCAAAGAATCACCACCAGGAGTACCAGGCGGTAGGGCTGCAGCCTCGGCTCCAGCCATTTGCATCGCTTTACCTGATGAATCCACTTGGTTGGATAATATTTGTGCCATTTGGTCCCCAAGGGGTGCAGTAGAATCGATAGGCCCCGGACCAGGAAATGTAGTACCTTTTAAATTTAAATTAGAGACATCGGGCACTGTTTGTAAGCCTAGTGAAGCTAAGGCTTCTAGTTGCTTTTGCCCTTGAACGTTACCCAAAAGCATTTGGGCGTCAGGATTACCTTCTTTAATCGCTTGTTGCACTTCAGGCGGCAACCCTTGCAGAAAGGCTTGAACATCTCCACCAGCTAGATTTTTTATCGTTTGCTGTAGATCTTTAACCTGTTCTTTAGATGCCGTATTCGCTTGTTCATTACTTGGAAATAATTTTGGAGAGCTGGAATCTTCACTTAGTGATTTAATCTGTTTATCCATTTCAGTAGACTTAGAAATCGAATCACCTTGGAGCTCCGCCGCTCTTCCATCGGTAAAAATCTGGCCAAGGTCATCAGTATCTGCCACGGCCGGTTGGTAAACCTGTGAGACATCACCACCACCACCAATAGGGGAAGACATGAACTACCTCCTTATTAACTACACGTTTGCTCTTGAATTAGCGTGTTTTTGCTCGAACAATGGATTACAAACGCGTAATCTCTTAAAATACATTATACTACTTTTATATTATTTAAACAAACCACATTCATTATTATTAAGCCGGAATTAAGCTCATAATAGTATCCTTAAAGCCATCGACGCTGAAAGTATCGTCTAATTTAAAGGCTCCTCCTCCAAAGTTAAACAAGCTGGCGATGGAGTCGGTATTTGTTCCGGTATCGCTAAATCCCTTGCTAATGGAGGAAACCATGCCTTCAGTGTCACCCCTTTGACCTGCAGTGATTGCTTGTTTAAAAGCTTCACCACCAATGCCGTGCGCAGATAGATTCTCTACAATACTAAGCATTTGTGCTGAAGGTACTGGGGCTTGGTTACCATTTTGTGCTGCTGCCTTCATAGACACCAGCATTGCGATGAGCTTTTGAATCTGCGCTGCCATTTGGGCATTTTCTTCGGCGACTCCGCCATCTTCGGCGATAGTTTTTGTGGTAACGCCATAGGCATTTACAACAGCTATCGTTTCCCCTGCATGCGAATTGGCCTTGCTGTCGGCAGATTTATCTACAGGCTTACCTCCGCCTAATAGATCTCCGATTATCGGCATTTTGTCGCCATCGCCCATCACGGTCATGATCACGGGTATTGCCACTGGCAGTAGCATTGGGGCGCAACAACACATGAGGGTCACACCAATGCCAAAGGCCATTTGGTTATCCCCGCCCCATGCCATTAGATCGCCCAGGATAGGAATGGGTGCAAACAGTTCAGTATAGCCTTTGAACATATCTCCAACGATGGGTATATCGCTTCTAAGGAATTTCCCTAATTTACCATCATCCAAAGGACTGCTCGACAGTGGGTTGCCACCTAAGCCTCCTGAGCCGCCTACCAAACCTCCTACAACGGGTATGTCTTTAAGCATACCCCCTTCGCCTCCATCACTAAGCATCAAACCACCCATTACTAATGTAGCGCCGGTAATACCCACTACAGGCGCCATAGGCCCTAAGGTTAACGTTAGAGCCGTTCCAGCTGCAAAGGTCACTGCTCCCAACACCACTATCATGGGCTTATCGGCTAGCATTTTGTACGTATCGCCAACGATCGGGATGCCAGATGTCATATCGGCTACGCTTTTTAACAGATCGCCTAAGATTGGAACATCCATGTTAGTAACACCGCTTAGCATATCACCTAGGCCACCACCTAGACCGCCACCGCCACTTAGAAGATCACCAATTACAGGGACGCCTTTAAACGTATCCGCAATTGGCCCTAGAAGATCACCCATGGGACCTGCACCCCCTGTGGATGGCCCTGCGGCTGCTTCACTTTTTCCCTTTTGAACTTGAGCGCCGGGCTCTGCAGGCTGCCCACTCCTCGCGCTTCCACCTCCGCCGGTTTGGAGTCCTCCCAAAAATTTCTGCAGTTCTGAAATTGCTTGGCTGATAGCCGCTAAAAAGGTGTTCAAGGAGTCAGCATTTGGCGTTCCGGACGGCAATGCCGCTGCTTCGGCACCAGCCATTTGAACCTGCTTACCAGCCGTATCGACCTGATTGGAAAAAAGTTGTGCTTTTTGCTGCTGCACAGATGCTGTAGGGTCAATCGCCCCAGGACTTGGGAAACTAATGTTTGCGAAATTTAAGCTTGAGAGATCTGGAAGCGATTCCAAACCTATGCTAGCTAAAGCATCCAGTTGCTTTTGCCCTTGCATGCCACCTAAAGCCATTTGGACTTCAGGATCCTCTCGCGATGCAAAAGGCAGCGAAGCCTTTAGGTTGCCAATTTCTCCAGAACCCAAAGACTGAATCATCTGTTTTAAATTTGTAATCTGCTGGTCGGAGGCGTGCGCCATTTTGTCGCTAGGGGGAAACAACTTAGGTGCGCTGGTATCTTCACCTAACTGCTTTAACTGCTTATCTACTGTTGGCGACTGACCGAGAGAATCTTGCTGCATTTCCACTGCACGCCCATCTGCAAATACTTCCCCCAAGTCGTCTTTGGGAGCTATCTGTTGCTGCTGGTAAAGTTGTGAGATATCACCACCACTGCTGTTTATTCCTGGAGATGACATTTTACCGCCCTCCTAAGTCTGTGACAGGTCCATGTTGTAGGCTCCTGTGTCAGGCCCCATCACATAGCCATCCAAAGCACCTTGCAGAGTAGTAGCCATAGTTGCTGGGGTGAGTTCATTTAACCCGAAGCCCTGATTGAGCTGATCGAACATGCCCTGCATGTCGCCTGTTGCACCCGCGGCCTCAGCTTGTTTAAAGGCCTCACCACCAATACCCATCTTGGTTAGCTCGCCAACCACTCCCATGATCTCTGACATAGAGATTGGACCAACCGTCCCACCCTGGGCTGCGGATTTTAAATTCATAAGCATGGCTATTAGCTTCATAATCATCGAAATTAACTTTGCAGTGTCTTCGGATGCTCCGGAGTCTTCAGCAACTTTTTGAGTTGCTTTCCCTATAGAGTTAGCGGTAGCAACAGCATTGCGTTCTTTACGGTCGGCTGCCGTTGTCCTTTGCAGTTCAGGATCTGCAAAAAGTGCACCAACTATAGGTATTTCGCCGGCATCTCCCATCGCAAACATCATAACTACTAATAAAACCGGCATTAAAATGGGTGCAAAACAAATACTCACCAATGAGATAAGGAGGACCAACGCCATCGCCCCCTGGTTTTCGGCACCCCAGGCTGCTATATCTCCTACTAACGGAATTGGCGCCAACAACTCAGCTAACCATATGGGCCCATCACCTATAAGAGGGAGTTCGCCAGATAAAAAGCTCTCAAGATCAAAGCTTTCAGTCAGCGGCCCAAAAGTATCGCCCAGCTCCCCGGGCAGATCATCCATCACGGGGCCAATGTTGCCACCCCCCAAGGATTGCATGACAACCATTAGTACAGCTATTTGAGCAGCAATCATGGCAATTCCGACCGGACCGAGCATTATTACGGCATTGACTTGGACGCAGATGAGGATCAATATCAACATCGCTTGACCAGGGTTTTCAGCCATGACTTTGGCAAAAGGACCTACCATCGGGATAGGTTCCAAAATGTCTGCCGATAGTTTCAATAATTCAGTGAATCCAGGAATTGGCATTTGCCAAATCGCGGATAGGATATCCATCAACCCTGCAATACTCAAAATGCTAGAGAGGAAGCCCATAATACCACCGCCGGCCTCTTCCTTGGCTTTATCCGCCTTCGCCTGATTCACTTGCTGGCGATCGCTTCCGGCATCCGTTGCCTGTCCAACATTTCCCTTAAGATCGGATTGAGCCACAGAATCCATATACGATTGCAGGTTATGAATCGCCATACTCACAAAGGCCAGAAACTGACTGTACGAATCTGGGTTGACATTGTCCGGCGCAACAGCTGCTACTTCCTTACCCATAATCTGAGCGGCTCGACTGACCGATAGGGTTTGGTTAATAAATTGCTGAGCTTGCGTAAGATTAGCAGGCACTGCGCCGTTCAGGGGCGCAGGACCCTTAAGTTGAAAAAGGTTACTATAATCTGGAGGAGGCGCGGAGGGAATAACGCTTAATCCTGCGTTGATAAGCGCATCAAGCTTGGCTTGCATTTTGATAGCAGAGTTTAGATTCTGTACCCCCCCATTGGTTTTATTCACAGCCAATTGAGCTTGCAGGGTAGGTGACAACCCTGAAACAAAGTTGGCCATCATCGCTCCCGCTGAGGAAGAGACTTGCTGCATAAACGCGCCCACCTGTTGCTCTGAAGCTAAAACCGCAGAGGGGTCAGGCAAAGCTAAAACGGGTGCTGCCACATCCTGAATAACGTCACCAAGCCCTAAAGGATCTAAAGGCAAGGCTTGTTCGACCGTGTCCGAAAATTGCGATAGAATATTAGGATCTTCTACCTGCTCAATGTCGGCTTCGTCTAGCTCTGCTTGAGACGGCGTTTGATAAATACTCCCGACATCGCCGGAACTACCAATAGGAGAAGACATGTCACCCCCTCACGCAGTCTTAAGCAGCGTTCTCCGTAGGCATTCCATCCATACTTACGCTCTTATCGCCGCTTTCTAGTTTATTTAAGGCCATGGATGCACGGTCCCTAATCGCATCATAGCGTGGGTTAGATTTCGTATTTTCTATCGCTATCTTTAACGATTCCCGGGCCGCATGCACATAGCCTAAATTTATCATGCAATCTGCCGCATGATAGTAGGGTAAGGGATCTGTCGGATCCGACTGGGTTGAGGTTTGGTAAGCTGCTAATGCTGTTACGTATTCACCAGCGCGGTGGTGACAGGCCGCTAAAGCAAAAACATACTTGTGCTCATAAGGACACAACATGGTCATCACACGAAAAATCTTGATCGCTTCTTGGTATTGACCAGAATTATAGAGCTGGTAGGCTCGCTTGTAATAACTCTCTAACGCACTTGCTGGAAGTCCCAATGCCTGCAAAGGAGGCAACCCACCTTTGATGATATTCTTACCCACCTTCCTCAACAACTCGACCAATTTTTCGTTGCCGCCGCCCTCGGTCAGCGCCTTTAGCGCATCCTGAATCTGTTGGTTTAAGTCAGACATTTTATGAACTCCTCCTATTTACCCCAGTATGGGAATAACACTCCCTTTACAGATAGATTAACCTTACAAGTTCCTATAATAATTTTAACTTTAATGTATAACTTCGTCAATAGAAATGAGCCTAGGAGAGGCCGTGATGTCTATAGATCTTCGTTAACTGGCTTAGGAACAGAGCGTAACCTTAGCGCATTAAAAAGCACGATAAGGCTGCTGGCGACCATAGCGACGGCCGAATAGACAGGGGTAAGAGTACCCAAAATAGCTAAAGGAATACCGATGACGTTGTAAGAAAATGCCCAAGCCAAGTTTTGCGCAATAATACGCCTAGCCCGGCACGCCTGCTCACGCAGAGTCCCCAGAATGGCTAGGTTATCCGTGGTAAGAAGAATGTCCGAGACTTGTATGGAGACATCGGTCGCCGAAACGACGGAAATACCCACATTAGCGCCTGACAGCGCCGGGGCATCATTCACTCCGTCCCCTAATACGGTAACTGTCTCGCCAATTCGGCGTAGCTCTTCGACATACTCGCGCTTTTCTAAGGGGGAGAATCCAGCCTTCCAATCGGTAAAGCCGCAGCGTTGTGCAACATCAGAAACAGCAGCCGCAGCATCGCCAGAAATAAGGTGCGTACTTGCCGGAATGCAACTCTCCACCGCCGCGACGGCGCCCTGCCGCAGCCTATCACCCAAGACAATTCTGGAAAGACAGGTTTTTTCCTCCGCGAAAAAGACATGCGAGCAAATACCAACCAAATTACCTACCTCCGCCTGATCAGACGGGGCTATGCCATACTGATTCAGTAGAGCTTCGGAACCTAAATAGTAATAGCGCCCCTCGTACACACCTCTAAGTCCCCTTCCGGCCTGCTCCTCAACTCTATCCAATTGCGCCGGAGACTCTTCTATAGCCTGCGAAATAGCCAAAGACAGTGGATGAATAGAACGCGAGGTTAAGCCCTTGATGATCTGAAGATGTTCTGATGACAGCATAGCTAAACCACACCGCACCTGAAATAGCCCTTCGGTAATCGTCCCCGTTTTGTCGAAAACCACAGCTGTCTCGGCACCCAAAAAGCGTAAGCAGCCACGGTTACGCACAATTGCGCCCATCGAGGCTAAAGTTGTCATGAGCAACGATTCGGCCAAGGGAGCTGCTATACCAATTGCACAGGGACAGGAGATTAAAAGCACAGCAACACTGCGTAAAACAGCTGTCTCTATAACACTTTGCCCCGGATCGGACACTCCCAACCATAAAACGCCAGCCGCAGTTAAGACTGCCACCACTACAATGACCGGTACGAACCAACGCGCTACTACGTCTGCAGCACGCACGTAGCCGTCTTTATTTTTTAGATCATGCTCAACCATACCGACAACCTGCTGTAACAGCGATTTGTCGTGAGTAGTTGTTACGCGATAAACAATACGCCCCTGCTTAACCACTGTCCCGCTTAGAACATCGCTACCAGTTTCTTTGGGAACAGGAAGTGACTCACCCGTCATTACAGATTCATCAACAATTGCATGTCCTTCCACCACAACGCCTTCAAGGGCAATTTTCTCACCCATCAGCGCTACAACCATGTGCCCGGGCTTAATGTCTTTTATTGGAACAAAGATCTCCGTACCATCGTCACCAATACGACGGGCACGACGTGGCAAATAGCGCGCTAGCCGCAGCAAAGATTCCTTGGCGGAGAATTTCGCCCGCGACTCGATGATTTTACCCAATAATACGAATGAAACAATGACAGACATGGCGTCGAAGTAAACGTGTAGAGAACCCTTAAGCATCTCGTACGTGGAATAGCCGAAAGATGCAAGAACACCAAGGGTCACCAATGTTTCCATGCCATAAACACCCGCGCGGACACCCGTCCAAGCGCGACGCATAAGCGGCCAGGAACAATATGTCAGCACAGGAATTGACAAAGCAAAAGACAACCATACAAAAAGCGGCGCATATCCGGATGTATCGTTGGAGTAGTAGCTAGCATAAATCGGATAGGAGAACATCATAATGTTCAGAGCACAAAAAACCGCCACCACAAAGCGCACATATAGTGAGCTGCTAACCTTACGCTCTACAGAGTCCTCTAAAGGTACAGCATGGTATCCCAAGCCATTAATCGTCTTTAAAATAGCCTCTTTGGAGGTCTTCTTGGGCGAAAATTCAATAACCGCAATATCAGTAGAATAGTCTACAGCGCAGCGTATGATGCCATTGATATCCAACACAATCCATTGAATGACCTCAGCGCAACTAGGACACCACATATCGGTGATTTCGAGGTGAATTTTTTGCCGATCAAGGTCACCCTCAAGCTCCAAGCTGCGACGCCGCAACTCTTGCAGCAATGCCACATTAGAAATCAGACCAGCCTTCAAAGCCTGCTGAAAAACAGGACTCCGTTGGTAATGTGACAACTCATTCCGCGCGCGAAGAATGTTAAACACCGCATGGCAGCCAGGACAACAAAAAGCCCTTCCCTCCTCTAAAATCGGATGATCATCCACATGCACGCCGCATAACGCACAGGTTACTTCTGTAGAGGTGCTCGAAGAGGAGGAAATGTGTGTCGAATTAGCCATGCTCCTTAAATAATTCATCTGGCCATTGCTGACAAGAAACAATGGACTGGACTCAACAGGATGGGCAGGATCGCTGCGCGGCAAGATAGGCAGAATTTTTCGCACATAGTGGTAGTTCAACAGACCAAATGAACGATGAGAACGATAAAACGATAAGAACGATAAAAGACTTAGGCGGGAAGATATGGTCTAAAAGGCAAGAATTAGTTCGCATCCTGCATATCTGCCGCGCAGCGATCATGCATATCCTGTAAAAATGTTCTTTTTTTTGACACGAATGCTAGCTGCAGAATACGCTTCAACTAAAGTGACCTGCATCATTTATTGAACTACAAATAGTAGCGATGAACTTTTCAAAAGTAGGTTGATGCGTATACTTGCCTATCCTGTAAAAAATTCTTTTTTTTTAAATAGACTCAATTTTTTATTACAAATATTAGTTTTTATTTACTATTAATATTAAAAAATGTAATATACTTAAGGAACAAAAAAAGAATTAATAAACCCAATATAGTAAAACAAAAAAAAATAAACAAAGGACCGTTCTATGAGATTATCTACAGACGCTTTTTCACTTTCTAGTCCAGGTTATGCAGAACTCGATTTCGATTCAATTTTCGACTTTGAAACAACAGTTCCTTCTAGTTCACCTGTCCCAGTTTCGGTTGCCGTTGCAATTCCAGCGCTTGCACAAACGGATCCCAGGAACTTGAAGTCACATCATACCGCTTTCCAATTAACTCAAAGCCTGGAAATGTTTAATTATTCTGCCATATTAGATACGCCTGTTCTAGTACCCGAATCACATAAAAATGTGCAACAATCCCTAGCAAATGAAATAGCCCAACCATGTGCTAAGCGACGTGCAACTCCTTCAGCCGCTGAACTAACCGGAAGATTGGATCTTATAAAACCAAAGTCAACAATTAAAAAAAGAGAGCACTACAAAATATGTAAAAGATCATTGCGACATAAAAGCGAGCAAGAAAGAGCAGAAATAGAGCAAACTAGACTTAAAGGTGCGCTTAAGCTACTAAGAAAAAAGGGTTTTAATAGTTGGAAGAAAGCTAATGAGTCACTAGCAACTCTATGGGGAGTCGGTGATCGTCAAGTTAGAAATATTTTTTCGGAATGGGAGAAAAAGAACGATGACGCCTATCGCGATGTACTCCACCTAAAAGAGAAGCTCTTGGTTCACCCAGCAAAATGCAAAAACCTTTTTCGAGAACCACCAGTCTCGGTGGAAAAAGATGAAGGTGTTCTCTCTAAAAACGACCTGACACAAAGTAAGACTGACCTTCTCCTTACGGACCTCTTTGATATCCCCCCAGCGGAACCACGACATCAACCTTCATTGACCCTGAGCGACACCGCCATACTAACTTTTGTCAACACTCTGGATGAGCTCCCCCCTCTGACAGAACTCCTTGGATGTGATCCGGATCTGCAAGATTTAGATAAAATTTGCGAAGAGCTGGGTTTACCAGCTCCTATTCCTGCAGAAGACTAACAACTCGCTCCAAAAAGAAGACCTCGAGCATTGAAAGTCGCTAAAGAGGAGGCAGAGTCATTAGCTGAGAGGGTCGTTACCGTGTGGTCGATCTAAATCGGAAATAGAAAGGCCAATTGCTTTTGGTTCTCAGCACAAGTGCTGAGCCTTAGCAGTAGCAAAATTTATTTGCTCTCAAACCGCTGTTGCATAAGATTCGCGTATGCAACAGCGCTTGTTTCTCATTCTCATTCTTTCGTTTACTTTCTTTAGTTGCTCTCAGACTCACGAAGCATCACACTCGTGGCAAGAAATACGTGGTCGCGATCATCTTCCCGTTAATCGAGCTCGAGTGCCATCTTCTTGGCAGCGGCACGAAGTCACCGGTCCCTTGCATGACACTATGTTGCCGCTTTGTGAATTCACTATCGACTCGCTCAAAATTGCCATACATAACTTTCCGGCAGACACATTAGATGAGCGCATTCCGCCTATTGCACAAGTGTCCCGCTGGAAACGTCAGCTGGCCTTGACCGAACCAACGGACAGTATTACATCGCCTGTTGGTCACGGAGGCTTCATCGGCATGCATCTTAGCGGTAAT
>JAUXSF010000031.1 GCA_030679955.1 Chlamydiales bacterium | reverse complement strand
CCCTTACTGACTGGCTGCAGCAAGCAATCTACAATGCGCAACTCCTCGGCAATAGCTCGCTATTGCCTCGTCGTTGCCCCTTGTATCTTGCATGCTTCGCCGAGTCAATAAGGGCGGATAGGTAGCCAACCGGGTTTTAATCCAAAGTAGTCCCATTTTTTGGCGTCCTTGCCGAAACTGGTTTTTAAAACGACATCTTTAGGATCACAATCCCGCTGATTAGCTATTTCTTTGCAGATTTCTTGGAGCGTATTTCGAGTGCCGCAGGCTAATACATCACGAATATAACTAACGTTTAGCGGTTTTCCCTTAAACATAAACGAACGAGATACACCATATCTTGGTTTTAATGTTAGGTCAATTCTCAGCACGTTAACAAACCTATTCTTCTGCCTGGCTGGAACTGCTCCTGATAGACGGCGACGGCCTCTTCTATAGTTTTTCCTGTGAAATGCTCGAGCTTAAAAGAACTAGTACCAAT
This sequence comes from Chlamydiales bacterium, assembly GCA_030679955.1. GTDB lineage: Bacteria > Chlamydiota > Chlamydiia > Chlamydiales > JAJFMA01 > CAMFKD01. Next base: position 23,370 of record JAUXSF010000031.1, on the reverse strand, counting down.
ATTATGAGAATTAACCACTATGGTAACCTGTGACGGATCACATCTTTCCACTTCTGCTGCTCTTTGGCACACTTCATCTACAGTATTTTCAGATCCAGCTTGTAGCTGTTGGTAACAATGATGATTATTGGGGATAAGATAACCTTTTGTTTCAAGTGGTTCAACAAGAGTAAGAACCGTTCGGGAGTAATCTATTGCTACCGGTGCTTCTATTTTCTATCGGCGCTTCAATGGGTGGTAGTTCAATCTCTTCCTGAGCTGCGTTCGGTGCAAAATCTGGTTGGTATTCTCATCATTTGTAGTTTTGTTGACGATACTTAATGTTTCATAAAACATGTGACTTCCGACAGTTATGCAGCTGTTCATAAGCGTAGAATTCAAAGCAGGAAACACGCTACTGATAATTGCTTTTAGTGAACATGCGGCACCCAGGATTATGCTGGGCCCAACGCAAGAGTTGTTGATTACAGGGGGAATGGCATTTATGATATCTTTTGAATAGGAAAGAGATTTTGCGAGCAAGTTTTTGGATTCGTTATCTGTGTTTGCAATAGGAAATTGCTGGTTTGGTTCTATGCGAGCGGAGTCCATGGACAGAGATAGACCAAATGGGCAGAGCAGGTTAAGACCAACTGACTCTCAAACCTGCTCAGAATGAGGAAAGTTAATCAGCTTTACAGGGGGCGTTCGACCGAGCTGATTTCATGGATGTAGGGTGCATAATTCTTACTTCAAAAAAAAATGATTTTTCGTCCTGGTCAAGATCAATTCCATGTTTTTCCATAGTTAATTCTCCAAAAGGTTTATCACATTTTTCTTTATCTTCTTTTAAGCCAAAATATATCCACTTCTGTTCCCTGTTTTCCAAGCTCATCTCCAAGTAGACCTCTTCTGGATTGCAATTCCGCTCTAAAGCGACACTCTCACAAATCTCATTAAGAGTGTTTAAGTGTCCGATATGACGATCTCTCCCCGAAATAAGGTGGCCCGACCCTTTTGATTGAAATGGGTCACTTTTGTTTGACTTAATGCTTATGCTTATTCTTATCCAATCAATTGGACCGATATCATCTACTCGATTTGTTTTTTTATATTCCTCTGCGAATGCCTCTTCCAGAGTCTTTTGAGCGTGATCCCCAAGAGATAGATCAAGGCCGTAGTTGATGCTATCGTCGACTAATAGGCGGACTTCTGTAGGATCGCATCTCTCCAGTAAGGCTACTTGGCGGCATACTTCATCGACAGTGTTTTGTGACCCAATATTTAAAATTCGATAGCGATCCTCCAGATAGGGATTAATCTCAAGCCGGTTTCTGATTAAGTGACCTTTTGTTATAAGCGGTTCAACGTGACCGATATTTCTTCGAGAATAATCTATTGATACAGGCTCCTCGGCAATATTAGGCATAATGATCGGATCATTTTTTACCTTGTTGCCGGGACATAATGTCTCAAAAGCCATGAGGCTGCCGAGAGTTATACAGCAGTCCAAATATGTGAAATTCAAAGCAGGAAGTATGTTATTGATAATTGCATTAAGCGAACATGCCGCACCCAAAACTATGGTAGAACCAACTTGTAAGTTGTCGATCGCAGAGGGAATGGCGCGAATGATATTTTTTGAATAGGAAAGAGATTTTGTGATCAAGCTCTTGGATTCGTTATGTCTGGGTGTAATATGAGATTGCTGGTTTGGTTCTATGGGTAACACTGTTAACCTCTTTTGTTTGTTTTTAATTTATTAACTATATATATAATACACAGATAGTTTAATTAATTCAATTATTTTAATTAGAGTGAGTATTGATGATTGCTGCTGCCGCTTTCGCGTTTTTGCGGCTCTACTTCATTTTATCTTATTTTCTACAGGCTGACGCTCTGTGGGCTACATGCTGCTTTCGTGGCTGAGAAATACGATTCTCTAATTCGCTCGCCACGCTGTTATGAAAAGCTAACATGGTTTAATCTCTGTCCATAAAGTCCAAAAAACTACTTAGGCGCGTGGGTGGGTTTCGTCGTAGACTTTCTTCTTCAGATTGGGGGAGACTCTAGTATAGATGGTTGTCGCGGAAATAGACCGATGGCCCAAAATTAGCTGAATGGTTTTAAGGTCCATACCATTTTCCAACCAGTGTGTGGCAATGGTATGTCTGATGGTGTGGGGGGTGATGTGACCTTCTAAACCACTACTTTTTAAGTACTTCTCGAAGTTGCGGTCCACTGACCGGGCCGTTAGGCGGCTGCCTAACTTGTTTAAAAAGATTGCTTCCGGATCTTTTTGCGCTTCATGACCTTCAAGGTCTTGATAGCGTTCGGCATGATCGAGATAAGATTTTATCCAAGTGGCGGCATTCTTGGTAATTGGAATTAGGCGTTCTTTCTTCCCTTTACCACGAATGCGAACGGTTAAATTTTCTAAATCAACGTCCGCTCGGTTCAGGCCAACTAATTCGCTGACCCTTAAGCCGGAGCTGTAGAACATCTCTAGGATGGTACGATCTCGGAAGCCTAAGAAGTTGGTGGTATCTGGTTGCTCGATGAACTTCTGCACTTGCTCGAAGGTCAGATATGTGGGCAGACGTTTATCAATCTTTGGGCTTTCCAGGTCTTCTGTTGGGTTGTGCTCGATTAAGCTTTGGCCCAATGCGAACTTAAAGAATGTGCGCAGCGATGAAAGGCGTCGGACAATAGTGCTTTTATTCTGATTTTTGTCGGTAAGGTTTGCCAGAAAGCGACGAATTACCTTTTTGTCGATGGTATTAAGAGCTAAAACAGAGTCCTTACCTGTGAACCTGCCATCATACGCTGCATCGTAGCGCACTTTAGCGGGGAGATCTTCCGGCTTAGCGTCGGGCATGACCTCTTTTTCCAGAAACTCTTTGAACGTGTTTAGATCGATCGTATAGTTGCGCACCGTATGGTCAGAGGCGTTTTTTACCGTTCGCAAATGTTCTAAAAATTTATAGCACGCTTCAATAAACACAGGCAAAGCCCTCGTTGTAATTCTAATACATTAGATAACAAAATCAGGGATTGCGAGGAAAGGGAAAGACTTTGAAGTCGTCCGCTGTCTCTACATTAGGAAATATCAGCCGGGCTTCCTGGGCAAAAGGGGCAAGGTCAAGATAGCGCGCGGAGTAGTGCGTTAGTATAAGCTTTTCAACGCCAGCATCCTTTGCTATTTTTGCTGCTTCGGAAGCCGTGAGGTGGTGGTGACGCTCCGCCAGATCCTTATGTTGCTCAAGATAAGTGCTTTCGCATAGAAGGATTTTAGCCCCTTTGGCTATATCTACGGCATTTTTGCATGGACGTGTGTCAATTACGACGGCGATGGAATCACCAGTGACCAGTGAGCTCACGTCATCGAGAGTTATGCTGCGTCCATCAACTAAAACGAAGCCTTCCTCCTGCAATGTGCGAACTGCTCGTCCGGTGACGCCTTGGAGCTTTAATTTTTCTCTGTCGAACTTTCGTCGATCGGGTTCGGTGATACGCCAGCCGATATTGTCCACGCCATGTTCTAGGAAGGTCGCTTCGATCCTAAAGTTTCCATCGTCTTCGACCAGTCCCGCCTGGCTTACGGGGTGTTCCACTACATTAATGATCTCGTGATAGATGGTGCCGTGGCGTAGGCGATCAAAGTATTTTTTACCGCTAGCAGGGTAGTAACAGTGGATAGGATGGGTTACTTTGTCGAGGTTAAGGCGCATGAGCATAGAACCAAGGCCTAGGCAGTGGTCGCCGTGAAAATGCGACACAAAGATGCGTGTTACAGTCGTTGGTGCTACGTTGGCGAAGATAAACTGCCTTTGCGTTCCTTCTCCTGGATCAAAAAGCAGGCCTTCCTCGTTCCAACGGAACAAGTAGGCGCCATGGTTGCGAAGTCTTGTGGGTTGCTGGCTTGAGCAGCCTAATATGATGAGGTCTCTAACTGTCATGCTGTTCTAGATATGTCCTGAGCTTTTTAAGTGCTATTGATCTGCCGGCAAATTTGGCCATATCTTCTATCGTCATTTCACCGAGGGTTTGATTCATCCCTTCGGGTTCAAAGATCGTGTTGAAGCTACGATGTCCATGCAATAGGGTTCCGCGGGGAGCTACGATGCGTCCATCGATACGACCTTCAAAAACCTGGGGTTCTCCGTTTGGTTTGACAAATGCTACGGCACAAATGTAGTGGCAGCGATGGTCATCATAACGGTGGATTAGGTTGCTAAGCCCATCTTCTTCGAGCTTCTCTAAGAAGTCTTTCGCGTAGGGACCTGGGAGGCCATTCAGAGCGTTACAAAATAGGCCGACATCGTCGACAATTAATGGACGCTTGAGGACTTCCAGAGCACTTTTTGCTTTGGCGATGATGATTTCTTGCTGCGTTCCTTGAACTTCAACGATATCGAGGTTAACCTGTTCTAGTGTCCAGTGATCGAGAACAGCCTGTGCTTCGAGAAATTTTCCAGAGTTTCCTGTAACATATTCAATTTGCATTTTTTCCCTTACTGAGTAGAGCGCCTGCACTGAAAGGTCGAGACTATCCTTTCTTCCATGCGAAGTAGTCAAGTTTACCCATCAGAAGTCCCATAGCCAATCCTGCTAAGTGGGCGGTGTTCGCGATCCGGGGAGCTAGATGCATATTCCAGTAGACTTCTCCAAAGAAAGACACGACTTGTATAGCAAGCATCGTAAAAATGAAGAAAGCCAAGAATCCCAGGGTGACCCTTTGCAGCTGATAGCCTTCCCAAGCGGCGAGGCGTTGACGCATATAGATGAAGCCTAACATAGCGCATACTACCCCTGAAAAGCCCATGAAAAGGGGGCCACCCATAAGGTATTGCAGAGTGTTGCTAAAGATGGCTGCGATGATAATAAAGAGGATGTAGCGTCCGGCACCAATACGATGTTCGATTTGTTTACCGAGGACTAGTAACCAAATGACGTTGAAGAAGAGGTGTATCAGGTCTGTGTGTAAAAATGAGGGCGTTATGGTACGCCATACTTCACCTTCGCGAATTTTCTCGAAGACGGGTTGATTCCAGTCTATCTTATCTTTTTGTCCCTTCAACGCCAAGACTAGCTTAGGGTAGAGGCCATTCCAGATGGGTGTGTTGTGATATTGTTCGAGTAGGTAGCTGGCCTCTGGCGGCAGGGAGTTTTCTACGCGATCTTCTTGACCGAGGTCATAGAGACGTACTAAGCGGTCGACTATTTCATAGGCTTTAGGGTAGTCGTATAGAAGCTCTTGATGGATAGGCGATGATGTAAGGTAAGCTATCGGGGCTAGTTCTGCTGGTACGGTTCTTGAGACCATTGTTGTAGCACCCCAGATGAATAGAAAGGTGCACAGGATCATTAGCCACAAGGTGATGGCTCCTACTGGCTGAGACTGCCATGAGGAGGCTGCTTTCTGTATTTTGGCCAATCCTTCTTTCGCAACGGCTTTTTGCGCTTCGGGTTCCAAAATCTGTTTAATGAGGTTGGGTTGCTTTTCCTTAAATTTTGGATCTGTGGGATTAGCAAGGAACTCCTCGTGGAATTTTTCAGCTTGAGCTACCTGATCTTCGTCAACGATCCAGATGCGGCAGAAGCGGTTGCCGTAGGTTTCGCTACCCCAATCGCTGACAGACAGGACCTCGCAATCATTAGCGATGCCTTGATTCTTTAGGAACTGCGAAAACTCTAAGCCTTGGCTGTCGTTTTCGATTGTGCAGAGGAGCCGCATAGCGATCCGATTTTTTCAATGATTTGGGAGGTTGATAGCCCGGGTATTCTATTCACTAAATGCAGGCGCCCGCCGCCTTGTTTAACTGTGTCGGCCTCGATGCAATCGCCACCATACTCCGCGCCGTTAATATGAACATCGGGCTTAATTTTAGACAGTACCATTCTCGGGTCGTCTTCGTCAAACCAAGTCACATAATCGACACACGCTAAGGCAGCAACTATCTGCAGCCGGTAGAGTAGGGGAATGATAGGTCGGTCAGAGGATTTGTATCGCTTAATGGAGTCGTCAGAGTTCAAAGCAACGATTAGGACATCGGCTTGGTCGGCGCCCTCCATTAATATTTGCAAATGCCCTGCATGCAAAAGGTCGAAGCTGCCATTTAATGTAGCGATGGTTTTGCCAGCGGCGCGTAAAGACTTTACCGTTGCCTCAAGATTAGTTGGGGCAATTGTTTTACATGACACTGTTTTCTCTACAATACTACTTTGCATTGCGTCTCTTTTTTGCTTTCTTGAAAGCGATCTGATAGACCTCGTCGTAGTGTTCTACAAAGTGTACATCGATAGACTTCGTGATATAGCCAGGGAGCTCTTCGTAGTCAGCTATGTTCTCTTTAGGGAATATTAGAGACATTAGTCCGGAGCGTCGCGCCGCTACTACTTTTTCCTTCACGCCACCGATGGGCAAAATGCGTCCGGTAAGTGTTAGCTCACCTGTCATCCCTAAGTCGTGGGGGATAGGTTGTCCAATTAATAGGCTCAACATCGATGTAACCATGGTGATACCTGCCGATGGTCCATCTTTAGGCGTAGCACCTTCGGGGATATGTAGGTGGACGCTTGATTTCTCGAAAAACTTGTGCTCGACAGCATATTTAGGTAGAGCGCTTTGCAGATAGCTCCAGGCTATTTCTGCGGACTCCTTCATAACATCACCAGCTTGGCCAGTCAGCTTCATAGTTGTCTTGTCGCTGTCTACCCTAATAGCCTCGACATATAGCGTAGCACCGCCCATGGCTGTCCAGGCTAGGCCTGTGGCCACACCAACAGGTGGGTGCATGTAGTAGCGGTCGCTAGTAAACTTTGGCTTGCCCAGGTATTTCTTAACGGTTGCGGCGGTAATTGAGTGTCCCGGCAGAATCTTTTTCTTCTGACCTTTTCTCGCCTTTAGGGCCAGGTCGAGCTCGTGAACAACTTGTACGGCGATCTTGCGTAGGATCTTCTTGATATTATTTTCAAGGCTTCTTACACCTGATTCACGGGCATAGCCGTCGATGATTTCTCTGAGAGCCTCGTTGTTAAACTTAACCTGCTTGGCCATTAAGCCCATGGCTTTACGGTTGCGTGGAACCAGATACTTGGTGGCTATCTCGACCTTCTCTTTTGTGATGTATCCTGAGAGGCGTAGGATTTCCATACGGTCTTTCAGCGGGTCTGGAATGGTGTCCAGAACGTTGGCTGTGACGATGAATAGGATATCGCCCAAGTTGACCCTTACATCTAAGTAGTGGTCGAGGAATTCTCTGTTTTGTTCCGGATCCAGCACTTCAAGCAGAGCGGATGCGGGATCGCCTTGGTAGCTAGTACCCATTTTATCCACTTCATCAAGCATGATAACGGGATTCATGGTTTTACAAGCCTTAAGGGCTTGTACAGGCTTACCAGGCATAGCACCGATGTATGTGCGGCGGTGACCTTTGATCTCCGCTTCGTCACGCATGCCACCGACGGAAAAACGGTAGAATTTGCGGTTAAGTGCGCGGGCGATACTTTTGCCGATGCTGGTCTTACCAACTCCAGGAGGTCCTACAAGGGCGATGATACTTCCTTTGACGCCACCGGTTAGTCGACCGACGCCGATAAATTCTAGGATACGTTCTTTGATATCTTCGAGGCCGTAATGATCCTCTTCAAGGATAGAGCGCGCTTTTTTTAGGTCTAAGCATTCTTCGCTGTAGATGCCCCAAGGAAGGACAGTTAGCCAGTCGAGATATCCACGGCATACAGCATATTCAGCGGACTGTGGCTCTAAGGCCGCGAGTTTATCCATCTCGTCTTTGATGACGGACATGACATCAGGAGGTACCTGGCGTTCTTTTAGGCGGTTTTCAAACTTCTCGCGATCATTTGCCTTGTCATCTTTTTCGATGCCCAGTTCTTTCTTAATCGTTTTGAGTTGTTCGCGTAGAAAGAACTCTTTCTGGCTCTTCTGGATGGTTGCTTCAATCTTTTGATTGATGTTGTTCTGGATTTTGCTTAGATCTAGTTCCTTTCTAAGCAGTACTAGCGCCTTGTCAATGCGTTTTGGAACATCAAAGGTTTCTAGTACCTCTTGAAGCTCATTTCGCTCAGCGGTTGTTAGCGCGACAGCAAAATCTGCCAGCTTGCCAGGTTCTGTGTAATCAGAATGGCCAAGGAAAATCTGCAGCTCTTCTTTAAACAGAGGATTGAGTTTTAGCAGTTCCTTGATGGTGGAGATGATGCTGATGGCATATGCTTTTAGTTCTTGCGAAGGCTTGCCGCTGGCATCTTCATGGAAGGATACATGAGCTTTTAAGTGTTTGGCTGAGGGGAGTGGCTTGTCAACTATCAGCCTCTTTTCCATGTTCAGGATAACCTGAGCGCCACCTTGCTCCATTGGAATGATGCGGAGAACACGTGCCAATACACCTACTTTGTGTAGGTCGTTGAAGGTGCAGGTGTACACATCGACATCTTCACTTTTAGTCAGCAGCAGGCCTACACATTTGTGCTCCGATTTGGCGACTTGTTTCAGCACGTCGTAGTAGGGGCCAGGTTCAATGGCAATAGGAGCTGCCATACCAGGGAAAAATGGACGGCGTACCAAGGGAAATATGTATAGGTCGCGTGGAATATCCGCGTTGGCTGCTAGCTGCTGTGGTTCTTCCATTGAAGTAAACATTGCCGCTTCCATATCGGACTCTAAAGATGCATCGTCGCCGTGATCCAAAATGTGCCTCTGTCTGTTACGCTATTACAAGAATTGCAGCATGATACCAACCCAGTACAATAGGGTCAATTGAATGCAACAACACTATACCACACTCATCGCTAATTCAACATTGTCCCGGGTAGCCTGTGGGGCTGGACGCTCTAGGGCCGTTACAATCCACCGTCCTAAATAGATGAAGGGAGTGTCCAACAATGCAATGATAACTTTAACGCACCACATATCGATGATCATCTCACCAATCGGCATCACGCCATAGAAAGCGATTGTCAGAAAGATGACGGAATCAATGAGTTGGCTGACGATTGTTGAAGCGTTATTGCGCAGCCATAAGTGACGTCCGTTACTAAAATTTTTCCAAAAATGATATGCCCACACGTCATGGTGCTGACTGAAGAGGTATGCGACGACAGAGGCTAGTGCGATGCGCGGTGTTGGACCAAGAAGAGCGTTAAACGCATCGGCGTGCTCTTGAACAAAAACCGGTGATGGCCAGTAAACAGCGGTTTGCAATGCGAGGATAAATCCTAGTAGACCTAGAAAACCTACCCAAACAGCGCGGCTGGCAATTTGTCGGCCCCAGAACTCAGAGAACATGTCAGTCATCAGGTAGGTAGCGGACGCGACAATGACTCCGGCAGGGACCGCGAATGGTCCAAATACAACTAGCTTGTTGGCCATTACTGCTGCAGCGATGACGAGGGTAGCCATAAAGGCCATAGGGTATTCCACGCCATACCGACGTCCAAGTACTACAGAAAATGTAGTTGCCACAAGAGTTCCCACAATCCAAAGAACTACTAACAAAGTTGTATCCATATCCTTACCAAGTGAAACAATTGATAAAGCATCATCTCGTGTTTCATCACTTTTGTCAACACGCTCAGTGCATTAAGAGTAACATTTTAACAGGATATGCATGCATACGCATCAGGCTAACTAAAAGAATTGACTACTAAGATTTTCATAATCAGCGGATTAAAGTGAAACATAATTGTGTCAGATACTCATGGTGTCATCTACTCGGAACAGAAGAACATTTTTTACAGGATGGGCAGGATAGGAACTGATTCTTAGGCTCTTCTAACTTCATTACAGGAACTCTAATTTTTTTTTCTAAAATCCTGCTCATCCTGCCGCGAAGCGACCCTGCCCATCCTGTTAAGTCCCCATTTTTTGGGTAATCTTTAAACACTAACGTATTTATTTAATGAGCCATGACCACTCTTGCTCCGAGAAGAAAAATGTTCCCAATTTTTCAAGCTTTGCAAAAGTACCAGGAAAAATTAAACACATCTCATCCTCATTTACTCCCTTTGATTGAATATATTCGTCAAATCCAGGTAGACGACGAGCCGACTCTAATTCTGTCGACCACGCAGTTGCTAAATTTATGCGTATTTGAAAATTGATTTTTCGCATAGCCAAGTCGACTAACTTATCGACTCCCTGATGCCTAGTCATGTGAGGATTTAGTTTACAGATGCATGCCAATGCTGTGAGATCCTCCATGGAAAACTCACCACTATGTTGAATCGTAGGCTGGTTATAAATACGGTGGCTAGCTTGCCCTAAAGTTGGCACGATAGGATATTGATTTAAATTTAACATCCTTGGAATCAATGCTTGGATGTTGGGGGTCTGAACAACTCCAGTTGGGACAAAGTAAGTTGGGTGAGGAGAGGGGGAGGCTACCCTTGGTGCCAATGCCAATGGAGCAACTTTTTGCTGAGGCTGCCGGGGAACTCTAGCTGAAGCTGCAGTTGCAGCGTTCACAGGGATTTGTGAATAGTGCTGAGTAAACTTTATATTAGATGGTTTTATTTTGTAATGGGTCTGAGATTCAGCCTGGGATCGCGAGTGGATGGTTGGGGCAGATTTATCAACTCTAAACGCTAATTCGGGGTTTTTCGCTAACGATATCTGGACGGGTGGGTTTACCGAGGGAGTTATTGAATGCTTAGTTGTTAAGTTGTTATTAGGGAAATTAAGATCCATTAAATACCATCCATATTATAAGTTTTGTATCCGAAAAAAGAATAATGAATGATTATAAATATAGCAAGCATTGTTTGGTTAGGTTGAAGAGTCTTATGACGATTGAGGTCACATCCTTCCGCGAAATGCCGCGTCTTGTTACTCTGCTCGTATGACAGAATTTACAACCACCAAAGCAGCTTTGTCCGAACATTATCATGCACGTCGCGAGGAGGCTCCTGATAGTTACAGGACGCCCTATAGAAGGGACGCCGATCGCATCCTACATTCTAAAGCTTATGCTCGCTATGTGGATAAGACACAGGTCGTTTATTTGGTCGCTAACGATCATATATCGCACCGCTCTCTTCATGTTCAGCTTGTTAGTAGTCTTTCACGCGGTATTGCAGAGGTCTTGCAGCTTAACTTACCTTTGGTGGAGGCGATTGCTCTTGGCCATGATGTCGGGCATCCCCCCTTTGGTCATGAGGGCGAGGGATACCTCTCAAAAATTTCTCAACAGCTAGGGCAGGGTTTTTTCGCACATCCCTGGCAGTCTTGCAGACTACTGTCCTTAATAGAACCGTTAAATCTGGGTCTGGCCGTTTACGATGGTATCTTGTGTCACGATGCAGGCTTGGCCTCTAATGTGATTACACCTAGATGGAACAAAAGTTGGGACGATCATAGAACCGACCTCGCCTTGAGACTAAGAGATCCCGAAGCTAATATCATTCCAGGAACCTTGGAGGGCTGTCTAGTCAAGATTTGTGATACCATTAGCTACCTAAGCCGTGACTTAGAAGATGCCATCAGCTTGAACATTATTACCCGCGATCAAGTGCCCCACACGTTGCTAAGCAATACCTCGCAGGAAATTCTACGTCGGTTCGCACAAGACATCATAGCCTGCAGCAAAGGACAAAATTATGTGGCGATGTCGGAGCAAATGTATGAATCAGTGGCTACATTGCGACGCTTTAATTTTGATTTCATCTATTTTGATCCACGTTTGAAGTCAGAATCTCAGAAAATTCAAAGAGGGTACGCCCATTTGGTCGACTTCTTGCTCGATGATCTAAAGCAAAAAGGCCAAGATAGCTACATTTGGAAGGACTTCCTGCATAATAAAGAAAGCGAGTACTTTGCCGATGCTCCCCCTGAGCGTCAGGTCATTGACTACGTTGCTGGTATGACAGACGGCTTTTTCTTGCGTACGCTACAAAAAATCTTCGTTCCCTCTCCCATTGGATGGCCATGATCAGTTTATTGATAGAGACCTGTACCGAACGCGGCTTAATTGCTGTCTATGATAAGCACGTTTGCTTGTTTGAAGAGTTTTTGCCTATTGGATTGCAAAACTCTACCGTTTTGGTTCCAGCGATGGAGCGCGCCTTGATTCAGGCTAAACTCACCGCAGGTGAGATACAGCTGATTATTGTAGGCAACGGTCCTGGATCCTATACAGGCATTCGAGTTGGAGTAGCCGCCGGGCAGGCCTTTGCTTATGCGCATAAGCTCCCGCTTGTCGGCGTTTCGCCTCTATACGGTCTGATTCCCAACCGTGACTGCTCTTTTGCTTCGGTAATAGACGCCAAGATAGGCGGAGCCTACTTCTTATTAGGACGCCGTAACGGAGAAAGTATTCAGTATTTATCCGAGCCCGCGCTCGAGCCCCTCGAATTGCTACAAGATCAACTTGCCGATGTTGAGGTTATCGTCACCTCAGCAGCAGCGCCTCTTCAAAAGCGCCTTGATGGGCCATGGGACTGGACTGAGCGAGCGCCTAGCTCCTCTCAGATAGTGTCTATTGGTCTGGAAGAATTCACAAAAGGACACTTTAGCCTAGATGCTAAGGTAGAGATCCATTATCTGCGCAAAACTCAAGCTGAAATCGAAAAAGAAAATCCCCGCTGACTTCATAGCCTTCCGGTATAAACAAAAACCGGAAGAGGCCCGAGGGCTTCTTCCGGAAATGGAGAGGAGGGAGCTTTTTATTTTCTTAAACCTTGATTATGTTGGAATTGTTAATTAAAGTCAATAGTGTTGTTAATTAAATCTCATTTTTTGTTAATTAACTACGGGCGGTGGATTTAATAGAGCAGAGTATCGACCTAATTATTAAAATCATTGAGAGTCTGTTTACGCGGTCCCTTCAGGGCTCGGCTGCCTAAAAGTAACTGCTTCCTATCTCAAGGGGGTTGCCGAATATGAAGCGCTCTGTTATGATCTACCCTATCTACGGACGTCTCGATTTAAAATTGCGGACAGTAATAGGTTAACAGTTTTCATCAGGAATTGATTGGATGACACAGATAAGACTACGAGCCGGTGACTCTATCGATAAGGCTCTGCGTATCTTGAAAAAGCGTTTGGACAAAGAGGGTGTGATGAAGACGGTGAAGGCTCATCGTTTTTACTTGAAGCCTTCCATTCGTAAGAGAGCTAAGTCAAAAGCGGCACAGAAATATCGCCGCACGCGCTAGTTGCTTTAAAATAAGCACAGCAAATCAGACATGTGGATCGGATGAGTGAGGGGCGAGGATCCCGCTATCTCTGTATTTTGATAGCGGTTTTCCCATTTAACGTGGCTTCTCCGTCCACGTACCCCATTAACCTTTGCATGGAACGTCATGGCTGATTACTACGAAGTATTAGAAGTATCCAAGACTGCCTCTCCGGAGGAAATCAAAAAGGCCTATCGTAAAAAGGCTTTGCAATTTCACCCAGACCGGAATCCTGGCGATTCCGACGCTGAGGCACGTTTCAAAGAAATTTCCGAAGCTTATGAAGTTTTAAGCGACGACACCAAGCGTAAGACCTACGACCGCTATGGCAAGGAAGGCGTTCGCGGTTTTGCTGGCGCAGGTCAGCAGCCGGGCGGATACGCTTCGATGGATGAGGCTTTACGCACCTTCATGGACGCCTTTGGTGGCGGTGGTGGTGGAGAGTCTATATTTGAATCTTTCTTTGGCGGCGGTGGCGGCGGTGGCGGCGGTGCACAAATGCACACAGCCCGTCAGGGAGCCAGCAAGCGCGTTAATCTGACTATTTCCTTCGAAGAAGCAGCCAAAGGCATCGAGAAAGAATTGGCGATCACCAACCTGGTTGTGTGTAAAACATGCCATGGTAAGGGTGCCAAATCGACAGATGGCATTAAGACCTGTTCACGCTGCCACGGCAATGGCCAGGTATTTGAACAGCGCGGTTTTTTCAGTATGTCGATGACCTGTCCACAGTGTCATGGTGAAGGACGTATTGTTACGGATCCTTGTCCAGACTGTAAGGGCCAAGGACTGGTCAAAGAAAAGCAAAATATTAAAGTTCATATTCCTGCTGGCGTTGATAGCGGTATGCGACTCAAAATGAGTGGTTATGGCGACGCTGGTTATGGTGGAGGGCCTCCAGGCGACCTCTACATCTTCATTCAAGTAGAAGCTCACGAGCTTTTTGAGCGCGAAGGTAATGATGTTATCTTAAACCTACCAGTAAGCTTTTGCGATGCTGCATTGGGGTGTAAGAAGACAGTTCCTTCACCACTTGGTCATTCCTGCAGAATCGTTATTCCTGAAGGCACCCAGAATGGAAAGATATTCCGTGTGAAGGGTGAAGGCATGCCAAATGTCCATGGACGTGGCAAAGGCGACCTTTTGGTAAAGATATTCGTGGAGACGCCCACACATTTGACGACCCGACAGCAAGAGATTTTGAAAGAATTTGCTAGCCTTGAAGGCCCGGCAAACCTCCCAAAGTCTGATAGCTTTTGGGGTAAGATCAAAGGCTTTTTCAACGACCTGACAGGCTCATAGGCTTTTTTTCACCACAGAGGCACAGAGACACTGAGGGAAACTGGAGAGAAGATATTTTGCTGAGGCAAAACATCTTAAATCTAGCCTCGCCTTTCCTCTACCTTTGTGCTGCTAGCAGCATATCATAGAACATTTTAGACTGGAGATGTTTTGCCTCAGCAAAATATCTTTCCTCTCTGTTCCTTCTCCGTGTCTCTGAAAAAAATCTTAGAATAAGATTGATGAGGCATTGCAGGTTTGTGGCGCTACGGAATATCGTGTAGTGGCACCCAGCCGAGATAGCTTTTCCCCGATGACACTTAAAGCCAATTCAGGTTTATTGCACTCGCTTGAAAGATGTGCAAGATGTACGTGCTTTAACTTATCATGACAGACTTTTTCCAGCAGGTCAGCACAGGAATCGTTGGAGAGGTGTCCAGAACGTCCTAAAACACGCTGCTTATAGACCATTGGACGTGGGCTAGCCTGGACCAAAGCGGGATCGTGATTGGCCTCTAGATACAGATAGTCGCAGCCTTTCAGGTGGTTCTCTACTAATGTTGTGGCAAAGCCCAGGTCTGCACAAAAGCCAAGCTTTAGTCCACAAGTCTTAATGGTAAAAGCAACGGGATCTAGTGTGTCGTGTTGAATGGAGAAAGGATGGATCTCCATGTCGCCAAACTCAAAAGTCTCGCCAGTGGCGAAAATTTTGAATTTTGGGCAGTCATTAAAGTAACCGACGATACCCTTGGCAGTTTCGGAATTGGCAAGGATGGGAATACCCATCTTCAGGCCCAAGGTATTTAGGCCCTGAATGTGGTCTGTATGCTCGTGAGTGATCAAGATGGCATCGATGTCTTCTAATGCGACATTGATTTCAGCTAAGCGTAGGAGCAAGGCTTTGCGGCTGATTCCCGCGTCGATAAGAATCTTGGTATTTTCGGTACCGACATAAATACAGTTACCTTTGGAGCCAGAAGCCAGAGGGCAAAAGCCTTTCATCACATTTCCTTGTCATTTGGAGCTATTTTGTAAACCCCCAACCCTTTATATTCAACGCAAAACTCACACTCGACGAAAATGAAAACGGAAATTGACATACAGCTATTTCTGCTAATTGCTCTTGGGCTTCTTTGCTTAGGAATTGTACTGCGCTGGATTATTCGACTTGTTGACTCCAAGAATCAGCGTCTGCAAGTGCTTCAAGAGGAGAATTCGCAACTAAATGCTAGGCTTATACAAGCTGAGGTGCAGTTGGTTGAAGAACGCAAGGCGGGGCAGGAAAAAGTTCAGCTGCTTTCTCAAATGCGCGAACAGTTTACAGATAGTTTTAAGGCGCTATCCGCGAACGCCCTTAACGAAAATAATCAATCGTTTCTGCAGTTAGCTAAAGCTTCGCTGGATAAGTATCAAGAGGGCGCGCAGGGTGATCTGAGGAGGCGACAAGACGCTATCGACAACCTTGTCAAGCCTATCCGTGAATCGTTAAATAAAGTAGATCAGAAGATCAACGATTTGGAAAAGGCTCGCGCGCAGGCTTATGGGGGCCTTTCAGAACAGGTTAAGGGCTTAGCATCCCTACACGCTGAACTGCGCGGCGAGACAGCAAACCTTGTAAAAGCGCTTCGTCAGCCACATGTGCGTGGACGTTGGGGCGAAATGCAGCTGCGTCGTGTTGTAGAGATGGCTGGAATGGCCGAGCACTGCGATTTCAGCTGCCAAGCCACCAGCACGGTGGACAAAGTACAGCGGCGTCCTGATATGGTAGTAAGACTGCCTAATGATCAGCACATTATTATTGACTCTAAAACACCCCTCCAAGCCTACCTGGATGCGATTGAAACAGCTGATGAAAGCGTGCGCAAATCCAAGCTGATTGATCATGCTAGGCAGGTTAAGACGCATATTACACAGCTCGGAGCAAAGACTTATTGGGATCAATTCAGGCCGACACCGGAGTTTGTCATCCTGTTTATTCCCGGGGAAACCTTCTTCTCTGCTGCTTTGGAGCAAGATCCCACACTGATCGAATATGGAGCCGAGCAGAAGGTGATGATAGCCACGCCAACAACCTTGATAGCTTTGTTGCGCGCGGTGGCTTATGGATGGCGTCAGGAAGTGATGACGAAGAATATGATGAAGATTGGCGAGCTTGGCCAACAGCTTCATGACCGCCTTGGAATCCTTGTGGGCCATTTTCATGATATGGGCAAAGGGCTGCAGAAAGCTGTTGGTTCATACAATAGCGCTATGGCATCGATGGAGACGCGTGTGTTGGTCACAGCGCGAAAATTCCATGAGCTTGGTGCTACCTCGACTTCGGAGATTCAAGAGCTTGAGCCAATAGAGTGCAAGCTGGAAGAGGTACTTTCGAAATAGTTATCCCTCGCCGCGAAAGCTCATTGCTTCCATAAGGTGATGTTGCTCCATCTTAGGAGCGCCTTCAAGGTCAGCGATAGTAAGAGCGACCCGTAAAAGCCTGTCACAGGCGCGTGCTGACATGCCAACAACATCTATGGCATTTTGCATGATCGCGTGACCTGTGGAATCAAGCGGACAGTATTCTTTTAGTTCGCGGGATGACATCTGACTATTCGTTTTAGCACTACCAAAGCGTTGATGTTGACTGCGCCGTGCTGTGGTGACACGCGAACGAATGGCTGCAGAGTTTTCAGCTACTGCTTTGGAACCCATCAGATCGCGGTAGCGTTGTGCGGGCACATCGATGTGCATATCTAGGCGGTCTTTTAGCGGACCGGAGATTTTTCCACGATATCGATCGATTTGATGCAAAGTGTCTTGGCAGATTTTGTCGGGATGGCCTAGAAAGCCACATGGACACGGATTCATAGCAGCGATGCACATGAAGCTTGTAGGGAAGGTGAAGTTGCCATTGGCTCTGCTTATGGTAACTTGTCGATCTTCGAGCGGTTGACGAAGCGCCTCCAAAACAGCGCGTGGAAACTCAGGCAGCTCGTCCAAAAAAAGCACGCCATTGTGAGCTAATGAAACTTCTCCGGGGCGTGGTATGGAGCCGCCTCCTACAAGACCAGCATAGCTAATGGTATGGTGTGGCGAGCGAAAGGGTCTTTGCGTGACCAGGCTTTGTCCCTCGGCAAGTAGGCCGGCGATGGAATGCACTCGGGTCGTTTCTAAGGCTTCTTCAACGGTAAAGGCGGGGATGATACCAAGTAGCGCTTTGGCTAGCATAGTCTTTCCCGAGCCCGGAGGCCCTGATAACAGGACATTGTGGCCTCCCGCGGCGGCTACCTCCATTGCACGTTTCACATGAGCTTGCCCTCTGACATCTGCAAAGTCGATGGCTGGCGTTTGGTGAGCAAAAATATCGTTGTTGATGGCGACAGAAATAGGCTGGATAGTCTCGGGATTGTTTAGCAGTGACACAGCATGCTGCAAGCTATCAATAGCGACTATATCGATACCAGGAACTGTTGCGGCCTCGCGAGCGTTGGCAGCGGGCAGCATGACACCTTTTTTGCCAAGTTGACGTGCTAGAATGGCAATAGCAAGGGCGCCAGGAATGCGTCGTACTTGACCGCCCAAACCCAATTCGCCCACGATAAGATAGTCGCTTTCGATGTAGGGGCCTTTCAACTTATTGAGCGAACGTAGCAGGCCTATGGCGATGGGAAGGTCGTAAAGAGGCCCTTCTTTTCTGAGGTCGCCGGGGGCCAAATTGACGGTAAAGCGTACTTTGCTAATGTTGTAGCCGGAATTACGAAGTGCGGTTTTAACGCGATCTCGCGATTCTTTAACGGCGGTGTCGGGCAGGCCAACGACGATATTACTGCCTTCGAAATCGTCCTGTACTTCGGCGGCATCAACTTCGACATCGACGACAACAGCATCGAGACCTAGGAATGCAACCGAAAACAAACGAGAAAGGCCCATAACTCACCTAAAAGTAAAAAATTACCTTGTCAGTTTAGTTTTACAGGCCTTAGAAAACAACAATTTTCTCGGGAAAATTCAACGCAAAGACACAGAGGCGAGAAGGAACAAAGGTCTCTTTCTCTTTGCGTCTATGCGCCTTCGCGTCGAATTTCTCGCTACTTACGAGAGGTTACATCTAAAACGTAGTAAGCAGGAAAGGCGAAGTTGTTGTTAGGTCTTGGGGAGACAAGCAAAGTCACGGTCTTACCAGCCACGGAGTCTAAATTCACACGCGTGCTGTACAAGAAGGCGATTGGAATGTTGTCTACGTGATCAACCAACAAGTAATTACCAGGCTTATTTTTGATTAAACGTCGGTAAGCTTGTACGCCACCACGAAGTTGTATCCCGGAATCGGCCTGTTCAGCGTAATACTCATCCATCGTTTCGTCAGGATGCGCTTCGAGCCATTTCTGGTAGGCTGCTGCTTCATGTGGAATCCACACCGCCATAGCATCTGTCAGCATGGTTGGCTCATAGGCTGGCAGAGAAACGCGAGCCTTTGGTGGCTCTTCAGGTATCAGATCTGCATCACGAGCCGTTAGCGAGCGTTCAAGAGCGTCAAGGTGTGCTGACTGGGCCGCCATCTGCTGTGCAAGTACTTGGCAGCGGTTGTTCCATGTTTCAGAAGCTGCTTGGGCTTCATTTTCCAAGTATTCAATTTTTTTGCGAACGTAGTTGTCATGAGCGTGTGCGATGTAATCGCATGCTCTGTTTCTTTGTTCGGCGATATCTTCATAGCTCATAGCTGCTTCACGAAGCTTCTGTGTAGCTATCTCGATATTGATTTGCGGGTATGGCTTGCACAGTTCATCTTGGCAGATGGAGTGGGCTTTATCTACCGCTGCGCAGGCTTCTTGATTGCGCTGCTCTAAACGTTTTAGATAATGCACATCGCCAACTTTCTCAATGTACTCGGTGGCTACAAAGAACTTCACGGTATCTGGCAAGCGTATTTGAAGCCATTTGCTGTTGACAGGCGATACGTGGCCTTCAATGCGATCACCTTTGTTTAGCTGAGCCAATACAGGTGCTTCTAAAGATGGCTCTGAGCGAACATTGACGTGGTTACCCTCAACGATATCGTCGATCACATATGTGCGGTAAACATAGGCCTTGGTATTCTTAGGGGGAACAATGGCATAAAAATCGTTTTGTGCGTAAGAGACAACAACCATCTCGCCTTGGCTAAGCTCTTGAACAATAGGGCTGTCTACAGAAGGTTCCAGGCGTACGCGAACTTTACGACCCTTAACTTCACCCGTAAAAGCCTCATTGGCGATCTGCGGCGGTTCCGCGTGTACGTCTTGTATAAGCAACGCTGCCGCAGCTAATAATAGGCCAAAAACGAAATAGAATTTATGTTTCATGTCCATTGCTAAAGGACTCCTCTGCGAAAAGTGTTGCTTACAGGGAATCGGATTCTAGGCTTTCGAGCCTAAAATGTCCAGAGAACGATTACTAACCGCTGTTTTTGATTTTTAACTTTGCAGAACGGCGACGATGTGCTCACAGCCGGACTTACCGCAGGTGCAACCTAGAGGCTTGCCAAGGTAAACGCTGTATTTTTCCTCGCGGTCCAGTTTGTTGACTACAGAATATAGGTTCTCCCCAGTCTGTTCAATCTCCCACTGCTCAAAGCGTAGTTCTTCTGTAGGAATCTCTGGCTCCGCAGCCTTGGGTGTGGCTTCCTCTGCTTCTTTGGGGATGCCTGCCATAGCACGAGCTATCTGGCAATGAAAGCAATTACAGTGTGGCTCGGCCTTCGGAAGCACGTTGGGATCATTGGGAGCTATCATTTTCGCTATGCCTGCTATTTTCTCCAGAACTTCGGGAGGAAGATCAGGTGCGTGGGCTTGCGATTGGTTATGCTGCACAACGGAAGTTAGGTTGTCTATTGAGCCAAGATTCATTTGAAATGCTTGGTTGTTGCCATCGCCACCAAGGATTGATTGCATGAAGGCGCCAAACTGATTGGTAGCATCCGTTGCTAAATGCTCTCGTCTTGGATTACTTTGTGGCTGTTCATGCAGATCCGCTTCTTCTAGGTAGGCCGTATGAGCTTGAAAAATTTGCGTCTTTTGTTCGGCGGTTAGGTCCGGGATGTAGACTGCATCGCCATCAGCGAGAGTAATGACCAACATTCCGTTTTCGCTAGTATACACTGAGTAAACATTGCGCCAACTAGTGGAGATGTATGGGGGAATGCTGATTATTTTGTTGCTGATTTTCATACTCTACCTCACTAACTAATAGAGACTTGTATTATCCTTTCTATCTCTATCTTACAACAATAGGCGAAAGCGTGTCAAGACCTTTAGCACTTTGATGTGTTGAGTGCTGAATCAATAAAAGAGTTGTTGGTTTGACACTCGTCGGCTAAGATGCGGTTTTTTAACCAGGAGGCAAATACATGTCTGCAGCTAAGAAAGCGTCCACTGCCATAAAAGCCTTCGTCCTTGATACCAACGTCTTATTACACGACCCTGAGTCTATCTGCAAATTCCCGAATAATGAGGTAATCATCCCTGTTTCTGTTCTAGAGGAACTGGACAAGATGAAGCGTTTGCCTAGCGAGGTGGGTAAGAATTCACGAGCGGTCATACGCTTTTTGGATGATTTGCGCGCTAAGGGCGGTGGCAGCATGCATGAGGAGGGTATTAAGCTTGATAATGACTCTGTTCTTCGCCTTCAGATCGAGATTAAGACTGATTTCGACCCTAACTTTCAAACAAGTGTCGTTGATAACCGGATTATTTTGGCAGCACTTTGGCTGCAGGATCGTGGTCGGAAGGTTGTTTTTGTCTCTAAGGACTTTGCTGCCCGTTTGAAAGCAGAAGCTGTAGGCATCGAGGCACAGGATTACCAGAATTTAAAATTTTCCTATGACGTTATCTACCGCGGATTAAGTGACCTCAAGATAACCAAATCTGAGATGGATCATTTCCTTAAGGATGGCCTGCTCAAGACAGATAAAGAGTTTCGGCCTAACGAATACTGTTCATTGATATCTCCAGAGTCCACTGGATTAGCAAAGTACAATTCCGAAAAGCAAGCTTTAGAGCCATTGTTGAAACCAAAGAACATTTGGGGTATCGAAGCGCGGAATCCTGAGCAGCGCTGTGCGATTGATTTGCTACTTCGCGATGACATCAAATTAGTCTCTCTAGTGGGTGCCGCTGGAACAGGCAAGACTTTGCTGGCTCTAGCTTGTGGTCTGCGTAAGGTATTTGACGATGGTATTTACTCGCGTATCCTCGTGAGCCGTCCAATTGTGCCTTTGGGTCGAGATATTGGTTACCTGCCTGGTACGAAAGAGGAAAAGCTGTTCCATTGGATGCAGCCGATTTATGACAACTTGGAGTATTTATGCGAGTCATCAGGTCATGAGCCAAATGAGACGCTACGTTGGGTTTTAGACAGTAAAAAAGTTGAAATGGAAGCTGTGACCTATATCAGAGGTCGATCCATCCCAAGGCAGTATTTCATTATTGATGAAGCGCAAAACCTGACGCCGCATGAGATTAAAACAATCATCTCACGCGCAGGTGAGGGCACGAAAGTTGTACTAACAGGAGATCCTACACAGATCGACAATCCTTATTTGGATAAGGACTCCAATGGTTTGACTTATGTTGTTGGGCGCTTTAATGAGCATGCTATTTATGGCCACATGTACTTAGATAAGACCGAAAGATCAGCCTTGGCGGCCCTAGCAGCGGAGATCATGTAACTACGTGGAAAAATGGAAGCAATCAGATCCCGACAAGGTCGCTAGACTCCAGGGTCGATACGACCTATTGCGGGAGCTGATTACTCATTTTCACGCCAAAATGCCGCCTAAGACACCTCCCTTAGCACTTTATCTATCTACGTTGTCACTGGAGACACATCCAAAAAGCTATGAGGAGATGTCCGAATTTGTAGATGGTCAGTTGGCGACAGCTTTGTCAAATCTGCCAGAGACTCATCCGATTAAACAGCGGTTGAAAGCTAAGTATCGTCAACTGGTATCAGGGATTATTCCACAAGTTATCCTAGAACTTGCCAAGAAGCCGTCTTTCGAAGAAATTATGACTTTTTTAGCGGAAGCTCGACACCGCGTTGCCGAAGAGGTTTGTGATTTACCGACGGCGAAGTTTGGTCGTCCAAGGCTGCCGGGAAATCCAAAAATTGCACGTACTCCTATTGTGCGTGGTGGGCGGTACGACTCCTATCTGGATCGAATTTTGGCTTTGGTTCCCGATGGCCTAAAGCAGGATCAAATACAGGTTCCTGAAGATATTGATGGCTTAACGGTAATGAATGAAGAGATACCTCTCAGCACCTTTTTAGTATGTAGAGAGCCACCAAAAGATCCAAAGATCGATTGGTTATTTGGTGAGTTTGTGCACAAGGAGAGGGTTTATCCGGCTGCGACGATCGTTCATACCGATCCTGAGCATATTCCAGCCATCAAGGCGCGTTGCAGTGTATTGTACGAAAAGCTTTTGAAAAACATGGAGATTGCAGATCTCGCGGAACTTCATTGGTACTTGGCTCACGGGATGTTTTATACGCGAGGCAGTGCCGCTATTGCGGAATGGCTGATATCAGGTTTGTTAGGGCGTCAGGTAGTATGGGATCGTCAGCCCGATCTAGAGGCTCTTCTGCAGCCCAATCTGAGCGAGTTTATCACGAGTAATAAGGATACGGTCTAACAGGATAGGTAGGATCGCTGCGCGGCAGGATAGGCAGGCATACGCATCAACCTAATTATGGAAAATGGATCATAACCAACTAGATCCCATATGTTTGCATGGCATAGAACCTTCTCTATATCGGTTTGAACAAGATTTTGAGCTAATGCTGCGAAGCAGCAATTCTTATCTTAGCCCCTAGCCATACCCGAAGAATGAGGGGTGGCTAGGGGTGGAAATATCAATATCATCGCGCTGCGGAGCATCGCGTCTACACGTCTAG
>JAUXSF010000028.1 GCA_030679955.1 Chlamydiales bacterium | reverse complement strand
CGAATTTCGTTTTTATCCGCTATACGCCTCCAAAACATACCTAGGAGGCTTTATGAAAAACGAAATTTTATCAACAATTCGGATTTTATGCCACTGAAACTTAAAGATTTAAGTTTCCTGTCAGCCTCTTCAGGACTCGGCTGCTCTTTTTCATTTACCCAGGCCTCCGCTTCGCTCCGACCTGGGCTATGGCATGTCGACCCTTTGGGCCTGAGAATAGCCCTAGCGGCCTGAAAGGCCAGCATATCATAGCCCAGGTTGCAGTGTGAGCGCAGCGAGCACGAAGGCCTAGGTAAGGCGGGAATGACGATAGAGTCCTGAAAGGACGGCATAAAATCCTTATGCAATTACCGCTTATGGACCTTAGAAACCCATGCGGAAAACTAGTCCACTTCGTCCAACTATTTCCCTACGTGCTTGCTAGCTGTCTAGCACGTACTGAAACACTAGAGGAGCCACAATAGAGGCATCACTCTCAATGATAAAGCTTGGTGTGTTGATATCTAACTTGCCCCAGGTGATCTTCTCGTTGGGAACAGCTCCGCTGTAAGAACCAAAGGATGTGACACTGTCGCTAATCTGGCAGAAGTAAGACCAATAAGGCACATCTTCTTGCAGATCTTGCCTAAGCAAGGGGACTGCGCATATTGGGAAGTCGCCGGCTATTCCGCCGCCTATTTGGAAAAAGCCGATTGGATGGCTCTTAGATTCCCTTCTGTACCAGTCGACAAAGAATCCCATCTGCTCGAGGCCTAGCTTCACAATGCTATAGCGAGTCAAATCTTTTGAAATGACGTGTGAGACAAAGATATTCCCTAATGTGGAATCTTCCCATCCTGGTGTGATAATGGGCAGACCTTTTTCCTTAGCTGCCAGCAGCCATGAGTCTTTTGGATCAATCTCAAAGGTCCCTCTGATTGATGGCAGATCCAAAAGCTGATACATAAATTCATATGGGAAATAGCTTTTACCATCTTTATCGGCAGCTTGCCAAAGAGCTAATACCTCGTTCTCAATACGTCTGATGGCTGTATCTTCCGGAATACAAGTATCCGTTACACGATTCATGCCTTGTTCTAGCAGCTTTGTTTCATCCTCTTTGCTCAGAGAGCGATACTGTGGAACACGAAGATAATGGCTATGAGCTACGAGGTTAAAGACATCCTCTTCCAGATTGGCTCCGGTGCAACAAATAGCGTGGATTTTGTCTTGACGAATCATCTCTGCCAATGAAATACCTAACTCTGCGGTGCTCATAGCTCCAGCGAGAGTGATAAGCATTTTGCCATTGTTGTTTAGCAGCGTATTCCAGGCCTCAGAGGCATCTACGCAAACAGCTGCGTTAAAGTGCTTATAGTTTCTAAGCATGAAATCGCGAATGGTCATTTTTACAGCCTCTCTGGATGAAATTTATAGCTTAACATTTTATATACTAGCTTCGCCGCCAGGTAATCTGGGGCAGGATTATCTTCTTTTGGGCATAGCTCTACCACATCAAAGCCCACAATGTGCTTTTCTTTTGCAACGCGCTTCAGCAGTTTGAGTGCTTGGTTCCAAAATAGCCCACCTGGCTCTGGAGTCCCTGTCGATGCCATAAGACTAGAATCAAAAGCATCGAGATCAAAGGTGATGTAAATGTTGCCCGACAGGCGCTCCAACACTTGATCCATCCAGTTAGGATTGTCATCCAGCTGATGAGCAAAAAACGTATTGTCTTCATCGAGATTCGGTAGCTCTTCGCTGCTCATGCTGCGAATACCGACCGAAACGATCTTCGTCACATCTTTACGTTCCTTCACTCTTGCCATCACCGATGCATGGCTTAGCGGGTTACCTTCGTAGGCATCCTGCAAGTCGGCATGAGCATCAAACTGCAGCACTGTCAGCGAGCCAAAATGCTCGGCGTGAGCCCTGATAGGGGCATAGGAGATGCTATGTTCGCCGCCAAGAGTGGCAACAAACTTGCCCTGTTCTAGGTAGCCCTTGGTTCGACGATATAACTCGTCCAGCATTTTCTCAGAGGCCTCTTGTTGCACCGCTGGTGCCGTGAAGATTCCCTCTAAGTAGACCTCTGATTGCGTCTCGATATCATAAAGCTCTAGGTTTCGTGATGCTTCAATTAGCGCATCGGGGCCTTTGTCGGTACCTTGTTGGTAGGTCGTCGTCTTGTCAAACGGTACGGGCAGAATAACGATTTTGGCGGATGCCTCAGTGGAGTATTCCTCCGGCAGTCCGGCATATCTGCCGGCAAGGCCATGACCTTGCCCAATAGTGTTTGGAGTGTCTTTCATTATACGACCAAATAAGTATAGCTCTCGAGAGCTTGTTTAAACTTCTTCTTAACCTGCGCTGATTCAGCCGGCGTCATACGTTCTGCCTTAATAGATCGTTCGAGCTGTTGGTGCAGTTGATTCATCAGGTTTTCAGTGTTGTACTGTACGTAGTGCAACACCTCTTCGATGCTATCCCCTTCCACAAGCTTCGAGTGAATCCACTTACCAGTTTCATCCAGTTCAGCATGCACAACGTTTGTGTCGCCGAACAGATTATGTAATCCACCCAGAATCTCCTGATAAGCGCCAACGAGGAAGACACCCACATAGTAGGGTCCACCATTGTATTCGTGTAACTGAAGGAAATTATTTGTTCCTGGCTTACCGATAAATCGGTCGATCTTACCATCGCTATCGCAGCTAAGATCAGCCAGAACACCTTTGTGATTAGCTTTTTCATGAAGGCGGTGTATCGGCATCACTGGGAAAAGTTGGTCAATAGCCCAGGAATCTGGTAACGATTGGAAAACTGAGAAATTACAGAAATAAGTCTCCTTCAGAACTTGGTCTAACGCTGAAATCTCTTCCGGTGGGTCTTCTAGCTCCTGGTACAACTTACGAATACGAGAGAGCAGGATCCAACAGAGCTTTTCGGCATAGGCACGCTCTATCAAACTGATTCGACCATAGACAAACTCTTCCAAAACACGTTCTTTAATGTCTGTTACATCGTGGAAAGTCTCGCGACAATTCTTGATGGTGAGCTCATCGTTCAGTGACCGCAAGGTCTCGAGCATTTCGTTGTCGCTTTCTGGCGCTTCTAATGGCTGAGTGTAAGTAGGTGTCGTGGTGACATCGATTACCTCTGTAACCAAAACGCAGTGGTGCGTCACGATAAAGCGACCTGATTCCGTAATCACGATAGGGTCATTAACATCCGCTTCGAGGCACGCTTCACCAATGGCAAAGATAACGTCTCGAGCATACTCTTGAACGGTATAGTTCATGGAGGAGTCAGCAGCGCTCTTCGAGCCATCATAGTCTACAGCCAGGCCACCGCCAACATCAAAGAAACAAAGTGAAGAGTATTTCTTCGCCAACTCGGTGTACATGCGAGCGCCTTCTTTCAGCGCTTTCTTTATCGACTCGATAGTTGTGATCTGACTGCCAATATGGAAATGCAACAGTTTCAACCAGTGACTCTTGCCGGCAGCTTCTAGCTGCGCTAAACAGGCTACAATCTCGTGAGCAAATAGACCGAATTTAGATTGCTCTCCTCCGGATGAGTTCCAGCGCCCTGTTCCCTTATGGGAAAGCTTCATACGAAAGCCTATTTCAGCTTCAACGCCGAGCTGTTGAGCAACCTGAAGGACTAAATTAAGCTCGTAGGATTGCTCTACGATGATTAGAGCTCTACGACCCAGTTTGATCGCCATCAAAGCAAAGGAAATATATTCGGCATCTTTATAACCATTGCATAACAACAATGCCTCTGGATTATGCTCCAAGGTCAAAGCCGCTAGCAATTCTGGCTTACTACCAACTTCAAGGCCTATAAGATATTCCTGTCCTACGCTCTGTACCGTTTCAACCACATGCCGCTGCGGGTTTACTTTAATAGGAAAGGCAATACGGTGGCTGGCACGATAACTGTATTCCTGAATGGCGTCCTTAAACGCATCGGTCAAAACTTTGACGCGGTTTTCAATAATCCCATTAAAACGGATTAAGATGGGAGCTTCTATGCCTTTCTCCACAAGGGACTGAACAAGGTGGAAGAGATCCCCTTCGGGTCCTTCCTTATTCGGCCTGACTGTTACGTTACCTTGAGCATTTACGCGAAAATATTCTTCACCCCAACGATTGATCCAGTACAGGTCATCTTCTTGCATAGTTCCCCTTGATTTTTCCGCACATTATAGAGTCGCCCCTCCTATTTGTCGAGGGTAGTAACTGGAAATTAAACGCAAAGACACCGAGGCACAAAGATTCACAAAACCTGTAAGCAAAACATCTTCCCATGTTATCGTTTTTCAAAAATTACGGAGTAAGCAACGATGCAAGGCGTATTCAAACCTTTTTATTCACCGCTTATTAATAAAATATTCACACCTCCGATCACAAAGGCCCCAGTTGCAAGGCCCATTGTCTTTGCGCGTCATTTTCACCAAAAACCACCCTACTTTCACTCAAAACAAACCCTAGAGCATACTTTAGCCACACATTTGGGTGCTGCGATTAAGCCACTGTTATCATTCGATATTACTTTAAATAACCGGCCAATCACAGTCGTAGGGAATCCCGGCCATCTCACTGGCCCTCTTCTTATCGGTGCCTCAAGAAACGAATTCGCTGTGATGCTGCAAGACTTTGCGCCCGGAAATGAGCGGGTTTTCTTTGAGAAGGAAGGGATAAAAGACACCAAATTAATCTTAGGCATCGGTGATCCCCTTTTGCGACCACTTGAAACTTACGCCGCCAACGCCCTCTATTTTGCCAATGGCTTGGGCAGAATAGAGTCTTGTCATCGTTTCTTTTTTGACTTGGCAACCCACCCAGCGGTTCAGGAAGCATGGAGTTGGGCTAAAGAAGGCACACTAGATCCCGCCTTCGTTCAAGCGATTGATGACTACGCCGGCAAAGTGAAACAGGGACCTCTAATCGAGCAGCTCAGAGAATTTCCAGACGCTTTGCACGACTATTCGCTTGAGGAGTGGGAAACTATTTTTAGATCAGTTGCTCTTGGTTTGGTGAAAAATCCAAAAATTCCCGAAGAGGTTTTTTCAGTAGTAGCTAGAGCCATTGCCAATCCTATGGATGAAGAAGCACAGAATAGATTTGTTCATGAATTTATGAATAGGCACCAAACCCTGAATATGTTGAAGATGGCACATAAGCGCCTTCCCGAAGTACCCGAAGATAAAGCAATAGTTGCCGTTACCGCACAAATGCAATTAAACTACCTTCGTCAAACGTTAGAAGGCAAAGGGCCAAAGCAATAGCGAACGGATCTGCAAGAGCTATATCAAAGTTAATGCGAGATCCAACATATCATCAATACTTTCTGCACTGAAGGTAGTTGGAGCAAACTCTCGCGCCAAAGCAGGGCCTAACAATTCTCGATACTTCACAACGCTAGGTAGAGTAGATGTAAGGCAGGTACGATAGATCTGCTGCGGCTTATGAGCAGCCACACTTCGAAGGTGGGCATCATGATATTCTTCTGAAACCGCCTGAGAGGCCACGTGGCGCATGCCCTGTATAACAAATTGCAGGCTAGCCCAGACAGCTACTTTGTCCCGCTCAATTGCGTACCCTCGATGCATTAAATGGCCCTGTAATTGAGCCAACAACGTAGGTCGCTCCGGTTCATTCATCGGATCCAATCGACCTGCAAGATAAGGCTGCAAGAAATCTGCGACAAACTCGCTCATTACGTCCTCGGCTGTCATTCTTTCCGTCTGCAATCCTAAAATTCTTGTCGAAAGAATAGCCACTTCGAACTTAGCACGAAGGATCTGATCGCTGCCTACAGTGCCATTAGCCAAAATCACCCTGACAGTGTCGAGCTTTTTTTGCATTTTGGTGAAAGCGCCAATCTCTAATTCCTGTGTGTCGGTACTATTGTTCAATGTCTCTTCAATAGTAGCAATTGCTGTGAGAGCATCTTGAAACTGAAGACTATAGGACAATTCCGTCTGTATCTTAAGGTCCTGTATGTGCTCTTCATCTATGGCTTCAACCATACCTTGATTCACTTTTAGCCCGCAGTCTTCCGTCAAATCAGGACGACTATTCAGGCCCAGCGTAATCTGTTCGATCTTTTCTGACAGATAGCGAAACCCATCTTTGGTCGCTTGAATCTCTGAATCCTCTATGGAAAGACTCTGTTCTAACTCTTTCGAATATTCTCCAATTAACTGGTAACCGTCAATCAGAGCATCCAAGTCGGATTGATCATTTTGAATTTCTTCGCCCCTAAATAAGCGATGAGTCACAGCATCGAGTTCGCGATACAAACCAGCGAAGTCAATCACAAAGGAACCTCGAACAGCTGCTGAATCAAGACTGTACGGAAAAATCATCATCGCCTCGAACACTCTTTCCTGCACGGATTCTAAATCCTCAAAAAGTTTGGGCTGAGGGGCAGATATGTCCGTAGAGGGAACAAACATCTCATATTTTGGCAATGTAGAGCTGGGGTAATCTTCCATGTAAGTCTCTCAATCTTTCCACAATGATACCCTGGAAGGATTAATAAAGGATAAAGTGATTACATTTGAACAGCTCAGTGTAAGGAAGGAGAGGTCTTTTCTGAATTTGCGCGTGCTTCTAAAACATCGAGTATACGCAAATGCTCCCCTCCAACCACGACGACGACTGGCAATGAGGGAATTAACTCAGGCAAAAGCTGATCGATAGAAGAAGCATACAGATGCTCTCTGTAAGCTGAATTGACGCTAAACCATAAAGCAAACGATTTAGAATCAGGAAGGTTCTGAAGAGATGATTGCGTGAGGGTATATAGTTCATCGGGAACTTCAGGTGCGTAGGAAACAGCTACCAGACCGAAAAGGCGATACAAAACGTCCCAAGCAACATTGCTAAAACGCTCAGAAACCTTTGACCATTGCGAGCCACTGATAACCTCTTCAAATTTATTCAAGCGATCTCGAGGGTCTTCAGCATCAGAAATGGCCTTAACCAGTGGGTTCAATGCACGGAGAAGTGACGCAACCTCCTGCGGCAACTGATAGTTTGGCAACTCATTCCATACCTGTTGACCATAGACAGTCATAGCGCTCAGGTTCAAGAGCGTCTCTTTACAGGGAACATCATACCCTGAAAGGGCACCAAGAGCCTTGTAACGGCACATGATTGCCAGATCTACCAGCTGAGCAGCCGGGTCTTCCAACCCAAAAATAGGCTCATCTCCCGTGCCCCCTAACCCTTGACGATAAATAGATTCAAACTGGCCATCTCGGTTGACACCTTCAAGGAACAGGGCAATTTTACCGTTGAGAGCCTGCTTAACTAACCACTTTTTCAGTTCCTGGAATTCAGGTAGATCGTGCTGTTCGCCAATAACCAGAAGCTCATGCCCATCGATAGAAGCTTCGCGAACGCGCGCATCATAAAGTTCTGCCCCTAACCGGTTACGAATCGCTTGGTTCTCAAAAGCTACAAGCGTACCGCAAACACTCAGTGCAAAAATTACTGATATCGTAGCTAGCCGGTTCACAGAATACCCAGTTTATTAACCATGTTAACGTCAACATAGAGGAAATCCACTGGGACTTAAAGAAGTAATTAATGGCCACTTGACCGGCAGTCAATATAATTCTAAATATAATATAAACTAACCTGTAATATTTAAATTTTAATTTAATTTGAATTATTATATAATAACTGGTAAACAATGGAGACTAAATGGCTATTTCATTTAAAGGCAGTTCAGATAGTGGATCGATTGATTCTTATTCGAATCCGGAAGCAAATCCAGAGCAGACCGTAAGTGGCAAGGCACAGTCGGGCCATCGCTACTCAATTCTTGAAAGTGAATCGCCCGTAATTCCAACTGTTTCCGAAA
Organism: Chlamydiales bacterium; assembly: GCA_030679955.1. Lineage (GTDB taxonomy): Bacteria > Chlamydiota > Chlamydiia > Chlamydiales > JAJFMA01 > CAMFKD01. The sequence goes on along the minus strand of JAUXSF010000028.1, from coordinate 2,606 downwards.
AAATCGAACCGACGCCAAAAGCAAAGCGCTTTAAGGGCATAAGAAATTTTGGTAGCTCTGTCGTCACTCGCATTCATTCAGCTGTGGATGGGGTGAAATCCATTTTCCGCTCCCCTCCTCCTCCACCCCTTTCCGGGCGCGAGAGACTCGGCATGGTTATGATGAACTTACCCATGGAAGTTAAGTGGGGTGAAGGTGCTCAGGCCGATGAAAGCCCAGACAAATTTTTAGCACAAGAGCGAGACAAAGCGGCCATTACCCAAAAACTAGGGAAGGAAGATTTGTCGGAAAAAGACAAAGGTGAATTGCAGGGTCAGCTAGACGAATTAAGAAAATACAATCCGGCTCAAGCGGTAGAAGGAGTAGATGGACTCGTATCGGCTATTGGATTTGTCGACTCTAAGCGAATCCATTATGACTGGGGTGGTAAATCGGAACCAAGTCGCGCAGGTCTCAATGACACAGAGCAAGGGCAAGTGTTTACCAAGGCAATTTTCGATGATCTTCAAACAAAATTTGAGGGTGACGATGCCCTAAAATCCCTACCAGGCGAAACTAAGAATGAACTCGCTCACACCACTTTTGCCTCACTAAGCCAAGCCTTCGAGCAACCCATCTTCAAAGAATTGATGGACACATCTGTTGCACAATCGTTGATTCCCCAAGATATCCAGTCTGAAGATGGATTGCGCGGCGTGAGAAATACGCTAAGAACCTACGTCGAGGATGGCCAAGTTCATCTTGTTTCCACGCGTATCTTTAAAATGGGAGAACTCGATAGCCCCGGTACTATTGTAGGTTACGTAAGCTACACTCGACACGTTGTGATTGAACCACAGCATGAAGGATTTTCATTGACTCAACTTCCCCTGCAATGGGGTAAAATTAATGCCGTTAGGCCTGGAGAATAAATCTAAGGACCAAAACGACGAAAAGGACCTAAAAGGATAATAGCTTATACCCTTTTTAGATCCTTTACGTCGTTTTGGTCCTTTTGTTTTTAGGACCTTATTCTGCAACAGCTTCCTTTATGGTCAAGCGAGTGTGGTTGTTATTAGCTATCCGTTCTTGCTGCGTAATAATGCTCTGGAAGGCGCCAACTAACCCGTTCCCCAAAGTCATTACAGTAAACTTGGTCATATTGTAAGCAATTTGTTCATTGCCTTGCATCGCCTGTAACTCTCTTAATTGTTGGATCTGTAATTGCATGTTTTCAAGATGCTTCTGAGTCTGAATATCAGTTAAAGCTTGCGAGTTTTGCTTTTGAAGGGCATTTATCTCCTGAATTTCACCTTCAACAGTCCGTAAGTCCTCTGTACAAGTCCTAGTATCGGTTGCATTTTTCTGGTCAGTCTCGTTTAAGGCAGCCAAAGCCTGTTGATGGCGCTCAGTTTCTGCTCTTTGCTGGGCTTCCAACGATGCAATTTCTTTAAGTGCTTTTTGATAAGCCGCAGTAGCCTTAAGAACTTTCTCGGCTGTATTATAAGCCACATAAGAACCCCCGATCGGCACCAAGAGCCATGGATTTGCAGCTCCTTGCAGAGCACAATATCCGATCGAAGAGTTACCGCAGTTATCCATATAATGATAAGCCGTGACTAAAGGAGGAGTCGCTATAGAAACCTGTTTGGCCCTTTTAGAAATACCAATCGCAAACTGACCCCAGTTATGCTTAGCTACGTTTTCATTGGCTTTAACAATACTCTCTTGGATCTCTGTATTGGCCTTTGCAAACCCAGCTAACTCTTGCGTTCTCTGCTCCATAAGTTGATCACGCACAACTTCGAGGTCTCTATTTCGTTGGTTTAACTGCTCCCGTCTTCCAGTCTCTTGCTGCAGCTGTCGCGTTAAATCAAGTTGATCATCAAAAATCTGTTGAATAGTTACTAGTTCGCCTTGGCATTTCGCTGTCCAGTCTCTTAGATCATTATCATTAAAGTTCAGTTTGCCTATTGCTCCAGCTATTAGTTCTCTTTCTTCAGCTCCCCAGCCGAGAATATTGATTGCCGAAGTTAAGGCAACTATTGGAAGGGGTTGCACTGGTTGTAAATTTTGTACAGGAGGATTGTTTGCTAGCTGCTGCGAGCCGCCAATGATCATTTGTTCCATAATTGTCCTTTAAACTTGTTTGTTTTGTAAGAAAATAGCATGTCATTCTGATTGTTTTTAGTCAACTAATATGAACAACATTAACGTCAAAACAACCATTATTAGTATTGATAAAACAAACCGGTTAATTACTTTTATATAGATAATACAATAAATTAAAAAATTAATGTGAGGTTCTGATCTGGAATTAAACTCAAATAAGAAGGAGGTGGACAAAGAGACAATAGGGACGAAAGAGACAATAGGGACTAATGGACAAAGGACGAAAACGACAAAAAGGACCAAAAAAAGATATTTACCTACATGCCTTTTTAGGTCGTTTACGTCCTTTTGGTCCTTTGTCCACTTCTCTTACAGGCAAAAAAAAAGCCCCACTAGCATTAGCTAGCGGGGCGAAATGAAAAACTGGCAGCAACCTACTCTCCCACACTCTTGTGTGCAGTACCATTGGCGAGTAAAGGCTTGACTTCTGAGTTCGGAATGGAATCAGGTATTTC
>JAUXSF010000022.1 GCA_030679955.1 Chlamydiales bacterium | reverse complement strand
ACTCTGCGTCTTTGCGTTTAATTCCTTAGGTAGCGTAACCTGGCAACAGCCGATCTCTGCAATTAAACCAAAACTTTCGAATTATGACTTGGATTCCCTTACACGTTCATTCACAATATTCCATTTTAGAGGCCTCTGCTTCGGTCAAAGACCTAGCAAAGAAAGCCGCTTCAAAGGGAATGTCCGCTATTGCATTAACGGACGCTGGAAATTTGTATGGCGCGGTTGAATTTTTTCGCGCCTGTGTTGGGGCAAAAGTTAAGCCGATCATCGGCTGCCAGATGTACGTTGCACCGGAGTCTCGGCTTCATAAAAAGAAAGTTCCTGGCCAGCGGCATCATTACTCTCTTGTTTTATTGGCAAAGAATTCTGAAGGTTACCACAACCTATGCCGCCTTAGCTCTATTGGCTTTTTGGAAGGCTTTTATTACGATCCTCGCATTGACCTTGAAGTTCTTAAGCAGTATAGCAGCGGCCTTGTCTGTCTCGTGGGAGCTTTAGGCAGTCGCATTGCCGATGACATTCTTTCAAATAACCAGGAAGGCATCGACCAACAGATTGCGTGGTTTAAAGAAGTATTTGCTGAAGACCTTTACTTCGAGTTGCAACGCCAACCAATGGCAGAGGCAGACCTTGTAGCCGATGGTATCTACCAAGAGACATGGCTTGTACAAAAATATCACGATTACATTACTCGCCAAGAAAAGATCAACACTGCACTGGTGGCTTTGGGAAAAGAGCATAACATTCCCGTGGTGGCGACGAACGCCACTAAGTATCTGGAACGCGAAGATTGGCGCGCGCACGAAATCCTCATCAACATTCAGTCTGGCGAGCCTTGTGAGATATGGGAGAAAGATTCCCAGGGTAACCCCAAGTTTCGCATTCCAAATCCCCAACGACTAACTTACGCTACCCATGAGCTCTACTTTAAGAGCCAAGAGCAAATGGCAGAGCTTTTTGCTGATATTCCAGAAGCCATCTCTAACACTCAAATTGTTGCAGATAAGTGTGCTTTAGAACTCGATTTTAAGACAAAGCATTACCCTGTCTTTGTTCCACCTGATATGGAAGGGAAGGAATACACAAACGAAGAGCGAGAAAAAGGTGTCGAAGCCTTTCTTTGGAAGTTGTGTGAAGAGGGGATAGGTAAACGCTACACGCCGGAACGTTTAGCTGAAGTCACTCTTCGCTATCCTGGTCGCGATCCTATGGAGGTCGTCAGAGAGCGCTTAGCCTATGAAATGAATGTTATCGTCCCCAAAGGCATGAGCGATTACCTTCTTATTGTTTGGGACTTTTTAGACTGGGCTAAGAAGCAGGGCATTCCAGTAGGCCCAGGTCGTGGTTCAGGAGCCGGTTCTATCATCCTTTATCTCATTGGAGTAACGGATATCGAGCCGCTGCGGTTCAGTTTGTTCTTTGAGCGTTTCATTAACCCCGAGCGTATTTCCTATCCTGATATCGACGTCGACATCTGCATGGATCGCCGTGGCGATGTTATTAACTACACCCTCGAGAAATATGGTCATCAGAACGTAGCACAGATTATCACCTTCAACACCATGAAGGCTCGTAGCTCTATCAAAGACGTTGGCCGCGTCCTAAATATCCCTCTAACGAAGGTCAATGCTATATCCAAGCTGGTTCCGGATGACCTTAATATCACCCTGGAAACAGCACTAGAAAAGGACGCTGATCTCCGCCAGATATATCAGGAAGACGAAGAAGCCAAACGTGTCATTGACATCGGCATGAAGCTGGAAGGCTCTATACGCAATAGCGGTATCCATGCCGCTGGTATTATTATTTGCGGCGAGCCGTTAACTAACTACATTCCTATCTGCGCTGCCAAAGACTCTGACATGCCTGTCACACAGTATTCCATGAAGCCCGTGGAAGAAGTCGGCATGCTAAAAATCGACTTCTTGGGCCTCAAGACACTGACATCGATTCAGCTTGCTGTGGAAGCAATCAAAGAGCGCACTGGTAGGGAAATTGACTGGGTCAATTTGCCCCTCGGCGACATGCCAACCTTCGACCTCCTTAATCAAGGCCGCACAACAACAGTATTCCAGTTGGAATCCGGTGGTATGCAAGACCTGGCGCGTCAGCTGCACCTTGACCGCTTTGAAGAAATTATCGCCGTGGGCGCATTATATCGCCCGGGCCCGATGGATATGATTCCCTCTTTCATCAACCGTAAGCATGGTCGCGAGCCAATCGAGTACGACCATCCTTGGCTAGAAGAGATTCTAGACGAGACTTATGGCATCATGGTCTATCAAGAGCAGGTGATGCAGATCGCCAGTAAGATGGCTAGCTACTCCCTCGGTGAAGGTGACGTTTTACGCCGTGCCATGGGTAAGAAAGAAGCGGATAAGATGGCCGAACAGCGCGAAAAGTTCCGTGAAGGCGCTTTGAAAAATGGCGTGGAAGAGAAAGTCTCCATGGCAATCTTTGACAAGATGGAGAAGTTTGCCGCTTACGGTTTTAACAAATCACACGCCACCGCGTACGGCTACCTCAGCTATGTTACAGGCTTTTTAAAAGCTAACTACCCCAAAGAGTGGTTAGCATCGCTCATGACTTGTGATGGCGATGATTTAACCAAAGTCTCTAAGTATATTCGTGAAGGGCAGACGATGGGTATTGCCATTTTGCCACCGGATGTGAACGAGGCTGGCAGTACCTTCATGGCCACAGATAGCGGCATACGCTTTGCCATGGCCGGTATTAAAGGTGTTGGCTCGGGTGTCGTTGAGGTTATTGTTGAAGAAAGAAAGAAGAAGGGGCCTTTTAAGAGCCTTTACGACTTCTTCAAGCGCCTAGACATGCGGAAAGTCGGCAAAAAGAACATCGAATGCCTAGTCGATGCGGGATCCTTTGACTTTACCGGCTGGTCGCGAGATCAATTACGCGAAAGCATTGAACCCATGTTTGACCATGTGGTGAAAGAGCGTGAAGAGGCTGCTTCGGGCTATATGAGCCTTTTTGCCAAGCTAGAAGATGATGATGCCAAGCGCTTTAGCACGCCTCCCAAAGTGAAGGAAAAGCGCACTCTAATTCAACTCCTTCTGCGTGAAAAAGAGCTATTAGGTTTCTTCGTTACAGGCCACCCACTTGATGAATCGAAGGACCTTCTAAGGCGCTTGTCATGTGTTCCGTTACCCAAGATTCACTTGCTGGATCACGATTCTGTCTTCCGTGCAGCATTTATCGTCGAATCAGTAGCAGTAAAAATATCTGCAAAAACACAGAAGAAATTTGCTATTCTAACAATTGGCGATGGTCTTGAGTGTTTTGAGCTACCTATCTGGTCAGAACTGTACGAGGAAAAGAAGCACCTATTGGCTGATAACCAGCTTCTCTATGCCGTCCTGCAAGCAGATAGGCGTGAGGAGTCCTTAAAGCTTTCTTGCCAGTGGGTCGACGACCTAACACGCGCCAATGACATGATGATACATGCATGTGACGCTGCCTACGACAAAGCCAAAGCGCAAGCTGTACGCTTTTCCCGAGGCAAAAAAGAGAAGAGTGGTGAGTCCAAGCCAAAACCAAAAGAACCGCAACAACAGCAAAAGAAGGTTGCCGTGGCAGAGAAAATACCGCAGTGTTTAATTGTTGGTGTTGACGCTGATAAAATCCGCCTCACACAGATTATGGAAATGCGAAAGATCTTTGAGCAGCATGGCGGGGGTAATACCAACGTTCGCCTAGAGTTTAAGAGTGGTTCCCGATCTGTCGCAACCTTGCATCTCGAATCTTTTGTGATCCCTGGGTTAGCTCTTACAGATTCACTAAAAATGTTAGATTGCCAAATCACCACCGAATAGGTTGGAAGAATGAAGGTACTAGTCGTAGGCGCTGGTATAGCAGGGTTAATGGCAGCGCGCACGTTGCATCAACACGGTTGCGATGTTGTCTTACATGAGGCCGCTGACTATATCGGCGGGCATGCGCGTACAGTACAACTATCCTTTCCTGCCGAGCTCGGTGTCTTTATGCACGAGCCACTCTCCATGCATCCTACGATGTATCGTCTAGCTCAAGAACTGGGTATCAAAATACAGGCTTTTCCCCTGACCTTTTCTTTCGAGTTTGCAAATGAATTAGAGTGGACAACAGTTTCGCGCGCTAGAGGCCGCCTACGCGATACTCTAATTTTTCTACGCACATTTTTTAGACATATCAGAGCCGGCAAAGCATTGCGAAATGCCAAATATATCGCCGGCCTTGCAAATTTCTTTCGTGACATGCCCGAAAGACCCAACTATGGCATGTCAGTCGGGGAGTATGCTAAAACGTGCTCTAAAGAATTTATCGATTTCTGGCTCATTCCCCATATGCATTGCTGGTGGGGAATCCCTCCTAGCCGCGCGATGGAGTGTAGTATCGATGTCATCTTAGACTCTATGAAGAAGGTAGCAAGTCTAGAGCAGTACATTTTTGTAGATGGCTGGAATCACTTCCTAAACTCCATTGCCCCACCCAATGTTGTTCTGAACCAGCGAGTCGAAAAGGTTGTCCGAAGAGATGGCAAAGTCATAGTGGATGGTAACGAGTACGATCATGTTGTGCTGGCGGTTCCTCCCAATATCTCTCTAGATCTTATAGAAGCAACGCCACAAGAACGTAGTATTCTAGGAGCCTTTTCTACCAAAGCGACAAAGGTATTCCTTCATCGCGATGCCTCCTGGATGCCACAAAAGCAGAAATGGGCTGCTATTAATTGCCTCTCCGATGATAGAGGGGAGACCTGCACCTTTTGGTGTGGTGGGCTATTCCCTCAGAAAGAGCACGTCTTCGTGACTTGGTGCGATCAAGACGCACAACCCAAAGATATCATCGAAGAAGGCGATTTCTTGCGTACCTTACCTACCGTTGCTTACACAAAAGCGTGTCGCGAGATTCAACAACTTCAAGGGAAAGGGGGAGTTTGGTATTGTGGCGCTCACGTGCATGCTCTCGGATCGGACGACGTTCCCTCCTTGTGGCATGAAAATGCTCTACGTAGTGGTGTACAGGTAGCGGAAGGAATCATGAAATGCAAGAAGTCGACTATTTAGTTTTAGGCAGCGGACTCTCCAGCTTAGCGTTTGCCTCACTCATGGCAAAGAAAGGTCATTCAGTAAAAGTCCTAGAAGCTCATGAACACTTCGGTGGTTACGCGCACACCTTTGCAGTTGGTGACTATCGTTTCAATGCCCAGCTACACTATGTAACGAGCTGCGGAGAGGGAGACATCCTACCGCTTCTCCTAAATCGTTTGAACCTAGACATCAAATTTCATCGCATGAGTGATGAAGGCTTTGACCGCGTTTACTGCGCTGACAAATGCCTTTTACATCCGAATGGACTAGAAAACTTTCATCAGAACCTAAAAAAACTATCTCCAGAGCATACAAAATCCATAAATGCCTTTATGGAGATTCTTTATACCTTCCGACGTGCTGCAGATGTGTTTCCAAGGCATCAGCGCCACTCTTATCGTATCGTGAAAGAGTTGCCAAGTTACCTCAAAATGTTCAAATATCGCAATGCTACCTTACAGGATGTCTTTGACCAGTGTGACCTGCCAAAAATTCTTCAGGGATTAATAGCAGGTCAGTTAATCAACTACATGCTTCCACCTAACCAGTTGTCGTTTTTGATTTGGGCAACGCTGTTTAACTGCTATTGCAAGGGCGCCTACTACCCCGAGAAACATTTTGAGCATTTTGTGGAATCTCTCGTCGACTCTATAAAGAGCGCTGGAGGCGAATTAATAGCTAACGAGCAAGTTGTTTCCTTTATCATGGATGGAAAGGCCGTCAAAGGTGTGACAACACAAAGGGTCAACCCTAAAACTGGCGTGGCTGAAGGTCCAAGCAAAACCTATTATGCAAAGACCGTCATCTGCAACTTCGATCCCAAGAAAGCTGCAGACATGATCGGTATTGACCACTTTTCCAAGAAAGTTCGCCGAGCATTAGACTACGACTATTCTTGGTCCAGTTTTGTACTTTACGGAGTAGTTAAGGGGCTAGATCTGCGCAAGCATGGTTTTGGTAACTGGAACGTTTGGCACTGCCAAGAAGACCAAAATGCCGCTTTCGAGGCTATGTATCACAACATTGATTACAGCAAGCCGCATTTCGCAATGAACTGCCGGTCTTTGCACACCGATGATAATAGTCACTGCCTTAAGGATGATTCCCAAATCTTCCAGATCTGCACAGTTGGAAATTATGAATACTGGCGCACACTTAAGCTGAGAGACCACCGAGCTTATTACCGCAAAAAGCAAGAGGTACTAGACCAGTTGCTCGATGTTGTTGAGAAGCACTACATTCCAGAGATTCGTAGTCATTTGGCTCTAAAGATGGCTGGTACGCCCACAACCAACGCGCATTATGTTTGGGCGCCTCAAGGTGGATCTTATGGGGTTAATTTAACCCCGCGCAATTTTCAATATTCACGCAAGCTGTCGCATGAAACGTCCCTTCCGAACTTCTATTTCTGCAGCGCGGCTAGCGGTGCTGGTGGCTTTGGCGGTACTATCACGACAGGTGTTGCCCTCTACGAAAAGCTCACAGGTGATTTTCTGAACTAGGGGTTTCAAAAAAAAATATGTCTTAATGGAAGGTAAATACTGATGGCATATTCTTCTTCAATTGAAGTTAGGAGGAGTATGTTTGAAGTTTTTAGTTACCCTTTTGTGAGGAATTATCATTCAAATCCAGTCGTAGAAGAATCTTTTAATTTTAATTGCATTACCAATGTTTTTTACGAGAGGAGTTTATTGTTTGCGTTGGACAAAAACGCAATTAGCGAAAAGACTCATCTATATCAAGATTTATCCTGGGCTCAACAAATTAAAGTTGGCGCAATTTCAGGAATTCAAGACTTCGCGTTCGGTTATTTATTATTAGCTGTTGCTTCAATTGCTCTAAAAAAAATGAAACCAGGTAAAAAAGCTAGTCGACCTTTTCCGTCTAAAACTGAAGTCATTCTGGGAGCAATAGCAGAAGAAATCTTGTTTCGTGGATGTTTACAAAATTTAATGGCGAGAACTCAAAATTTCGCTATAAAAAATTGTCCCTCACTTCTAAGCCATAATGCTTCTATATGGCTCGTTTCTCCTGGTGCTAGGATTTTGACTTGCAATTTAGTATTTTCCGCCATACATCTTTCTAATAGTGGCGATTATCTTAGCAATAAAGGTTCGTTAATACAGTCAGCTCGAATCCTATTAATGCCAACGGAATCCATCTTGCATGAAACAACCGGTAACATAATAGCACCGATTGTTTCTCACCTCGTCAATAATGTTTTGGTCGTCACTTATCTCCAACTGAAAGATATTAAAATTTGTAGAGCTTTGACTCAGGCTCGTGTTAAGCTCTTGAGGTTATTTTCTAAGCCAGAAAAGAAACTTACTTTTTTAGAAAGTTTGGGATTAAAAATAAAACAGTATTTTGCATGGTCAATGAAGTGGGTGCGTGACGGGTTGTGATGTGTCATCACCCTTATCGGGAAATCATAGTAGATCCCAAAAGTTGGACAGCGCGCTTTGCTCCTTTGCGTTATACCACACCAAGACTTGGAATTTAGGTTGATCCACATTGTCGCGCAGCGATCATGCCCATCCTGTTGAGTCCCCATTTTTTCGATAATCTATTGAACGCTGCGCTGCCTGTGTTGTTCGAACAACCTGAAAAACGTCTGATCGGGATCGCTATCTTCCGCGGTCTTTTTTATGATATACACACTGCTAGTGCGCACATCACGGCCTAAGGTTCTCTCAGCACGCACGTCCACCCATTTAACGGTCTCTATGGGCGCTTCAAGCAACTCCAATGACAGAGTACTTTGTGTGTGAAACGATAGATAGGGCATGATGATTTCTTCTATAGGATGCTCCGACTCCTCGAAAAACCGGTCCTCTAATATGCTTAGGGTTCCCTTGTCAGTGTAAAGAACGCCTCCAAGTCTCAAGGCGTTTATATGTGCTCCAAGAATGTTAAGCATTTTTTCTGTCTCTATAGGGTCATAGTCGAATAATCGGAATACATTGGAAATAGAGTAGGTGGCTACGACAACATCGAGACTAGCCGGTTCAAATACATGCGTTGTTAGATCGCTACATACGAATTCGACATTGGTCGGCATTTCCGTTACGTTCGCTGCCATGTCACGAATAAGCTCTTGATAGCTTTCGTCAAGGTCATTGTATTCTTCAAGCGTTTCTAGCGCTAATCGAGAGTAATAACAGGCTCTTTTTTCAAGGGTCTTTATGATTTTAGGGCAATTGTCTACGACAAGAAACTTCGTGTCAGGAGAGGTGACTGTAGCTAGCTCAGTGAGTTGCGGGCACTCATTCTGGCCTTCCGGGCTTTTCTGCATGCCCGGACCAATTAGCGCCGCGGTAGACACATTTTCCATATGACGCAGATGTTTCAAAATGTGCAGGTGTCTGGCGTAGCCTGTAAGAGAACCCCCGCCGAGCAGCGCACTACTTTCAGTGGGATTAAGATCACTCAACCCTGGTTTGCCAAAATGAATCTTCATCGGATGGTAGGTAAAGTCTCGAGCTAAGAATCGTGCTGTTTGAGCGACCGGTGCAAATTCTATCGTCACCCCTAACTTTTTTGCCTCCAACTCAATAAATGGCTGAAAGACATCTAGTGGAAAAGCTGGCAAAAAGGGAACAAGCGAGCCGGTGATGTTTATCGAAGTGACGCCTTGAAGTCTACCAAGATCAACGTTTGTGTCCAGTGCATCAAGTACAATTCGGACTTGTTCGTTGATCGTTTGTCGGATTATCTCTTGCCCTATGCGCAGACTATGTTGATCCTGTAGTTTACAGTATAAGTCGCCAAACAATCGAGCGCGGTTGTAATTGTAATTAATCATATGTAATCTTATTTGTATTGTTATTGAACTAATGTATACTAAAAAAGCATAGATGTCTAAGTGTAATTTTTTTCTTACATGCCTATGACAACTCCGAGGTTGCAATTTACAGGGGCAAGCACTACGCTTTATCCCTAATTCATAGTGTGAGGGTGTCATGAAGTGTCGTGTATTGTTATCAGCGTTAGCACTGTTACTACCAATATCTGCCCAAGCTGCTTGGATCATTCAGGATGGCGTGATTAAAGAGGTCACTGAAGCTGCTTGGCTATCGCCTCAGGAGCACTTTGATAAAGCAATGGCCGCGTGGAATAGCCAGGACTGGGATGAAGCTGTTTACCAATTCCGTATTGTCACAGAGAACTTTCCTGTCTTCACCAACCAGCACGGCGAAATACAATTTTATCTTGGTGCCGGCTTGTACTATCAGGGCGAGTTAGACGCTGGTAATGATCAGCTCACCAAATACTTAAAAGAAAGTTGCAGTCCTGAGCTCCTAGAAGAGGCTATGGACTATAAGTTCGCCATTGCCGAACAGTATCGCTGTGGCGCTAAGCGCCGTTTCTTTGGCTATAAGCGTATGCCAAAATGGGTGTGCGGCAAAACTCATGCGATCCAAATTTATGACGAAATCGTTTCCACACTACCGTGCCATGACCTAGCGGCTCAGGCCCTATATTCTAAGGGCATGTTGTTATGTGAGCTTAAGGATTTTCAAGGTAGCGTTGAGGCATATCAATCATTGATCCGTCGCTTTCCTTTGCACGAACTGGCTCCTGAATCTTACTTGACGATCATCCAGGTATACCTTCAGCAAGCTCACTGTGAATATCAGAATCCCGACATCCTAGCATTGGCTGAAATCGTTCTAAGGCGCTTCATGGAGGATTTTCCTAACGAAGAGCGCCTTTGCGACGCTGAATCTCAAGTAAAGGAAATTAAAGAAGTGTTTGCTTACGGCTTGTACGAAACTGGTGTCTTTTACGAAAAGGTAAAAAAACCGCACGCCTCCGCGCTCTATTACTCCAGCGCGATACGTCAGTTCCCCGACACCGGTATGGCGGCTAGCGCTCGTGATAGGCTAAACTACTTGTTGAAATGTAATCCAGGTCTAGTAGTGCCAGAGGGGACAATGGATGCGTGTCAGGCTTTATAGTTTTCTACTAGCAGTACTAGCGCTTGGTCTAAGCAGCTGCAGTGGTGGGTATCATCTGGGTCAGGGAGAGGCTCCCTGGCTTGGAAGCACGGTATCTATTCCCTACGTAACCTGTGACACTACAGGCGAAGTTACCCGCGCATTGATACGCGAAGTGGCTACCTCAGGCGCTTTTGAATATGTCGATGGCATGGGATCATACCAACTTTGTGTGAACTTGCGTGATTATAACGAGCAAAATATTGGTTTTCGTTACGACGTAGACAAGAACGGAGCTCTTACCCGTACTGTTATTCCTGTAGAAAGTCGTAGCCGTGCGATAGCTGAATTTTCCTTGATTGAAAGTTGCTCTGGAGAGGTTGTTTTGGGTCCAGAACGCGTATCAGCCTCGGTAGAATATGACCACGAGTATAACTCTGGCAGTGATAGCTTAACCAGCTTCTCCGTTGGGCAAGTGTCCGATATCGAGGCGGCTAGAGAGCAAGCGCCTCGTCAGCTAGGGGAGGTCCTGGCAGAACGTATTGTAGATTACATCAGAAGTGCCTGGTAGGTTATGAACAGACAATTTGTGGCTTCCATGGATAACCTGCGTGACATGATAGCGTTTATTGTCAAAAATGCTAAAGGTCTGGGCTTTGAGGGTGACTGCTTGAGTCAAATTGAATTGGCCGCCGAAGAGGCTCTCGTTAACGTAATCAGTTACAGCTACATGGGAATGGATCGAGGTAAAGTCGATATTGAGTGTTCTTCTCCCGACCGCAACCTTAAGATCACCATCATAGACCATGGCGCCCCGTTTAACCCGGTTGCCAAGGGACAAGGGTTTGATCCCGAAGCCGCTCTTACTAGCGGCGCAGAAGGGGGCTTTGGAATCTTCCTAATGACTAAGATGGTCGACGAAGTCTCCTATCATCATAACGATGGCGCTAACGTTTTAACACTTCTAAAGAAGCGACCTAGCTAGGATGCTTTTTTCAGCTGATTCATGGTTTCTTCGTTTTCCATTATCTCATGCAAATATTTTTCTAAGACCCTAAGTACCAATCGCGATGTGTTGTATACCCCTGAGACGTAGAAGACCATTTCCAATACAGGTTCTTTTCCCGAATTTAAAGCGATGAATGTAAAGGTCTTAGCGACATCATTCTGGTTCTCTGGGACTATCCATATCACAAACTGATCATTTACTAAGGTGATCTTTTCATCTGTTTCCACAACATGAAAGTAGCGAGTGAGAGCATCATCTTCCTTAGCAACTTCTTCCTCAAAATTAAGCAAGTTAAGTTCCTGAAGAAGAGATAGATCGACATCAATCATGCCTTCAGGGAGCCATTTCGTGAGGTTTTTTACGAACTTTTTGTAGCATGCTTCCAAGCGCTCGATGTTGTTCATGTGTCCTCCGATTCCCGTGTAACGATTACCAACGGACCCTTTAATGCGAATCTCATGCCAGGCATGCAGATGAAAATAATGACGGAGTCGTATATATTAACGGTCATTTTAGACAGGGGAGTGTTCGTGGTGCTTATTCGGATCTTGTTTGCACTTATAGTTTTTGCTCAACCCATACTGGCAGAGCCCCTTCAGATAAATGTTGAGGCGGAAGCAGCCATCTTGATCAATGCAGACACAGGGGCTGTACTGTACGAAAAGAATTCGCGTGACCGCAACTTCCCCGCTAGTACCACCAAAGTCGCTACGGCTATTTATACGTTGGAAAAAAGCGGCGCCAAGCTTGACTCCTTGGCTGTTGCTGATCAGGAATGCGTGGGCTTTGTTACGGAGAGTGCCAAGAAGCGTTCTAACTACAGTTTGCCCTCTCATTACCTTGAGTTTGGTGCTACCCATATGGTGATCCATAAGGGCGAAAAGCTGTCGCTGCGCGACTTGCTTTACGGCACCATGGTTCATTCTGCCGACGATGCATCCAATGTCGTCGCCCAGCATGTGGGGGGAACGATTCCCAAGTTCATGGAAGAGCTAAACAAATATGTGAAAGAGGTAGGGTGTCAGGATACGCATTTCATGAATCCGCACGGCCTCCATCACCCCGAACATTATACCACTGCCTATGATATGGCAGTGCTTTCTGCTCATGCTCTAAAAAACAGACAGTTTCGCGAGATTGTTGCCACAACGCAATGGACACGCCCCAAAACAGAGTTTCAGCAAGCGATGACGCTGGTGCAAACCAACCGTTTGCTGCGCAAAGGTGACTACTATTATCCTAAAGCAATCGGCGTGAAAACAGGTTTCACCGGAGCAGCGCAAAGTACCATCGTCGCTGCAGCACAACATAATGGGCGAACATTAGTTGCTGTGTTGCTAAAGAACAAGGATCGTAAAGAGATGTTTAAAGACGCCATCAAGCTATTTGAGGCTGCTTTTAATCAACCGATGTTAGAGCGCACTATCCTGCCAGCAGGTTCGTTACCTTATTCAACCAAGGTGGCAAATTCGGGACGGACCGTACAAGGTAGCTTGGCCGAGCCTTTAACGGTGGAATATTACCCTGCCGAAACACCGGAACTAAAAGCGACACTGAAATGGCATGAGGTGGCATTGCCTGTAGCCCAAGGACAAGAGATTGGATTGGTGATGATTGAGGATGGACACGGACGCCTAGTCAAATCCGCAACTATTCTTGCTGCGCATGAGGTGAAAATATCCCCCTTCAATAGACTATGGGGTGCTTTAACAGGCTTTGGTTTTGCAGCTTGGGCCACTGTGCTTGGATTTATTTGCGTAACAACTTGGTTTCTTAAACGACGGTAAGTTTTCGCACGACCAATTCACATTTAGCATCTCCGCGATGCATACATGTCGGCTCTGTAATTTCGATTAGAGTTTTGTAGTGCTCAGATATCCCTTGGACGATTCCACGTGCTAACCAGCATAGCTTGCGTTTGGATGTATAGACAATCTTGACCTCGTCCTGTCCATTACGCTTTGTATCCAAAAAAGCTGGTTGGCTGCCGGGCAGCGCCGTGTGAATTATCGTATGAATCATGGTCTCTGTATTGGATATGACATCAAATAAATCCCACTCCGGCCTAGCGACTGGGCAAGAATGAATACCACTTATATATAGATGGATTCTAGCTTGAACCAAAATAGGACCAAGGTATTTACCGAAACTCTCGACTAAGGCCGGAACAGGTATTTCAGTAAGACGTGAGGCAGTACCTATCAAATTCATTAGCTCTTCGTCTGGATAGCAGCGAAATCCGCTATATTGCTTAGAGTTAAGGTTAGCTTCTTTTGTGATCTGCATCCACATGGGAAGACCAAGAGTCTTTTCTACGTAGCTTTTGAGCTCACAAAATATGACACCATGCATGAAACAATCCCGCTATTAAAAAGGTCATATTAGTGAAAAGAGATTTTTTTACCAGAGATCATAGATAGGAATTTTAACGCAGGCGCAGAGGCGCTAAGACGCAAAGAGGGAAAGTCTAATTCTTTTCTTTGCGTCTTAGCGCCTCTGCGTCTTTGCGTTAAAATTCCTAAAATCTCTACTGCAAAGCTTCGAATAGGCGAATGAAGTGATCTATAGAAAGCTCTTCTGGCCTTGCTAACGGGTTTAACTTTAACCCTTCAAGAGCCTTCGTAACAGCTTCTGGAGTATACAGATCTCGGAGAGATGACCGCAGCATCTTGCGACGTTGCTCAAATGCCGACCTGGTTAATTTAAAGAACTTGTCCTCATCCGAGACACTCTTGCCTTTTCTGACATCCAGATGAACCACCGCAGAATCAACTTTAGGGGGAGGTAGGAAGCAATTTCGTGTCACAGTAAAGGCGTATTTCACGTCCGCATAAAAAGCCAAAAACACGGTAAGGGAGCCATAAACGTGGTTTCCAGCGGGAGCTGTCATACGCTCTGCAACTTCCTTCTGTACCATGACTGTAATAGATTGCAGCATATCATGCTTAGGCGCTAGACCTGTGAGGATTGGCGTGGTGATATGATAGGGCAAATTTGCGATGACTTTGGCTTTCTTACCAGGTGGAATATGATCCTCTAAGCGCACCTTAAGAACATCTTCAGTGATTACTGTCAGTGAATTTTCAGCCTTGCTAAAACGCTGTAGAGCGCCGGCCAGCACGGTGTCTTTCTCAATGGCAATAACATGTGCGCCAGCTTGCAATAGAGCCTCTGTCAAAGCTCCCGGGCCTGGGCCAATCTCTACTACTAAGTCTCCAGGGACAACCTGAGCTGTTTCAACGATTTTTCGTATGATGTTTCCATCAATCAGAAAATTTTGGGATAAGCTTTTCTTAGGATGTGTCCCAATACTCTCCAGAAACAACAAAAGTTCACTAGGGCGGTACATCAATGTAGACTGAAGGGTTCAAAGTTCGTAGGGACCAACTGTTCGAGCTTTTCCTGAGTAAGACCAGCATTTTTTCGCAACTTAGCCAGGTAGCTTTCTGTTTCCTCGGCGATAGCTTTGCCCATCAATGTATGATGCAATTCATTTTCGATCTCAGCAAGTGGGATAGTTCCGCCAGGAGTCATTTCTTTTAGAAAGAAAATACGGTGAACGCTAGTTTTTCCACGACTTTGTTGAGCAATTGGAGTGCTGTAAGAGTTAGCTGAAAGGTCTTTCAGAACCTCTCTGTAACTTTCAGAAGCTTCCTCCTCCTTATGCTTGTATTCTTCGGAGAAGGCGACCTTGGTCTCGGGATCGATGGCTTCGATCAGCTGATAGCTTTCTGCAAGTTGTTCCATCGAGGTTTCACCGCCACTCAGCAGATTGCGCAATATTTCTGCCGCTGCCAAGCCTTTAGCTGGATCGGGGTTACGTACCGTAACAACTTGGTAGGTCCATTCTGTTGGACGTTTATGCTTTTCACAGAACTCTTGATAAGTCTTACGGATTTCGCGGGGAGTGATACGGCCGTGAGCCTTCATATGAACGCGCATAGACATCATGCGGCGAATCATTAGGTCTCCCTCGATCATAGTTTTGGCTTCGTCGTAGCCAATGCCGATCTTGTCGAGGTTGGAAACAATATTTGGTCCGAAAAGCTCTTCCAGTTCTTGACGTACATCGCCTTTACTTACCTCGACTTTGCTTTCTTTGGCATCGAATAGAATGAGTTCTTTGTCGATTAAGTCGTTTAAAACGGGTCGCCAGTTAATCGTGTAAAATTGGTGACGGGTGGAAGGGGAGTTAGCATATTCAGCGAAGCGACGAAAGAACACCACATCCATCTTCTTTTGTACATCAACCACCGAGATGGCTTTTCCATGCACTTTGGCGAGAATGCGATTATGCACCACTATAGGACGACGTTCATCCGCCATGCGGTTTAGCAAGGAGGGGCCGGCCGCCTCAATAGTTGAACAACCCAGCAGTCCAAATGTAGCTAAAAGTAGAAAACGATAGTTTTGGCGCATATCAACCCTCCGAGATTACGGCTACGATCATACGCTCTTCGCCAAATATCAGCAATACATCAGCAAAATTTACAGGGAGGATTCACGTTCGCGAGTTTCTACAATGTTTCGACAAGTTAGTATTGGGTTAGTTATATGTTGAGTGAATTAGAAAATCATCTTTATTTTAATTTTACGTTTTAGTATAATTCTGTGTGGTTAAAATAATTAAGGGTTTTAAAATGAGAAACTTTTTGTTTTGTTTTGCGTCAGCATTTATGGCGTTAGGTATTATTTCTACTTCTTGGGCTAATGCCGATAGCTCTAAAGATGATTTGAGCATATCTTCAATGCTCGAGAACGAGTCTTCAATTGATGATTTACTTGTGGCTCATCTAGGTGTGGATCTTTATGAGAGCCACGTGGTCAAGCTAACAAGACAAGGACGCCGATATATCTTGGTCGCTGATAATCATGATAAGCAATTTCGCGATCTATTTGTTCACTTAGCCGATGAGGCGGATGCTCGGATGAGAGACTTCGCACTCTTTTTCGACCCCTTTGCGGGACCTCAAATGTCAGAAGCGTTTTGGCTCCATCTCTGCATGTACATACAAAGTACCCATGGAAAAGTCTTTGCTATCGAAGACCAAAAATTATTCGATATGGTGATTTACATCACAAAAATTTATTACTTACATACTTTGGTGGGCTTGGATTCTTCTTGGCCAACAGTTTTTTTGAAGGACCATAAGCAGCGCTTTTGCGATGAAATTCGGAACCGGCCGGAAATTCGAGAATGCCTAGACCGCCTAAAAAAAGATGAGTGGATGTTGGCTCCTTTGATTGCTTCTTTAGAGGGAATCGTGGCTCAAAACGAGAATTCGAATGAAGAACCAGAAGTCTCACTTCTGGGTTATAGTAATTCGGATTGGGCTCTTCTATATCACAAGATGAAATTATCTTTAGCACAAAGTGTTAGACTCTCGGAACATCAACGAGTGCTCCTTCAATCCACAACGAAGCATCCAGATAACAAGAAAGCGTTTTGGGACTTCATCAATGCGATCAACCCTACGGTTCGCAGTAGGGTCGCGTTAGCTCATATAGCTGAGAGAATAGAATCTTGGCCTAAGCACACTGAAATTGTAATGTTTGTAGAGGCCGAACATTTAGCCGAATACGTTGAGGGTCTACAAACCACAAAGTAAAGACGAGCTTTAGAAAGACCGGTTGGCTACCTATCTCGCAGCTCGCTGAGACGCGAGAGAGATAGCCATCCGAGATCAAGATCTCTAAGTGGCATAGACTTTCCTCCATCTTCGAACCTCCTTGCTAAAAGAGGCCTCCTTTATCAGAACTGGACATTTCTATTTTGCAGCTATATTTAATTTTATTATTGATGTTAGTTATCTTTAAGTGTAAAATAAATTGTAACAAATTATTAATTGGTTTTAAAATTATGAGAAATTGGCTGTTAAATATTTCTATAGTAGTAATGTTTATAAGTGCCAGCTCCACCTCTGGCGCTGAGATCAATACCTCTCTCGTATCAGAGTTCAATTCTTCCATTGATGAGTTGCTTGTGTCACAGCTGGGTCTAGATTTGTACCAGAACAACGTAACAAAATTAATATGCAATGGGCAGCGTTATATTTTGATTGGCGATCTCCATCGTGATCAAAAATTTCGCAATCTCTTCAGAGGACTAGTTAGCGAGGCTAAAGATCGAGAAGGAGACTTCGCACTCTTTCTTGAGGGGATAGCGCGAGATCCGGTCGCCGAAGCAGGTTGGATCGGAGTAAATTCACAAGCGTTGATTTTTGGTCTGGAAGACCAAAATTTACTCGATTTAGCGACTTATATCTCCAGATTTTACTTTTTGTTGGCATTAGAAGATGTAGATTCTTCAGATTGGCCGGCTATATTACGAGACCATCAGCTGAGCCTGTGCCAAGAAATTTGGAATCTTCTTGAAGTTCGAGAATGCTTAGATCACTTAAAAAACAATGACCCTATGTTGACTCCTTTGATCGCAACACTTGAGCAAATCACTAGCCAGGCCAAAAACCACAAAGAATTAGGCGAACTACTGCAAGAGGCACCCCAGTTCAGTAACTCTCTTTGGGCGGTCCTTTATAGGGAGATGGCTCTATACTTGATGCCAAAGATAGACCTTTCCGACCAACATATTAGTTCCATTCAGGTTACGCTGAATTATCCGCATGACAACAGCGCTTTTTTGAATTTCTCCAACGAAGTCGTTCTACATGCTCGCAATAGGGTCATGCTGTCAAACATAGTACAAACGATGAAATCATGGCCTAATGTAACCGAAATTGTGATCTTTGTGGGCGATTCTCATATATCCGAAATCGTCGAGGGGCTACAAACATTGCACCCCATGAAAGACGAGTTGTAAAAGACCTTGTGGACCGGGGTGCATCGTGGTCAACAGTAATGCCCAATAGCTTATTCCTTGACGAATGTAACGCCGTAGAAACCGTCCATACCGCCCTCGGTGGGAAGGCTCTTGAAAGTATTCTCCAATGTCAGGCCTTTGATACGTGCGAAGTGCTCTGCTTGCGCCTCATTTTCTTCGGCTAGCAGGCTACATGTGGCGTATACGATTCGTCCGCCACGTTTGACATAGCTTAGAGCGCGCTCAAAGATGACTCTTTGCTGACCTTGAAGCCTTGTGACCCATTCAGCTTGAAAGCGCCATTTCATATCTGGATTGCGTCTAAGCGTCCCGGTTCCTGAGCATGGAGTGTCGACAATAACCCAATCACATGACTTTTTAAGTTTCTGCAGGTGTGGTGCTCTATCAGAGATCACTTGAGAATTCTGAACTCCTGCCCGACGCAGACGTTTACGCGCTTCTAACAATGCATCAGCCCGTACATCGTGCAAGTAAAGCTGGCCACGTTGCTGCATTTGCGGGGCGATGGCTAGGGCTTTCCCTCCCGCACCCGCACAAAAGTCTAGGACGGTGTCGCCTGGTTTGACTTTAACCTCGTCGGCTACTAGCTGGCTGCCTTCATCTTGTACTTCAAAAAGGCCTTCTCTAAACTCGTCTAAAGCGCGAAAATTAATCTTCTGCAGAAAGTTAATACCTAACGGTGCTATCTGGCAGGGTTTAACCTGATAAAGATCCTTCCAACGAGCTAACAGATCTTCCCGCGTGGTCTTCAGAGCATTGACCCTTACTGTTGTTGGAGCGGGAGTATTGCTGATTAGCGCCAATTCGAAGGCTTGCTCCTCGCCGTAGTGTTTTACCAATAGGCTAAACAACGATTCGGGAAAGCTACAGCGAATATGTAGCGGTATCTCTTGTTTGTCCAAATAATCATTTGGGGAAAATTCCTGATAGAAGTTCAGGCACTCCTCCCAAGAAGCGTCATGTCCAACCAGATAGTCCAGCAAACCACGCCAGCGTATTAAGCCGTAGATGGTGTCGGCGATAAACTTGCGGTCCTTGGCGCCCAGCGCTTTATGGAAGCGGCAGTATTCCATTAGAAACAGATCCAACGGCAAATTTTGCTGGTCGAATCCGTGTAAAATGGTTAGAAGATGATTTTTGCGAAAGTCTTGTGAATTCATAATTTTAAGCTGTATTTTACTTCATCGGCGAAAAGTTGTATAAGGAAAACAACAGAAAATAAATATGAGGGTGTGATGAAGAGCCTAGGAATGTTACTCGGACGCTGGTTCATCAGCGCTATTTTCCTCTTCGCGGCGTCGCAGAAGCTCTTGAATTGGGATGCTACCAGCGCCTACATGGCTTCTAAAGGCTTCACAATGGTTCCGCTATTCTTGGCTGGTGCCATGGTTCTTGAGTTTATCGGTGGCTTAGCATTATTTCTCGGTGTCAAAACGCGCTTGGCCGCACTAGTACTAGCCATTTTTCTGATTCCTACGACCGTCATTTTCCATGACTTTTGGACACTACCAGCTGGAGAAGCTCAAGCGCTTCAGCTCACCATGTTCCTAAAGAACTGCGCAATATTTGGCGGATTGTTATATATTCTCACTATCGGCGCTGGAAACATCAGTATGGACCACCACCGCTGGAAGAAACAAGTAGACGTCGTTGAAGAATAACTGAGAGCTGCCCTTGTTACCATTGCCGCGCGCTAATCAAATTTTCTTAATCGTTCTATCCTTTATTGTGATGGCTTTTGGCCAGCCTGCGTGGGTCAGTTGGTTAGGGCTTATCAGCGCCGTTTGTTCCCTGGCGCTTTTTTGGCGCGCGATGCTGGCTATACCAAGACGCCTCCATCGCTTTATAGTCGCTACCCTTTGGTATACCGCAGTTTCATGCGTTTACCTTTCCTGGATGCTGTCTCACCACTACATCTATATCTACGCCGTTTGGATGGTCTTCAGTTTGTTGGTGGGCCTTCAGTTTGGATTATTCAGCCTTTTGGTTACTCGTGACAGGCTTTTACGTCGACGCTTTGTTGTGGCAGGGGCATCGATATGGACTTTGCTGGAGTGGAGTCGCCTCTTTTTTATGTCCGGCTACACGTGGAACCCAATGGGTCTAGCTCTGACAGGTAGTTACTATCCTCTTCAACTAGCTTCCTTGGTGGGCGTATTTGGTCTAACTTTCTGGGCAACGGCTACCAATTTATTGTTGTTACGTATCTGGGTGTTTGGGGGAGCGCGCTTGTCCTATTCCTTTCTCTCCCTTCTCGTACTGTTTCCTTACGTTTATGGTTTTGGACACGTTGTATACCATGAAAAGGCCCAGCAAGGTGACCAGCGGCACCTGACAGCCATCCTCGTTCAGCCTCATTTTCCAGTGGAAAGTGATGGTGCCTTTTCAACTCCTGAAAATGCCCTGACCTATGTTCTAAACCAGTGGCGCGAGGTCTTTGAGCTCATCGAGCCGCATCGTGGACGCACGATCGATCTCATTGTCTTCCCAGAGTACTTAGTGCCATTTGGGACTTATTGGCCTGTTTATCACTTGAATACTGTTCGTGGTTTACTGGCCTCTGTTTTTGGTCCCGATGCCTGGGAGGCTATGCCAGAACCTAGCAAGCCCTTAGCGGACAAAGCCACCACTCTCGGTGGGCCACAATGGTTTGTCAGCAATGCCTACATCGCTCAAACAATCGCCAACTTATATAATGCCAGCGTCGTTTCCGGTCTCCAGGATGAAGATGAAGGCGCTGACGGTCGCTTTCACAGTTACAGTGCCGCCTACCACTTTTGCCCTACATCCGGCAAGCAAACGCGTTACGAAAAACAAGTCTTATTGCCGATGGGGGAGTATATTCCTTTTTCCTTCTGTCGCGATCTTGCTGCGCGCTATGGCATTGTTGCTTCTTTCACACCTGGAACAACCACTAAGGTGCTGTCCTGTTCTAAGGCAAAGTTTGGTATATCCATTTGCTACGAAGAGACCTTTGGTGACCTCATGCGGCACAATCGCGCCCAGGGTGCAGAACTGCTAGTTAATGTGACCAATGATGGTTGGTATCCCGATTCTCGTTTACCACAGCAACATTTTGATCATGCCCGTGTTCGCTCCGTGGAAATGGGTATCCCATTGGTTCGTTCGGCAAATACAGGGGTCACCGGCGCCATCGATAGTCTTGGCCGCACCGTGGCTGTTCTAGGGACAGGGGACGATCCCACCATCTCCGCAGCTGGAGCCCTAGTGGTCGACCTCCCGCTTTATCATTATCCCACGCTATACACTCATCTAGGCGATCGGCTAATCTTGGTCTTCGCTCTCATGGCGGTGCTTTTCTCCTACCGTCTTCTATTTTTCACCAGATCTTCCCAGGAAGTACCAGTTATTATTCTCGGAACGCCCAAGATTTGTTAATTAATCCGATTTCTAAGTCGTTAATATTGATTTAGTTTGTTTGTTGTGTTATGTTTAATTTTTAGCATTTCAAATTAAATTTAAATTATTTTATGGAAATCGATAGATCTTTTATTTGTAATGAAAATCATTACTCAACCAATTTAAGAGATAAAGACGCGGTTAAAGTTGAAAATCACTTGTTGGTTGACGAGAGCACTTCTGCATCATATCACATTCCCGATAGCGAAGGGCTCACTCCTTTTCAACGCGCCATTATTGGGGGTAAAATTTCTCAGATTAAAGAGATGCTACAGAGCTCATCAGAGCTATCGCCTACCCTAAATCAACCGGACAAGTTTGGAGTAACCGATATTCAACGGGCTGCCCGAAGTGGAAATATGGAAGTGGTCGGGCTGTTAATATCTTATGTCATTGAAAATGATATTATTACGAATAGAGAAACCTATTTTTCCGCAGAAGAATTGAAAGCATGTACGGCCAGAAGTGACATGGCTTGGATGGCGTCGCTACCAATCGAAAAAATCGCATTTCCTCTAACCATTGCTCAGAATTTCTGTAACGTAATGATACGCATGGCTGATGGGAAAGTGCTGAAATTGCGCAATGTTGACGTGGTGCAAATTCGAGAGTATCTCATGAGCACTAAGTATGGTGATGGGTGGGTTAGCGATCATGGGGCCAATGTTCTCACAACTTACCTAAATCCTGGTCATGGCTATTTGCGTTTGAAGTGTAGAACTTGTGATTACGGTAAGCCCTACAATAAAAATAGGGGCTTTTATCCGACCGGTAAAAAAACACCGGAAGCTAAGGCTCATACCGTTTCCATCGTGGCGAATCTTGGGATGTCTTTGGCGCTAGACTCTACTCATCTCCCTGTTTCACCCAGAAAATTCCTCACAACGCCCGTTTATGCCACAGTACTTGGGGTGGGAGCAGGACTAACTGTGTTGCCTCTAGACGTAGCGAAACAATATTTCCGGCAGCTTAAAAGCCTCGCGCAAGATCTTGTCATTAACAAATACATGTTGTTTCGAGAGCAAACAGGGAGCGTTGTAGATGATCATGGGTATGAAAAGGATTCCGACTTTAACAACCTGCTCAAAGTAACCTTCTACCTTACAGATGATCAGGCTAGGAAGGCCCTTCGATCTATAGAAAACACCGAACATTCATGTAAAAATGATCCGCAAGCCTCTTGTCGATACTATTTTACTTCGGAAAATTGCGTGGACTTTGTCCAAAACGTGTTTTCCGACAGTGAACTGGCAGGGGAGATAATGGACTATGTAACCGACGAACAGGTAGGTTACGGACATCTACATACTTTTACTGAAATTCCAGAAAATAAAGCGTTGGAATACGCGTATGTAAGATCTCGTGGTTGGCAATACTACCTTCAAAGTGCACTTCATAAATCGCTTTGCGCACCTCCAAAGCATCATTTCGTAGCTATCTCGGACCTGCAGGGGACTGTAGCACCGATGTCCAAACCGGTTGTTAATGATGACGACGTTCTATCTGTGCCCAATTATCAGGGAGATCTCGCAGGGAACGTAGCATTAGCTTTTGTTCTTACCAAGATCACTCAAAATGTTTTCAAGTCTCTAAAGAACTTTTGGATTAGTCATACGGGTCCTGAAGCATCCCTGGAAGAAACTAAGGAATTTTGTGAAAGAGCACAAGTCCGTATCGACAAGAAAATAGATGATCTAACGAATTTGGGGGAGGCTTTGGACGCGATGGACCTAAGCCCAAAAAATCATCATCTTCAGAACGCAAGAATAGACCTAATGTTTGAAGCCGTTAATCTGGAACAGAAGTTTAAAAGGCTTGGCAAAAGTCGATCTCAGCCTACAAAAAAACTACTAGCCTCGTCAGAACACCAACTCGCGGTTTTCCTAGACCGTTGCAAAACTCTCTTGGGGCCCTTGTAATAATGGGGGATTTAACGCCAAGGCGCAAAGAAGATGCAAAATTTAGGTTCTCTATAGTTTGGCATGTTAATTTTGAATGAAGTAATTATTTTATATTCTTAACTGAAAATTAACCTGTTCTTTGCTTGTCGTTAGCGACTTTCGGGGTATGTTGATTCTTTAAAAGTGTTAAACAGGTTGTCTATTCCTCGTTGATTTGAAGTTCCTCCTCATAAGGGGGCTTCAGCCCACTCTTTGAATTGAGTTAAATAGTTTAATAATATGGAAAATTAAACTAATTTAATGTATAATTGTCGTAGATTGTTATTTACAGGTGTCGATTGAATCAAATTAATTACCAATTAGTTAATCAAGGTTACGTTCCATCAACCGAAGGGTTAGTCGAAGACGACGTTACTTCTCCTTGCATGGAAACCCAACTCGATGACGTACCACTAATTTGTGAACCTGAAACTATTCTTCAGGCAATTATTCTGGGCGATTTACTCGCAGTGCGAAAGCTCATGTCAGAATGTAAGTTAGAGACTCTCAACGTTCCTGGCGCGCAGGGGCTAACCCCAATTCATGCTGCCGTGCAATCAGGCAACGTACATTTAGCGAAAGAGTTGCTACAACTTGGCGCTTCAGAGTCCGTAAATGTCCCGAATTTAGAGAACATGACTCCTCTTGCCTCTGCGGTAAATGGCCGAAATGACGAGATGGTCCTCCTATTACTTGAACACGGCGCTTCACCCTCTATCGTCATTGCCGATAATAAAGGTCTCACCCCTTTTCAGCGTGCCATTATTGCTGGAAGCGAGATCCAAGTAAAAGCCATGTTAGAAATGCGTCCCGGAGAAGCCGCAAACCTAAACCGGCCCGATAGCTTTGGGGTAACTAATCTTCAGCGAGCAGCCCGCAGCGGCAATGTTGATTTGATGAGTTATTTAGTCGCTCTAAGCATCGACCAGGAAATTCTTACAAATCAAGAGGCTTATTTTTCTCCTCTTGAGCTGGAAGCATGTACAACGACTAGTGAAATGGAAATCCTGAAGGCTGTTCCTATCGAAGCGTTTGCTTTTCCATTAACTATCGCTCAGAGCTCTTGCAATGTCATGGTACGTTTAGAAGACGGCAGGGTGCTTCATCTTCGCAACGTTAATGCTGTCGAGGTGCGAGATCATTTGATGACTGCCAAGTATGGTAGTGAATGGGTCAGTGACCAAGGAGCCAATGTTCTAGTTGCCTACCTCAGTCCAGGCCACGGTTTTCTTAGGCTAGAGTGTAGAAATTGTGATGAAGGTCAACCCTTTAACAATAATAGAGGCTTCTATCCTCGTGGCATGAAACTGACAGGTGCTATTCAAAACACGGCCAAGCGGATACAGGAGCCCGATACACAAGCAGTTGTCGACGATGACTCTAAAACTACCACTAGCGATTTTGCTAATCTTGCCATTGGTGACGCCTTGAACCTCATCAGTACATCCGACTCTGTTGAGCAGATGATTGGACCGTTAAGCCTCCTAACTCTTTTCGTAGCCAATCTGTCTGACCAGAAAACAGGTTCCGAGATACTCATTTCGAAACAAGAAATTGGTAAGCTTCGAGACTATGTCAACTCCCGCAATACGGTTTTAAGCGATGCAGGGGGATTGCTAGCCACTCCTTTTAGCATCGTACTGGAACATATGAAATCGTTGGCTAACGAAGACGGCCATATTGATTTTGAGGATTATCCATCTAATCTGCACATCGAAAGGGCATTCTTTGACGCTATGGTTCAGACAGGAATTCATTGTGGTAATGCTACTCAGAAAGCACTACAGCTGCTGTCAAACATGAGCCCCGATCCGCATAAAATTATTGAAGTCATAAACTTCATACTTGATTACTCCGACGAATTTGAACCGCTACTTTTAGATGATGAAATTTCGATAACTGAAGTCATTGATGCTCTAGCCGACGGTGTCGAAACCACTACCGCACTAGCAACATATGTTGGAACATTAGCCAAAAGATTTGTCCCCCTTGGAAAAGGCGCGATCTCCGTAACTGGTAAAGTCTCTCGCTTGACCGCTAATGGTGTGATCTACACTGCACCGTCAGTTGCCAGTCTTGGTGTAGGTGCAGTCTTTACGGCCGGTAGAGTAGCTAGATATGCAGCTGAAGGCGTTATTAGCAATGCCCCAGCACCTATATCAATCTTCGATGGTATTCCATCCCCTGGAGTGATTAAGAAAACGGTGGGATCCTTCGCTCGCGAAGCAAGGTACGCCTATCAGGACTACATCGTGAATAACTTCATGATGACACAGGAGCAGGTCGGTAACATAGGTAATGAAAATTGGTACGAAAATGATTCAGACACCAGAAACTCTCTGAAAATTATGTTCTATGTAACAGACGACCAAGCAAAAAAAGCATTAGACACAATTCATACTGTCGAGACTTCCTGTGTCGATAACCCAGAACAAGCATGTAGTTATTTCCTAACATCAGAGAACTGCATCGACTTTGTCAGCAAGGTGTTCAAAAATGCCGGTGGTGCTGGAGAGGTGATGGATTACGTCACAGACCAACAGGTCGGGTACGGCCATTTGCATTCGCCCACTCGAATTTTTGAATTCAAAGCTGTCGAATATGCTTACATTAAGGCTCGCGGTTTTTCACACTATTTAAAAGCAGGAACCTATGTCACTCTGAATTCATTAGTGAATTTGCTTCCCTTTGTACATCAGGATCTAGCCCTGAATAGCTACTCGCTTCCACATCACTTTGTAAATGCAAAGGCCCTTCTGCCGCCAACAACGTCGGTAACCACAGGCATCCCTCAGCTAGTCGGTAGTATAAACCCTAAGAGCACTTCACCGAGTAATTGGGAAGGCTCTTCTCAAGCGAGGGAATTGGAGACTTTTTCTGTTAATCCAGCATTAACCTCAGGTTTTGCAGACAATTTAGCGTTGACCTTGGTCCTTTCTCATACAGCCACTAATTGTTTTAAGGGCATAAAGAACTGGTGGGCCTGGCACAAAGGGGAAAAAGCCTCTAGCCGAGTAGTGAAGGATTTTTGTACGAATTCAAAGACCACCGTAAAAAAACAAATAAAAATATTGGAAGCGATCGATCAAGATTTAAGCGACCAGAGAACGGAAATCTATCAAGGAATTGAGGAATCAGACGGTGTCGAAGAACTACAATATTTCTACGCCTTGAAAAAACAGTTGAATCGACTGCAAGGCCAGCAGCTGGATCTCGTATACGAAGGGATGGAACTGTCGCAAAGCTACAAAAAAATGACTAGAAGTCGCACGCCCCCCAGTCAGAAATTTTTAGCACAATGTGAACAAGATCTTGCGAGGTTTGTTCGCAATTGCCGATCTTTTCAAATGAGTGTTAAACGTGAGTTTTGTCCACACCAAATAGTGAAAATCGTTGCGTAGGGCGTCAGGGTTGCTTTTAACCCACAAATACAGTAGCATAGCACCTTCTAATTTGTCCGGCATGGAGTAGGCCAATACATGGGGTCTGTGACCGCTCTCTATCGTAAACAACGCACTTTACGCAATAAAGTCACCTATTCAGGCATGGGTCTGCATACTGGCGAAGTTGTCGCTATCCATTTCCACCCAGCGGAAGCGGATACCGGTGTTGTGTTTTGTCGCGCTGATTTACCCAACAGACCACATATTCGCTGCTGCGTAGATAATATTCGTGACACCGCACGAAATACCACTATTGGATGTGGAGATGTTCGCCTACATACCGTCGAGCACGTGCTAGCCGCCATTCGCGCCTACGAGGTCGACAACGTATTCGTCGAAGTAGAAGGCAACGAGCCTCCCGTAGGTAACGGCAGTTCCGATGTGTTTGTCAATATGATCGAGCAAGCAGGCATTGTTGAACTAGACACCAATATAGTCATCCGCAGCCTCAACCACCCCGTCTACCACACCGAAGGTGATACACACCTCGTAGCACTCCCGTGCGACAGATTTAAGGTCAGTTACACTCTTAATTATCCTCAAAATCCACTCCTCAAAGCACAATTCTTCTCCTCAGACGTCACTCCTGAAATCTTCAAGACCGAAATCGCCCCATGCCGCAGCTTTGGATTGTATGAGGAAATTGACCCACTCATTGATCGAGGCCTCATCAAAGGATGCAGCCTCGCAAACGTCGTCGTCATCAAAGACGATGTCGTCTTTAGCAAAAATGGTCTCTTTTTCCCTGATGAAATGGCACGCCATAAAGTTTTAGACCTCATCGGAGATTTGTCTCTGGTAGGATTTCCCTTTTTAGCCCATATTATTGCCATTCGTTCGGGACATGCGTCGCATAAGACCTTCTCGAAAAAACTTTGTAACGCTTTTACCAATGGAGAAACTTGATGCCTGCTTCAACCACTGATCTCCAACAGACTTTGGACATCAAGAAAATCGCCAAAATTTTGCCTCATCGTTATCCCTTCTTGCTTATCGACAAAATACTTGCTGTCGACGTCGAGAAAGGCACCATCGTGGCACAAAAAAATGTTACCATTAATGAACCCTTTTTCGCCGGCCATTGGCCTGACGAACCTATTATGCCAGGCGTTCTAATCCTCGAAGCCATCGCACAAGCCGGTGCCGTGCTTGCACATTTGCGCGCCGTCGAGGATAAAACAGCTGTGTTGCTCTACATTAAAAACGCTAAGTTCCGCTATCCCGTTCGTCCTGGTGACGTTCTAATCATCCACGGCGAACAACACCACTTTAGCAGCAAAGGCGGTCGCCTAACTGGTCAAGCGATGGTAGGGGATAGACTTGCGGTCCAAGTTGAACTAGGCTACGCTTTTGTAGAGCACGGAAAAATTTAATTTAGTTGAGCTGGAGACACGTGTGACCCGCATCGCTGTGCGTGGTAGCCGCGCTTCCCACCCGAAAATATTTATAAACTGCGAGAATGAGAGTCGATGAGCGAACCTAACCACAAGTCAAACATACATCCCCTGGCGCTTGTCGAATCGGGTGCCCAGATAGGCAATAACGTCACAATAGAGGCGTTTGCGGTCGTCAAGAAGAACGTTACGCTACATGATAACGTTACCATTAAGAGCCATGCCTATATTGACGGTTATACAACTATCGGCGAAGGCACCACCATCTATCCTGGTGCTAGCATAGGTACAAAGCCACAAGCTCTCAGTTTCAAAGGCGAAAAAACATACGTCAAGATCGGCAGAAATTGCGAAATCCGTGAGTTTGTCACCATCAACTCATCCCTTCGCGAAGACAGCTGCGTCACCATTGGCGACCGCGCCATGCTCATGTCTTACTGCCATATAGCTCACAACTGCACCTTGGGTCATAACGTTATCATGAGCAACAACGCCACTCTCGCAGGGCACGTCGTTGTCGAAGACTATGCCATCGTCGGCGGTATGACTCCAGTACACCAATTTGTACGTATTGGCTGTTACGCCATGGTCGGCGGCCTAAGTCGCGTAACACACGACGTTCCACCATACACCATCGGTGCCGGTATCCCTTTTAAATTCGGCGGCCTTAATCTTATCGGTCTAAAACGCCGCGGTTTCACCCTCGAAACACGACAAGAGCTTAGCAAAGCATTCCGTCTACTCTATCGCTCTCAACTACACATCAACGAAGCCCTCGAACGTGCAGAAACAGAACTTCAACCATTGCCTGAAGTTAAGCATTGGATCGAATTCTGTCGTGCAACAGTTCGCGGACTAATTGGTCTGCAAGGCGGACGCACCCAACACGAAGATGGTTGGCTCAACGACGAAGAAGAAAAAGAAGCCCTCGTAAATGAACCCACTGGCGGCGGTATCGTCGTTTAAGCCATATATGAAAGTCATCTTTTTCGGCACACCACAATTCGCTGCAGACGTCCTTACCTACCTGTTAGACAACAAGGTGGACGTCGCAGCTGTTGTCACACGTGTTGATAAACCCAAAGGCCGTTCCGGTGATCCCGTAGCTTCCCCGGTTAAACAAGTAGCTCTAGAGCACTCGTTAACCGTTCACCAGCCCGTTCGCTCCTCCAGTCCCGAATTCGTCGAAGTACTTGCTTCCTACCAAGCTGACCTATTTGTCGTGGTTGCCTATGGCGAGATCGTTAAAGAATCCGTTCTTGCGCTCCCCAAAAAGGGATGCATCAACGTACATCCAAGCCTTCTACCAAAATTTCGCGGCGCAGCACCTATTCAGCAAGCCATCATCCACGGGGAAACACAAACCGGCGTATGCATCATGCATATGGTTAAAGAAATGGATGCAGGGGACGTGATCTCCACTGTTATTAGTCCAATCGCTCCCGACGTAACCTATGGCGAACTTGAGCACTCCTTGAGGCATCTAGGAGCCGTTGCGCTCCTCGACGTCATACATAAGCTGGAAAAAGGTGCAGTCACAGCCACACCCCAAGACCCCAGCCAAGTAACATTCGCAAAGAAAATTGAGCTAGAAGACTGTCAGATCGACTGGACGCGTGATGCACAAGATATCCATAACTTAGTTAGGGGAACCAACCCAGCTCCAGGAGCCTGGTGCGCCATTAATATCAATGGCATTCCAAAACGCCTCAAAATCCTAAAAACATCCGTTGTCAAAACCCTAACAGGTACTTCTGGTGCCATTTTATCTTATGGCAAAGAAGGACTCATCATCGCATGCGGAATCCATGCCATTCGCATTTTGGAAGTTAAACCAGAAGGCAAAAGAGCCATGCCTGCTGAGGATATGATGCGCGGTATTTCAAAAGATTCTTTTACTCTCTAGTATCCTCCAAAGCTCATTTTTTATCACTCACATCGAAAAGATAACTCATCTGTAGAGCTATTTAGAAGCCTGTTTTACAAAATCTTTACCCAGTCTTTACCATTTCGACACCATCTCTTTACGCATCCTTAACATCAGTAAGGTAAGCTCTTTCTCTGAGGGAAAAAAAGAAGCTATCGGCTCGAAAGTGCTTTACAACAATATCTTGATGATATTAAAGTTCCGCACTTTCAATTCGGCTTAATTTATGGAGAGAGAGGTAAAATGGGAATTGCCGTCAGTGGTATTTCTACATGGAATAATTTGTTTTCACTAGTGCCAGGGCTCAATTCTAAGCCTAAGGAAACACAAGATTCCTCGACGTTTTTAGGACATAGTTATAAAGTTTTTTCAGAGAATTTTGGCGCTTGGACAGACATCGTCAATTACTCCGAAACCTTTCATAGCACAGTGAAATTCTTCACCTGTTTTGCTGCTACTATCGAGCCCGCTATTTTCCTACGTAAGTTTTCAATTACCTTCTTGGATGTCGATCAGTTTATCGACGGCCTACGCTTCGTCGCCTCAGCTAAAAACGTACTTGAGCTGGAATTCTGGACAGAAGCAGTTGCAGGTAGAATAGCCAGCAGCGCCAGCACCATCGCCTTCCTTATCGCTGATTTTGGCTCCTCAATGGCCCTCATCGGATATATGGGACTTGTTGATCTAGGCAGAGTGTTTCTATTTATCGGCTCCATTTCAGTGTTTGGATTGACCATGCCAGCTGTAGTAGGCGCTGTGGTTATCGGTACCTACTCCCTACACATTCAGACAGCAGCGTTTCTATTCCTAGGCATACAGTCATTTAATGACCTGTCTGATGCCAAAGAAGGCGACAAAAACGTCTTACGCGATCAGTTGTGGTTAGCAACTTGTGTGTCTGAAGTTGTTCACAAGAGCTTTATCCTCGGTTGCACTGCAGCCCTTAGCACACCCATCGGTCTAATGACCGCTGGATTCCTAGGCATGATAGCAAATGGCCTCGGAATAGCATCAGCGTACATAGAACTTAAAGGCGTCCCTAAAGGCGTGAAACATAATCCAAGATAAAAACTTAAGAGCGGCAGAGAGGAAGAGGAGAACATGGAACTACCTATTATATCAGGTGCTTTTGGACAGGTCTCGAGTTGGTTGGGATATAAAAAACCCACACCACCACCACCACCACCATCCATAGTCGAGAGAATTTGGATATGTATGGTCCGCGCACTATACACTGTTGTAGACGCCGCAGATCGCATCCGAAGCTCCAGTGACGGCCTTGACAAAACACTAAAGCTAGCCTGCGGCCTATCCGTAGGAATGATGATGCTCCCCGACGTGAATACCAAGTACTGGGGATGGCTCTCAAAAGAACTCAAGTATATCGACGGCGTATTCTCAGCCTTCGCAGTATTCGGCCGCTATAATGAATTTGTTAAAGTAGATGACAAAGGCAAGCCTCTTTTTATGAAAGGGCATGGCATCGAATCCACCTTAAAAAATACCAACGTAGCCTTTCTAGCCGCTTCCAAAACATGTGAATTTGGACGCCTATTGAACACAGTTGGATTGATGTCTACCGAAGGCTTGCTGCAAGCAGACACACAATATCTTGGCGGAATGGCATCACGTATCGGTGGCAGCACTGTTTTTGGACGTGCAGCATTCTCCGCAGGACTAGCAGGCTGTAAAGACTTTTTCTTAGTAATCGCATGCGTATTCTCCATAGTTAATAACTCGATCACCATCGTCAATTGGAAAGACACCTTTGGCACATCACGAGCAGCAATCAGTATCGGAGCAGACGCAGGTAAAATATACCTCGCCACCGCAGCTTTTGCTCTGAGTTATGCATGGGTTGCTATAGCCATATTAACAGCAGTATTCGGTCTAACTAAGATCTTAATGGATAGTTATAAAAATAAAGGTGCCATCACATTCCCAGATTGGATGAACCCACAATGGGTAAGAGCATAGACTCTCAGCACCTCACATACTGGCTGTAAAACGGATGTCTAATTGTAGACATCCGAACATAAAACCGTCCGTGGGAGGCAATAATAGTGTTACCGTTAGCACATTCCGCTAGTCATAATGTTTGGAACATTTTCCATACGCAAGCACCTACACCGCCACAACCAACCTTGTGGGTGCGTGTTTCAACATCCTTCGGCTCTTTCTCAACCTTAATGGGAACCGCCGAAGGCATTCAGTACACCTCAAGGTTCATAGCCGCCGTGGCAAACGTCGCATCACCTATTTTTGATACCGTTCGCATAATGACACCATTTAGAGCCGCCGACAGTTTTGTTGCTGCCGTGCGTATTGTTCTCGATGGTCAGTACTTTCTTGGAACCAAATTAACCAACGATTTGCTCCGCGAAACCTGGGAAGGTGCTTTAGCTGTTGCACACCACGTGGCCTTTACCGTCTCGGACATCGCTACTACTCTTGATTGGGCTTCTACTTATCAGCTCCTTGATTATGCATCTATTAGTGTTTCCATCGGCAGCCTAGCGGTATTCGGCGTAACAGCCGCCACCGTCGGACAATTTATCGTGGTAACAGCACTAATAGGTTACATCGTTTGGGGCGTAGAATGCGCACTGAAAGCCTATCGTGGTGACGACTCACGACTAAACAACGTCTGTCTGGCGCGATGCGTTAGTGAACTCTTTAACAAATCATTCGTTTTAGGCGCAGGCGCACTAATTGCTGCCCCAGCGAGCTTCTTTGTTACCAGCACAGCTGCTGCAATCGCTGCAGGCCTAGCTGTTATGAGCGTTTACGAAGCACAAAACGCCAAACGCAAATAGACTACACGAGAGCGGTGAGACAAGTCACCGCTCCGCTATCTCAATACCACACAATATTATTCATCTTCTTAGCGCCTCTGCGACTTTGTGTTGAATTCATGTTCGCTGAGGTGGACTCCTATCTTACTAGGCTCGTCATATAGCAATGACATTCAAATTTTTCCTGCCAAACAAATCATTATTTTGCGTAGTATAGCCAAAGCCTCGGATCTTTGGTTTCCGAGGCGCATCAAAGCAATATGATTAAAGGAGAGCTCAACATGGAGAGCATTCAGCGATTTCCGGGTGCAGTCACGTCTACATTAAAAGGCTGGCTCGGTTACGCCAAGGCAGAGGTTGAATCGCAAACATGGTTTGGACGTAATCTGTGCGCCGCCTCTAAAATGGTCGGATCAACAGAAGGCCTTCACACACTGGTCAAGATCGCTATTTCAAGCGGACAAATAGCCATGCCCTGTGTTTTTATGCGCGGTACCACACCCACATTGGTAGAAGCTCACATGGGCTTTAAATCAATTGATATTGTAGGGGACCTAAACTACCTTCTAGGCTGTGGTGCTTCATGTGCTCTAAAAGCAAAAGACTATCTTAGCATAGTTGCAAACGTCCTTTTTGCCGCAAGTGATGCAGCAGCTACCATCAGCTTTGTAAACTATCTTGAGTGGATTAACTCCAGCAGACTAGCCGATACGCTAGGCACCCTCAGCGTTTACGGTGTTCAGCCCCTAGCATTTGTAGCATCAGCTTCGTTAGGAAACTTCATTCTAGTCACATCTGCAACAGGTTTTAGCTTCTCCGCTATAACCGCGCTACAAAAGATAAGTAGCGGCGACATCTCTACATGTGCATATCTAGCCCTAGTAGGAACCGTTGCTGAAGTAGCCGTACGTATCCTCCTTCTAACCGCAACGACATTTGTAACAACAGCTTCTGGTATAGTTGTAACAGGTGTTCTAGGCTTTGTTGCAGCAGGAACAGCAGGGTATTGCCTATACCTAAACCTATCTGAAAAATGCAGGCAAGAAGACATTGCATATACCGCAAAACGAGCCATTACTGCAGTAAAAGAGAAAGTAGCTTAAACGACCCATTTCACATAGAAAGCCATCCAGATAACATTCTGGATGGCCTATCAAAGCCACCTATGCCCACAAAACTAGCAACACACGAATGGATATCCGTCGCCAGCATACTTCTTCTCGTCATGCTGGTAATATTCATCGCCTTTTGGGATAATGAACCACCCATTCCCGACTTCACCAACGAAACACAAACCAAACAGAGCATTTCGGTATCCATTCAAGGCGCAGTCTCTCAGCCAGGGGAGTACGACCTACCATCAAACTCCAAAATCGCCGACCTGCTAGAACTCGCACAACCCTTTCCAAACGCAAACCTGAAGGGGATTAACCCCCAAGCGCGCCTACGAAATGGTCGCCATCTTACCATCAAAGAAATCTCCACCAAGCCACCCAAACGCTCTAAATCGTAACTACTACCATCATAAACAATGCTACCTTGTCCATAAGGTCCCTAAGGTCCATATCGTCCATATCGTCCATTTCCCCTCAAAAAGGACCATGGATTAATCCAAATTCAACTCGCTCTAACACGTCATACAGAAAATTTGAATTAAGCCCCCAAAACCCATCTTTGAACCCTACTTCATCCTCTAATAGGACCCCTGTAAAGATTAGGGCAAGATTTCTATTGTGGAAAAATCGCTCCCTTTGTTAGTCTCTCTGTTTAGCTTTCTACGGGTGTATTTCATATCCAGAAATGCCCAAGTGACCGGCCGAATACACAACCTTTACCTAAATGGTGGAGGGTGGAGGGGAAAACCTCCCCCTGTATTTATCCTGTGCATGTGAAAGCAACAAACAAGTTGTATGTAAGGAATACACATATGGCGCTAAAGTTAATGGGAAAAAAGCGTGGAATGATCCAGCTTTTTGACGACACAGGTGCAGTAATCGTTTGTACGCTTATCGAAGCGGAACCGAACGTCGTGACGCAAGTCAAGACAACTGAAACAGACGGTTACAATGCAGTGCAGATTGGCTTCCAGAAAGTCAAGGCAAAGGACCCACGTCGCCAAGAGGCTCGCACGCCGAAACCTCAACGCGGACACTTCGCGAAAAACAACATCGAGCCTCGTAAGCACCTTGCTGAAACACGCGTCGAAAAAACTGACCAGTACACGATTGGTCAAGAAATCGGCGTCGACGCTTTTGAAGAAATTGCCTATGTCGATGTGACAGGCGTTTCCAAAGGTAAGGGCTTCCAAGGTACCATGAAGAAATACAACTTCGCTGGCGGACCTGCTTCACACGGTTCTGGCTTTCACCGCCACGCAGGTTCCACCGGTATGCGTACTACTCCTGGTCGTTGCTTCCCAGGTGGCCCTCGTCCTAGTCATATGGGCTCCGAACAAGTAACCGTACAAGGCCTACAAGTCATCAAGATCGTCAAAGACGAAAACCTTATCTTGGTTAAAGGTGCTATCCCTGGCTCTCCTGGTGATCTCGTTTTCATTTCTCCAGCGATTAAGCACACAACAACCAAGCGCACTAGTGGAGTTAAGCTGTGGCAACAGTAAAAAAATTCAATCTATCCGGTAAAGAGCTTGGCACCGTCGAAATCAACAAAGAGTTGGTCGAGGCAGAAGCCAATGGTCAGATGATAAAAGACTACATCATTGCCTTGCGTGCAAACGCCCGTCAATGGTCAGCAAGCACCAAAACACGTGCTGAAGTCCGACACACGACCAAAAAGCCCTTTGCACAGAAAGGAACCGGTCAAGGCCGAGCAGGTACTCTAGTAGCACCTCACCACCGTGGTGGTGGTCGCGCTCACGGCCCACGTCCTAAGTTCGATCAGCATATTAGACTCAATAAAAAAGAGCGCCGAGCTGCTATCAGAGCTCTACTAGCCGAGAAACTACGCGATAATCGCGTTATTGTTCTCGAAGATACAAAGCTATCAGCCCCTAAGACCAAGTCAATTGCAACTTTCCTACAAGCCGCTGGCCTAGTCGGAAGAACATTGATTTTGGGCGAAGGTAATTATGAGAAAAGGGACACTGGAGCTATTATTAGTACTCCATGCCACCAACACGACAACTTCATTAAGAGCGTTAACAACATTCCACGTGTCGAGTTCCAACTCGCCAGAAACACCAGTGGTTATGACCTGTTAATCGCACATGATATCGTCGTTACAGCGGCAGCCCTGCAAGAAATAAACGAGTGGTTGAGTTAAGGATAAAGGGACCAACGACATGGCAACAAAAGATCCTTATCAAATCGTGAAGTATCAGCATGTGACTGAAAAGGCACAGATGCTGCGCGAGCTGAAAAATAACGAAAGCAATGCTTCCGTTAGACGCTGCTCTTCACCCAAATATGTCTTTATTGTCGACACTAGCGCCAGTAAGCAAGAAATTGCCTCAGCTCTAGAAGAGATCTATAAAGATAAGGGCATCAGCGTAGTCAAAGTGAACACCATCAACGTCAAGTCCAAACAACGCCGCGTACGTGGCCGCCTTGGACGCACCGCAGCCTTTAAAAAGGCTATCGTGACGTTAGAGGAAAACGACAACCTGGACAACGTTTAAGAGGAGCCTCTAACACATGTTGATGAAAAAATTTAGACCAATGACACCAGGTACTAGGCAGCTCATCCTGCCTACACACGTCGATCTAACACGTGTTGAAGGCCGTCGCGTTACCGTGAAGCCTCACAAACAACTGTTAGCGCCGAAACGTCGTACCGGTGGACGTAACAACCTTGGACGTATCACTTGCCGTCACCGCGGCGGTGGCCATAAAAAGCAAATCCGTCTGGTTGACTTTAAGCGTGATAAGCTAAACGTCCCAGCACGTGTGGCTTCAATTGAGTATGATCCAAACCGCTCCGCATATGTTGCACTATTGCACTATGTAGACGGCGAGAAACGTTACATCCTAGCCCCAGCAGGGCTACTAGTAGGTGCAATGGTCTCGACCAGCGATCAGCCTCCATTTGACGTCGGTTGCTGCATGCAGATGAAAGCAATGCCCCTTGGTTCCACAATTCATAATATTGAATTGCAACCAGGTAGAGGTGGTAAACTTGTTCGTTCAGCAGGCCTCTCCGCCCAGCTAATGGCGCGTAGTGGGGGATATGCCACGATTAAGCTACCGTCCGGCGAAATGCGCCTCATCAACGAAAACTGCCGCGCCACCTTTGGTGCAGTCTCTAACCATTCTCATAACCTACGGGTTGAGAGCAAGGCAGGTCGTAGACGTTGGATGGGTATTCGTCCAACAGTTCGTGGTGCAGCCATGAACCCAGTTGACCACCCACACGGTGGTGGTGAAGGCCGTACTCGCGGTAACATCCCGCAAACCCCATGGGCTCAGTTTACCAAGGGTATGCGCACACGACGTAAAGAGAACAAGTATCTTGTGAAGGATCGAAGGAAGAAGTAATTATGGCAAGATCTCTCAAGAAAGGTCCTTTTGTTGACCACCATCTACAGAAAAAAGTCGACCTTATGAATAAGGACGGCAAAAAGAACA
This sequence comes from Chlamydiales bacterium, assembly GCA_030679955.1. Classification (GTDB taxonomy): domain Bacteria; phylum Chlamydiota; class Chlamydiia; order Chlamydiales; family JAJFMA01; genus CAMFKD01. The sequence goes on along the minus strand of JAUXSF010000022.1, from coordinate 164,199 downwards.
CGATCAAGACTTGGTCGCGCCGCTCCATGATCATTCCAGATATGGTTGGTCATACCTTTGATGTTCACAACGGTCGTAAGTTTATCAGTGTCTTTGTATCCGAAAATATGGTCGGACACCGCCTCGGCGAGTTTTCACCTACTCGGGTCTTCAAGGGACACCCGGTTAAAAAGTAAAAGGAATAAGCAATGGATAGAGCTAAAGCCATCAGCAAGTATATTAGGGTGTGTCCCCGCAAAGCACGTTTGGCAGCCGGCCTCATCCGTGGTCGCAGCGTCGAGGATGCCGCTATACAGCTAACCTACGGTAATTCTCGCGGAGCACGCCTCCTCAAGAAAACTCTAGACAGTGCTGTAGCCAACGCTGAAGCTAACATGGACCTGCGCCGCGAAGATCTTTTGGTTGTCGAAGTACGCGTCGATCAAGGTCCTATTCATAAAAGAATTAAACCGAAGAACCGTGGTGGTAGGCATCCGATTCAAAAGAAAACCAGCCACCTCACCGTTGTTGTCGGTGTGGAATAAGGAGTGCATGTAAATGGGACAGAAGGTAAATCCTATCGGACTACGACTCTCCAGAAACAAAAACTGGCGCTCCAAGTGGTTCGCAAATAAAAAAGAGTTCGGCACACTTCTCATCGAAGACCAGCGTATACGCGCCTTCTTGATGAAGAAGACAAATTTGCAGGGCACTAGCAAAATTAAAATCCGCCGTATGGCAGATAAAATTGAAGTAACTATCGTCACAGCCCGTCCAGGACTTGTTATCGGGAAGAAAGGCGCTGAGATCGATACACTCAAGAAAGAACTCTTCAAGTTCACCGGCAAAGAAGTCTGGATTGAAGTTGAAGAAATTAAGCGCCCAGACCTCGATGCACAACTAGTTGCAGACGGCATTGCACGCCAGCTCGAAAGACGTATTCCTTTCCGCCGCGCAATGAAGAAAGCAATGCAGTCCACAATGGATGCAGGCGCTGTAGGGATTAAAGTTCAGTGTGGTGGTCGCTTAGGCGGTGCCGAAATTGCACGTTCTGAGTGGTATATCGATGGCTCAATGCCTCTGCATACACTACGTCAGGACATCGACTTCGCAAACGGCCGTGCAGAAACCACCTACGGCAGCATTGGTATCAAGGTATGGATCAATCGCGGCGAAGAAAATTTAGTGCGTAAGGAGACCTAAACATGACCTTGATGCCTAAGAAAATGAAGTTTCGTAAGAAACAAAAAGGCAAGATGACCGGCCTCAGCAAAGGTGGAAACTTTATCCACTTTGGTGAATTCGGCATTCAAGCTCTTGACCGCGGTCGAATTACCGCGCAGCAGATCGAAGCTTGCCGTATTGCTATCAACCGTTTCTTCCAACGTCGTGGTAAAGTGTGGATTCGTATATTCCCTGACCACTCCGTCTCCAAGAAACCGCTTGAAGTACGTATGGGTAAAGGTAAAGGTGCTGTTGATCATTGGGTAGCTATTGTGCGCCCCGGACGTGTACTCTTTGAGGTAGGTAACGTGCCCCGTGAGCTGGCTCAAGACGCCCTGCGTCGTGCCGCCGCTAAGCTCGGCCTCAAAACACGCTTCGTAGAACGCGTAGAACAGGTTTAGGTATATCAATGTTGAAAAGTAAAGAACTACAAAATCAAACCGTTGATGAGCTTGAAGCGACTTTCCAGGACCTTCGTAAAGAGCATTTTCATCTTATTAACGAGTTTCAAGTGAATAAGAAGCTGGATAAACCACACCGCCTGCGTGAGGTTCGCCGTGATAAAGCACGTCTTTTGACAGTGTTGAACGAAAAGAAAAGCCAGCAAAAGAACAAATAGGTTAAACTATCATGGTAGAAACACAGCGCGGCAATCGTAAAGAGCAAAAGGGCACAGTCGTTTCGAACAAAATGCAAAAGACTGTTGTCGTTAAAGTTGAACATACGATGCGCCACCCCAGATATGACAAAGTTGTCACAAGAGCGAAGAAGTTCTACGCTCACTGTGAAACTCCAGATGTAAAAATTGGCGATACAGTGACCATCGTCGAAACACGCCCCCTGTCCAAACTCAAGCGTTGGCGTGTCACCGGTGTCGCACAATAATTGTTGAATAGCTAAGCGCCTCAGTGCGGGAGAATTGCCAGAATGTTGCAACAAGAAACAAAGCTTAAAGTAGCCGACAACTCCGGAGCTAAGAAAGTTAAGTGCTTTAAAGTACTTGGCGGATCCAGAAGACGCTACGCCCAAGTTGGTGATATTATTATCTGTTCAGTCAGAGACGTTGATCCAAATGGCGCCCTGAAGAAGGGTGAAGTCGTTAGGGCCGTTATCGTTCGTACAAAACGATACATTAAGCGCAAAGACGGCTCTAAGTTGCGTTTTGACACCAATAGCTGCGTGTTGATCGACGAAAAAGGAAATCCAAAAGGTACCCGTATCTTTGGACCCATAGCACGTGAAGTACGTGACCGCGGATTCCTAAAGATCAGCTCCTTAGCACCAGAAGTAATTTAGAGTTCAAAGAGAGAGCACGATGACTAAGAAGGTTCTACAAAATAAACGTATCCGAAAGGGCGACAAAGTCGTTATCACCGCTGGCAATGACCGCGGAGAAACCGGCACTGTCCTTTCCCGCACCGAAGATCGCGCCATCATTCAGGGCATCAACGTGTGCAAGAAACATGTGAAGAAATCACAAGACAACCCGCAGGGTGGTATCGTCTCCATCGAGCGTCCCATCCACATCTCTAAAATAGCCATTGCGGGCAAAGATAACAAACCCGTGAAGCTTAAAGTTAAGGTGGACGGGGAAGGGCAGCGCACCCTTTACTACCAAGATGGAAAAGAAGAAGTGACGGTGCGTGCCGTTAGAAAATCTAAGTAAGTGAAGAGAGATCATGTCCAGGCTAAAGAAAAGATATAATGACAAGGTCAAACCCGAACTTCAAGAGAAGTTTGGATACGTCAATCCCATGCAGGTTCCCAAACTGCAGAAGATCGTCATCAATATGGGAATCGCAGAAGCGACCAAGGACAAAAACGCCATCCAAGATTGCGTTAAGGAACTAACTGCCTTGTCCGGTCAGAAAGCTGTGTTGACATACGCTAGCAAAGCGATATCCAACTTTAAACTGCGTGAAGGTCAACCAATCGGCGTGAAGGTTACACTTCGCGGCGAACGTATGATGGATTTCCTCGACCGCTTCGTCAACATCGTTTGCCCACGCATTCGTGACTTTCGTGGATTTAGCGAAAAGTGCGACGGCCGTGGCAACTATAGCGTTGGTCTAGAAGATCAACAGATTTTCCCTGAAGTTAACCTCGATGAGGTCAAACGCACTCAAGGTATGAACCTCACCTTCGTCACCACCGCCAAAACCGATGACGAATGTGTCGAACTGCTCAGACAGTTCGGTGTGCCTTTTAAAAACCGACCCATCGTCGTAACCGTATCGTAAATAGGAGCTAACGTTCATGTGTTTAAGCGATCCAATTGCAGACTTTCTCACACGTATCCGTAATGGACTCACCGCTAAGCACCGCTACGTCGACCTTAGCTGGAGCCGTATGCGTGAGCGACTAACCGAGATCCTAAAAGAACAAGGTCTCGTTGATGATTTTCTCATCAAAAAAGAGGGCACCGTTGGTGTCATCCGCATTTATTTGAAATATACTGGCCGCAATCCTGTCATCCAAGGCTTGAAGCGCGTGTCAAAGCCCGGTCTTCGTCGCTACGTTACTGCAGAGACTATTCCGCAATTTTTCGGCGGACTCGGGATTCCTATCGTCTCCACTTCTCAAGGAGTGTTGGTAGGTAACGAAGCACGTAAGCGCGGCATTGGCGGCGAACTACTGTGTTTGGTGTGGTAAGGTAAGGAGTTACATAGAATGTCTCGTAAAGGTAATGTACCAATTGCAATCCCTAAAGGCGTCGAAGTTAAAATTGTCGACGGCATTGTCACCGTAAAAGGTCCAAAAGGGCAGCTGCACCAGAAAGTCGATGATACTGTTGACATCACAATTGACGCTGAACACGTGAACGTCGCTATTGCGAAGAACGGTCGCGGTCATAGCAGATGGCAAGGTCTGTATCACAGTCTTATCAATAATATGATTATTGGAACCCTCACAGGTTTCAAGAAACAGCTTGAATTGATCGGCGTTGGTTACCGTGCCAACATCAAGGGCAAAGCCCTCGATCTTCAGCTCGGATTCTCTCACCCAACTGAAGTTGAAATTCCTGAGGGAATTCAAATTAAGGTTGAGAAGTCCCTCATACTTATTGAAGGCATTAATAAGCAGCAGGTCGGACAACTTGCTGCCACGATTCGCTCTATACGTCCTCCTGAACCTTATCAAGGTAAAGGTATTCGTTATGTTGGCGAGTTCGTACGCAAGAAGGCTGGTAAGTCGGCTGCGAAGAAATAAGATATTTAGTTTAAGGTTGCACTGAAGGTAGCAATGGAAAATCAGATTTTAAGAAAAAGATTGGGACATAAGAAGCGTGCATGGCGCGTGCGTAAGAAATTACGCGGCACTGCTGAACGTCCACGACTCTCAGTATTTAAGAGCTTGCGACATTTGCAAGTGCAACTGATTGACGATGAAAACGGCAAGACGCTGGCAGGCACAGCAACATTTTCTAAGCAGTTTAAAGAAACAGACAATAACTGCAAAAGTAAAGAAGCTGCTACAGCACTTGGCGAGTTTATCGGCAAAGCCGCAAAAGATTTGAATATCGAAGAGGTAATCTTCGATCGTGGTCGATTTAAGTATCACGGCGTAATCGCAGCTTTAGCCGACGGCGCTCGCGCTGCTGGTCTCAAATTCTAAAAAGACAGGAAACGCTTACATGGCGAAAAATAAAGAAGGATTCGAGAAGAGCCACGATGAGGCTCAGCTAGAGGAAAAAGTACTCTACGTTAACCGTTGCGCTAAAGTAGTTAAGGGCGGTCGTAAGTTTAGTTTTTCCGCACTCATTCTCGTAGGTGATGGTAAGGGTCGCGTTGGCTATGGCTTCGCCAAAGCTAACGAACTAACTGACGCTATCAAGAAGGGTGGCGAAGCTGCTCGTAGAAATATCATTACCTTCGACCGCGAAGGCACAACCATTCCTCACGAAGTAACCGTTTCATGGGATGGTGCCAAAGTTCTTTTGAAGCCAACACCTAAAGGTTCTGGTGTAATCGCCGGATCTCAGGTTCGTGCCGTTTTAGAAATGGCAGGCATCAAAGACATTATGGCTAAGAGCCTCGGTGGTAATAACCCTATTAACCAGGTGCGTGCCGTTTTTATTGCTCTGCAAAAGCTCTGCTCGCGCGAAAAGATTAAGCAAAGAAGGGGCGTGGCATGAGCTCACTCCATACACTGGAAAATACAACCAGACCCTTTAAAAAACGCAAACGCGTAGGTCGTGGTCTTGGCAGCGGCACTGGTAAAACATGTGGCCGTGGTGAAAAAGGCGCCGGATCCCGCTCCGGCTACAAGAGACGTCACACCTATGAAGGTGGTCAGTTCCGTCTTTTCATGAAGCTACCACAACGTGGTTTCAACAACGCACGCTTCCGTACTGAGTATGAAGTGATTAACTTAGGTCAAATTGACACTCTGTTTAACAACGGAGACACTGTTAATCTGCAAACTCTACGTGATCGTGGTGTTGTCAGTGGTAATCGCGATGGCATTAAATTGCTAGGCGATGGCGAGCTCACCAAAAAACTCACTATTGAAGTGGACGTCGCTTCCCAATCAGCTCAGGAGAAGTTGACCAAGAGTCATAGTACCCTAAAGCTGCTGAAGAAGTAGAGATACGCCGGGCCTTGGCCCGGCATAATTGCTGGCTTTATTGCCTTGCTAAGCTCACCCCCATCGAGCGGAAACCTGAATCGAAGTTCATAAACTGCTAACGATCGACGAAACACATGGAAGCAATCAGACGGATATTCCAGCTGCCGGAGCTTCGCGCTAAGATACTCTTCACACTTGCTATGCTCGTTGTGTGCCGTATCGGCGGATTCATTCCAGTACCTGGTATCAATGGTGACTTGGCTGTTAGTTTTTTCCGTAGCCAAACAGGTGGCGGACAAAACCTTTTTCAGTTAGTTGATATTTTCAGTGGTGGTGCCTTCTCTAATATGACGGTTATCGCTCTTGGTGTTATGCCATACATTTCTGCTCAGATTATCGTGCAGCTGTTGACCGCGGTTTTTCCAGGTCTACAACGTGAGATGCGCGAAAATCCAGAGCAAGGACGTCGTAAGATGTCTAAAATGTCGCGTATCGGCACGCTTGTTTTGGCCTTCATTCAGGCCAGCTTGTACGCAAGATATGCCCTAGGTATGAACCTAAGCCGCCCTGGTATTATTGGCAGTGAATTACTTGAATTGCAAGCCTTCGGGACCCCTTGGTTTTTCTATCTGGTGTTTATCGCCACGATGACTACTGGTACCGTGGTGCTAATGTGGATAGGTGAACAGATCTCTGAGCGTGGTATCGGCAACGGTATGAGCTTAATTATCTGTTTAGGCATCGTCTCGCAGCTGCCTCAAGCTATAGGACTCATTGTTCAACAATTGAACCTTGACTCACAAGTAGCTGGACAAATGAACTTCGCCAGCGTATTATCGCTGATCGCTGTCTTTGTAGGCGTCGTGTGGGGCACTATTATGGTTATTCAGGGACATCGTAGGATACCCCTGCAATATGCCAGACGCGTAGTTGGACGCAAGGAAACCCAAGGTGGTAACTCCTACATTCCACTAAAAATTAACTATGCCGGCGTTATCCCTGTGATCTTCGCCTCAGCTCTCCTTATGTTCCCAGCCACTATTGGACAATTTGTGGGACAAGGAAACTGGATCGGCACCGTAGCCAACTGGCTATCGCCCGGCAGCAACGCTCATGTCGTGTTTTATGTGCTACTTATTATCTGTTTCACCTACTTCTGGACCGCAACCCAGTTCCGGCCTGATCAGATAGCATCCGACATGAAAAAGAATGGAGCCTTTGTCCCAGGAATCCGCCAAGGGAAACCGACGCAAGATTACCTGGAAAGTACAATGAATCGTATCACCCTATTCGGAGCTGTATCGTTGGCACTCATAGCCATCCTACCTAATATTGTAGGCAGGATTATGGGCGTTCCTACGACTATCAGCTACTTCTTCGGTGGTACCTCATTACTCATCATGGTTGGAGTGGTCCTCGATACGCTTAAGCAAATCGAGTCACACCTCCTGATGAAGCGCTATGAAGGCTTTATGAAAGGTGGAAAGGTCCGTGGGCGGTAGTATTATCGCCTAACGGCCAAAAAGTGATAAGAGCGCACAAACCGTTTGATACTTAGGCGCTCTTATGTTAGTATGTTTGCATTGTGATAGACAAGGTTAGGAGTTTTTTCAATGCCTAGGGTAATTGGCGTCGACATCCCCGACAATAAGCGGCTGGAGATCAGCCTCACGTATATTTACGGTGTGGGTAGAATGTTATCGAATGAAATCATCGCAAAGCTGGGCTTAAACCCAGATATGAGGGCCAAAGGCCTCTCAGAAGATGATATTTCACGATTAAACCAAACTCTGCAGTCGGAATACACCGTTGAAGGTGATTTACGTCGACAGGTTCAAAACAATATTAAGCGACTTATCGGGATCCATAGCTACCGCGGTATGCGTCATCGCCTTGGACTGCCCGTACGTGGTCAGCGCACCAAGACTAATGCCAGAACGCGCAAAGGCCGTAAGAAAACCGTCGCGAACAAGAAGAAATAAGCTTAGAGGAGCGCTGAACGTTAGTGAAACAAGCCGCTGCTAAAAAGGGTACAAAAAAGAAAGTCATGCGCCATGTAACCTCAGGGGTTGCTCATGTCGCTGCTACTTTTAATAACACCATCATCACCATCACCGATCCAGCCGGGAACGTCCTTTCGTGGGCCTCTGCTGGTACTTCGGGATACTCCGGATCCAGGAAGTCTTCGGCCTTCGCTGCAACCGTGGCTGCTCAACAAGCTGCTAAAAACGCTCAAGGTTATGGTCTTAAAGAGGTTGAAGTCAACCTCCGCGGTCCTGGCGCTGGGCGTGAATCGGCTGTCCGCGGGCTGCAAAGCTCCGGCCTACTGATTACTATTATTCGTGATCAGACACCTGTTCCACACAATGGATGCCGTCCGCGCAAGCGTAGACGCGTTTAATGTGTTGGTGTTCCTACGCGATTGCTTAAATTAACTGAATCTCTTGCAGGAGTGGCTACATGGCTGTCAAGTATGGCAAGTTTGAAATGCCCAGTAATATTTCTGTCGACGAAGCTTCGATGACGTCGACCTTTGCCCGTTTTGTGGCCGAGCCTTTTGAGCGCGGCTTCGGGCACACTGTTGGCAATTCTCTTCGTCGCATTTTATTAAGTTCGCTCGAAGCGCCAGCCATTGTTTCTGTTCACATCGAAGGTGTGCCTCACGAATACATGGCTTGTGAAGGTATTATTGAGGATATGACTAACATCATCCTCAACTTTAAAGGTGCGTTGCTGCGTAAGCTGCCAACTGAGCGTGATGATAATCCTCGCGAAGTGCGCCACCTCACAACCATCATCGAAGTCACTCAAGAAGACATCGATGAGAACAAAGGCCAAGTTGATATCACTCTTGATGACGTCATTAAAGACAGTTATTTTGAAGTGATCAACCCAATGTTGCACCTCTTCACCGTGACCAAGCCTATGCGCCGTCAAGTTGATATGAGCGTAATGATCGGACGTGGTTACGTCCCTTCCGAACGCCATGAAGTTAACACTGCGGTTGAAGAGATCCTCGTTGACTCAGCCTTTTCTCCTGTGCGCTTAGTGAAGTACAGCGTAGAGAACACACGTGTTGGGCAAGATACTGACTTGGATAGACTTATCCTTGAGGTGACGACGGACGGACGTGTTTCGCCCGTTGAAGCTGTCAGCTTCGCCGCTCAGATCGCTATTCGCCATTTTGAAGCCTTCAATCAAGCCAAGGACTATGTCCTTTCCTTTGAAGAAGCAAACTCCGGTGGTGACCGTGATCTCGACGAGATGATGGAGAAATTGGCTCTACGTATTGATGAAATTGAACTCTCCGTGCGCTCAGCCAACTGCTTGGCTGGTGCTAGCATTGAGACAATCGCCGAACTCGTGTCCATCCCAGAAAAGAAAATGTTGGACTTTAGAAACTTCGGTAAAAAGTCCCTCAACGAAATTCGCGCTAAGCTCTCAGAAATGGGATTGTCGCTCGGAATGGATCTCTCGCGATTTGGGATCAATTCCGATAATGTGAAGGACGTAATGCGCGAATATAACGAGAAAAAGACAGTAGCCAAAGAAGGCTCGTTGATAGAAGAATAGTTGGAGTACCATGAGACACCTTAATCACTCAAATAAATTAAGCCGCACTAGCTCGCATCGCCGTTGCTTGATTGCCAACATGTTGAAATCATTGATTCATCATGGACGCATCGAGACTTCAGTCGCTAAAGCTAAAGAATTGCGCCGTTATGCCGATTACATGGTCACTCTGGCCAAAAAGAATGACCTAGCCAGCCGCCGTAAGGCTATCGCTGAGCTCATGATTCGGTTTAACGCGCTGACTTCTAAGCAAGCACGCGCAGCAAAAGCCGGTAACACAGAGAGTTACAACACCGATCGTACCGTTATTACGACACTATTCGGTGAGTTAGGCCCTCGATTCCTAGCACGCAATGGCGGATATACCCGCATTGTTAAAACTAGTCGCCAAGTTGGTGACAACAGCCCACAGTGCATCATCGAGTTCCTAGAAGACTAATTGTAAGGAAAGAGGGCGGGCGCATGAAGGAAGAATGGTTTCTTAACCTTTCCCCCTTCGGCATCTGCCCTTTCCCTTCTTCTTTTTCCTCCTTTACTTCCCCCGATCAGTGGATTATGATGCCACTACACAATCAGGAGGATCATGACTATGCCAGTTAACATCGCTATCAATGGTTTCGGTCGCATCGGACGCCTCGTTTTACGCGTGGCTTCTCAACGCAAAGATATCAATGTTGTCGCTGTAAACGACATCGTTCCCCCTGATAACCTCGCTTACCTGCTTAAGTATGACAGCACTCATGGCCGGTTTCCTGGCGAGGTCTCATGTGACGCACAGAATCTTATTGTTAACGGCAAAAAAATTCTTGTTTGTTCCGAGCGTGATCCCACTAAGCTTCCCTGGAAGGATCTAGGAGTCGATTACGTCGTTGAGTCTACCGGACTCTTCACCTCGCTAGAGGACGCTCAAAAGCACATTCAAGCAGGTGCTAAACGTGTGATTATCACCGCTCCAGCAAAGGGAGATATTCCTACCTTTGTGATGGGTGTCAACCACACCAAATATAATCCTGCAGCAGATACCATTGTTTCCAATGCCTCCTGTACCACTAATTGCTTAGCACCTATTACAAAGGTGCTACTTGATAGTTTCGGCATTGACGAAGGACTTATGACGACTATCCACTCACTTACGGCGTCACAGCCTAGTGTGGATGGTCCGTCCAAGAAAGATTGGCGCGGAGGACGTAGTTCCGGCCAGAATATTATCCCCTCCTCTACCGGTGCAGCAAAGGCTGTTGCCCTCTGCATTCCGGAAGTGAAAGGAAAACTTACGGGAATGGCTTTTCGCGTTCCCACCGCTGATGTATCAGCGGTAGATCTTACAGTGCGTCTTAGTCGCGACACGACCTACGAGGAAATCTGTGTCGCTATGAAAGCCGCTTCTGAAGGTCAAATGAAAGGAATTTTACAGTATTGCGAAGATCAAGTGGTCTCCAGCGATTTTATTGGAAGCACTGCATCATCGGTTTTTGATAAGGATGCCGGCATCGCTCTCAATGCGCGCTTTTACAAGATTGTAGCCTGGTATGATAACGAAATGGGTTACTCCGCGCGTGTTGTGGATCTGGTCGCCTTTATGGCATCTAAGGAGCCCAAATGATCCTTCGCCAAATAGGAAAAAACTTTAACATTGGATTGATCAAGTGGACTTTACTAGAGAACCAATTATTGAGACGATTATCACCCCACGCGAGGGGTTTAAACTTGTCGTTAGAAGTAGCAAAGGCGTAGGACAAGAAGAGTATTTTGTTGAAGCAGTAGAAATTGTATCCTTCGGCAATGCCCTGTTCTTTCGCTCTTTAGAGCGCCCTAAGTGCTTTTTAGTGCCCGTCACTGAGTATGAAATACTCGAAGTTCGTGAAGCGCGTATGGTATTGAAAAACGTTGGCGTCGACAGCACAATTAAAATTGCTGGTGGTCGTGAGGCTCGCCCTCCAAGACCGATGCCTCGCGAACGTGAGCGTGAACGTGAGCCGGCTCCAGCAGAGAAAGCGGAAGGTGAAGACACTGCTACCTCTCCAAGCCGCACTAATGGCGCAGAAGTACGCCCAGAGAAAAAGCGTGAACGCAGACGTCAAAGCCGCCGCCGCCGTGGTGGACGCGATGATCGTGCCGAGGGCACAGCGCGTGGTGAAGCGCAGGGATCTGAAGGAGACGAAGATGCCCTATCCGCCGATCATGTGGATCTTCCACCACCAAGACCCATGGATGAAGCCCGTGAGCGCCGCGAAACAGCTAACTTGCTGAATGCTATTTTACCTCCTCCAACTCAGCTTATTTCTGAGACGTTGGACCGCTATCGTGATGATGATCTCTTTAAGGGCGTTTTCCACGCTCCTAAAGCAGAAGAAGCTTCTACAGATGATATCAAAAAGGAACTAAAAGCTCCTGAGGAAACGGAAGTAGTAGCGGTAGCAGAAGAGAAAGATAAAGAGGAAGAAAAAAGCCCTCGCCGTTCTGTCGAACTCTCAGAAGAGTACTTCGAAGCAACGTTCTCCGAGGACGAGCCTCCTCTAGCGTAAGTTTCAGGATACGTTGATTTATCAAAGCCTCGAGGTTTCTCGAGGCTTTTTTTTTTGCAGAATTTTTTGGACGAATTGAGCTTAGCGACCTTATGACGTAATTGAGAGTTTTTGTTCTCAACGCTCTCGCGTTGAGAACAAAAACTCCAAAGGACTCATAGAGTCCATATCGTCAACAGGTTAAATTTGACGGGCAACAGCTTGAATGCGTGTGCAAGGCCACAAAATTTGGCCCTCTTCTGTTTGGTAACCCACTGGATCAATCTCAATCAATTTCTTCACAAAGTCGGTGAAGAAAGCCTCAGAAATCTCCCAAGGAATACTCCAGTTAGCCGCAATCGTGCCTTGGCACCACGTTATAAGCTCTTGCTGATCTATAAAAGCGGTGGGAGCTGATATCTCTTCAACCCAATCAACTGTAAGCCCCGCCCGCTGCATGATTTTTTTACAGCCTGTATTGGTAAAGATCGTTGATTCGGAAAATCGATCATTCTCTGGCTCAAAAGGAATTTCGATTCCATATTTTTTACCAGTTTCTAAGGCTGCGGTTACCAGACTAGGTCTGCCTCTGCCTGGAATAAGGATAACCAGTCGTCCATCAGGTTTGAGCTTTGCGCCTAATTGCCTCAGTAACTCTTCCGGGTTGCGCACCAGATGAAAGACGCAGAAAGAAGTGATAACGTCGAAGGTTTCATCATCAGACAGATCCTTAGCAAACGAAAATGCAAGATTTGGATAGGTCTGTGTGGTCCATTTATTCTTCGCAAACCGGAGCATTTCTGCGGAAAGGTCCACGCCTAGTGCTTTACCGCGAGGCACAAATTGTGACATGGCCGCCGTTAGCTTGCCATCGCCGCATCCGAAGTCAAGGATGGATTCATCTCCCCTGAAAGGGGCTTTACCGATGATATTCCATGCCCATTGAGACTGTAATTCCGAGTTATGGAAATACATTCTGACAAATTCGGGGGAAGTCCAACCTTTTTCCTCGTTTTCGAGATACCATTCCTCAGACTGTGCATTGTTGAACAGACCAACCAGGAATAACATAAAGTAGCAGGTGATACGCATGATAAGCCTCTTGATTAATTGTGAGTGACTTCTATATAGATGTATCTCAAGTTTCAAAACACAATAACGAATAGAATAATACTTGGCATCAGACATTCAGCAGAAAATTCAAGAACTAGGTATCGATAAAATAAAGCGACACATCTTTCTATGTGCCGACCAGTCATTACCTAAATGTTGCAGTAAGGAAGTTGGTCTTGAGTCGTGGAACTATCTTAAAGCTCGTTTAAAGGAACTAGGTCTCAGTGAACAGGGTGGGATTTTTCGCACAAAAGCTAACTGTTTACGAGTATGCGAACAAGGACCCATAGCTGTAGTGTATCCAGAGGGTGTTTGGTACCATTCTTGTAGTCCAAAAGTACTCGAGAGAATCATTCAAGAGCATCTAATTGGCGGCGAAGTCGTCTCAGAATACCTCCTACACAAGACTCCTTTATGAAAAAAGTCCGCTTCTACCTGGGATCAACTTTGTTTGTTCTTGGACTAATTCTTCCCGTATTCATACCAGTTATATTAGCTTTAGACCTATCTTCGGCGACAAAAGTTGCACTGTCCGCTTTCTTTTCTTTTGGACTGCCAGAACTGTTAATGCTTGCGGCGGTGCCTATAATGGGTCGTGAGGGCTTTGACTGGATCAAAAACAAAACCTATCGTCTCTTTAGAAAATATACAACACCTCACAAGGTATCTCGCACGCGCTATCGAACAGGGCTTTTTCTGTTCGTCATAGCACTCTTACAAGGTTTAATCGTTCCCTATTTTATCGACCTCATTCCCTTCTATGCGGATCACTTGATAGCTTACAATGTGGCTTTAGGAATGCTCTTGGTCTTATCTTTAATACTTTTAGGGGATGATTTTTGGGATAAAATTCGTGCTCTTTTTTGCTACAATGCCAAGGCAGTATTTCCTAGCGACCTTTAGGCATTTCCACTGGAAGTAGATCCTTAGTGGGTTTCTGAGAAGATTTGATGAGAAAGTTGGTGGCTATTTCGAAGCAGCTTAATGCGACCAATTGGATGACAAATGCACCCAAATTATCTTCAAAAATGTTAGAGAAATCGAAGTTGTCTTTGCTTGGTTTTATCCAATATAGCATCGAATCTAGCGTCATTAGTGTTCCAAAACAACTTAAGGCCGTTAAGCCCGGAACCAAACTGAGTATTCCATAGCTCATATGGTGCCATCGGGCTTCGTATAGACCTGTCATCATTGTCCTAATCGTCGCAAAGGAGGTACAGGCGGCAAAAATATGGCGAATAGCTGCCATTGTGTTGCGTTCCTTGTAGGACCATACAGCTAAGCACGAGTGACCCAAACCCATTAAGCTGTAGCCGGTGTAGACGATCTTAGGCACTTGATAGTTGAGAGCTATTGTTACTACAGACTTCATCATTACGGATGCGCCAATCATATTGATCGAAAGGACTCCTAAGGCCAACGCAGTAACAGCTAGTGCTATCTTCCAGCGGCTTTTCCATAGATATTCTTTTGTGTCAGCCCAGGTAGTAGAACAAACTTGTCTAATAGATTGAGAAATATCTTTATAGTGAGTTGCGGCATAGGTCAAATCGAATAAGACTGGTATGGCCAAAGCAGCAACAGCGATCGTAGGTGCGTGCACGCGAATAAAGCCAGGGTCGAAGCCATGGCTCCTTCGTCGGCCTAAATAGTTTAACGAATGGCTAATGATGGATTCCATCATTCCATTTTAACAGTCTAATATGTGGATAAAATAAATCTCGGCACGCAAAGTTCCTTTCTCCAAATGTCGAAAGAAAATGGTATTTTGACAACTGCTTTCAGGGGTGCTATACATTTTCAATTTGGAGAACATTATGCCCGTGTCATTTCCTTCAATATACCATGGATACATGCCAGGTCCGTCTCGTATTACGCCCACGTCAAGCATAAATTGGAGCGCAGCCAGCTCAATGGCTGCTAATTGCATGGCTTCGGTCTATATGGGCAGTAATCGACTGGGTATGGGAGTTTTTTTAGAGCCAGACTTGCTGTTGATACCCAAGCATTTGATCGTACCACAATCAATCTCTGCCTATTCAATATGCGGATCTAACCTCGCTGCTGTCGTTCAAAATCTCACTGTTCAATACTCGAATGCTCAATGCTGCTTTTGCCCTACAAAGGTTTTGCATGTTGAGGAAGATGGTTTAGGGGCGGATTACTGCATGATTAGATTAGCGGAGAAATTGCCCTGTCAAGTCCCTCAGATCACTTGGAATCCCCATCATGAGCAATGCCTGTTCGCGGAAGTTTTGGAAAGCGGTATGCTCAAAACATCCATCGTCTCTCCTTGTTATAGTGGTAGCTCTTCGATGTGTAGCTCTCAACTTAATTGGACACGTCCTGGAAGCTCCGGCGGAATTTATCTTGATAGGGCGGGTCAGCTAATTGGAATACATCTTGGGCAATCTACGGGACGTTGTAGGGGAGAAACTGGCGAAGAACGCCAAATGCTATGGGCAAAAGACATCAATAGAAACTCAGCCTACCTTTCAACGTTAGACCACGCTTTTAACCCTCTTTCGCCCCCCTATTGTGTTAGCGTTTTACCTGCTGATCCTTGCATGACACCCCAAAAGGATGTGACTGGTGAGACACAGAAAGATGCAAACGGGTACTACATCAAGTATTCTGAGAAGCACATGACGAATGCACAACGTAGTATTGAACTTGAAGTTCGAAGGGTAGTTAAAGACCCAAGAACGCGTAAATTAGGCATTTGTCATATAGGACGGATAACTTATCATCTCAAGCTGGTCGATAACGGTCAGGAACTGGACAATATTCATAAGTCAAAGCACCACTATTCCTCTTATGATGGAAACGAGAGAGCCTTTTATGCAGGAATAGCCAACTTATGCCTACAAAAAATGCAGGATGGGGTGCTGCCTGGTGATCTTCCATTTACCTTTAAAAAATGCGACTTTGCCGCGCGACGTATCGCTTAAGTAAAGAATAGATCATCACTCCTTTGGAGTATTAATTGGGCAGCTGTTTTTTCCGATGATTTGGTAGAAGAGGCACCAGCTGGCAACGGCTTCAAACAGGCAGAAGAGAGCAAAAATAAGTGCGATCCAGCTAGGCATCCACCAGGCGTAGAGTAACAGTAGCAGGCCTATGGAGAGCCGGAGAATACGATCCAGTGTGCCGATATTTTTCTTCATATGACCTGTTTGTTGTTTTTTTTATGCTAGTACCTTGACGCATTTACTTGAAAGCGTTAAAGTTTTGGTCACTATCAGCTCGGATGGTGAAATCGGTAGACACAAGGGACTTAAAATCCCTTGCTCGCAAGGGCGTGACGGTTCGAGTCCGTCTCCGAGCATGCCAAACCGCGAGAAGGTGAGTCTTACTCGGACTCAGTTACCTTCTCATCAGAGGCTAAGTCTTCGGACTTAGGCCTCTTTTTTTTTCAAAAGATAAAAAAAATATGTGAATGGGCTAGCATGGAAGTCTTACTTAGATGGCAGGTTAGGTTGTTTGCCATAAAGCCGCTGGTACACATTAGCATTCCACTCCAGCTTTGGGATTATCATACGTAATTGATTTTAAGTGATTTGATTGTTTTTACAATGGCTTTTTTCATTGTGTGATAAGATAACAAATGTAGATGAATCCATCATTTAGTCTAATTTGAGGTGATATGAAAAATTCTATCATTTTGTCGATTTTATTTTTTGGTGTTTCCTTTGTTGGTAGTTTGATGGCTTCAGAAAATGTATCGTCACTGGAGAACTTAAAGCAGCTGAACAATGTCACATATATCAAAGAAAACTCCGATTACAAAAACTTCCTCCAATTTTCCATGATGCGCAAAATGACAGAAGCGGGAGCTAGAAAAAACCTGGAAATGCAAGACTATTTGCTGGGTGATAAGCTGGTTGAAGTAGAATCAGCCATGCGCGAAATTGAAGTTCTAACTGGGTCAAGGGCAGTCATTCCTGCCTTAAGGGTAACTTTCATTCCAGCCGGAGGGGCAACCTTAGTGGATCGTTATCATGCCAATGTTGCAAGGCACATTGGAGAATACGTGGGAGCGGAAGTAGTGACTCTTTTAGGAGCCCAAGGAGCACAAGGACTATTGATCAATGGTCAAAAGCCATCTTGGGTAACTGCGTATAGCTATGAAGTTTTGGATTCCATTCAATATGTTGTGTTCCATCATCAAGGATACGACGTCTATACTTCGCCAGATCATCAGTTTATTGTGAAGTTGCCAACTAATTCTTCAAGCGATAAGTGATATGCCAGTCCCATGGTTGTATATAAGCCAACGCTGCTTCGCAGCGTTGGCTGCAGAATATGTTTCAACCGGGGTGTTCTACATAATCAGTTCCAGTAACCTCTGGGCAAATTCATAGTTATCTACTCTATCGTAATAGAAGGTAGATGACTCAGGATGATGCCTAGGGATCAAAAACCCACGGTCTGAGACTTGCAGTTCCACTGGCGAAGCAGGAAAAGGAGACTGGTCGCCCACGAGAGCCAAGGCTACACAAACATCTGCCAAAGTGAACTGTAGTCCAGAGCTTGGGCTAATTAACTTAGCAAAGTGCATTTCAGCGTGCAATTTCTCTGACAACAGTTGCTTCTCTCTAGTAGTTTCTTCCGATTGGCTTTTCGCAATCATAGCGTCGATGTTTTTGACTAGCTGGTCGAATTGTTCTTCATCCCACTTTTGAGCTAGCTGGTCCAGTTGAGAAACAAAGGTTTGAACTTCTATCTGCGGCATTTGGTTAGCTTCAGCAAGAAGAAGCAAGGCAGTTTTTACATCTGGTAATTGTTTCTCGAAGAGATAGCGGTTCCAATTATTGACGAGCTTACGAAACATGATGAAGAAGGGTTCGTTCGAATTTTCTATGTGTTGCAGGATGTCGTGACTCCACTCGTGATCACGAAACACGGATGCCTGAGAACCCAGCATGCCATAGGATTCTACAATGCCTACCTTTTTAAAATGTAAGGCAAAGAAGTTTAGGAGAGCTTGTAATTTATCCGTATCTCCCTGATGCCTAACGTCGTCAAATGCTGATGATGCAAGCGCCTTAGTATCTGTTACGATTTTTCGAAAATTAAAACTGCCATACATCATCACAGTAGCGTTACGCAGTAACTCGGGTTTTATGGAAAGTAGCTCTGTCGGCGGTTTCAGGACAATAAGCAGGGGGGCTGGACTCTTTTTAAGAAAGCGCTCGAGAGTGCGAACGGGTCCGGTTTCTTTATAATAGTCGCACTTTGCTAAGGTAAGTTCGGGGCTGTCGAATATGTCTTTAAGATCCGTGGTTCCCAGGATCTCTTCTCCTATTTCATCTCCATCGTAGGCAAAAATATTATCATTTGATGGGGTCCCCTCTATTACTCTAACTTCAACCCCGTCTGGAAGGGCAATCAGTTTGCCCAGCATGTATTCCATTCTGGCTTTTTTGCGTGCTGTTTCTCCTTCTCCGACAATAATGAACTTAATAGGGTAGGCTCCGCCTTTTTCTTCGTAAATATCATTAGCTTTTTGAAAGATGATATAAAGGGCTAACACGTCATCAGGTTCTAAGTCAGTTGTAATGGCTATATCAGAATAGTGTGTCAGCAGAATGTCCGAATTTTCGGCGTGGGCATCGGTTGAACTCCATAATATCACGGTTGATAGAATGGACAAAAATAGAAGATTTAGAAATTTTAAATTAAACATAATAAATAACTCAATTAACATAGTAGATGTATGAATGTTAATATAAATTGCATTTTAACTCAATAATAATTTCAAAGCTTCTTAGCGCCTCTGTATTATGCTGACCGCCTACCATCTTCAGGCATTCCAACAACGGTTTTCACTCAAAAGGGTATAGGACATTTGGATGGCGACGGCGCTAGAGCCTGCTAAGGCAGCGCAAGAATCCCTAGAAGTGGCAGCAGATGCATTACGCCCAACGTTTAGGGATAATCGGGAAGGTACTGAACATTGGTAAATGGAGCTGCGGTGGGCGTTTCCTTCCTTGGCACCTCCTTAGAGAGTATTTGTCGTATTTGCTCCAAGGCTCCATCTAGCTGCCAACGATCAGCCTGCTTATCATAATAAAGGGTATAGATATCTTCGATTTCACCACCGTAGTATTTCGTGTCTTCGCCTTCTTTTAGTGCCACCGGGATGAAAATAGATGCCATACTGCGCAAACTACGGTTGTATTGCGCCCCATATTTAACGGTGGAAAGGGATATTGTTAAAAGATCCCAAGTTTCTTCTGGGAGCGGATCATCTACCTCCTGCACCTTCATCTCCTGTTTCCATTGCTTACGGATTTCACTAACAATGCGAGGGACGTTTAGTCGAGACAAGCGTTCTCTCCACTTGTCCGAGAGATAATGGCCACTGCGAGAATGCATTAGCCATCCATACAGGCTAGCGCGGTAGCCATTTTCCGAACTTCTAGGTAGAGAATTACTCATATCGATCAAATAGACTTCGTAACCATCGGAATCGGGATTCCGTTTCAGTAGAATATTTCCCAAATGTGCATCCGCCGACACCATGATGATATGGAAGACAAATTTTTGAAACTCTTCGTCGCTCACGTTATCGAAAGATTCCTTTCCTAGTTTCTTTACATCTTTAGCATCGTCAATGAAGAATTGAAGGGACCCGAGGTGCAGATCTGGAGTCTTAGCATTGTCCATGGGATCTTCAGTGTAGACTAGGTCGGTTCGCGCTACCCCAAAGTCCAGGCCGGTATAGTCAGTCAAAACATCACTGACTATGGTTGCTAGGCGTTCTCTTAGGGGCCCCTCTCCGGCATATATGCCTCTGGCAAGTGTCATGGGATTTTCAGAATATGAGAATTTTAAGATGCCCTCTGGATGTCCATCAATAAGTACCAGCATGGCAGAGGAAGAGCCACCCGCAGGAACAAAAGTGGCTGATGGTAGTGCTAGTTCATATCTTTTGGCTTGACTGTTATTAAATAAAATAAACGCGAAAAATACAAAAAAAACAACTAAAAACTTTTCTCATATCAGCACTTAGGTATAATTCATTAATTTAATGATATTATATAGTAATGATTATTTCAATTTAAATGAAATCAGGAAACTTGTTATGACTAGGGTAAGGCTGGAGCGCAAGGCGACACTCCAGCGGCCATTTCTAGCATCTATCTCAGTGAATTGGCATAAATGCAACAGAATGTCCGAATCTTCTGTGTGGGCATCGGTTGAACTCCATAATATCACGGTTGATAGAATAGAGAAAAATGGAGTATCTAGAAATTTTAAATTAAACATATAGATAACTCAATTTCTTAGCGGCCTGCTTATGCTCAGCGCTGTCCAGTCCGGGGGCTTCAGAGAAAGGCCAGTTCTGATATTTTTTTTAATGAGGAAGAACAGGGTTCGGAAGAGTGCAGCCGGCAAGGCCGACTGCCACAGGCTAGGATAATTCTTTCTCTGCGAAAATTACCATTCCTTCTGCAAGGAATCGAGCGAGCTTTGGATGCTCAGGGTCATGGGGCTGAAAGGCTTCTTTCCACTCCCAGCCAATATATTGCTCTCCCAAATTGGCGTAGGAGATACGATCTGGAGTCCAGAATCCTTTTATCCATTCATAATGTCTACGAACGATCCTTTGGACTTCAGCAGAACCAGCGGTAGCCTGGCCTTTCCACTGTTTTATAAGCTCCTTGCATATTGCATCCCAGTCTTCCTTGCTTTTCTCGAAGTCCTTTTTACTTAAATTTTTAAAGTTAACAAAGGTCTCTTCATTAGAAGCCTTGGCTTCTTGTCCAAAGCGGTTGATAAGGTATTGCTGATACTCGCGTTGCTTTTCTTCGGTGAAGCCATTATAGATTTCATGGTCTTTCATTTTTTTAGTTCCATTTAGGTGTTCTATTGTCTTATCGATGGTCTTGATTAGCTGCTTGGTCCTCACAACGTTTTTTTGTAGAACCTCGCGGTGGGAGTTCAAAGCTGCTGTTTTGTCGAAATCACTTCTCTTCAAGATTAATTC
Source organism: Chlamydiales bacterium (assembly GCA_030679955.1). GTDB lineage: Bacteria > Chlamydiota > Chlamydiia > Chlamydiales > JAJFMA01 > CAMFKD01. Next base: position 143,241 of record JAUXSF010000022.1, on the reverse strand, counting down.
TATCTGCTTCAGGTCGAATTCAAGCTCTCTGAAGAATAGGATTTGCTGCAGAATAAGCAGCTGCTCTTCTTCATAATACCTGTATCCATTAGCGCCATGATAGGCGGGCCTTAAAAGCCCTATTTTATCATACCAGTGAAGCGTCCGAACGCTGACTCCTGAGATTTTTGCTAATTTAGCGACTGTGTAGGCCATCGGATTTTCTCCTTCAATATCCCTTTGATTTTAAAGGATAGCTCCATAATAGAGAATGACGTCACGTCAGAGTCAACGAGGAAGATGTTAAATGAAATTGGTCAGATCTAGTTAAACACGGCATCCTCGAATTGCTGCTCTTTTATCATAGATCTATATAAGTCTATATCTTTCATTATCAGTAATATAAAAATTTGCGTATAATTAAATTAAACTTATAATTTAAGAGTGGTTTCGAGGAATTATGGACGTCAATATTACTCCGCTACATTTGGGGACTGCCGAATCTACCAAAGAAGGCAGTGGAAAGGCTATTGAGGTGGTGCAGATAAACGGCCATTCCTTCTCGGTCGCCTTTCCCGAAGAACAGGGGGCGCGTGTCAGAGAAGCGATTACAGAAGTCATGCAACAAGCGCCAACAAGTGAAGCTGAATTTAAAAATAATTTAGCAACAATTTTGGATAATAAAAGTTCGAAGGGCAGCGATTCGCCTCGTCTAGCCGATATTCAATCTATAGCGAAAGCGAGTAAACTGTATATTTCTAATAATGATGAGAAGCCTCAGGTGGGAAAATGGTTTAAGGAAGAGAGTAAAGCCTTGCCTAAAGAGCGAAGAGCCGTGGCTTCCGCATTGTGGGATAAAGGAGGCGACTTGAGTCCGTTTTTGGGATGTTTGAAAAGGAATCTTACACCTGTTGAAGTACAGCAATTCGAGGCTGTTATCGAAAAAAAAGGTACTGCTGATGGAGAAGAGGTACTTAAACTAAAAAATGAGTTTATCGGATTATTCGATAACTTAAGCAGAAGCCAAGTTGATTCTATCGAAGCTAATGAAGGCTTAAATCTTCTAGAAGTTTTTCCGATGAGGAAACTCGTCGAAAATATAAAGCTTTCAGAAGATGTGAAAGAGCAACTAAGCGACTATATGAGAGATGTTTCTTATTCGGGAGTCGTTTCTATTTCCACGCCTTCTGAAGAAATAACGGTCTCTACAGCGCAAATACCCGATCCACAAGCACCCTTCTCTATCCACTCTGTTGGAAAGGTGTTTACAGGGGTGTTGATGATGAAAATGATCAAAAATGAAATCGTCGACGAAAAAATATTAGATAAGCCCGTTCAGCTAGAAGATCACGTGAAGGAGATTATAGCTGATAAATCCCCAGTATTAGCCAAACATCTCGAGAAGACTTCACTGCGAGAATTAATGCTGCACCAAAGCGGCTTGGGGGATTACCTAGGGAACTACCAAGATGCCATTGAAAGTGCGTTGGAGTCTAATACTCCCATACCAGAAGTAAAGCGTCCTGAGGAATTTTTGCAGTTTGCAAATGATGATATTGAAGCGCTAGATCTTAGTGCAGGTGAACAGCGTTACAGCAACCTAGGAATCTTGTTAGTGGGTTTAGCTATTCAAAGTCACTACAATGAAAAAAATAAAGATGTTGAAGGTTACCAGCACAAATCTTTCGATGAAATTTTAAAAAAGGAAGTATTTGATTCCGCAGGTATTAAAGTTTCTTTAAATAAGCCTGAGAACGCAATTTATAACGAAAAAACTGATCCTGTTGCAGCACATCTCTGTGCTACCCCAGGAGGCGGACATTGGACCTCGGCCGAGGATTTGCAGAAGTTTGGAAAATGGTTATGTCAAGAGGTTCATCAAGAAGATATGGAGGCGCCTAATTCTCTCTATCAAATTTTGGAAAGAAATGGCGGAGAGTTCTATGGCGGTGGGGTTATTGGGCATGCGGGCGCCATTAATTCGGCCTCCTCACAGCTTACCGTTCTATTAAAACCTGGTATTACTATTGCTGCTCTAGCAAATCGTGAGAAAATAGGAAGCGAATTCGCTGCCGTAAAACTCAACCAAGCCATTGACCGCAATATACTGACGGAATTAGAGTAAATTTTGTTGGCTCAATGGCAGAGTCATTATTGTTTGAAGTTGTAGAAATGACTATTCCAATAGGTTTAGCTTTCGTTTGGATTATCAGTCCTCTACGCTAAGGATCGAATACGTAGGACCAAGTCGTTTGGAGCGGTGAAAAGGTAGGCTTTCCCCTTCTGTCCTTTTTCCAATAGTCCTTTTTCAGCTAACCCTAGCAAGTCATTACGCGCGGTATCATAGGCAATTCCATGGCTGTTCCTGTGTCCTTCGACGGAGTAAGATGTTCTAGGATGGCGCAATGCATGAAGCAAGATCTGTTCCTGTCGCATATTTAGTTGAGAGCGTCCCTTAATAAGCTCTTCTATTTCATGCGTTTCTTTAACCTTTTGGTTGATATACTCATGCAACGATCGGATGGCCTTACGCAAGACATCCGCCTGATGAATGATAAAATAAGTCATATCATTTCCATCGGTTTCTGTGTGAAGAAAGGCTTTCATGTACTTTGCTGGAGCTTGGAGTAAAATTTCAGAAATAGAGATAAACTCACAAAGCCAGTAGCCTTGGCGTAGCATCGACCAATAGAATAAGGCTCTAGCAGTTCGCCCATTTCCATCCACAAATGGATGGTCGTATGCTAGCCAAAAATGCAGAATAATAGCTCTAATTACGGGGTGAATGAAATGAGATGATGTGGTGTCATTAGCGAAATCACACATTAATTGAAGCCGATTAGATAACGTATCTGCATCTGGTGGTGTGTGCAAAATATCACCGGTTTGAGCGTTCTCGACTACTACCGTTTCGTTCTTATTTCTAAAGCGCCCAGCAGCATCAGGGTTAGTTAGCGTTCCATCAGTTATTTTGCCATGAATTTCAAATATCAGATTTTGATCTAGCGGACGCTCTTTCCATTGTAAAATTTCTTGCATAGTCAGGTAGTTATTTAAAATCATTTGCTCGCTAGTGTCTCTAGGGGCTCGGCCCGAGCGAATCATCTGTTTGGCTACCTCTCTGGTAGTTGCTGCGCCTTCCAGTTGGCTTGAGGTGATGGCTTCCTGGACGAGAGCCCTCAAAAGATACTGATTTCGTGTGCTGGGATTGATCACAGGTTCTGGAAGGCCGACTGTTCCTCCTCCATCAAAGTCAATTTGATGGAGTTCGCTAGCAACACTATCGGGTACATTATAAACAAAGGGTGCTCCGTTTGGGTCCGTAAGAGGTACAGATTTCATGTTCATCTGTCGAGCCATCTTAATGCCAAACCACCACTCTTCCCGCGTCAAGCCTGCCGGGGGAGGGTAACTTCGAAGAGTATCCCAGTGTTTATATTCCCCTGCCTTCTGCGCTTCCAGCCCTGCCTTAATAGTAAGGTGGAATTTTTGTGCCGAGGAGAGGATAGCTAGTTCAATTTTGCGGAGGCTAGGGGGATGTTGGGGCATTTTCATAAGCACCTACCAATTTATTACCAAAATCTACCAAATTGGTAGATAAATGTCTATCATCTACCAATTTGGTAGATTTTGGTAGAAAATCGGTAGGTGGATTGATGTCCTGCTTTGCTACTTAAGAATTCAAATTTTATCTATATTACCTGGTTCTTGATTTATTGTGAGGCGTTCATGAAGACGATGTCGATTGTGTTTGTGTTGTTGGCAGTTAGTTTCGTGGCTAATGCTCAGGCGCAGCCAAATGCTACCATTCAGTCGGCCACCAGTTACGATATTTTTCATGACACTATGTATAGCTGGGCTAACGGAGCTTCTGGAGCTGAGGCAGTGCGACGCCACGCCTTTAGGTCATTTTGGTCCTTTTCGTCGTTTAGTCCGTTTGTAGAGAAAAAACTGCTCGTGTTATCATCTATCCCATTAAGGCAGGGTTAGAAAGATGGTTTTTAGATTAATTATGATGATGTTGCCGACCTTAAGTGTATGCACATCTTTGTTAGCAATGGACTTTCGTTGGTTTGAAGATGCAATTCCGGTTCGCCATGGAATTAATCAAGAAATTATGAACGTGGAAGCAGATGTTCCAGAAGTCTATGCGGTCATCGAAGAAAAAACGTCGTACAATGGAACAGAGGTTCCGCTCCGCGTTTACCTGCCTAATGAGAATAAAGACATACCAGTGGCTTTGTTTATTCATGGTGGAGGTTGGGTAGCAGGTAGTCTAGACACTCATGATAATATGGCGCGCTATCTCTGTAAGAATGCCCAGATTGCTGTAGTTGCTGTTGAATATACCAATTCGCCAGAAGGAAAATTCCCTTTGCCGTTGGAGCAATGTTATCAAGCATTGCTTTGGATTGGAGAGCAGAGTTGCTTAGATCCTTCCCGATTGGCTGTAGTGGGAGATAGCGCCGGCGGTAATATGACCGCTGCGGTCTGTCTTTTAAATCGTGATCGCGGCGGCTCTGACATCGGTCTACAGGTACTGATAAATCCAGTCACCGATTTAACCTGTGGAGGCACCCTTCTAGAGCAAGGCGATCCAATAGACGATGTCATGCGTTGGATTGCAACACAGTATGTTTCAGATCCGAATGATGTCTATAACCCCTGTGCTTCACCTTTCCTTGCGGAGGATTTAAGCCGCCTTCCACCAGCCCTAGTTATTTTGGCAGAGTACGATCGATTGCTCAAAGATGGGCAAAGGTATGCTGACCGCCTATCATCATCAGGTATTCCAACAACGGTTTTCACTCAGAAGGGTATAGGACATTTGGCTGGCGACGGCGCTAGAGCTTCTAAGGCAGCGCAAGAATCTCTAGATGTAGCAGCAGAGGCTTTGCACAAACGTTTAAGGATATTAGATGGTATCCAGAGGTGACGCTCCAGCGCCTAACAAGACAAGATGCTCAGCGCCTTATATGCTCTTGACACATCTATGAGTGTCTAACCAAGTAGCTAGCTGCTGGAGGGATTTTGAATGATACAGAATTCCTGCGTGTCCAGATTGAATTTCTACCTTGTTTTCCTCACTGATAAAAGCTGCGCAGGGATCGATGCAGGAATCGCGGCTAGCCACGATTTGGTAAAGGGGTGGGGTCAGGGGTCCGGTTGAATTCCCAATTGCTTTATGGATATCATTCAGCATGGGTTTGAGCGACTCCTTACAAGGCATCCGTGAACACATCTCGACAAATTTTAGTCTGCCAGCAATAGCAATAACGCCAGTGACTGGTGTTTCTTTTTCGACATAGGTTTGATAAACGGCTTCTGTCGCTCCTCGAGAATGTCCGATTAGTACAAGCTCGCGTAGACACATCTTTTGGTCGCCAATAACGTTTTGAAGCTTGCCGATAGCCTCTTTGAGGTGTTGGCCGTATCTTCCAGCTTTGATTTCACCAGAGGGTATAAACAAGCTAAAAACAACCTTGTTTTGTTGTTGAGCAATATCGCCCATGTGAAGCGTTGTACAAGGATGAGAGTAATCTCCATGTAAGAACAAGACGGCATTAACGTTGGGATCAATGTTTGGGTATGGAGACCTATGTTGAAACAGATAGCTTTGCTTCGTCGCCGTTTCTGGCTGTAACGTGTAGCGATCGAATCGATTTTGGATTTTCTCTCGAAACATCCATTTAAAGTAGCTGGGAATCATGAATCTGATATCGGTTGGAATGATATCTGCAAGGTAGGTTAACCATTGTATGCTTTTAGTTGTCATCATCCATTCCATCAACAAGCGTGACAATAAATTTATGTACGGGTGTGATTTGTGTCAACGGGATGGCCTTCCTTGAAAATCGAGGCGGCCTTGGCCGTCCAATTACAAAACGGCATCGATGTGATGCTTTTTGGTGTATATCTTTGCTGAAGGAGGAAGCGCGATATCTGATCGTTGGTTAAACCGGGTTTCAGAAGGTATTTGTGCAATATGGATGACGATAAATTTATTTATTCCTGACAGCATTCTAAAGGTTGTTTTTATTGGAGGTATATCTGGGATTGCAGGATTTGGGACGACGGAATCCAATGTAGCTGGCATCTTACACAACTTGGCATCTATCGTATTTACAAGGGGAGAAGCCCTAGATGTCCAAACAGTTTTAGCATTAGGCCTTTCAGCAATTGTCATCACGAAGCTAGTGAACAGGTTGCTTCCCCCTCCATTAGCTCCACTAGTTCCTCCAGCTCATCACGTTCTTCCCGTTCCTCCAACAGGCGGAAGGATGTCATAATAGCTGAAAGCATCGCGAGCGTCGCGCCTTAGGTCGTCAACAAGCGCGTAAATTAACATATATACGCACTTGATTGGGTTAACGCTGACTAAGCTTAAGTTGTTTTGTTGTTTGATGACGTATAGAGACTCATAGGGCTAGGCAGAGCTGATGCTGGTTGCTGATCAGTATTATCAGTAGGGGAAATTCCCTTTTCACCATCATCATTCTTGTCGCCTTGAGTGGAAGCTACCATCTTCTTGGTGATATACGAAATTTCCGAATCACAATAAGCGTCTAACTCATCTGCACTGAGATTGGTTCCATTTGCTACCGCAGCATTCAGAACAGCATCTGGGTTATCGCTTTGACTAGCCGAGATAAGAGAATTATTATTGGAAGAACTAGAAGAAATTGAATTAATGTCACTCATACAATCACCTTCGTTTAATTCCACATTTTTATTTTAACATAATTTGATTAAAAACGCCCAAAATAACCTAATATTTACGATGAAAAAAGAGGCTGTTCTCGACGCAGAGCGCTGAAAACAAACCTGATAAATTGAAGTAGAACTACGAAGGAGTTTTGGGGATTAAGGTGACAGTAAACACGTAGGGCGAGGACGTCGAATCCGCCCTGCTGTTAGTGTTGGGAAGCGTACTCATAATGCCACCGACAATATGGCCGATAACTGTGGGGCTGGTGATTGTGTCGAGTTGGATAACCCCATTGCTAAACAGTTTAATGTTGTCCTTAGGGAAAAACTGTGCTTCAGCACCAAATAGCAGTTGGTTTCCTGGATTGGTACCAGTAGAAACTAGGAAGGGATACTCATCATTCATCAAGAACTGAGTATAGTTACGGTTACGGTCTATTTTTACAGTTGTCACCTGGTTGATGAAGGGGATTTCAGCATCGGTAGTGAATACACCACCGGAGAAAAACCCATAGCTGATTCCTCCAGGAAATATCACGAACATTTCCTTGTTGCGAACGGAGTAGAGGCCGAATGAAGGGCAGTTGTAGTGGTTCATACCTTGTTTAAACGTATTCGGATCGTTAGGATCGGGTTCGTAGCTAGTTCCGTCGGGGAAAATCGTAATAGGAACAGTCCAAACACCTGTATCCAATGTAAATACCCCTGCAAAAGCTGTGTAGGTGAAGTCGTTGTTATGGATTGTTGGCACGATGTTGAGGTCGCGCCTTCTATAATCCGGATAGGTTGTAGTAGATGGTTTGGAGTGAATTGTTAGCGTAGCTCCGTTCTCTCTAAGCCAGAATTGGCGAATTTGCTGTGTGTACATACCATTTGAGCCATCAGTATAGAGGCCCATAAAGTTCTGTCCGAGCATTAACAGCATCGGCTGGTGGTCATTGGCTTGAAACAGAAAGCCCCCGGTTACTTGCAGCGCGGGGTTTGAGATATGCTGACTGGCGCTTGCTGCGCTACCACTTCCGTTGATCACCCAATTCATCATTTTGGTGATGTCTATGCTTGTCAGGGTACTTTTTGTTTCCATTTCTCCTGTCGAAGTGTTGATGCCATATCCACCTACGACATAGAGAATGTTATCTTTTTGAAAGGACTGTGAAGCAGTAGTGGAGAGGTTATCGATGTGGTCTTGAGAAAGGCCGCTTCCAATCAATGATCGGCTCCAGGAAGCTCCTGTGCCTGGATCTATGACATAGACATCTCTATTTTGATCCGTCGGAGGGAAATTATTTCCTACGTTGTCGAAGCCATGTAAGCCATTTGTTCTGCCAGCTAAGAGCAGCCATTTACCACCATAGCTAGCGCTAGCATAGGCCTGTATGCCGGAGGGTAGAGAAAAGTCCGCTACAGCTATTTGTATCGTGAATGGCAACGCATTTTCTGGATAGATTGGACTAAGCGTATCTGTTTGATTAGGTCCTGCGGTCAGGATGGCGGTCCAGAGAAAAGCGCAAGCAACAAGTATCTTTGGCAAAAGCTTCATATCGTCCTAGCAATCAGTTTTGTGTGTTTTTGGACCATTCGGCCGGTAATCTGAAATCGGCAATAAACACCTGAGATGTATTGTCGAGCCCTCGTTTAGAGGTCCATAGAATTTTTGTGCCCTTACGATTAAACGTAGGTAAGCCATCGAATCGGGGATGGTGTGTGAGGCGATATTGCTCCCCCGTACTAATACAGTGAAGGTAAATTTCATAGTTATGGTGACCATGAATCGATGTCGTGTAGGCGATGACATCCTGTGAAGGATGCCAAAAGGGCGCCCAGTTCACTGCATTGTTGTCCGTGATTTGAACAAGGTTAGAGCCGTCGCGGTCCATCATATAGATCTGCAGTAAGTCAGGAGCCCCCTTATCCGCTCTAAAGATGATTTTAGTGCCGTCCGGCGAGAAAAAAGGTCCGCCATTGTAGCAGTCCGTGGTGTGTGTGATCTGCTGTACTTCTGAGCCATCACTACGCATGACGTAGATATTCATGTAGCCATCTTCATTACTCGCGTAGACAATATGTGAGCCATCTGGCGAATAAGCGCATTCCGCATGGTAGGCAGGGCCTTCTGTCAGGGCCACAGGGTTGCTCCCATCGATAGTTGCCTCGTAGATGTTCATATAGAGGGTGAAGTCCCATTTGTATTTGCCATTTGTTGGCGCACCCCATTCTACTGGGCTTGCGGCAAAGATGATCTTTTGTCCATCTGGTCGGAAGAACGAGCACGTACATGTTTGAGCGCCGTGACTGACCTGAACGAGCTGACGAGTGTTAAGATCCAACGTGAAGATTTGATAGCCGCTTTCTCCTAACGGTACTGCCTGAAAGCTAATCATTTGGCTGTCTGGGGAGAAATAAGCCTCGCCAGCACGCTCAAAGCCCATATCTGGTGAGGTGAGCTGTTCAACATTGGTCAATAAAAACTCGCCAGGATGGCTAATTGCTACGAGAGAACGAGTGGTTACCAAAAAAAATATTGCCAAATACTTGATATAAAACTGCACCATAATTATCGTCCTCTTCAGTTTTCAAAACATGGTATGACGTGAAAAGACCCTTTGCAATATTTTTCTTTAGTTTCTTTTTGGTGCATGCACTTGTCGCTGGAAACAGTTTAGAGGTGAATACCTCTGTGGACTATTTCCGGGGGCTTCCAACCGGCAGTTGGAACGGCAATCATGGTGCACTTGTTGCAGCAAATGCAGGGTATTCTCTAACTGAATGTTTAGACGCACAGTTTGGAGGAAGTTACGGTGTTTACAACTGGGATGGCCGCGGCAACCTTGTATTCGAAAATCCTAAAGAGACCGAGCAGGTCGGTTTTCTCACTGGTGGAGCATCCTATTTATATGGTGATTGGACCGCTGGTCTTACCTACGATCGTATGTACACCAAGAATTTCGGCATCTACGCACTGAGCCCTGTTATCGATCAAATTCGTTTTCAATTCGGCTACACACGTTTTTGCGAAGAGTTTGGTTTGTGGGGAACGACGAGTGTCAACACCTCCTACGAAACCGCCTTGGGCATCCCTACCAATTTCAAAGCTATTGGCCAGTTGAACCTTTTTTGGCGTCACCAATTTGATAATTGTACTCACACCAAACTCTGGATTGGAATGCCGTATCAGGACAGCTTAATGTTTCCTGGTGAGAGAGCAGGAAATGTCATTTTGGGCTTTTCTTTTCGGGTGCCGCTTTGTGGCCAGGTATTTATCGACGGTAACGGCTCCTACATGGCCGCTCGTAAGGCTCCTGGAGTAGTCCAAAGTCGCAATTATGGCTTTAACATGTGTCTAGGGCTTACATATTGCTTTGATAATGGAAACTGGTGTTACTCAACACCTTATATGAGTATCGCCAACCACTCTAACTTCTTTGTCGATACAAATATCAATCAATAGATATGTCAAAAGCAAAAGTCATTTTCCTTCCGGGCAATGGTGGGTGTAAAACAACCGATAATTGGTTCCCATACGCCAAAGCTGAATTCGAAAAACACAATCTAGAAGTTATTGCACGCGACTTTCCCGATAGCCACCTAGCACGTGAAAAATATTGGATTCCTTTTCTGAAAGACGAACTCAAAGCTGATGAGAATTCTATTTTAATAGGACATTCATCCGGCGCCATTGCCGCCATGCGCTATGCCGAAAAGAATCGCATTTTAGGCTCTGTCTTAGTAGGCACTTATCATACCGATCTAGGTATCGACACAGAAAAGATCAGCGGTTACTTTGACCGTCCTTGGCAATGGGACGCTATTCGAGCGAACCAAAAATGGATCGTCGTTTTTGCTTCAATCGACGACCCCTGGATACCTATAGAAGAGCCACGCTATCTGAAAGACCAGCTCGGTGCTGATTACCACGAGTACGCCGACCAAGGACACTTTGGTGGTGACTACCTCAAGTTAACCTTTCCCGAGCTGGTTACATCCGTGCTAGGTCATCTTAATTAGCGGCGATGACCGCCACCGCCATGGTGTCCATGGCTGCTATGGTGGCTGCTATGATGGCTTCCACGATGCTCTCCATGATGTTCGCCACGATGGTGGTCGCCACGATGTTCTCCCCGGTGGTCCCAACGGTCACCGTGGTGATCCCAACGGTCTCCGTGGCGATCCCAATCCCCACGATGTTCCCAACGTCGATCGCCATCCCAATATCCACCATCCCCCTCGTAATACACATCTCCTCCACCCTCGGGGTAGTAGCCTCCGCCTTGGTAGTATCCGCCCTCAGGATAGTAGTTTTCTTCAGTCTCATTGTAGTCACTATAATTTTCGGAGGGGCCGTTGATGTATAGCTCTCCAGAATCTTCATCTTCATCGACATTAGACAATAGAAGGTTTTGTACATGAGAAGGTATTTCACCATCATTGTTCAGCAAGCCATACTTCTTTAAGGCTTGTGAATGCTGAGAGGACAAGGTTATTGATGGATCTTTGGCTTTGTTATACAGAACGCGCATAGTATCGGGTTCTTGATCGGAAAGCGTTCTAAGCGAATGCATAATATTTGAGCCGTGTTGCCCTGAATAATCGGCCTGAACCTCCGCGTTAGCGGATGGCGTGTTCAACAACATCATAGATGCTAAAAATAAGCTGATTAGTAGACGCATTTTATTGCCTCCTTGGGTGGCAATGCACGAAACATCGCTTAACCCCAGCTTAACGCGAGGGGAAAAAAATGCAAAGTGTAGTAGTTAAAGCTATTAATCGATTGAAGATAAGGTGCTTAGAGATATACCTATCAAACGGACAGGCTTTTGAAAGGCTTCTGTTTTATCCAAAAGGGCCAGGGAAACGGCAAGGATCTCTTCAGCATTCTTGGTCGCGTTATTGATCGTACAGCTACGCGTATTGGTTTGAAAGTTAGAGTAGCGGATCTTAAGGGTGATGGTGCGCCCTTGGCATTTATTTTTGGTTAAAGAAGTCTCTAACTGGGAGCATATGGTTTCCAGCGTTTTAACCAGTTCATTTCTATCGTGGATATTGTGGGCGAAGGTTGTTTCCTTGCCGAAAGATTTCCGAATGCGGTTGGGATTGACCACTCGTTCGTCCTGGCATATCGCCAGGTGATAGAGAAAATCACCCATTTTCCCGAAACGCAACATGAGCGCTTGATGGCCAAAGTTCTTTAAGTCAGCACCTGTATGGATGCCTAGAGCAAGCATTTTCTGCGCTGTTGCCTTTCCGACGCCATAGAATTTCTGAATGGGTAATTGTTCCACAAAGGCCTGGGCCTGTTCTGGGACGATAACGGTTAGCCCACTTGGCTTTTTCCATCCAGACGCGAGTTTAGCAAGGAACTTGTTAAAGGAGACACCTGCGCTAGCTGTTAGACCTGTTTCAGCCCAAATCTGATCTTGAATACGCTGTGCGAGGCGCGTTGCTGAGCGCTCGTTCATCTTATTGGTAGTCACATCAAGGTACGCCTCATCCAAAGCCAGAGGCTCCACGAGGTTGGTATAGCAGTGAAAGATGCTTTGAATCTGCTGGGAGACGCCTTTATATACTTCAAAGCGCGTAGGCACAAAGATCGCATGGGGACATAGCCGGTAAGCATGGCTAGAAGGCATTGCCGAGTGAATACCGAATTTACGCGCCTCGTAGGAGGCGGTAGCAACCACACCGCGAGAATGGGGAGGTCCACCCACTACAACAGGCTTGTTGCGTAGTTCTGGGTTGTCACGTTGCTCTATGGATGCATAGAAGGCGTCCATGTCAACGTGAATGATCTTTCGAATAGGTTGCTGCATGATGCTCCAGGTTAAAGGACCTAAACGACGACAAGGACCAAAAGGACGTAAAAAATAATTTGAACATTAAGCTTGGCTGGCTTAGCCTGATGGTCCTAAGAAGGATTGTTATGGCAAAAGGGTTTATTCCAGCACATGGTGGTTACCAACAGCTTTTATCTTATCAGAAATCTGAAATCGTTTACGATGCCACGGTTTACTTTACCAACCGTTTTTTTTTCAAAAAAGACCGCACGGTCGATCAAATGGTACAGGCCGCCCGTTCTGGGAAGCAAAATATCGCCGAGGCAAGCGTAGCATCCGGGACCTCGAAGGAATTCGAAGTCAAGCTGACCAACGTTGCCCGAGCTAGCCTAGAGGAGATCCTTATCGACTATCGTGACTTTCTTAGGTCTCATGGACTCTCAGAGTGGGACATCAATCATCCTTATACACAACGGTTGAGAGACCTTAATCAACTTCGAGATGGTAATTATGAGACTTTTCGCAAAGGAATCGAAAACCCTCTTCCGGAAATCTGCGTCAATGTGATCATCGGCCTGATCAAGGTAACGTGCTATCTGTTGGATAAACAAATACGTCGCTTAGAAGCCGAATTTTTGCGCGAAGGCGGTTTACGTGAACGCATGTCAAAAGCCCGGATTGCCGCGCGACGCTTTTAGGTCGTTTTGGTCCTTTACGTCCTTTAACTTGGTTCTGCAACGGTTCTAACCGTCTCACTACTCAAACCACTTAACCCTGCTCCCACGGCCGCAAAAGCCATTAAGGTGTACATAGCAATGTGGAACGCTGTGATGCCATAATCCGCGCAAGCCATTAGGATAGCGCCAGTCATGGCGATACCCAAGCAGCTTCCCACTTGACGAACTAGCGAAAACACACTGCTGGCAGCACCTACAAGGTTTGCAGGGATCTCTGTGAAGACCACTGCGGCATTAGTTCCCATTATTAACGCACTTCCCATGCCAGCTACAGCCATGATAAGAGAGGCCAAGTAGGGGCTATCACCCGGCAAAAGAGTGCTGAGACCAAATAGCGCTAACATTAGCAGTAAAAAGCCAGCAAGTATTAGCGGTCGTGGTCCCACACGAATGTGTAGGGTAGAAACTATAGGTATAGCTAGCATCATTCCTATGGTTGAAACGGATAGTACCCATCCTGTTGTAACAATGGTAAAATCAAGAGCTCTCTGTAAGTAGATCGATGAGATCATGGTTAATCCAAACAATACTGTCAGGCCCAACAGTTGGATAAGGTTGCCTTCCGCAAAGGTCTTATAAGAAAACAAGTGCATAGGAATAATCGGGTTGCTAACACGACTTTCATGGTGCACAAACGCTATGAGACTTGTAATGGCAATAGTCCCAGAAAAAATCGCCGCGTAGATACCGCTTGGTCTTCCTAAGAAAGCAAATGTTGCCAATAGACACGCTAAGCATATTGAGCACAAGGCTAAGCCCTTCCAGTCAAAAGCTTCTTTCGAGCGAACAGGAGCATCCTCTTGCAGCCATCGATGGCTCAGAAAAAGGCACGCTAGTGCCATAGGGACCTTCAGCAGGAAAAGTGCACGCCAGCCAAAATATACTATGGTGTAGCCGCCAGTAATAGGCCCTAGCAGAGGTGCTAGACGTGGAACTATGGAGATCTTGGCCATCGTTGTTGTGCGTTCTTCTGGTTTTAGAGAACTCATCAAGAGCGCGAGGCCTAAGGGAATCACTAAACCGGCAGAAGCTCCCTGCAGTGTTCTGAGGAAGGCTAGTTCTAATGGACTTTGAGCGATGGAACAGATGACAGAGAAAAGTAGAAATAGCGCTTGTCCTGTGACAAAGACACGTTTGTTTCCAAAACGTGTTCCTAGCCATCCTGCCAATGGAATCAGCAACGTCAAGCCCCAAATGAATGATGTCACAGCTATGTTCAGATCTAGTGGTGATACACGAAGCCCGTTGGCGATAGAAGGTATACCAACATTTAAGAGCGTTGTTTCCAGGATATCAATGAACAAAACAGCGCCATACAGCAAAGTGATTTTTAATGACTTTGACATGTTATTTCCAGCCCTTAATTAGTATGTTAAGCATCTCATCGCCCATATATTGGGCACTGATAGCTTGTTTGGGTAGTTCACCCCTTAATGTGATTCCAGCGATACCCTCTACCAATGCTCGGAGCATAAAAATGGCTTTGTGACGCTGCTTTTCTTCCTTAAGACCTTTTAGCTTTAATCCCTGCAGAGCCTTGTCAAAAAGAGTTCTGATTTGAATGACATCGTCTGGGAGTGTCTTATAGGACTCCGGTGGTAGTTTTAAGGATAGGATGGTGTTGTGTTCATCGTCGAGCCGATAAGTCAGCATCTCCTTGCAAAGCGCCTTCAGATAGTCTTCTGCAGTAAGTGATTCTGAATCGATTTTGTGAAGTTGAGACAAAAGTTCTAATCTTATTTGTTGACGTAGCGCAACGACGATGTGTTCTTTGGAAGCAAAGTACTCATAAAGTGATGCAGGGCTGTAGTCGAGAGCATCTGCTAATCTTCGAATTGTTAAAGCTTCTGGACCTTCGGTCTTTAGCAGTTTGCGGGCTGCTGCCAATGTTTCGCTTTGAATTTGTGAGTGTCGACGTTCTTTACGTAGTGTAGAGGTCATGCATTTCTCCGATTAACGTTTACTATTCTGAACGTTGTTCGGTAAAATGTCAAGTTGGGGTTTTAGAGGCTATTGAGCTTTATGATTTGATGACTGCGTTTGAGACGTCGTCCACTTTGACGCCGAGCCCTTCTTCTACCTCTTTAGGCCTCATGCGGTCCACTAAAGTGGGAAGGTAGATTTGCCCATTTTCAGTACGCACAGTGGTGAAATCGATCTCTGGCTGACCTGGGAATTGCTGGGAGTATTCATAGCTTTTGCGCAGATCCTCCACCAAAGTACGATTTTCCTGATTGTCATCTAGAAGGTAGAACTTATTATCTTCAGAGGTTTTGCTGCGATCTAAAGATGCTTGTAAGCGGTAGGAAGGACCTTGCACTTGTCGTAAAGGTTCGGTTAGAACATGTAGGAGATTAGCCTTGCGTTGCGCCATCTCGCCTGCGGTTATGGGGCCCGGTTGCCCTTGGTAGCCATCTACCCTAACATTGCGAATTGCATCCTTGCGTGAACCGCCATATTCAAATTTCTGGCTGAGGTTTGAGGACGTTAGTTCGTTTAGATGTGGGTTTGAGTAGATGGCCTCTAAAGACTGTTCCATATCGAGTTTGAATAAAGCCATAAAGGCTGTGTGCACTGCTTGGTTGTCGTTAATGCCTGTTTCATTTTTGGCCAAGCTCTTTAGTGCCGCTTTTATGTCTTTCACTATGGGGGATTTGGGATCTGCATTCTCTATTGAAGTGCCCAAAGTCAATTGAGTAAGTTCTTGAAGCCCCTCTTTCAACGCTGTTTTTCTTCCTGCGTCCATCTTGTAGAGATCGCTGTAGGGTCTATTAGGTAGTGGCAAGAGCCCTTCTAGAAAGCCGTTAGCTTTATTCAAAGTCGGTGTTGTTGTTGCTAGACTGTCCGAGGTTCCATCACTAAACACTTCTAGAAATGCATCTTTGGGCGCTTTTTGGATGAATACATGCGTTTGTTGGTGCACTGTAGAGAGCTGTTCATCCCGGTTGTCGTCTGTTGAATAGTGGAGTACTGGAGGTTGTTTGCGGATAGAGGGATTGAGGGAGCTAGGGTTCAGTAATTCTACCTTGGGCTTGCCCTCTGGATCTAGTGTAGTCATGGTAGCGCAACAGTCCCCGATTGAGCCCCCGATAACCAAACTATGATCTTCGCCGGGAAGGTCGATTTTGACAAAAACAACGGCAGTTGTGGCTGCTTTTATTTGTTGGCCATCTAGTTCCTCGTAGATTTCTTTCTGAACCTGCGTGAAAAGCCCCCTAACGTACAGTTCAATTTCACCGGTTTTCCCTTGTTGGTATAGTCCGCGCAAGGTGTCAGCGTGATCAGCAAGGCGTTGATTTAGTTTAGTAGTAGCCATTTTGGCTATTACCTCCGAGTCCTTTGCTCCCGATACACCATCGCAACCGCATACTGCTACTCCACCGTCAAACGCTTGAATTCCAGCACGATCTTGGCAATAGGTTGTTCCTTTGCTGGAGTAGTCTAAGTCATCGGGGGACTTAGTACATCCCAGATCGATCGCTCCCAATTGGTTCACTTGAACCCTGCTATCGGGGGTTAGAAAAGTCTCTTTATCATAATCACTTTCTGTTTTGCCTAGTGTCGGTTTCTCAACGCCTGGTTTCATGATATCTTCAGAACTGCTACGGTCAACCAAACCGCTAAATTTGTGTAGGGCCTCATGGTATTTGGTGTTACAAATATTTAGTTTGTTTTGATACTGGGGGTCCTTTGCCTTCATCTCTGTCATAAGGTCGGGATTACTCTTGAGTTCTTTGGCAAGCGGTTCAAAATCACCCTTTTGAGCTGCCTTTTTTATACTAGTCCATTGCTCGTGATGTGCCATGTCTTTGGACGTTCCGCCTTCCATGCGAAATTGATCCTTACAAAACTCTTTCGCCAGTTGTTTGAACTCCATTACCCGCGGATCTTTATGAAATGCCTTTAGCGACGGGTCACGCTTAAATCCAGCCTCTGCCCCATGCTTTTTTCCAATGGAGAGAGCCTTAGCATGCTGCTGTTCGTCTGTTCGCGGAGGTTTAACAAATGGAAGAACGCGGCCAACTGCCGATCGGATGCGGCTCATCGCATCTCCTGCATGAGAAAAGAATTCAGTTAGACCTATTCCCACATCTTTCTTCATCTGGGTAAGGCTTCCAGCTAATGATTTAAGGGCTGGCTGAGATTCCTTAGAGGTCCGAAGGTCCTTGTTGCTAACCTCTTGAGCGTTGTCGCTTTCTACTGAATGGATGTTTTCATTATTACCGCTGGACAGAGGTGAGGAAGAGTAATTTTGTGGTTCCAGCATGGAATATTCTCCTGATTATGTTAGTCTAATTATAATCTAAATTACTTTTTTGATAGAAATTTTAATTTTATGATATAATTCAAAATAAGATATAGCGATATTTTACTAACAATTAAATGTGATAAATATATGGCTGAAGTATCAGGATCCCCAGTACCGCATAATCCAGTGAATCCCATGGATTTGGAGATGGAGTTAGACATAGGTCCTGATCCAGTGGTGCAGGAACCCGTTAATAACGTAATCAATGACATTGCTCCAGCGGTTATCCATGACATCGAGCATGAATCATCCGAATCCATTGGAACCGCAAACGAGGTTATTCAATACCCCGGAGAAACTAAGGGAGTAGTCAATACTGTGCTGGGAAAAATAACCAGCATGGCGGCGATAGGGGCTTCCAACACCACACGAACTGAAGACGCTGTGCTTCGTCAGGTGATGCTTGATCCTACAACGATGGATCCACATGGGCATGTGCTTCAATGGGTTGCGGAGCCGCTTGAGATTAAGTCTGGTGACCGTACGCTTGAAGGTATTTACTTTCAAAGCACATCGGATAAGTCAGTAGAAAACGTCGGTACCAAGCAAAATATTTTGATATGTAGTGGTAGTCACAAATCTTTTGAGCATTACACCTTCCCAATGGTACAGGCGTTGACGGAAATGGGGCATAACGTGATGTGCTTCAATTATTCTGGTTTTGGCAGAAGTGAAGGCAGTGCATCAGAAAAACATGTTTACCAAGATTCCATGGCAGCATTTGACAAGCTGGCCGAGCTCACAGGTAACACTGAAGAACATTCTAAAATGAAGGTTATCGGCTTTAGCTTAGGCACTGCGGCAGCAGCATGGTTGGGGACAGAAAAAGAAGTAGATGTAGTGCTCGATCGATCGTTAAGTCATATGAAAGAGCCGGTAGGGATAAAGCTGAAGCGGTTTCATGCCCCTACGTTTTTTATCAACTTATCTAAAGTTGTCTATAAGCGTGTGACATCCTTTAACAGCGCGAGTCGTATAAACGATATAAAAGGGCGCTGTCAAATCGTTTACAGTCATCAAGATCCCATGTCGCTGAAGGCAGCGAAGATATTTAGGTCTGTCATTGACAGAACGCAGATGGGTGCTCGTCAGAAGTACCACTTTAATCCCGTAGACGCATTTCACGAACATGATAAGTATGGAGCAAGAGTCCGAGAGGGTCTCCCAGATTCTTTTCCAGCGGAGGAGGGGCAAGAGCCAGTGAAAGTGGAGGCTCATCAAGAGCTTTGGTATAGTAATACAGAGCATCATCAGGACCAGTTTAACGCTTTGGATGAATGGCTAAGAACCGCATAGTTGATCTGTTGCGGTAAAGTCCTCCTTTCTAGTAGCCTGTTTTCTTATGAAAAAGCTGCTATTTTCTCTATTTTTCCTAGGTGTTGTGTCGTCCATATCCGCTTCACAGTGGCCGGCTGATCAACATGTTGGAACCATTCGAAATAGTGTGAAAAATGAGTTAGATAGAGGTTGGTTTGTTGATGGCGCTTGGTTCATCGCCCTAGATGACAGATCATTCTGGGAGCTTATTCCACAGACAAAAAAGCGGTCACGCACCTGGAGCGAGTGGTGGAACAACATTATTCCAATGGAGTGGCATCTTGATGACAGCTTTTTCTTTTCCCCGCGCGCTTGGGAGCTACCTATACAAATTCAGGTCCATTCTGCCCTTGAAAGTCCTTTTGAGAGTAGCGATTATATCCTAGAAAATGTTGCGACTGGACAGAAGGTTTTTGCACGACTTGTGGCGCTAGGTCCGGGCTGCCTTGCTAACATGGATAGCGCAGTGGAGTTTCTAAACAATCCCGTTGGTGAGCCGATATCGATAACGAGGAACTACCACTTTGTTGAAGGAACATTGATATTAGATGATGACATCATCTGGAAGACTTATGGACCCCATGCACGTGTTGTTGTGAGGGAAAAGGAGCTCAGTTATGGCGTCGGTGCATCTTTTGATTTCCACCTTTCTGACTGGTTCGAGCGTGACGAAATCCAGATTTACGAGTGTCCGGATCAGGGCGCAATTGGCACCATTTATCCTTATCCTCCAATTTTGGGGCCGCTATTTCTGTTGGAAAACAAGCAAACGGGGCAGATGAAGTACGCAAGCCAGCTATCAACTGTGGCGTTCTCCGATCTCTTTTTAAGATACTCTAAAGAGAAAGCAGACGATGCGTATACGCAAGGATATGCGGATGGCTATGCCGCTGGAGACAGCGCAAACTCATGTGATAATTAAAGGCTATTTTTCCGGCCTACCAGAATGTGAAAGGGAAAGTCCTCTAATGCAACTCCAGAAGGGTTGTTCTTGTTGAAAATGTCGGACACCTCTCTTTCGAACTCTGCAAGTCTATCTCCGAAGTGACCTGGTGCACAATATGCAGTGGAGTAAAGGTAACCTAGTACCTTTTCTAGCGTCCATTCTTTGGGAGTTGCTACGACCATGCTTTCCAGATGAACAAACCCCGCCTCTTTTAACAGCGGTGCGTGGGAACTGTTGTGTACATAGGCAGGTGGGTAATAGGGCTGATTTTCCCCGAGATATGATTTTACAGCCATAATGATTTCCTTTTGCCAAGGAGTCTCGCTTGTCCACCAGCTAGCAGCGCACAAAATTACAATCCCGCCACCGTTTTTCAAAGATCTATAGGATTGCTCTAAAACCGCTTTGCGGTCCATCCAATGAAATGCTGTAGCAATCGTGATAAGGTCGACAGGTCCATCAAGATGGGCGACCGCACCTTCGGCGCTATTGACATGCCATTGAATGTTTTGAATGTCTTTTTGGTAGCCTTGTTGCTGTGCTTTCTCGATCATCCCTCGGTCCATATCGATGGCGAGGACCTTCTTAAAATAGCGTGACATAGGGATAGTAAGCTGTCCAGAACCACATCCTAGATCAACAAGGCACTCTTGATGGGATAGGTTTAGCTTCTCTGCTAACGTTGTGAAAAGTTCGCTTGGATACTCTGGACGATAGGTTACATATTTCTCCACGTCGCGAGTTATTGCCTGGAGAGTATTGCAAAGCAATAAAATCAAACACAGAATTTTTCTAAATGTAGTCATTTATCTTCAAGGGTAGCTCTAAGAGCCTGCTGTTCCTCTTCGGTCAATGATTGCAGTGGGGGACGCATGCGGAGCCAAGAAGGGCCTTTTTGAAGCGCAATCAGACTCTTAATAGTCGGAAAGACCGGATACTTTTGAAATGCAGCTTGTATGGCAGGCAGAAGAGGGAAAGCCGCCGAAGGCGTGCCATTTAGTCCAGATTTGTATTGAGCAACAATATGCTCTGGGTAAGCATTGGCAAGGCCGGAGATAGCACCACAGGCACCCAGGCCTACAAGTTGCGCAATCAAGTGTTCCTGTGCGATGAACAAATTAAAGTCAGGGCGTTGTTCTAAAATCATTTTAGCAAAGGTTACATCACCGTCGCTATCCTTCATGCCCACAACCTGATTAGGGAACTCTTGTTGCAGTGCTTTGATGATTTTCAAAGTGATCGGCACACCAGTCAGTTTTGGAATATGGTACAGCAATACTCTTAGCTCAGGAGTATTTGTGGATACGATCACGTCGCGATAGAATGCAATCACCCCTGCTTCTGTCACATTTTGGTAATAGAAAGGCGGGGCAAGCAAGACCGCCAAGCAACCCTTACTGACAGCGTGTCTAGAAAGCTCTATAGCCTCTGAGGTTGCTGTGCAGATTGCCGCCAAAATAATTTGCTTTGGGTTGATACCCTCTTTCAGTAGATGGTTTAAGCCGTCTAGCCGCTCCTTCACGGAGAAGGATACACCCTCCCCAGAGGATCCAAAGAGGACAATTCCGCGACAACCGCGGTGAATCATATCCTTACAGTGATCCGCAAGGGCTGCTAAATCAATCGATCCATCAGCGGTCAATGGAGTGGCGACCGCGGGAAACACGCCAGACAGGGGAGATAGTGGTTTTGAATTCATGCGAGTATCCTGCCAATTCTGGAATTTTAACGCAAAGACGCAAAGACGCTAGGGGGTGGAGAGATTTAAAAATATAATTTATTTATCAGACATGTCTTACTTTAAATCAAATTGTTAGTATTACAATAAAATATTATAATGATCTTATAACGTAAGTAGAGCTTATTATTCTGGAGGGACTATGCATACCGAAGAGTTACAAGACTATCCCCATGAAAAGCTAGCGGAACAGATTTCTCGAGCTAAGTCGCATGCGGTTATGGTGAAGGTTGAGTGTATACGAGCGATAGATTTGGTCATTGATCATTTGACTAGGGCTATTAAGTCCATTCAGGCTACTCCTGCGGTTAAAGGCTTGTGGGCACGCATTAAAGCCGGCTTTTCGAATCGAAGCAAAATTAGACGGCTTCACAAAGAGATCAAGCGACTGGAAAAGGCCAAAGTGAGAGTCGAAAAGTCCCTCATTAACAGCTACAGTGATGCCGAGAATTTAAGCGAAGAAGTGTCGGAAGAAATTGATCACCTTTTGAGTTGTCGGGGAGATCTGCCCTCTCTTCCTCTCGATGCTCGTGACCTTACACGACCTATCCAAGCTAGCCGTCGAGAATTTAGAGAGAGTATCCGCCAATGTACTCATGATGTTGACAAAGAGCTTGATAGACTTCGTGACTATCTCGACGATAAGTCGAAAAAGTCCGAGATTAAGAGTTTGATGGACGAGGTGACCTTTACCGATTACAAGAAGTTATCTGATTTGGATAGCCTGAACAACAAAGCTAGGTTTATCGTAATTCCTGCCCTGATTATTCCTGAAGTGGCGGAGGAGGAAATTCACGCTGAAGAACCCATGGCAACTGGTACCTCTAATTATGCAGAAGAAGGCCCACAAGAGCCTAGTGTGTTTGTTGAATCAGAGCCCGAGCCAGCCTATTCTCCCTCGGAAGCCATTGCCGAAAGCGAAAATATCGCCGTAGATACTCAGGAAGAAACAGAACAAGAGGTTGAGGAAGAATACTACGCTGACCAGCCTCTCGTTGAACCGAGTATAGTGGTTGAAGAGCCGCTGGCTGAAACGATAGTGGCTGAAGATCCTGAACCTGAGTATGAGCCTGAACCACCCCCACCAAGTTATACGCCGAAAGAGGAAACAGTGGATGTGGATGAACGTTATAAACCCCCTCAAATCTTCGCCAGCCACGGCGTAGAAGAGGTTACAGAGCTACCAATGGTGGCAGCCGAACCTACTGAGCAAGCTGCTTTGGTGATGGATGAAGAAGAGGAAGAAGTAACGCTTCCTTCCAAGTTTGATGAAGAAGACGAAGATGAAGAGAGTAGCTTTGCTGACGAGGAAGTAGAGACAGAGGCGAGTTTGGCAGAAGGGGAGCCTGATACCTATAAACCTCCAAGTGATCTTAGCTCTTATCATGTAGATGAAGAGGAGTTGGAGGAGGAAGACGACGCCTTTGCAGCAGCTAATTTGGTAAAGGTAGAGGAAAATCTACCCGCACTCCCATTAGAGGATGACGACCTCTTCCATCTAGACGTCAACGAAGAAGAGAATTCTGACCTTCTCGATGAAGAGGACGAAGAGGACGATAAGCACAACGAGAAGACGGCTTGATTTTACGGTCAGGGGGTGGAAGCACCCTCTGTACCTTCCCCTGGTTCTCTCTTGCATGGTTTTAGATTTTCTTTGAATGTTGCCTCATCCCAATCTCGCACTAACGTTGTGCCATTGGCTAAATAAGTGGTGGCTTCGAAGAACTCAAAAAAGTCTTCACCAAACGCAGTAGCTCCCTCACGTACAGCCTTTAGGTAACCCCTGACCGGGTAATATTTTCGGTTAACATAGGCGATACCACAACGCACCTCTTCAGGGACAATAAAGGCATAGGCTATTTGAATTTTTGGATTGCCACTTCGATTTTTGACATCCTCCCAATCCGCAATTAGAATTGGGACCAGATCGTATCCGAGTTCTCGTTTGACCAGGTTCTCTAGTTCGGTGACACTTAGTTCAAAGACCACGCCGTTGATGATCGAGCCGTAGGTAGTCATAGGCATGACATTTAGCATTGCTTTTTCACGCGGGTCTAGTTCATGTCCCCAGCGTTGTCCTGGATTGGATTTGTAGTTGAAAATACGCTTCAATCCAAAGCCAATAACTGGGCGCATCGTTTTTGCAGCTTCGCGAGTAAGTGTGTGCTCAGCGGAAGTGCGATTCATTAAACTGCCATAGCCAAACACTAAAATCTTATTTTCAGGAAAATAGTGGGCTAAATTAGCGAACTTCTTGTTGGGGTAGCGCATCACTGGAAAGGTCGAAAGGTGGGCAATATGTTCCGCTGATCTTTCAACTAGCTTATAGTGATACTCCTTGTCCCAAGGGATATATTGCTGCTGTGAAGCATAAGAAGCAGAGAATAATAGACAAAAAGCTAAACGTAATAAAATTTTGCACATAAACCCTCATTAGCTAATATTTTTATGTATACAAGTAGGCAGGGGGTATGTAAAGGCGGAAGATTCTTGTTTCGAATAAATTGTTCAAAGGAGTTATAGTAAAATAATGTTGGTTATGAAATACTTGTGTTGTTATAATTGAGTAAAGATAACCTAACTTGAGACGTTTTTATGGACATGCAAATCAACTCCTATAAAGTCTATGACGCTCACACCGGCGAGAACGAGAAGGTGGAAGAGGTAAAGGTTAAACCATCGAGTGGAAGTGACGCTAAGTCCAATGAATATCCGCTTCACAACAGGGCAACGCTAGATGTTGCCGCTCATCACGCGACACTGCAACACCTCGCATTATCAAAAATAGCTCATGCGGCGTAAAAAATCAGATGAGATCATTCTATTAGAATATCGAAGCTGCGAAGCAACGTAATTGCCTCGGGCAAAGAAAAACGCGCCTTTTTTACCTTATTAACCTGTGGATCAAGGTCATATTGAATAGCACCGCGGAAGTCCGCTTTAGTAAGGTCGCAATCGTGAAAAGTGCTACCAGACAGGTCGGCATTACGAAAGTTAGCCTCTGTTAAGACTGTTTCCGTGAAGTGGCATTCTCTAAGTTTGCTTTCGGCAAAGACAGTTTTTTTTAAACCAAGACCCGAAAAATTGCAGTAATGCAAAAAGCAACCCTCTACGCCAATCGAGAAGAGCTTTTTATCGCATTTGAAGAAATCTACTCCGATAATCTTACATTTATAGAACTGTACTTCTTGAAGCCTGCAGCTATCAACTTTAACTAAACTAAGGTTGCAATCGAAGAACTTGCAAAATTTAAATATGGCGTTGTGCCAGACACTTTCCGAAAAATTGCAGTTATAGAAAGAGCATTCGCTGAAAGTCTGGTCCTTCAAGCTTTGTGTAGAGAAGTCTGTGGAGCGATACTCTATTTCTTCATTCATCAGTGCTGCTAAGCTAGAAATTTTAAAACGGCATCCACAAAAAGCTGCGGGGCCTCAATTAAGGGAAGGTGAGCAACGCCAGGAATGGTCAGCAGTTGACTGTTGGCAATATGTTCGGCGGAAAATGCTGCATCGGATGGTGGCGATGTTATATCTTTTTCGCCGCAAATGACAAGAGTTTTGGCTTTGATGGACTCCAACCAAGGGCGTGCATCAAAAGTCAAGAGCGCGTTCATTTGATTTTTCTGGCCTTCAACCGTTTGTGGGCGGGGATTATGCGTTGCAAGTTGCACGATTAGTTTGACATTCTCTGGTGTCGTCAGAAATTCGGGAGAGTATAACCAGGGGAGGATACCTTCTACAAGTAGTTTTAGGTCCACTTTAAGCTCTCTCAGACGCGTAAAAAAGCGAAAGTTCATTCGAGTTGTCACATTAAAGAAAGAGCTAGAGTTAGCGATGATTACTTTGTCCACACTTTCAGGGAACATGGCAGCGATGCGCTGAGCAATACACCCACCCATCGAGTGACCTAGAGTATGAAAACGATCGATTCCCAGTTCGCGAGTAAGCTCTATGGTATCATCAGCCATCATTTCAATAGTGTAGGGCTCTTCTGGGCTGTCCGTTTGACCTACGCCACGATTATCGAAGACGATAACTTGATAATGCGAAGATAAGCTATCCAGAACAAGGGCCCATAGATTCACATCACATGTATAGCCTGCTACAAGAACCAGGGGATAACCTTTCCCATGTACTTCGTAGTACATCTTAAGACCATTTACGTTTACATGGGGCATGCTCTTACTCCTTAATTTTTATGCGAGCCAGATAGATAGCTGACTTGCCTTCATGTGAAGAGTAATAGCTAACATATATGGTGTTATCACGTAAAGCCATGCCGGGATAGCTAGTATCGCCACCGCTAGGTAGCACGAGCTGGGGGGCATAGGTAGATGTTGTTATTGTGCCTACGGCTGTAAAAGTTCCCTCATTTTTTGTAAGGCGGCATGACGCTAACATTTGCCCCTTAGGAGTGATTAGGAAGTTTGGTCCACCGATACGAGTTCCACAGTCAGCCCATTGCCACTGCGTATAAGGAGCGACTGCTTTGCCAATCCACCCATTGCCATCGCGGCGTATTAGAGCAATCATAGCGCCATCGGGGGTGAAGCGCAGTGTGGCCTCGCTGGGATAGTTAGGGACATCAAGAGTTGTTATTGCCTGGTATGTTTTCCCGTCAGTCGTTTTGTGAAGTGTAACGATCCATGGCTTATCAAGATCCTTGAGATTGCTATAGCGGTAAGAAACACCATACCCGACACCTTCGTGCCAGGTGACGCGCCAAATCCATTCGTTGGGTAAGTCGATGGGTATGGCAGGAGACCAATCCGCGCCATTTTCAGAAAAGGCTATGTAGGGTTGAGGGGTTCCTAGCGTTAGCAACAAGCGACCGTCTGGCATAATAGATAGTTTCGGATCGCGTAGATCGATACTCTCTGCCGCTAGCGTTGCCGCGGACGTCCAGGAGGTGCTGTCGCTACTGCGTAGAATACGTATGATTCCTGGCGTTCCTGCATGAGAATCGGCCTCACGAAAACAGCAAAAGAAGACGCCCTGAAAGTCGATTAAATCAGTGAAAGCGCTGTGTGGCGCATGGTCCCAGATGCGTGATACCGATAGTAATTTCATTTTATGCGGAGCTATGTGACTCTTTTATGGACTCGATGGACCTTATGGACAAGGAAGATTTTCGTCCATAAGGTCCATCGGGTCCATAAGGTCCATTTCTAACTTGGGAGCATGCCGCGCCACTTTAGGAACCGGGTCGTTTCGTTTTCAGATGGCTCCAGTTCATCTTTCACAAAATACGATTGGTAGCGATTATCTTCAATGTTATCAGCAATGTGTTGATTTTCTTCGATGAACGTATTGTACATCTCGCGAAGACGCGCATGAGGGGTGTCACCTGCATAGAAGGCTTTTTCTACCTCCGTGATAACATGGAGGTCATCTGCATCATACATCGGTGAACGAATGTCAGGATTGCCATCCATACGATGTACTTTCACTGGAAAAACAGATGTTCTAAAATTAAAGTAGCTTTGTAGTATTTGGCATAAAGTGACAAAGGGAGGCTCTTTTCCTTCAACCGGTGTTTGGGAGGAGATAATTTCTGCGAACTCTTTAAAATCCGTGAATTGGCTTTTCCAGTCATTCCATTCTCCAAGCAGCTGTTCAAATTGTTCAACGCTCTGGTCGCCGATAGTGTCCTCTGCGGCTTCTATGTAAGTCCCGGAGAGTGGAGGATAGTCTCTAATTGGACGTTCCTCTACCTGCGTCGGTTTGGAGGCAGGCTTGCAATAGCTTAAAAATACCACGCCAGCGAGAGTAACAACACACCCTAAAGCGGCCGATATTCCTATTGATTGATTTTTAGATCTATCTAGGTCAGATGCCGACTCAGCAAGCGCCAAATAGGCAATACCCAGTAGGCCACTAGCGATACCTCCTACGAACAACACCTTACGGTAGAAGGAAGAACCAATGTGTTGTGGTTCAGTTGAAATGGGTGCTACTTCCATTAGGCTCCTTATCAGTAAAATTTAAATGCTTAATAATACAAATTAAGGTTTTTATTATCAATGATTAAAGTTTAATTAGTAAAGAGAGGCGGTGTTGACAGGATTCAACGAACCCGCCAGTCTTGAGTGAAAGGGGGAAAGAATGGCTAAGCTCAAGCTTGACCTTCATGATATTTATAATAAGGGTTCTGCTATCGAAGCGGAGCTTAACGATATCATACAAGAAGCTGTTACAAAGCGTATCGCTTTGGTAGAAATTATTCCGGGCAAAGGTAGCGGCCAGTTAAAGAAGAAGGTGCTGCGGTTTCTTGAGCAAAGTCATATAAAAAAACTCTACCATCGTATTGAAAAGGACAGCAAGAACTTTGGTCGTATCTTTGTACATTTCAAGCACTAAGGAAGAGCTAGGACTTCAGACTTGGATCTGTTATAACTAGTCTAAGGATGCTTTATTAGGGAGAGGTTATGCCAGACCAAAGTAAACAGCCTAATCGGTTCACAGAGTTTCCTCATATTTCTCATGAACATCTACAGATTATGATGAAGTGTATGAGCATTTGCGCCTCTTGCGCGAAGATGTGTATTAACGAAGGACATAAGAAGACGGCAGTACTCTGCAACGAGTGCGCTGATGTGTGTGCCTTGGCGATCAAGCTTCACAGCGGTGATTCAGAATTTAATCCCGATATCATGAATCTATGTTCAAAAGTGTGTGCACGCTGTGCTGAAGAGTGTGGCGAAATGGATGCAGAACACTGCCAGCAATGTAGTCAGATCTGTCAAGAGTGTTCTGAATCTTGCGCTAACGAATAAAGGGGGGTGTATATGCCAGAAAAAAAACACGGAAGCAGAAAGAATATTCCCAAATCCGAACAGCATGAAGCTACAGTTCCTACCAAAGAGCAGGCTCTAGCTCGCAGTAGTCACAGGGCTCCGCCAAGTCCTATTCTTTCTCAGCCCACCTCAGAGAGAGTTAATGCATTGTCGACTCAAGGAAAGAAGAAAAAACCAAAGTAGTT
Source organism: Chlamydiales bacterium (assembly GCA_030679955.1). Classification (GTDB taxonomy): domain Bacteria; phylum Chlamydiota; class Chlamydiia; order Chlamydiales; family JAJFMA01; genus CAMFKD01. Next base: position 114,755 of record JAUXSF010000022.1, on the reverse strand, counting down.
TGAGCTATCATGCTAGGACTATTTCAAGGGAATAATGCTGTGGCAACAGCATTATTCCAAATTCATGGGGCGCTGGTTTAGGGATTGGTTGGGAGCTGAACGTCGCACGCTCTGATAACGCCTGCAATCATGCGGTAGAAACCGATCAGGACAACTAATTCCAATAGTCCCTTAGTTTGAACGATCTCAATGATCGAGTTTTGAAGTTGTTGTGGAATGTTCTCGAGATTGAGAATGTTATCCGCAGCCCGTGCTATTGTTGCGAAGGGCTCTGGCAAGGTCATGTGATCTTGTATAGCGCCAATCAGATTATCATCCAATCCGGCTTTTCGGGCTGGTTCAAGGTGTTTAATCCATTCATACTCTACCTTCAGCTTGTTAGCCGTATAAAGAATCGTGAATTCACGAAGGTTACCCGGCAGTGTCGAATCAAATCGCAAATAGGTGCCTAGATTAGAGACATGTTCAGTCAGCTGTGGATGGTTTAAAAGTGTGCGATACATGCCATCAATCCTGCCACGTTTTGCGCAGAGGTCATGGTATAGTTTAAGATCAGAACCCTTTAAATTAGCTGTGGGGTCGGGTAGTTGGCTCATTATTCGTGGTAACTCCATGCTCTTTTTGCATCAATAAAGGGTTCACAAGGCGTTTCACAGCGCTTGTCGCATTTGATGTCTAATAGATAGGGTTTGTTGGCTGTAAAAGCGCGCGTGAAAGCAGCTTTGAGGTCGGCTGGATTTTCTATCGTCTCACTGGAAACCCCTAATGACTTCGCAAACATAGCCCAATCGTGGTTGGGCAGTGATGTGAGTTCCATGGGAGTAGTTCCCAACGTTGCCGCTCGCAGGTAAACATTGCCCAAAGCCGCATTATTGATCACCACAAAGACTACAGGAACGTTATAGCGCGCCGCTGTTTGGATTTCCATTCCATGCATGAGCATACAGCCATCGCCAGTTACTACACAGCACGGCTGCTGCGGTCTGGCTAGTTTGGCGCCTATTCCTGCAGGAATAGCCCATCCCATAGGACCAAGATTAGTAGCTGAGATATATTCGTTGGGCCCATAGCATGTCCAGTAATGTCCGCAGAAAGCCCTGTGAGCACCGCTGTCAACTACCAACACAGTGTCTTTGGGTGCGACCTCTCTCAGGTCATGAATTACTCTAGCCGGATGAATAGGCTGTGCGTCACTGACTAAGTTCTCTACATCGTATAATCTGGGGCCCTCCGTGATCTTCTTAACCCAATCCGCCCTAGCGTTATTTTGGGTTAGCTTAGCGCTAAGGATCAATTCGAGAAACGCGCGACAGTCTCCCAGAACAAGCTGTGAGTGTTTATAGTTGTTGTGAAAAGCACTGGGATTGCAATTTACTTGAATAAAAGCTTGCTTAGGAGCAACGCTCTTAGACCAGTACATGGAGTCTCTTTGATTCAAGCCCGATCCAAGGACAACTAACACGTCTAGTTCATCACATTGCAAGGCTTTTGATGCATGCGCCGTACCAGCGTAACCGAAGACGCCCAAAGATAGTGGATGATTTTCCGGAAACACTCCCTTCGCGCGCAGAGTTGTGGCAACGGGGATATCTAGAGATTCACAGACCGATCTAAGGGCATTAGCGCCATCTGCACTATCAACACCTTGCCCGGCAAGAATGACGATTTTTGTCGCCTGAAAGTAGTCTAGACAAGCCTCTGCAGCATGAATATCTAAAGTGGGACAATGGCCTAGGCCAGTGTTTGGAGGAAGGGATTCCGGAATATCACTTTCCTGAACATTGGTCGGCAGGCATATGTGAACAGGAGCAGGGTTAGAACTTAACAGATGGGTGAAAGCATTCTGAAAGTGATGGTGAAATAGCTGGGGATTTTCAATTGTCACTGAATACTTAGTGGCTGACTTGAGAATATCGAAGTCATCAAGACCTACAATACTGGCATCTTGGAAGGCTCCAATCCCTTCCATCGATGTAGGCACCTCGCCACTAATGACCAAAAGGGGGGAGAGGTCACTACGGGCAGCCAGAATTGCCGTGGTGGTATTGGTGGCGCCTGGACCACCGATACACAAGCATACGCCAAATTTCTTGCTTGCTCTGGCATATCCATCTGCCATATAGGCGGCTCCGCCTTCCTGAGCAGCCACGATGGGTGTGACACCAGGCTGTGAATCAAAAGCGGTAAGGAATGGGTCAACAAGGCCGCCAGGAATCATAAAAAGGTTCTTGACGCCTTGCTGACAGATAAATTTTAGCACCTGCTCTTTAATCTTCATCGTCTAGGCGTTAGCTCCTCCGTCGACAGTAACTACTGAGCCAGTGATAAATGATGCTTCAGGGCTTGCCAAGAAGGCTACTGCTGCAGCAACTTCGTCCGGCCTGCCGTAGCGTCCTAGAGCTGTTGCGGCTCTCGCTATATCAGCGAAGTCACCATGTTCTGGATTCATATCTGTGTTGATGGGTCCTGGTTGCACGACATTTACAGTGATATTTTTTGGACCGAGGTCTCTGGCCCAGCCTCTGGAATAGCCTACAACAGCTGCTTTGGACGCCGCGTAGTCAGCCATTCCTTCTCCAGAAACACGTTCGCCGAGGACAGAGCCAATGGTGATAATGCGGCCACCATCGCCCATAAATTGAGTGGCGATGCGAACGGCTACAGCAACACCGCCGACATTTACGGCATACTGGTTTGTGATGCCTTCGATGTCGAGATAGGGATCATCAATATTGCCCCCCACGAAGACGCCAGCGTTGTTAACCAAGATATCAATGTGCCCGAATTTTTTTCCGACTGCTTTAATAAGTTCTTCGACCTCAGCTACATTTCCCTGGTCAGCCTTGAAGGCGGCGGCGCGTACACCCTCCTTTTCGAGTTCTTTGGCAAGAGCCTCTGCTTTTTCTGAGGAAGAATGGTAGCTAAAGGCTACATCAGCGCCCTCTTTGGCTAAGCGTCGAGCAATAGCCGCACCAATGCCTCTTGAGCCGCCGGTTACTAGAGCGATTTTACCCTTAAGTCTATCTTTCATCGTCATACCTCATGGTTAGCTAAAAATTTATTTTACAGCTCAAGCCAACATGAAGGGAAGGGATTTTAACGCAAAGACACGGAGTCGCAGAGACGAAAAGAATTCTTAGCGCCTCTGCGCCTTTGCGTTTAATTTCTAAAAGAAAAAACCGGTAACATGACTGATCATGTTACCGGTAAGATTGCCGGGGGTCGGACTCGAACCGACACTTCCTTGCGGAAAATAGATTTTGAGTCTATCGCGTCTACCGATTTCGCCACCTCGGCGGGTGAAGATCCATGAGTATATGGATCAGCCTATTTTTCGTCTTTGGCTTTTTTCTTACGAGCGCAGATAGTTCCGTTGCGCATCTTTCCAGGTGTATTGCACGCGTTCCTTTTTGTCCCAGTCATAGCGTACTTGAACGCTAATATAGGGGTAGGGGTGTCGATTATCGAAGTCGCGGCCTTCCTCTCTTTGATAGATTTTGACAAAGACTTCTTTATTGTACCAAGGGGGAGTCGCTATATCCGTTTCCTTGTCATAGCGCTGAAACTCAGTATAGGCCTTGTCCGCCTGATATTTAGGATTTGTGCGGTAGTAGTCGAAAATTATCTTAAGTGCCTCATCAGGCCTATTTTCTAGTCCCTGGATGTAGAAGGATGCTTCGGCGGCGATCATGTGTTTGGAAGTGCTATTAGCCGTTGATGGATCTACGTAGCGGTTGTGTTCGGGGCAGCGGTGTCCTGAAGTGATGACGACCCTTTTTCCAGTCTTATCTTGAAGCTCATTCAATAGGTCTACTAAGATTGGGTAAACAAATTCTTTGTTATCACGCAGCGGCAGGCTGTGTCGGTCTGCTCCGCCACAGTCGTAGATGTGGTTGGATTCTACAATGCGTACGGGATTAAGTTCACAACCACGACAGCGGAAGAAGTCTTTGGTGATCCGGGGATAGTGTCCACTGCCTTCAACCTCCCAAGAATAGCGATCGGGACTAACCCAAGATGCTGCAGAGGCCTGGAAGAGGTGTTCATCGTGATGTCTGTCTATGTAGGTAGCTACCTCGTTGCGGCGTCGAATGGTGTTTTCATCAGCCGTTGAGCACCCTGTAAGACAAAACAAAAGACAAATACAAATTTGATACATGCTACAAAACTTCGGGATATGTGACTTTAACTAGGAATAAACCATAGGCAGGGGCTGCACGGCCAGCTAAACGCCTATCCTTGGCAGCCAGAATTTTTTCTATATCGTCTAAGGCCTTTTTACCCGTTGCTACCTCCACTAATGTGCCAGTAATATTGCGCACCATTTTGTAGAGAAAGCCGTTTCCCTCGAATTCAAGACGAACGCCACCTCTTTCAGAGACAACATCTAGCCTGGTGATCGTGCGGACCGCATCATTCGCTGCGCAGCCCGTATGTGCCTCGTTGGCAAAGGATGTGAAATCGTGCGTTCCAACAAAAAGCTTTGCAGCTTCAATAAGCAGTTTTACATCGATTAGTCGTCTAACATGCCAGCTATAGGGGCGGTCGAAAGGGCTTTGAAAGCGGTCTAGACTAAGACGGTAGTGGTATTCCTTCCCAATAGCGCTGTAGCGCGAGTGAAAGTGAGGGGGGGCTAATGCAACGTCCAAAACGCGTATTGAGGGGGGCAGTATGCCGTTCAGAGACGTCAGGAATTTGCCGATATCAAATTCTATATCGGTATGAAAGTGTGCGACCTGATGAAAGGCGTGAACGCCAGCATCTGTCCTGCCCGCACCGATTACCGTTAAATGCTTTTTAAGTAGCGTTTCGACGGCTTTTTCTAAAATTTCTTGGATGGTGGTACTATTTGGCTGCACTTGCCAGCCGCTGTAGCGGGTACCATCATATGTAAGGGTTAAACGATAGCAGTTCATAAGTGGGATAGAGCTTATCATGTTGTGCCTTTTCAGAAGATAATTTCCTAATGCTCCGTTTATAGAATCTTAACCCTCTGCCCTTAAGCTTAGGGGTCTTCAAGCATTGTCGATCCTCGTGGTCGGAAGCTATAGGCTCTCCGGAAATGGAGAGGTATCGCAGTGTGATGGAGGGGAGGGGTTTTTATTAATGATGAGGCCACCCTTACTGAGTTGTAAGGGTGGCGACATCGCCCCCATTTAGGAGTAATAAATGACGGCTTTTCTACGCGACGACCTCTGGGCAAAGCCCTACATCTATCGAGCAGAGGAGTACGCTGCGACGGACGACAAGGATTCCGTTGTTAAGTTAAAAACCAGAGCTACCTTTGGCGTTGCTGCTGTAGTTGGTACAGCGCAGACTGTCATGTATGCCGTACCTGCAGTATTCTTGCTGATCGGTCATGTGGCCGGTAAAGTAATCTCTTTTGCTTATGATTTTAAGCTCTGCCATCAAGTATCCAACCAATATCACGAATTTAGCGGCAAGCTGTGGGGTTCTGTTGTAGCCACTGCTATTGCTACGGCCAGTGCTACTACAAGTACCGAACTGTCACAGAAAGCCCAAGGTTGGTTGCTCAAGTGGTATGCGGGTGATTGGAATGAATTTAAAACAACACAGTTAAAACTTCTTACCGATCGTATCGACAACGTTAAAGCTTCTAAGATAGCCTCTACGATTGAAGAGGAGCGTTATGTCACCGGTTCTACGCTCTATTTTGATTCTCTAGCTTCTGAGATGACCACTAAAGTCGAAAAAATGATTAATCAGGCAACGGCTAAAATTGAAAGACGTGGCCTCACTGAAGCACAGAAGTATGAGCTGATGCGACAATCGATGCAGAAGATTAGCCGCTTAGTAGAAAAGAGTCGCCGAGAAGCTGGTAAGTTGCCAATGACCTATCTTGAGCTGTCCGAACATAAGGTTACTGAAGCCATCAAGCTCAAGAATAAGGCTGTTAAATTCCTAGACAAACAAGCTAACCGCGTTCTTGGTATTCAGGTATTGCGCAATCCAACTAAGTTTGATACGCAACAGTACAGTGAAAAAGTTGGTAAATACCGTGAAGATGTTACAAAAGACTTTGACACAAAGATCCTAAAGCTAATTGAACACGCCAAGGCAGTAAACGACGCCTGGGGAGCTAATGTAGATCCTGCCAAAAATGCCGAGAAGAATATTGAGAGAACACTCAATAGCTATAAGTGGTGGGCTAATTGGTTTGGTGGATGGGCCTTTAGCGATACTAAAGTCGCTGCTTATGACAAGGCTATACAGGCCCTTGAGACGCGCCAACAGCAAGCTCGTGGCGATCGTGTCCGTCTCATTCAGGGAGTCCGTCAAAGTGTCTTTAAAGACCTTGAGTGGAATCACCTTCAGTACCAGCGCAGCTTCTGTGACTATGTAGGGCCACGTGGATGGACCGAAGGCAACTGGGTAATGGGCGGAGCTAAGATAATCCGGCAGCTGGAGTGGTTCGGCAAGCCCTCCGTGACATCGCGCTGGTATCGATCCTGGGTGAAACCTGTTTTAGGAGCCGCTAAACCAGATGAAACAGGCTGGAGAAAGACATGGGAAGATCTTTTCGATCCCGATGCCGGCACCTTCGATCCAAACGAATGGCGTGTAAGCCAGTGGCTCGATAAGCACTTCGGCGCCGCCTAAGGAACGATTCAACGCAAAGGCGCAGAGGCGCGAAGGAAGAAATTACTCCTCCTTTGCGCCTCTGCGCCTTTGCGTTGAAATCTTTTATTCAAATACGCGAGTATTTTTGGGTCGTAGGTAGACCTTATCCAGCTTTTTGAGGGATAACGTTTCCACAATCTCTCGTGGAACATCGGCTTGTAAGATAGATCCATCGGTACGCTCCAACTCCAGCTTGACGAGTGAGCCAGCCGGGTTGATGTGCATGACCGCTGCTGACAGGTATTGCTTATCGTCTCGTTCCTTTACAATAATCATTTCATGGGGACGTGCAAAGACCTTCACCTTCTTTCCAGGAGGATGTTCCTGGTCCACATCTACGATGTGAACCACACCGTTGGCATCCTTCCACCCATCCATCTCGTTGTAATTGCCTAAGAAGTCATAGACAAAGCTATTTGCGGGGGTATGGTAGACTTGTTCTGGTGTACCGATCTGCTCAATGCGTCCATTATTTAGCACAGCAACGCGATCAGCGACCTCCATCGCTTCTTCTTGGTCGTGGGTAACAAAAACGTTGGTGATATGTATTTCGTCATGCAAGCGGCGTATCCAGCGCCTTAGTTCGCGTCGCACTTTAGCGTCCAGGGCGCCGAATGGTTCGTCGAGCAGTAGCACCTTTGGTTCCACTGCCAATGCACGTGCTAGGGCAACACGTTGTCGCTGGCCGCCGGAAAGCTGCATGGGGTAACGGTGTTCAAAAGTGTCAAGGTGAAGTAGTGTAAGCAACTCCATAACCCTTTGACGTATCTGGTCAGGGTTTGGACGAGTTTCCTTTGGCCGCACACGCAGTCCAAAGGCTACATTTTCAAAAACGGACATATGCTTGAAGAGTGCATAGTGCTGGAAAACAAAACCCACATGACGTTCCTGGACATCTTTTAGGTGAGCTTCCTCTCCATCTATCAAAACTGAGCCTTCATCTGGAAATTCCAGCCCAGCGATGATGCGCAGCAATGTCGTCTTTCCCGATCCAGAAGGGCCAAGCAAAGCTAGTAGCTCGCCGCTTTTGATCTCTAAGGATACATCCTTAAGTGCGGAAAAGCTGCCAAAGCGTTTAGAAATGTTCTTCAGTTGTATTCCCACAGTGGCCTAACTATTGGTTTTACGATTTCGACTGAATTTTATTTCGAAGAGATACTTCATAGAGAGCGTTATGAGCGCCAGCAGGGTGAGGATGGATGCCATGGCAAAGGCAGCGACGAAGTTGTATTCGTTATACATTAGCTCAACCTGAAGAGGGATCGTGTTTGTTTTGCCTTCGATGTGTCCTGACACTACCGATACGGCGCCAAATTCCCCCATTGCTCTGGCATTGCACAGCAGAACGCCGTAAAGGAGGCCCCATTTGATATTAGGGAGCGTTACACGCATGAAGGTCTGAAAGCCACCGGCGCCTAAAAGCACCGCCGCTTCCTCCTCTTCTGACCCTTGCTCTTGCATCAGTGGGATTAGTTCCCTTGCGACAAAGGGGAAGGTAACAAAGATAGTCGCTAATACGATGCCCGGAACAGCAAAGATGATTTGGATATCGTTTTCGATTAACCATTGTCCCAGAACGCTTTGAGCTCCAAACAAGATGACATAGATCAAGCCTGAGATCACAGGTGAGACCGAAAAGGGCAGATCGATTAGCGTAATGAGCAGCTGCTTCCCCGGAAAGGTAAATTTGGTAATTGCCCAAGAGGCTGCTATTCCAAATACAAGATTTAAAGGCACTGCTATCAGCGCTACAATAAGCGTTAGCTTCATAGCATCCACAGCATCTGGATTTGTCAGTGCCGCAAAATACGCCTTTATCCCACCCTTGAAGGCTTCGAGAAATATCACACCAATGGGCAGGCCTATCACAACAAAAAGAAACGCTAGTGCAATGACGATCAAGATCGCTCGTATGATCATTGGCTCGGAAATAGGTATGCGCTGTTTTAACTGCATTTTATTTTATCCAGCTGCTTCCGGACCATTTTTGGAGCATATTGATCACAAACAGTAAAATGAAAGAGGCTAGCAACATAACAGCTGCTACAGCTGTTGCTTCTTTGTACTGATATTGTTCAAGTTCGATAACGATAATTAACGGAACAATTTCAGAGACCATTGGCAGGTTGCCAGCGATAAAGATGACAGAACCATATTCGCCCAAACCACGTGCAAAAGCCATGGTAAAGCCAGTCAAAAGCGCAGGATAGACGGTGGGGAAGATCACACGGAAGAATGTTTGAAAGCGTGTGGCTCCCAGGCTAGCAGAGGCCTCTTCCACCTCTTTATCGAGGTCTTGAAGTACTGGCTCGATAGTTCTGACAATGAAAGGCAGGCCGACGAAGATCAAGGCCACCACAATACCTAGAGGGGTGTAAGCTACGGTAATTCCCAAGCTCTCTAGATTTTTACCAAGCCATCCAGTAGGTGCATAAAGGGCACTTAGAGCTATTCCTGCAACAGCGGTCGGTAAGGCAAAGGGCAGGTCTACAGCAGAGTCCACCAGCTTTCTGAACGGAAACTTGTAGCGCACTAAGACCCAGGCGACGATAAGGCCAAAGAAGGCATTGACCAAAGCCGCTGCAAAAGCTGCCCCGAAGCTAACCCTAAAGGCTGATAGAACGCGAGGTTGTTTTATTACCTCCCACAGCTCGTGAAAGGAAAGAGAGGATGCATAGAGAACCAGCCCGCACAATGGTATCAAAACTATAGTCAGTAGGTAAAATAGGGTAAAGCCGAAGGAGAAGCCAAAGCCAGGGATTATACTATTCGGAGCAAATCGGCGTAGCCAAGTCATGAACTCACCGCATGGATGCTTTTTTCATGATGACGCGGTCAAACGTTCCGCCATTAGCAAAGTGCTTTTTCTGCGCTTCTGTCCAGCCACCAAAGTCTTCAATAGTCATAAACTTCAGCTTGGGGAACATCTTTTCATTAGCAGCCAAAACCGCCTTGTCTTGTGGTCTAAAGTAGTTTTTAGCCGCTAGTTCTTGCCCGCTAGACGAGTATAGCTGTTCCAGATAGGCCTCTGCAATGGCGCGTGTGCCATGTTTGTCCACATATTTATCTACTACAGCGACTGGAGGCTCGGCTAATATGCTGATGGAGGGGATAATGATGTCGCTGCTGTCTTCGCCAATTTCATGTTGTGCAAGGTGTGCTTCATTCTCCCAAGTGACCAAAACGTCACCAATTCCCCGTTGAACGAAGGTCATAGTGGAACCTCGCGCTCCGGTATCGAGAATCTTGACGTTGCCATACAGCTTCTCTAGAAATTCTTGCGCCTTTGCCTCGTCGCCATTCCATTTTTTCAGCGCATAGCCATAAGCAGCTAAAAAGTTCCAACGTGCGCCACCGGAAGTTTTGGGATTTGGCGTAATAACCTGAATGCCTTCGCGAACTAAATCGTCCCAATCTCGGATGTTCTTTGGATTTCCCTCGCGCACCAAGAAGACTATTGTCGAAGTGTAGGGGGCACTTTTATTTGGCAGACGTGCTTGCCAATCCTTGGCAATCAGACCGCGTTGCGCAATAGCATCGATATCATAGGCCAGCGCCAACGTCACCACATCCGCCTGCAAACCATCAATAACCGACCGCGCTTGCTTGCCCGATCCACCATGCGACTGAGATATCTCGATCTCTTGACCGCTTTTTTCCTTCCAGTACTTTGTAAACCATTCATTGTATGCATCGTAAAATTCCCTCGTCGGATCGAAGGAAACATTAAGCAACTCTACTTCCGCCCTCAGGGGCAGAGACAGCAATAACAAAAATAGTGAAATAGTTCGCAAATAAGTCATATGCATACATTAAAATTTTAAAAGATAAATTACCAAGGATTACACCAAGCATTTAGGATTAGGAGTTTGACGTATTTGCCGTAAGTAGTTATAATCCATCCCCTTCTAGGGGAGAGGGTTTAGGGAGAGTTTCATGTATGTCTATCTGCAGCCCTTTTATTCTAAAGGGCTTATCGAGGACGCCAACGGACGTCTGAAGCGGCGTATCGACACGCTTGGTCCAGGCGATCACCTGACCTTGCGTATTCGTTACAGCGTGGCTGCGTTAACTGGCCTTTCTCAGACAATATATTATTTTGCATTGTGGACGATTGCATCGCTCACCTCATTTTTTCTTGTTGGGCTTAGCTCACGTTTAAATGCTTGTGAAGACTATGTAGGCGGGTTAACTGTGGCATCTGGTATCGCCACCGTCATGGCACTTGGTAGCATTTGCTACTTGCCACTTGCCACCATGTTAACCGAGCGAATCATTGCACAGGTGGACTCGAAGTTTAAAGAAAGAGTCGATGCCTTTGAACCTAATTTAGTAAAGGAAGCGGCTTCATTGCGTTCGCAGCGTAAGTCCATTGCTGCAGCTAGCGAAGAAGCATCACATCCCGAGAGATATTTTGATCCAGCTGTAAAAAAGATGCTGGAAAAGCGCCGCTCTTTTGTGACGCAGGTTCGCTCTTCCTATCCAAAAGATATTAATTCACGCGGTCTCGCCTATGCGGAAGCTTCGCAACGCATGAGGAAGATGGCTGCGGCACATTCTAATGAACTTCGCAACGAACCTTTTTCACGCCGGGAAATTGATAAGCATCTTTCTCGCAAGATCACTCTGATGGCGGAAGATGGTATCGCTGATCTCTACAACTACTGTCTAGATGTATGGGCTCACCGCGTGCGGAAATGGAGCGATAAATTTGATCGAGAAGCTTTCTGCAGACACTGCGTAAAGCTATTTCAATCGTTAAAAATTACAAAAAGAGTCGAACGGTTAGTTCGAGACGTCAAGGAAGCCGAAAATAAAGATAAGGCTTTCAGGGATAGTGAGGTGGCTCTTAGACGCGAAATATCCGATATGAAGGGACGCGTTTATAACCTGCACTGTCCGTGGATTTGGACTCGTATGTGGAGAAATCTATTCCCCTATGTTTCTTCCTTTCGAGTCTGCCAGGAAATTGATCGCATAGTAGATCCTGACGTCGCACTTTTTGCAAGAGTACAATAAGCATGGCTCCTGGGGAGGATGCCGTAATAACAGAATTTAGGAGCGTTTATGGTAGCAGCTACACAAGCAACACAGAGACCAGAGCAAGTAAGTTTAATTGATCCACTAACAAAACGACTTGAGTACGCTGGAAATCTTGCAGATACTTTAGTAAATCGCACATACAGCTTGGGCATGGCAGCATTTATTGGTGCTGCGTCATTAGGCACTTTGGGACAAGTGGAATGGCTTAATGACAAATTCGAGGACTATGCTAACGATGCTAAGAACTACGGTGACCTAGGTCTAGGCATAACTGGAGTTATCAGCCCAGGCAATGCTAAAGCCATCGTTCAGGGGCAGACAAGAGCTGAAGAGGAAGCCGCCGCTAAAGTTGAAGAGGCAAAGAAGAAAGAGACAGAGAAAGCTGAAGCTGAAAAAGCCAGAGACAAAAAAGACGATAAGCTTCCTACTTTCTCCCCTCTGGAAACTATTGAAAAAGCATCTGGTTGGATATCCGATGCCGTCGGTGGCGTCTGGAACTATGGCGGAAGCTATGCGGACCAAGGCAAGCTTAAGAGAGATGTTATTGCGGATGCTGAGAAGTTTGAAGGACAGCTTATTGAAGATCTAAGGCCGTTGGTGCAAGGCCATAAACAAGTCGACGGTGCGACTTCTAAGATGTTGAAAGAAGTAAAAAGCGTTGCGAAGGCATATCGTGAAGAGGCCAAAAAGAACGCTATTAGGCGCTTTAACCAACTTGCTGATGCCGCCGCTGGTGAAGCCGATCCAATCAAACACATTGAGGGAAAACGCGCAAAGCTGTTGGAAGAGCTTAAAAAAGACTATATCAAAGCGATGCGACCAGCCGTTGACAGCTATTTACACTCTATACAACGCGCTACTTTATTGAGCTTCTTTAGCTACTATTGCCGCAAGAAGGATAAGGAGCCGACGCCGCTATTGCGTGCATCGTGGCTGGATGAGACCAAAAGTCTTCTTCAAGGATTCAAGAGGTCCAAAAATACGATCCAACAAGATGTTAACGAAGTATATGATTTTCACCGCAAATGGGATACAAATGCTTCGAAATTAGGAAAAAAGGAAACCCCTCCCAACTGGAATTCACTAATTAATGAGTGGAGTGCTAAGGTCGATACGATTGTAGGCTATAATGGCCAAGCCGTTTCTGGTTATTTCGAAGATATTACATCTATTTTCACCGCAGACAGACACTATGACGCAGCTAAGGGCCGCATAATAGCCGCAGCGACTAGGCTGGCAGGTGTCGAGGGTGACCTTAAAGCTACATTCGAGGAAGGAAGGGATAATCTTGAAGCCTGGATGCAGAAAATAGACCAAAATAAAGAGCTGCCAGGTGTCGCGGGGGCTCACGATAAGATTCTAGGAGAATTGGGCAATAAGCTCATTCAATCTCGAGATAATGAAACCATATGTTATAGTGAGACTGTCAAAGCGATTAAAGAACTTGCAGAAACCAAGTCGGTCATTCCCGAAGGAGAGCCTGATCTTTTAAAACCCGTCTATACAACCTTAGGTAAGATTTCTACAGCTATTATGGGGCATAACGCGACCCAAGCCACTAAGGAGTACCTCAAGACAGGAGTTAAACTTATCACGGATCCGTTCAAACCTTTACTAAGTTATACTGTAACACAAACCGCTGCTAAGATTTTTATGTGGTGCGTCAGCGCCGACGCCATTAAGGACGTCAAAGACCTTCCTGGTAACACTAAGCTGATGATTGAAGAGTGGGGATGGGGAATTAGCCGCAGGACAGGCCAGGTTCTTGCTAGCTCTGTTTTTGCTTTTGGTACATTGTGTACAGCCAAAATATTGGGTTCTGTTGTTGGTGGATGGATACCTGGGTTGGATATAGTCAATATGGCATTGCCGAATGATACAAACGGTATGGTGTGGGCTTCGTTAACTCTTGGCGCGTACTACCAGCTTCCGAAGTGCCGTAAGTATGTATGGTATGCTGGCGCTGCCGCCTATGGCATTCAATACTACACCCCTTGGGGCATGCCCAATCCTGTAAGTGCAGCGATCAGTGCGGCTGGGTGGGGCTTAAGTCTAACACATACAGCTGTGCGTTTTGTGTGGTACATGCCAGCCACCATTAAATCGACAGCCTTGTATGCTATTCTTGGATCGATAGCCTACCAGAAAGCTAAGAAAGCCTACAATGCTACCAAAAAAGCTGTTTGGGATGACACTGTTATAGGAACCATCTTACCGGCATACAGATGGGGTAATAAGGCTGTGAAGTGGGTTAAGAAGAAAGTAGAAGCATAAAGGATCTTGAATATGCGTGTTTCTCAAAGAGTGCAACCGATATCTGGCGCCGCACCTGCAGGATTTCAAGCCGAGGTTAATGACCCTCCTCCTCAGGGGGAGGTTCGTAGGACCCATTCGATATCGGAATTAATAGACCCCCTTTGGGCGCCAATACGTTATATGGCAAATCTAACGGTGGTGCGAACAACTGGACGCGTCACGAGGGACTATTTCGTTGAAAATACGCCTCTAAGGTATTTTCGAGGCGCTTTCGAGAATATGCCTGACGCAATGAAAAATGCGTGGAAAAAGACTGGTCAGGTTTTGGGCACAATGGCTATTTTAGCTCCTAGTTTGGTCCTTTTGGGGGTTATTTCAGATGTAGGTGGTCAGATAGCCTCACCATTGGGATGGGGTAAGATGTTTGTGTCGGACACCTGGAGTGGTATTGCTTGGACCTCAATTGGGCTAGGTCTTTATACGCACTTCAGACCCTTGCGTCCTCATATTGCATGGGGAGCTGCGGCACTTTATGGAATCAATAATTATACTCCTTTTGCAGGCTTTGTCCCCGCACCTTGGGATATCGTTACAGGAAACTCTGGGGCGCTCAATTTGGCTACTGGAACGGCGAAGTTTGTATGGAATATCCCTACTGAGGTGAAGGTGTGGACAGCTACAATCTTAGTGGGTGGTGTAGCCTTTTTGGGTCTTAAAAAGGCCTTCACTGTAACTAAAGCCATTGTGTGGGACACTGCTATTATGAGTGCCATTTGGCCTGTTGCACGTGCAGGTTGGCGCCTTGTCCAGCCTGGCGATGGCCTTAGCTAGAAACTAGACGCGGTGCTCCGCAAAGCGGGGATCTTGATGGTTCTACCCCTAGCCAGCCTTGCGGGCATGGCTAGGGGCTAAGATAAGAATTGCTGCTTCGCAGCACAGGACTGGTGTCGTAAACGTTGTGGAACTACCCTATCCTGGAATTACACACCTAGTTAAGAATTGCTGCTACGCAGCACAGGACTGGTGTCGTAAACGTTGTGGAATTACCCTATCCTGGAATTACACACCTAGTTAAGAATTGCTGCTTCGCAGCATAGAACTTTGCGTAAGAATTTGAATGCTACCGCGTTGGCAGCAATGGCTTATCTATGGAATTAGGTTGTTTCCATGAGCTCTTGCTGCGAAGCAGCAAATCTTATCTTAGCCCCTAGCCATGCCCGCAGGGCTGGCTAGGGGTACAACGTTAAGGTCCCCGCGTTGCGGAGCACCGCGTCTAGTTTCTCGAATTTTGCCTGCATAAAAATAATATTTACGATAAGATTTTGTCTAAAAATTTTATTGGCATGCTCACATGGCACACACTCATACCAATCTCTTTTTCCACATTGTATGGTCTACGAAAAATCGAGAGCCACTGCTTTCAGAAGAATTTGAAAAACGTCTTCATATGTATCTTCGAAGGTCAATAGAGGGATATAATGGACATTTGTTAGCGGTGAATGGAATGCCTGATCATATTCATATGTTGGTGAATTTACCTGCATCTGTCCTTTTGGCGGAGATCATGCGTCGAATAAAAACAGGATCATCCAAATGGTTGGCGACGTGCATTCCAGGGTTTGGTTGGCAAATAGGTTATGGGGCATTTTCGGTTGGACATGCCAGTGTAGATCAAGTTTCTAACTACATCAACAATCAGAAAGTTCATCATCAGAAAATGTCGTATGCAGAGGAATACGTAAGGTTTCTAAAGATACAAGGTATTATCTATGATGAACGGTTTGTTCTAGATTAGACGCGGTGCTCCGCAACGCGGGGGCCTTGATCGTTCTACCCCTAGCCAGCCCTGCGGGCATGGCTAGGGGCTAAGATAAGAATTGCTGCTACGCAGCATAGAACAAACGATTGGCCATTAGATTCAGATTCAGTTTGCGTAAGAATTTGAATGCTACCGCGTTGGCAGCAATGGCTTATCTATGGAATTAGGTTGTTTCCATGAGCTCTTGCTGCGAAGCAGTAAATCTTATCTTAGCCCCTAGCCATGCCCGCAGGGCTGGCTAGGGGTCCGCGTTGCTTTACGCGTTGTAACTGGTGGAGCTGATTTTGCCGCCCGTGCCCGCCCAATCGGTGTGGAAGTACTCTGCACGCTTCTTGTCGATTCTCTCGTATGTGTGTGCGCCAAAATAATCTCGGAGCGCTTGCAGCAAGTTCGCCGGTAACCTTTCACTGCGGTAGCCATCGTAAAATGCCAAAGCTGTGCTTAGACATGGTGTTGGTATACCCAACTGCACAGCAGTGCATACTGCATGTCTCCAGCCTTCTTGTGTTTTCTGAGCGGCTTGTTGGAAGAATGGATCGAGCAGCAAGTTCACCAACTCTGGATCTTTATCGTAGGCATCTTTAATTTTACCAAGGAATCGGCTGCGGATAATACATCCACCGCGCCACATGAGGGCTATTCCGCCGTAGTTAAGCTTCCATTTATACTCTTTGGCCGCTTCGCGCATGAGCATGAAGCCTTGGGCATAGCTGATGATCTTAGAAGCGTACAATGCCTGCTCGAGCTCTTTCACGAATTTTAACTTATCGCCCTTAAAATCTATTGCAGGGCCATTCAAAACTTTGGAAGCTGCGATACGCTCATCTTTCAATGCGGACAAGCAGCGGGCAAAAACAGCTTCTCCGATTAGTGTGACAGGCATTCCCAAATTTAGCGCTTCAATACCTGTCCATTTGCCTGTACCTTTTTGCCCGGCGACATCTAGGATTTTGTCTAGCAGAGGGGAGCCATCGGGTTCTTTATGCGTGAATACTGTGGAGCTAATTTCGATTAGGTAGCTGTCCAGATCACCCTTATTCCACTCATCGAATACATTATGTAGCTGTTCTGCTCCCAGACCCAGCCCGCGATGTAGTAGATCATAAGCTTCGCAGATTAGCTGGATATCGCCGTACTCGATTCCGTTATGTACCATTTTGACATAGTGGCCAGCGCCACCTTCTCCAACCCAATCGCAGCAAGGTTGTCCATCGACTTTTGCGGCGATGGATTGCAGGATATCCTTCACGTGTGGCCACGCCTTGGGGTTACCTCCTGGCATAATGGAAGGGCCATGTCGTGCGCCCTCTTCTCCGCCGGAAATACCTGCCCCAACAAACAGCATGCCTTTACTTTCCAGATATTTGCAGCGTCTTTCGGTATCGGTATAGAGGCTATTGCCGCCATCGATGAGGATATCGCCTTCTTCCATATAGGGTAGGCAATGTTCGATAAATTCATCTACCGCCGCTCCGGCTTTTACCATTAGGATCACACGTCGCGGTCTTTTCAGTGTTTTGAAGAACTCCTCAAGGGAGTGAGTGCCGATAACTTGTGTGCCTTTGGCGGAGCCCGCCATCATGTCATCGACTTTGGAGACGGTTCTATTGAAAACGGCGATCTTAAAACCGTGATCGTGAATGTTTAGGGCTAGGTTTTGCCCCATAACTGCTAGGCCGATTAGACCGATATCTGCTTGTGCTGTCATATTTTCGTCTCCCTAGTTGAGGAAAAGCTCCGTTTCCACTATACTCATCTCGTAATTTCTCTGCTGTGTTCTCGTAGCTCAGGTGGATAGAGCGGTTGCCTCCTAAGCAACAGGTCGCGCGTTCGAATCGCGCCGAGGACAATTTTACTTCTTATCTTCTTCAGTAACATACTTATCGATACCTTCAGCGATACCCCAGGCCAGTTTTTTGATGTATGCCGGGTCCTTGATGCGCTCTAGCTCGCTATCGTTTGTTATGAAGCCACCCTCGATGAGGATCGCTGGGGTAGTGTTATTGCGGATGACGGCGAAGTTGCCGTGCTTAACGCCCCGTGAGGAAGCCTGTGTAGCAGTGATTATTTTACCTAAAGTTGCTTGAGCTAGCGCTTTAGACTTTTTACTGCGTTCTTTATCTTTATCCTTATCAGACTCGTAGTAGAAAACCTCGATACCTTCCGCCTTTGTACTTGGGGCAGAGTTGTAGTGAACGCTGACAAAGAGCCTTGCTTTGGAATCTTTGGTGGCTGTTACGCGGTCTTCTAAAGATACAAAGGTATCGTCGCTACGAGTCATTACTGTGCGGTAACCTTTTTGGCGTAGAAAAGTATCGACCATACGAGCTGTTGCCAGGTTGAGGTTCTTTTCCTGGTATTCCGGTTTGGTCAGTGTTACAGCGCCATGGTCTTTGCCGCCGTGGCCTGGATCAATCATAATGATTGGCTTGGCCGTTAGATTGCGTTGGCTTTGACGCGGCACTTCCACTGCAGGAGGAGGAGGCGCTACAATTGTTGGTCCTGGTTGTACGCAAACGACATCGTCGAAATTGGAAGGCTTAGAGCAACCAGTTACTGTTAGCAATAACCCTAGACACAGATAGATCAATCTCATGAATTTGACTCTTTTCTTTGCGCGCTACACAATTCCCTGGCGATGGCACTATCGCTAAAGGGGAACGTTTGGTGTGCGAAAATCTGGTGTGTTTCGTGCCCCTTCCCGGCGATCACAATAATATCGTTGGGTTTTGCCATCTCTATGGCCTTTTGAATCGCTTTGCGACGGTCTACTTCTACCACATACTTAGCTGAGGGAGAGAATCCCTTCACAATTTCGTTGCAGATTGCTTCTGGTTTTTCGCTGCGTGGGTTGTCACTTGTTACGATGGTGACATCCGACCATTTTTCGCTAACTTTGGCCATTCTGGGTCTCTTGGCGCGGTCTCGATCGCCCCCGCAGCCAAAAATGGTGATAAGTTTACCTACTTTCAATTCCATCAAAGTGCATAAGGTATTATCTAGGGCGTCATCGGTATGAGCGAAGTCGACATAGATTTTTAGCCCTAGCTCATTTTGAACTCGTTCGAGGCGTCCAGGAACAGGCTTAAAGGTAGACAAAGCGTGAGCAATAAATTGTAGCGATAGACCTTTGGCGATACCAACACCGATGACGGCAAGAGCATTAGAGACATTAAATCTGCCAGCCAGCGGGAACTGAAACTCCGCTTCTTCGCCCTGATAGGTTACTTTAAAGGATGATCCGTCGGCTGTTAGGGATACGTTGCGTGCTAAAATATCAGCACCTTCGTTAAGGCCGTACGTCAGCACTCGTGCTGGACACCTTTCTATCATTTTCTGGTGCCAAGGGCAGTCGCGATTAACGACGGCAACAGGCTTTTTGTTTCCCTTGGACGAAAGATTTAAGAAGAGGTGTTGCTTAGCCTCTGCATACTTCTCCATGGTTTCATGGTAGTCTAGGTGCTCAGCCGAGAGGTTTGTGAAGACCGCGACGTCGAAGAAGATGCGCTCGACGCGCCCTTGATCGAGAGCATGGGATGTTACTTCCATCACAGCGGCTTGGCAGTGTTCTCGCAGCATTTCGGAGAGCATTTTTTGGTTGCTGCATAGGTCTGGGGTTGTTCTCGAAGCTTGATGGCGATGAGGGCCGATGATGTATTCAATTGTGCCAATTAGGCCACATAAGGCCTTAGCTTCATCCAAAAGGTGTTTAACGAGTGTTGCAGTGGTTGTTTTGCCATTAGTGCCAGTGATGCCAACCGTGAAGAGGCGGTCGCTGGGATTACCATAAAAACGAGCAGCTAGCAGCACTTCCATCTTGGCTATGTCGGGATGAATCAATTGCACGGTATGCTTGAGAGATGGGTCGAACATGTCGGTGAGGATAGCTACAGCTCCGGCCGCGACTGCATCAGGAATAAAGCGACTGCCATCATGGCTGCGGCCTCTTTTTGCTACGAAGAGATTGCCAGGACCCACGCTTTGAGAATTAGCGCAGACGCCAGTGACCTCAACCTCTTTAGAACCTTTGACGGTGAGGCCTGGGATATCTTTAACGAGCTTACGAATCTTCATGTGGCGCAGCAATTAGTTATTCCACTCTTCGAACAGTTGTTTTAGGGCCTTTGTTTCTGTTGCCCAATCGGCTTTTTGCGAGTTGTAGCGGGGATCGCCTACAGGATAGCCATAAGGATCATCTGGAGCAACACCTAAATACTCAAAAGTGCGCCGACCAATCTCACGAAATACCGGTGCTGCGCAAAAACCGCCATATTGCACAGGACCCACGCCAGGGATATAAGCTTTTTCTGGTTCGTCGATGGAGACGATAAGCACAAACACCGGATTGTTCACTGGGGCAAAGCCAACAAAGGAAGAGACGTTGCGATCTTTGGAATAGACACCGCCAATGATCTTCTCTGCCGTGCCGGTTTTTCCTGCTTGTGTGTAGCCTGGAATATCGCAGCGTTTGCCTTGAGTGACGTATTTTAGTCCTGAGACCACTTTAGCGATCATGTCCTGTTCCATCACCTGCGGGAAAGCATTCAGGCGTTCAGGCGAGGTATTGTCGACAAGTGTCTCGGTTTGCCCATCGGCTCCTTCACGAACAATCTTACGCACAAGCGTAGGCTGTACGAGGTATCCACCGTTTGCCAACGTGGCAAAAGCACGTAGGACCTGGATGCTATTAGCTTGAAGGTTATGGCCTATGGCCATTGAAAACGGAGTCGGCTTGGACCATTCAAGGGTGCCATTGGCATGCTTCTTGCCCGGCGTTGGCAGGGATCCAGGGTTTTCCCCTGGTAGCTCAATGCGTGTGAATTTGCCAAGTCCAAAGGTTTCTTGCAGCTGCTGGCGGTACCAGGCTGGCCCTAACCTATCAATGACACGCTCGACTACACGCGCGAAGTAGATGTTTGAGGAGACCTGAAAGGCCATATCCATGTTGAGGAAGCGATAAACCTTAAAATCTTTTAGGGGCTTTCTGCCGGGGAAAACTCCATTGGCTGTTGCCATTTTGATATCGGGATCAAAGAGCACTTCTTGACGCCTAGATTTTAGCTCTTGGTTGGCCTTAAGGCCTACGGCTGCCGTCATTGCCTTCATAATCGAGCCTGGCTCGATGGCATCTGTGATAGCTTTGACTCTTGTAGCATCTAACTTTTCAGGATCATTAAAGTACTCGGCATAGTTAGCGGGGTAAAAGAAGGGATACTGTGCCAGCGCTAGGATCTCGCCCGTATTGGGATCCATCATAGCAGCCCAGCCGCCTTTGGCTTTCGCTTTCTGAACGCCCTTTGCTAATTCCTCTTCCGTAATGGCTTGTAAGACGTGGTTAACAGTCAGGTAGACATCTGCACCATTTTCGGGTGACTGAATCACCTCGCCAATTTCAAAAGAATTTCGTGGTGAACGCATCATGCGTCGGCAGCCTTGGTGGCCTTGCAGGTACTTATTAAACTGCAGCTCGAGTCCACCGGTAGGAATTGCTTGTCCTGTGACTTCGTCACGACGACTTTGCACAGTATGTAGGACAGGTCCTAGCAGCTTTCCAAAGGGATAAGACCGTTGATAGTCGGCCTCAGCATACAAGGCATTTCTGGGTATGCGGTTCTTTTTGGCATAGCTATACCACCACTTTAGCACATCGTCTTTGGTGTCAGCACAAAGCCACATCGCTAAAATTCGGTGACGGCTATTTTTTTCCAATTGCTTAATGTAGACGCCACACTCTTCTTCAGTAGTGTGAAGGATACCTTGTAGGTTCTTTGCTACATCTTCGCGTAAAGCAACAGGTATCGATTTCGGGTCTATGTGGATGTGAAACTTTTGTATATCAACAACTAGCTTTTGGGGTGCTTCAGGGTGCGCTCGCTTAATTGCGGTATTGCTATAAAACGTGCCGCGCATAAACGGCTCTTTAACCGTAAAGTAGTGCTGACGGTCAGCTATGCGCGACCATTTTTCCCCTTGCATAATCTGCACGTTGTAGTACTGCACGATTAAAATGGAAAATAGTGCAAACAAGCTTAAACTGACGACTAGAATGCGCTTTTTATCTTGAGCGTTCATTGCGGAACCCTCGGTAACACGACGATATCTTGGACATAGGGATAGCGAAGATGGCCGTATTGTGGTTCGCGCGATAACTCGATTAAATGGACGGGGTTTTCGAAACGATCGACAATGTACTCTAGGCGATGGTTTTCCTCTTCCAGTGCTTTAACCTCTTTAGCTATCGGCGGAATAGCTCTTCGCAAGTCCATGAGTGAGTTTTGTTCACGGACAGAGGCATAGAGGGCCAGTCCGGCTCCAAAAAGACAAATGAAGACTTTGAAGAGTAATTTTTGCATGGTCAAATTTTCTCAACAACACGTAACTTGGCGCTGCGCGCTCTCGGGTTCTCTGCGCACTCTTTTTCGCCAGCGGTAACAGGTTTTCGTGTGACATCGCGCACGATGGGTTGCTTATCGCGAAAGACCCCCGCAATGCCTCGTGTGTCCTCTTTATCGCTAGCGAGATAGCGGAAATATTGCTTGGCAATGCGGTCTTCTAGGCTGTGAAAAGAGATAACGGCTAAGCGCCCACCAGGATTTAGAGCCGCCATAGCAGCCTTTAAAGCGACTTCTAGAACTTGTAGTTCTTCATTTACGGCGATGCGTAGCGCTTGGAAGATGAGTGTCAGAGGGTGGATGCTTTTTTGCGACCTGAAATCCTTGACTACTGGCAACAGTAAATCTACCAGCTCTTGTGTTGTGAGAATTGGCTTTTCCTGACGTGCCTTGACAACCGCGCGAGCGGCCGCTCGCCAGCGCTTTTCCTCGCCATAGTCGCGGAAGATACGTGCTAGATCATACTCTGACCAAGTGTTGACAACATCCGCAGCTGTCAGAGGGCCTTCCATGTTCATGCGCATGTCTAGTGGGCCGGGTCTGCTGATGCTAAAGCCGCGTTCCGGCTGATCAAGCTGCATGGATGAAACGCCAAGGTCCAAAAGAATGCCATCGCATTTTTGTTCTTTGAGAGCCTCTGCAAGACCTGAAAAGTTGGTGTGGATTAGCTCTATTTTGCCATGCCAGGGGAGTAACCGTTCGCGGGCGATTTCCAATGCCGAAGTATCCTGGTCTAAGCCATAGAATTTTTCAATTTCAGGATGTGCTTGTAGGATCGCCGCAGCGTGGCCGCCTGCGCCTAATGTGCCATCGAGAAAAGTCTTAAGTTCGACATCTTTGAAGGCCTCGACGACCTCGTTCAATAAAACGGAAACATGTGGTGCTGTCATCGGAGTGCCTCTAATTGCTTGAGCAAAGAGCTTTCACCAATGCGCAAAACTTGTGGGTCTGTTGAGATAGCCTGTTCCGCAGCAGTCGCAGCAGATAGCAGGGAATGAACGTTATCTAGATTGACGCCGCCAGAAATCTTTATTCCGCGATGAAACGTCTGACGCATTACTTTTAGATGTTCAATAGTGGCGCCGCTTGCGCTAAAACCTGTCGAAGTTTTCACAAAGTCTACCCCGGCCTCGTTCGCTAGTTCGCAAGCCTTCGCTGTTTGTTCTAATGTGAGCTCGCTAACTTCCAGAATAAGTTTAAGTATCGCGCTGTGTCGGTGCACCATCTGCACCACTTGATTCAGATCTTCCCTGATAAACTCGTATTCGTTGTTTTTCAGACCATCATAGTCCAGCACCATATCGATTTCCTGGGCGCCTTCGCTGAGCGCTACATAAGTCTCTGCCAGCGTATATGCTGTGGAATGCCTAGGACCGTCGGGAAAGCCTACCGTAGCCGCTATAATTGCGTCGGGTAGGTGTCTCGCCACCCAATGAACATCGGAGGCGGCAACACATATAGCGTAGGGCTTTAGTGGGCTAGCGGTTGTTTCTGCTAGAAAAGCCTCAAATGCTCGGCGTCGTAGCGCAATTGGGTTTTCGCCGGATTTAGCGGCATGACGGAAAGCTTCCGTGGGCGTTAAAAAGGTATGGTCGCATAACCCGGCTATCTGCTTGGCCGAAAGGGGCTCTATAATCACGTTACTCACCTAAAGAATTATGGGGGAAATATTAGAATTTTCTCCAGATGTTGTCCAGACTGATTAATTTGAGGTAAAATTAAATGCTTGATACAATAATAGTGAGTAGAATAACTTAGTGGGTTCATAATTTTAGGATAGTGCCATGACCACGATTGATAATTTCGATATTAAAGTGCACATCTCATACGCCCAACGAACTGAATTTGTTGAAGCGATTCGCAAAGAATTTCGTTTGGATCAAGCGGCATCTATTCCTCCCCAGATCCAAGTCATCGACTTTCAGCCGAAACCCGCAGAGATTGATTTGTTATTAGGAGTCGCCAGAGTGCTGACTCCCTGGGCACTCTTTCTGCCTCCGCCTAGATTTCGTACGCGGCGACGTTCGCCCTTTACCGTTGCTAGGGTTATTCCTACCCTGGGCAGCCAAGATAAGCAGGATGAGCAAGAAGAGAAAATTGCCCATACCGAGTGCGAAACGGCCGAGGATGAACGCGAAAAAACTATATTGTTGTCTTGCTTCCAAACGATCACCAAGATAAACGATTGGCTAGGGCATATTGTCAGTCGTATCGGCCAGTTCTTACAGGCATAGGGGAGTATGGCAAAAATCAATTGGCTGGAAAAGCTTGGATGGACAGAGGATCAGCTCGATGACATACGCGTCACCGGCTACGCTTATATTCGTCAGGGTAAATACAATATAGCTGTACCCTTCTTTGAAGCACTGCATGTTTTGGCTCCTGACAGCGCATATGATGCCCAAACGTTGGGTGCATTATATGTGCAGATGGGCAACCCCGCCAAAGCTCTGCGTTATCTCGACCGAGCATTAAAACTGCAGGCTGATCATGGTCCCACCTTGTTGAATCTGGCTAAGGCTTTTCTGATGTTAGGTAATAAGAAGGAAGGTCTCAAAATTGCAGCTATTCTTCGAAAGAGTCGCGAAGCGCGATTGCGCAGTATGGCGGAAGCTCTTTTCTTAGCTTTCGGCTAATTTCTAGTGACAAAGGGCCAAAAGGACGTAAACGACCAAAAGAAGGACTTTTTTTTTGTCGTTTTGAGGTAAAGGTAATTGCAGAGGTCGTTTCTCAGCGCGGGAGCCGCTGAGCCTCATAATAGCCCAGGGTAAGGAGCCGACAGGCGACGCAACCCTGGGACAAGGTAGAAGAAATATCCGCTCCGCGGAAGCCGGAGCGCCGGCCTAGTTATTCGCAAAATGTTAATAAAATATACCTCACAGATACCTCTGACGCTCTGACTACCGCAGAGCTGCGGCTTGTTGTCACGCTGTCCCCGAGTTGCGTTGCCCCCTCGGGGGCGCCTTACACGGGGCTATTATGAGGCTCAGCGCTCCCGCGCTGAGAACAAAAAACCTTAGGTTGATGAAATTGCGCTTCGCTCCGACCTGGGCATGGCATGTCGATTTATGCAGTTACTCTTTTTGTCTTGGGTTACTTATCAGCTAATTTGGGTTGAAGGTAGCTATTGGCTTTGCGCAGTAGGTCACTGTGATCCAAGTACCAACCCTGCTTTAGCGCTGCCAATAGGTACTCTTTGGCATCATCGATGTTGAGGTCGGCCATTAGACGGATCCACTCATTCATGGCGACAGCCCTGTGCCTATGCAACTCGGGGGTCTTACCCAGATGCGTCATCACCTTCATCATAAACTGATTATCTGCTGTTCGGGAGCCGTTGGTCATGCGAATGATGGGCATGAATGCTACCATATCATCAATCGCCTGATTCATGCGACCAGCGTAGCATTTCTTATTGATTCCAAGCGTGAGGACTGTTCGAACCGTACTTTCTAGGATAGTGAGAGGGATAAAATCACCAATTATACGCATAGACCCTTGTATTCTGCATTCTTTCGCAGCAAGAGTTGTCCAGGCATTCATTAAGAGACTCACGTACTGGTCGTGGTATTTCGTTTTCTGTTCGAGCGGTAAGTCAAGCAAGTGAATAGCTTCGTAGATCTCTTTCAGTGCAGATGATGTTTCGTGAGTGGCAAAAGTGCCATCTGGCAAACCTGCGATCAGGCTCTCTAGCATTGGTAAAAAGCTGTCTGCCTGTACGGCACTTCGAAGCGGTAGAACCTGCTTAAACCACTTCAGAGCTAGGCTCATTCTTTCTCGACCCTTCCATTGGAGAACGTGATCAATAGCTTTGTAGTAAAGGTCGACTTGAGTGTCAGAAGACCACTCTTTTGGAATCTTCTGATAGGCTAGGAAGTGATACAAACGGTAGTCGGGATCGTTAACGTCCAGAAGCTTCATGTTCAGTGCACGCTTGTAAAGACTTATGGGTTTAAAGTCTTTGTTGACATCCCCTAACAATGGGCGAATTAGGCAACTTTCTAGATAAAAGTGGAAAGCGTCTTTAATTTGTGGTGCAGCCTCTTGTGGCAGGCTCGGCAGTTTATTGATCACCTGCAACAAAGTTGAAGCGCAGGTATCGCGGCGAGATTCCAAAATTTTAAAATCTCTTCCACCTGCCCACTTGAGCTTACGCATCAACCATTCCATGCTTAAAGAGACATCCACGGAGATATTTTGAGCCGCGTCAACTTCATCCAAGTCACGGTAAAAGTGGCGTGGGGCCCTATTAAAAAAGGCTGCTAAAAGCTCTTCTGATAGTGGACGAGTCTTTTCTGACTCGCTTAAGTTCAATATGATAGAAAAAGCTACGGAAACGCTTTTACTCTTTGTTGCAGGAACATTCGCAAGTACAAGATCAATTGACTTGACCAATTGGTTGAATACCGGCCGCATTTCATGCAATGGATTAGATTTAACCCGCCACAACTTGCAAGCGTGGTATGAGTCGACGACTTCGGCGTACTCCACCCGACCGCATATCTCCTGAGTACTTTTCAGTATAAGAATCCTACCCACCTGGTCAAGGTGTTTACCGCCGGATGCTTGTGCCGCACCCTTGAGTAGTGAGGTAGTCACATCCTCTAGGATTTCAGCTAAGTCGGGATCTTCATCGATTCCGTTCTTTTCGCACGATTCTATGGCATCCTGTAGCATGTTTATTGTTTCGGTATAGTGGAATTCGAAACCCGAGCTAGATAGATGGTTAGCCAAAACGAGCAAAGGCCTCGCATCAGTAATGACATTTTGCTTATTGCTCAACATATCGATAAGTTCATCCCAAATACCCAAGTGAATAGATTGCTCTTCAGATGTTATGGTATTCCTTTCGCTACTACTAAGGCCGATATTGTCGCAGATATCTACCAAGCGTTCGTGGGTAAAATGGTCCTCAAAAATTTGGCGTATGACTTGCAGGCTTTGTGGATCCGGGCACGCTAGAATTTCGTAGTCGGGGAAGTATGCCATGCGATAGTAGTGCCAGGCATCTTGCGGGTCATCGATACGTTTAAATTCATTAATGGTGTGTAGAGACTTTTTTGCTAGATGTAGACCTTGTAGGTAGATCTCGTTGCTTCCACTTAAACCCATCATTTGTGCCAGCGACAGCGTGATCATCACATTATAGTTAATAGCTTGTGGTTGGCTCAACAGAGGGCTAATTCTTTTTCTCAGCTCTTGGCACTGAAGTGCAATATCATCAACCTGTGATGTTTCGACTAGTGCGCAGTATTTGGTGGCAGCCTCAAAGATTTTTGCGAAGAAGAATGCTTGCTCACCAGAGTGAGTTTCAAATGTCGGGAAGATATGTAGCGGGAGGTCTGATAGGTAGGGAACGACCAGTTCGGGTGCATTGGGAAGTAGTGTCACAAGCTTGACCCAGCAATGGATGCGAGCTTCTTCTGATAAGTTTGAAGCGCCCTCTAAAATCTCTATAGTATTAGCTACTGGAACCTTTGACCCCTTCAACTGGCTAAAGAATGAGGTCCATGTTTGCTCGGGCAGGTTTGGATATGCCTGTAAGAGATCTAGACTGAGTGTCCAGTCAGGAGTGTGCCATTGAGCGAGCTTTATGATAGCCTGCGATGGGTAGTCTTCTTCGAGATCTTGGCTGCAGAAGCTCTCCTTATGCTCTTGTAATAGCTTGCCAACCAAAGAAAAAGAGTTTTGAGAAAGCGCCAAGGTGAATACTTGCCTATGGCATTCCATAAGCTCTGCCGATGGCATATTACAATACGCCAGTGACTCATAGGCCACGCGAGTATAGCAATCGGCCAAGGCGTCTGAATGAATCATTTTGGCGATGGTCTTCTTAAGATCTTCGGGATCCTCTGCATCTTGTAAGCAAAGGAGGGCATCGGATAAATAACCTTCTCGATGTAGCTGAAAAGCTAAATGAATTGCAAAGCCTGGAGCTCCGTTGAGAATAGGTGAGACTGGCATATTGAGTCTCACGGATGCCTGGCTTACAGCATCATAGGCAGCTTTTCCGGATACTGTTTGTAGCTGATGTCGCGCTACAGTGGCCAGAAACCTTATGGCCTCGGCGTCGCTTTCTGTAGTCATTTGGGCTAGGCGATCCGCCTCCTCCCAATATCCTGCAGCGACCAGCACGTTGCCAATAGTAGGTCCAATGATCCTCATGTGGCTATGGATACTGTCGGTCCAGGGAGAGAGCTGCATAACCTCGTTACCGATAGCTAGAGCTATTTGCGTAGCTGGAGATGCTTGTCCATCCGCCCAGGCAGTTAACAGACTATCCACAAGTGCTTGACGATCTTGCAGTGACATGGACGAGGTATGGCTAAGCCACGGAGCTAAGCAACGAATTAAATTAATCGGGCTGTCTTTGAAAACATCCTGAGCCACTTGTGAACGTATGAGCGTCATAGCATTTTCGAACACCATTGGATCGAAAATTTCCCCTGAAACCGCCTCGCGAATCACATCTTGAAATAATGAGAGATCTGGAGAATGCGAAACAAGCTGTAAGTAGTCTTGTGCAAGATTTATAGCGGCAATTTGTTTGCCGGATTGTCTCCATTTTGCGATTGCTTCCTTGACATGGGCTCTTAGAGCACACGGACCCATTTTTTGCAATGTGCCTTTGGCAATATCGATATCATCCAAGTCGATGAATTGCTTTAAATGGTCGGCAATAAATGGCGTAATGGCCTCTCTGTGTCTTTCCTCAATGACGTTGTTATTCAAGAACTGATAGAGAGCAGATATATCCTCTTTGGAGGGCGGATTTTTGTTCAGCCATTCAATCAATGCATTGCAGAATGGAGAGAGGTTTTCCTTTTTGGCCATACCGTAAGGTTTAGCAGTCTTCCACGCCTGTAGCGTATCTGAAAGGCTGATAGATATTGTCTCATGGATGGCTTGGCACCAAAGATCAGAGACTTCATGGGTGTTTGAGAGAACTTTGTTTTCAAGTAGTCTATGCAGCACCTGCAAAGTTGTCACTGCCTGGTAGGCAGGATTAGCAACCAACCGCAACAGATGTGAACTTAGTTTTTTACGTCTTCCTTTACTCACGGACACGTTTTGGTAACCAAGTGCTATTTTCTGAAGGCTCTCAACGGCAATCAGATCATATTCAGAGAGACGATCAGGAATCAGCTGGCAAAACTGAGCAAACTGCTCAAAGGGTATGCCTGAGCGTCTGTTAATGAATTGTAGGCAGCTTACTGCTACCCAAAAGTTCTTGGAGGCTAAAGATTTGATAATCTCATCGGAGAAGGAGTCCCATTGGGGATTTTTCTGGTAGCATTCTCTCCATAGCTTGGTGCCGACTAGCTTTTGTCGTTCGTTGGGGCAGTCTAGAAACGTGCGGATCCAGGCTCTTTGCCAGGCGCCTTCTCTATCCACGTCTTGCTGAGAGAGCATCGCACGCGGTGGTGCTAGGCTAGACGAACCATTTTTATGTATGGTTAGAAGGTCTTTATAACGGGTGAGCGGCAGAGCTATTTCAAGTCTATTGACAACCTCGCTACAGGCGGGCAGCTCTAGCAGGCGGTCTTCGTTGAGTAAATACGCTTCAGGATCCAATTGAAGGGCAAGAAGGAGCAGAGAGAACTTTAAATGGTCGCCTGCCGTAGACTCATATAGCTTTATGAGATGATTGTGGTTCAATCCTTCTCTTAACAGAAGTTTATGGAGAGTATTGTAGCAAGATGCGTCTATGGATGCATCTGAACATAGATTATGAGGCACCTGCTTGGCAGCGTCGATAGGTTTGCAGGGCAAAAGAATCTTGTAATTACCTGCTGAAAGGATCATGCACCAATGATCGCCGCATTCCAATAGCGAAGTGTGAGCAGAGTTACTGTTCAGTAGCACATAGCTTGCCGCTTGCAAGGTCGATATCACTTCAGTGGGGGTGAACGCTTCTGTGGCAATAGCTTGTATAAATACCCTTAGCTCAGGAGGTTGCTGCTCGATAAGATCGTGTAGTGTAATTTGAGGGGGTGTAACACCTTTATGCGCAGGAGGATTAAGGAGTCGCCTAATGGTGTTAATTAGGATGATATTCAGTTCATCAGGTGAGAGAGTGTTTTTTAGAAGAGTATATGCATTAATCATCAATGCGCTGGAGGCGGAAAGATCACCTTCCAAACTGCGATAAACCGTGTCGTAGATTAAGCTAGGAATGTCTTGGCTTAGCGCTTTCTTATTCAGCTGATCGATTTCTGGTTGCGACAGGTTTCGACACCCGAAGGTGGTAGACAAAAGTACTCGTTGCCATTCAGCGTAATGAGTAACAACCCCGCTGGCCATATGACGATAGCGTAGGAGAAGGCTAACCAGCCCCTTGCGGCCTCCCTTTCCCTCGGGGCGAAGGTTCTCGTTCACACGCCCCTTCAACAAGCTATCTAAGGGAAGGGTTAAATCGTGCTCAAAGAGCTGATGATTGTTAACGCTTCCGATATCAAGAATCTCTGGAGGGCGCTGTCCAGATGGCCAAGAATCCTTTATGCATTCAGGAGTAACATCTGTCCTGGGGCGAGTCACGAAAAAAGAGCCTTTAAAGCTATCAAAGCACGGGCCATTTTTGTCGAACGCAGTTTCCCTCAGTAGAAATTTGGACCACGATTGATTTTCGTTCTTTGTCAGAGGACGGCCACGATTGCAGGATTCTAGGAACTCTATTACTAGGTGATCATCGTCAGCAATATGTCGAAATCTAGGCGGCAATTTGGTGCACAGCCTATTGACGAGAATCTTCGATGGCTCTTCAGAGATAGAACGTCGGAAGCGCTTAATGTCGAAGTCGTGAGGATTAGATGTGATTGGTTCACGCAATAGGTCGTTAAGCAGTGCTTCACATTCATCAAATGTCAAACCCTGTTCTAAAAGAAAGGTGGTGAGATATTCCCGATCGCTCAACACTAGTTTGTGAAATGAACTGCCAAAGAACAGTGCAGGGACCTTTTCTAACTCCAGCAGTTCTTTAAGTGTGATTTCGATGGTATAGGATAGCGAGGCGAACTTTCCATTACCCGTCCAAGAAATGATCATCGGTTGTTGCAACCACTTAATCAGTAAAACTTGTAAGTGTGCAGGTATCGGAGGCAACTTTCTGTCATCATCAATAGCACTAGCCAGTACTTTGGCTACCCTAGGATCGCCATGCCTGCATCTATCTGCGGGACTAAGAGCTATAAGCAGTTTTGAATCGCTTTGTAGATCTAATGACTCTAAAATATATCTAGGAGGTTCGTTTTCTTGAATAGAAACCAAAGCATCATCGTGTGCTATATGGCAAACAGGTACGCTTCGTATTTGAATAGGTTGTGGTTCCATTAATCCTTTTTCCCATCATTGCCTGAAGCGCAGGCTTGTTTGGCTTGCTTAAGGAGATCAAACTGGTCTATATACCAACCATTTTGTATGGCTGCCTTGAAATAGCTGAGGGCGCGTTCTTTGTTAGTAGCGGCTATTAATTCGATCCATTTGGTCATAGTGCTAGCACGCATTGGGTACGTTTCTTTGGCGACACTCAAACGAGCAAGTAGCAGCATGACCTCGCCTTCAGTAGGTTTACGTCTATGCTCTACCGTCTTAAAAATTGGCAAGAAGGCTTCTAGATCAGCAAAGGCGAGGAGCATGTTGTCGTTATAGCAGCCGTTCTTGCGGCCGCTTATAAGGACTTCATATGCAGCCATCACCAACGTCTGTTCGTCTAGAGCAATATTATCTCTATCCCTTCTTTCTTCGATTTGAGACCAACCCTCTCTGATCACCTGAACGATATCGTTCTGATACTGCCCCTTGAGCTCATTGGGAATTAAGTGGATTAACTCATGTATGTTAACCAAAACCGGAAAAGCATTATGTTGCGCGAATGGGTGGTAGCGGAGCTTTTTTAAGAATAGATCAATGCAAGGCGCCAAGTCCGTTTTGTTAATCTTATTTGTTGTTGCCTGTTGGAGCAATCCAAAGGTCGCTCCGAGTGCCTTTGTTGTTATGGGACCCTGCATCAAGTCATATATGGCAGCTGAATAGACTTTGGCTACGTGTATGTCCGGCATTGAAGGCGAAGGTTTACCGTGCGCCCAGAGGTAGCAGATGTGCTTGTCTATATCAGCGGGAAACAAGCCAGCTTTAAAAGCAGCCTTAAGGAGAAGTTCTGGTGTGGATGTTGAATCCAGATTCAGGGATCCTAAAAAGAATTGTTCCAGAAAAACTTTTATAGTCGGTTCTATTGCTTTTCTGGGATCTTGCGCTAGATCATTGATGCGTTCTAGGACATTAAATAAAGTCGTCTCACAAATTTTGTGATGTAGCTTGGCATCTGTTTCATTTCTCCAAGGGTGAAGCAACTTTAATCGTGCAAGATGCATGACTGCCGATACATCTACACCAATTCCTGTGTTGGGATCTATGATAGAATCAAGTCCCTGATAGTAGGTAGCAGGTAGGCGACTAAAGAAGTCTGATGTGACTTTGGACATTTCCTGTGCATCAGCATCGTGAGCAAGTAGGATGTACTTTATTGCATAGCTGATACTTTCTGAATTTCGGGCAGAAAGATGTTCGAAAATGTGTTGCATGCCACCTAGATATTCTTCCAGCCTTTGAGCGCGTTCTTGTGCAGGCTTGTTCATCCCTTCAAACAAGCTGCGAGCATACAGGTGGTCCCAAGCACTAGCTAGTGTGGTTAGGTTGAAAATGGAGGAAATGCGTGGATGGTTTAAAAAGTTCTTTATAGGTTGAATATAGTCAGCACCAGGTTGTTGCATGAGCGTATTCAGTAATGCTGGTCCTAGTTGAGCTAGCGATTGTTGTCGTTCTGAATCCGGGCTTTCCTCGTAACCTATAATTGTGTTTAGCGTTGTGATTAGGTCACTATGATGAAAAGTTATGTCCTGATGCTTATTCAAATAGTAAGCCATTACCATAATATTGGCACTGCTGGGGAAAAACTGTTTGGAGTAAGCCCACACATTCTTAAGCAACTCCATCTCTTCACCACGCGCGCTTGAATTTGCATTTTGGCAAATGTTAAAAAGCGTTTCTCTAACAGTTTTACTATTGATAAACATTTTGACACCTTCGCGTTGATGTAACAGCGTTGCATCATTTGGTACGGGAGGGACTGCTTCAGAGTTACCGAAAGATTGCTGCCAGTAATGACGCCAGCCGTTGCGAATATCTTCGACATTTGGCTGTAAAAAGTAAGCTGCGTTATCAAGTGCTCTAACCAAGTTGCTTAAGCCCACAAGACTAGCCATATCGTCACTAGAATCGTTTTGTGCTGCGGCAACTGATAGAGACATGGAAATAGTGTAATTCTGTAGGGCGGGATTTCGCAGCAGCGTTGCGATATCTTCGTAGCAGCCAAAAAGATCCTTTATTGTGTCCGGCGCTATCTCGTTCGGCATTTCCTTCAAAAGCTCACGGACTGAGTCAAAAAGTAGCCAGTACATAAAGCACTGTTGGGCGGGTTGGGTTTCGAAATTTGGGAAAAGGCCATTCGCTATTTTATTAGGGGGAGTGGATATTAACTCCAGCGCCATTGGATGTTCCGTGCTTTTGATAGCTCTGACTACATGTAACCAGTATCCAATTCGATCCTCGCTATTCAGGTAGTTGGCTTGCTCTAGCAACTCAGTCGCTTTATCGATTTCCTTCCAGCTACCGTTGCATCGTAGGTTTGAATAGACTGATTCCCAATTAGCTTTAGATAGTGTTGGGAAGGAGGCCAGAAGATTGAGGCATTTGTTAAGGTGTCCAATTTTCGGGGCTTTTTCTGCAAAAGCTACAAGTCCGCATAAAGTCTGCGTAACAAGGGGCATAGGCGCGCCATCTCGAATGAAGATTGCACAGTCATTTAGAATAATATCAGCGGCGAAGTTATAAGAATGCTTTGTAGCGGCTTTCAGGGCTAGTTGTTGCCACCATTCGAGCATTTGCTCCGGTGCTTCACAGCATAGCACTAAGGCATGCTCGGCGTCAGTCAGATCGCCTTCTTCCAATAGGCTTATAAAAATGCGCTTTGCTAGATCGCCACGAAGTGCTTGTTCACCTTCTACAACGGGACCATTAATGAAGGTCAAAGCCATTTTAGGCTGGTTATGTTGCAGCAGCTGTTCAGCTAACGTCCAGCGATAGTTCGGTATCACATTAGCCATCTCGACAATACCTAGGCCTAGTTGAACACTTTTATCTTGGAGTAGTTTGGCGGCCTGAACAGCAGGCAACTGGCTAGCGAAAGTTCCGAAGAATTTTTCTAGATCCTCAATGCTATCAGCTTGTGTGGTGTCAATAGCCTCGGCCCAGCGCAATGCCTCTTTAATATCATTTGATTTGAGTAGTGTGTGGCCTACTGTTAAGCGTATAGCTGGGACCTGTTCTGTA
Organism: Chlamydiales bacterium; assembly: GCA_030679955.1. Classification (GTDB taxonomy): domain Bacteria; phylum Chlamydiota; class Chlamydiia; order Chlamydiales; family JAJFMA01; genus CAMFKD01. The sequence continues at coordinate 80,216 of JAUXSF010000022.1, read as the reverse complement.
AGTGCAGAGCTCCATGAAGGTAAATCTATTAGTGCCTGCGCAATCGATGTAGCAATGGCTAATGTTGGTGCGTCTTTACACTCTACCCAGTTTGATACAAGAGTCTCCACCAACTTTAAGCGTACTTGGGCATCCATTTCAGAAGTATGCTCTAGCCACGGCGTTAAGCAAAGCAGGCGTTGAAGCGAGTGCTCTTTAAATATTTTTTTGCAAGCGTCAGAGTTCAATAGCTCTAGCGTCGCCTTCAGTTCAGCATGGCGATAGTTTTGAACAGGTAAAGCCTCGCGTACTAACTCTTGGAAAGGTGCAAGATCATCAGCATGAACAACCAGTGGCAGGTAGTTTTTCACGACTTTTATTGCATCACACTGCTTGTTATCCTTTACTAGTCGTTTTACAGCTTTTAAAACCACTACGCATAGTGCGCAAGGACCGGCCTTCTTCAGAGCGCTCTGAAGCACCTTCAGCGTATCTTGGTCGGGATCTTTAATGATCTTCTTTAGAAAGGACTTTAGATATGGTGTAAGGGACTCACGTACATCCGCGTTCAATGTATAATCAGTGAGAAAGGAGTATAGGGCGGGCCGCTGATCAGGTGTAGGAGGACGGTCGACGAATTCATTTGCCAAGGCAGCTCCCAGACGGTCGACAATCTTGCTGACAGGCATGGCGGTCGTTTTTCCTACTTTTAGCGCCTCTAATGTCATAGGCCATGATATCTGAGCTGTTTCTAGAACTAGCTCGGTCCAGCGCTCGTTCACTTCTGGGCATGTAACAAGCACTTGTTTGGCCAGAAGAGTGTTTAGGCAGGAGAGAGCTTGAGGTGCTTCAGTGGGATCATGAGTTGCAAGTAAGCGCAAAAAGGGAAGACGTAGAAGTTTACGCTCATTCTTACCAATGGGGGCTATGTTTTGCAGAATTGACGAGGCGCCTACTCGCAAGGTCTGTAGGGCCATGCGGTCATAGGCCTTCGGGTGGCTTGGAATTTGCTGGCACAACAACTGCAGTTGCTCAAAGGTTGCCATTTCACGTGATGCCAAGAAGTTAAAGGTACTGACAGCAATCCAAAAGGTCTTTTGCGAAAGAGTGTTGATCACTTCGGTATCGATCGCCCTATTGCCATGTTCTTTCCAAAGTTGCACGCCCAATAACTGCACTTGTTCGTAGGGACTTTCTATCAGTGTGCGTATCCATCCAGAGGTCCAATTAGATTGGATATCCTTTTGCCGCAGATGAGGTAGGGTGGCTTTACCCTTCTTAGATATATTCACTGCGCTGGCGAATCGGGTATATGGGAGAGTATGCTCTAATATTGCTATTGTTTGCGTAGTGGCAGGCGCTTCGTTGAGTTGCTGAACTGTAAGACAGCAGGTTGTAGGTGCCATATGGCAGGCAAGCGAGCGAAATTGTAATGCAAGCTCGGGGCAAGGAATTGAATCAGCCATAGCTACAAGCGCTTGTGGGGTTATTTCGTAAGCGATCAAATGTCTATGAAGAGTGTTATCAGCTCTCTCGTACGGCATGCATTGGACGGTTTCCGCGCGATATTGTTCGATCAACGATTCTGGCCATCGGCTATTCTCAGGGTGAAAAGGCTTGCAAGGCACCATGAGCTTAGAATCACCAGCCGCCATGGGTATGCACCATCCATCTCCGTAAGAAAGCAGCTTTACGTTAGCGGCATTGCTGTTTAAGCGAACATAATTCGTAGCTTGCAGTAGTGTTAGGGCATGGTCGAATGAACACTCATTTAAGCAAATTGCTTTCGCAAAAGCCTTTACCTCGGCAGGTTGCAAGTTTATGACTGCATCGAAAGAGAGTTCCTTAGGGGGAGGCTGCCCAAAAACTTTGGGAGGCTGTTGGAGTAGCAAGAACGCGTTTTTCCACAGATCAGTCCTATCCTGCGGGGACAGGCGATCTCCTAAAAGAACGCATGCATTAAATATTAGAGGAGCCGCGGCTGACAGGTCACCTTCCAGATTATGGTGTATGGTGTCATACACAAGCTTAGGTAGCTCTTGAGGGAATATCTTGTTGTTAAAGTCGTTGATCTGCGTTTGCGAAATGTTCCGCATGCCGTTTGTAAAGGCAATTAGTAGACGTTGCCAAGCCTGTTCATTGACGACGCTGCTGTCAACTGCTTGTCGACAACGAAGCATAAGGTTCAAGATTCCCTTAACAGCCATTTTACCTTGAGGTCGTAGCGTGGGGTCAATGCGACCCTCTCGCATAGCCGACAGTGGAACCATTAGGTCGTGCTCAAATAGCTGCTCGCAGCGCAGGCTTTCTACATCCAACATTTCGGGAGGTCTCATACCTGGTCCCCAGCTCTTCTTTACCGCATTGGGGGTGCAATCAGCTTTAGGACTAACAACATAGAAGCCTCCCATATAGCTATTAAAGCAGGGGCCGTTTTTCTTAAATATCGTGTTTCTTAGCAGGAGCTTCGACCAGCTTTGACCTACATTCGATCTCAGGTCGCCTCTTCGAACGAACTTTTTCAAAAACTCTATGACTAAGGCATCATCTGGAGCTATGTTGCGGAATCTCTCTGGCAGCCTATCCACCAGGCGATCAACCAATCTTTGCTCATGATCATTCGTGACACGATCTCTGAAACGCTTGATGTCCATATCATGAGGATTGGAAGTCAGTGGTTCCTCTTTCAGCTCTGCAAGCAAGCGCTTTCGCTCTTTCTCGGTGAAACCTAAGTCGGTCAGAATAAGGTCCAGGTAAGCTGGGTTGGTTAGAATGAGCTTATGTAAGCCGCTACCGTACAAATAAGCCTCAACCTCTTCATCTCCCAGTAACTCGTGGACCGATGTTTCTAGCTCAAACGACAACTCTTCAAATTTGCCTGTGCCTTTCCAAGAGATGCTAATAGGCTGCCGTAGCCAATCAATCAGGATGCGCTGCAGACACGCAGGTATTGGTGGGAGGGTTTGATCCTCATTAGAAAGCCGCATGATATCCTGCAGCTTTTCAGAAGTAACCATCATGCGATCCGTGGAATGCAGGGCGTTCGTTAACACCCCATCGCTTTTCAAATCTAGGGTAGGCGTGCTTTTCTCGCTATATTCGCCCTGATTTACATTGATATGATGTGATTGTATTCTATTAATTGATGTATTTAACGAAATTTCCATGAATAGTCACTATTAGTTAAAGAATAGTGTAGTTTATAGAAATTCAAGTAACTAATCAACATAAATCACTATGATGCAACGCCTTGTGTAATAGACAATTTTTATGCCGTCCTTTATAGGACTCGGCTGCTCTTTTGCATATATCCAGGCCTCCCGGTTTGCTTAATGTCATCAACCTAAAGAGTTTCTTTTCTCAGCGCTTCCGCGCTGAGAAAAGAAACACGCAATGTATAAATACGGTCGCCACGCTTTGGTGAGAACAAATGATATTTATGAGTCGCTAGTAGTTGCAGGGAGAGTGGCGATTTGTATGACTCCCTGGAAGGTGTTTTCGAGGGTTTGTGCATCGTGAATACCTTGCAGTTCTGCGAGCAGCGATTCGTGGCCAATAAACCAGTTCTTGGCTATTGCTACGTTGAGACATGCACGGCTCTCGCCCAACCGATGTATGCATTGCATTCTGATCCACGCTGAAAGGGTGTTAACATGTTGATCATGCAAAGCGGGATAGAGCCGATGTAGTTTTTCAAGATGTGTCATGGGAAAGTTAGTCGATTTTTCGACCGATCCAGAATCAGCTTTAAAGGTAGGTAATAGTTGCCTTAGATCTTCATATGCCTGCTCTGCGCGACCTTCATAATTTCTGCTAGTGATTCCAATCAGGAGAATATTCTGCGTCGCGGTTTTGATGAGTTGATATGCTTCAGGGGCATTAACAGCCAGCAAGCCACCTCTTACAGTCATATAGCGGGTTTCGAAATTCTGATGAATGGTGGCCAGTGTTTTAACGAATCCTGAATGGAAGCCTTGGATTACTGGTAGGGGGAGCTTTAGAGCGGCGACCAGTCCGAATACAGATGTTAGCGAGGCTTCTCGTTGATACAAGGAGTATGGGTTAAGCTCTAGTGCCCTTAAAATAGATGGGAGGCATATTTGCAATTCACTTTTGTTGACCTCAGGATGCTTGGAGGCTTCCTTCAGCATTGTTAAGCCCATATTCAAACCGGAACTCCCCACCCAATTGACAACGCGGGGGATCGCTAAGTTGTAAACTTCTGATAAGAGGCCTTTGTCCCACTTTGTTTTGGGCAACTGCCCATAAACTATGCGGTGTAGGCTATACTGAAGGGCGGGATACCCTTTGAAAATGCCTAATTTGCAGGCTTGGTCAAACAGATGTTTGGCTGTCATGTTCGACTTGATACCTGGGGCTTCTCCTTGTACAGTCACGCATTCACCGTGATAAGCTAAGAGTTCTCGTAGCATTTCATGTGTTTCGTCCGGAAGTTTATTAAAATTATCCAACAATGCCTTTAATGCTTCTGCACAGCCCTTTTTATGAAGCGGAGCAACCGGATCTGGCCAGCTGCGCGTGATAGTGAGCCGTAGCCAAGCAGCATATAGGCTGAAATCAGTTCTAACCTCCATTTCGTCTACGCGCCCTCTATAGTAGGGCTCTGGAAGGTCATCTAGGCAGATTTCTCGATAGTTTTGGTGTAATTTCTCCGAAGGTGCTAACTGACCAAAGGGAGTGCATTTAGAGAAAAGACTAACGATGCTTGATGGTAGACGGGGATATTGACAATTCAGCGCACGCATTAGCGAGGGAATTTGCCGGGAGAATTCCCGGAATAATTGTTGAAATGCTTGGCCATTTCCACTTTCTAGCTGTTGTAAGAGAGTGGAGTAATATAGGTTAATGATTCCCGCGTGCGTTTCAGCATCCGCAAACATAGCCAACGCAGGGACCTGAAGAGCAATGCGAACAGTTTCCAAATATGCAGGGTGATCAGCCACGGCAAGAGAGCTGAGGTGCGCAGCGTTGCTTAATGTCAGAGCGGTAACTATTGCTGGATCAATGGCATCTACGCCTTCATTATTTAATTTTTCGAAGGACTCTCTCACTACACCATCGAGGTGCGGAAGGACCTCAGGAAGTAGTGAGGGAACACGGTTGGTTGCGAACAAAAGAATCAAGTGACTTGAAGGCGTAAGGCTGGTGATTGTTCTCCACAATGCTCGAACAGAGGACATAGAACTAGCTATATTAACTGGGTTTTGCCGCCCTAAATGGCGGCTAAGCGTGAATAAGTTAGCGTGAACGCTATCAGAGGTGAGCGCTTTGAGTACTTTCTTTCGAATCGTCTGTAAAGACTCAAGCGAGGGAAATGAAGGTACTTCAGAGCAAGCGATAGACTCCTCTGACAACATTGACTCGGGGTCATGAATAGCAGTCCACTCTTCAACCCATTCATCCTCGTTACAGGCTTGCATTAACTGAGCTGTGGCGAGGCCGCTTTCTGCGATATCAAGAGCAAACTCCAAGCTTGTCGCGCTATTTTGAACAATCAGCAGCCTGGCCAGGGCTAGACAGGTCAACACACGATAGTGTGCGTTCTTAGGCTGACAGAGAACAGGGTCTATTCGTGTTAGATATGTTGTTGCTTTGTTTAACCAATCAATAGATTCTGAAGGTTCATTGATCGTAGCAGCTAGTGTGTCAGTCAAATAGTAATAAGTGGCTGCTTTAATGTCCGGGTAGTCATTCATTGTTTGAAGGATGTTTCTTTCGGAGTCTTTGACATCATTGTCTAGAAGTTCGATGGCCAGGTCGGTCATAGCGTTATTAAAAACACCTTTGGCTACATAAAGCCCGCAAGTAGCGGCGGAGCGTTCCTTCACATCATCAAATCGAATCAGCAAGGAGGCCGCACGGGTAACGCTTTTAGGAGAATCACATTTGCTTAGAGTTTTGTAGGTTTGTATCCAACATTCCTCTTGTATCCCGCGATAGGTCTCTAGAAGCCCTAAAGAGAGATCCAAGTATTGAGATTTTGCAGAAAGTGACCTTAAGCAGGATTCTAACGATGTGCGCAGATCGGGTTGTTTCGCTAAGATCTGTGGGCGCTCCAATAGGCAGGATGCCATCTCGACATAGTTGTCTTGATCGTGGTAAGTCTCAAAAAGTTTAAGCCATAGTTCTGCTGCGTCATCTCTTGAGTACGCCTGCAGTGCTCTTTTTGCATCTGAAAGCTGATTGCTGTCTAATCCGTGGTGAAACGCTTGGAGTAGAAGGCTATTTTTGGCTTCCAACTGCTCCGGATTGAGGGGTTGTAGCGCGAGGGTATTTAGTGCTTCACTTAAATAGGAATTTTTAAGACACGTTGATGCAAAATCCAGCCAAAGGGCATCTTCTAAATGTAGAATTTTGGTGCTATCTAAGCCTAGTCTCTTGGTGGAATGCTCCAAAAGTATTAGTGCTGAAAGCGCATCTGCTTGTGCAATTCGATCTCTTATGATCAGAGAGCATGCGATCTCCATTTGCTGCTTAACTGATGGCTCCAGTACTGCAGTGCTCTGCAAGGCTACAGTTAGTAACCAATGGTGAGCTTGCCGCATATTACCCGAGCTTATGAGAGCATGCACTGCTGTGTCTGCAATACCTCCGATACATGCTTTCATTTTTTCTGACATCTGGGAGATCTTCACAAGCTCTTCCGCCAACTTGACGCATTGATTGCGCATAGGAGAGCATTTCATGGTAGACCAGTATTGTAAAATGCTTTCTAGGAGTCGTTCACGATTCGAAGCAGATAAGTTGGCCTCTAGCCAAGGCATCAGGAGTTGTAGGTTTTCATGAGGAGTCTGGGCAGTGATTTCCCGCACGAGTGGTGACTGAATGAAGACCATCGCATCTTCGAATCTGTCCTTTTGCGAATGCATCGCTGTCACAGCCTGTAGCACTGGCAGGACGTGCTTTCTGTCCGAGGAGTGTTTCGCCAACTCAAGGTAGTCCTTGGCTAATGTAAGGGCTTCAGAGTCTTTTCCTGCATCGATGAGAGTCCTGACACTTCGTGCAACCGCTTTGACAATTTCTGTGGGTTCGACTTTGGTAAAAATGGTTCTTAGATCTATCTGCGAAGAGATGGATTTCTTCACATGCTTTGCGACAAATCGGGTTAGAGCTTTTTTGGCTTCGCTCTCAATGGTGTTTTCGCATAGAAACTGATAGAGAGCCGGTATGGTTTCCTGTGATGGCGTTTTATCACCAAGGGCTGCTACTAGCCTTTTAGAAAATGTATCGATGCCTTCTTGGATAGGTAAGCCTGAGCTTTTGGCATTGTTCCAATGGTGCAGTGCTAACTGCCAATCAGAATCTGCTAACCCGTTTACAAGGTTTAACCAGGATGGCGCGAAAGCTGTTGTTAGGTTATCGCTAAAAAACTGGTGCAAGATACTGATTTTTTCTCTGATGTTTCGCTGATCTTCATCGATTGACTGCGTTAGGTGGGCACTTATAGTCTCTAGTTGTCCGCTTATTAATCTACTTTGGTGGCAGCGAGAGAACTCTGCTAGAGCCCGTTCCCAGTTATTGCTGATGGCCAGTAATATAAGATTTGTGCACTGACTTTCTAAGGCAGGATTATGTATCAGAACGCTTTTTCGGTTCAGAGCGATGATGATGCTTATCGAGTCACTTATTTCAAGCGGGTCTGTTGTTTCTAGCAACGGAGTGAGGGCATTACGCCAGTCTTTACGTTGTTTCGGCGAGCATTTGACCTCGCTGCTTGAAGTTGCAAAGGATAGCAAGATGCGGCGTAGCGCATGGCGGGCTCCCAGATTACCTGTAGGCAGATATTTAGCCACTTTAACACACTGTTCCAGAGTGGCCAGGTTGTTGTTGTGCAAATGAATTAAACAACTGGCGGCCGCTGAAACATCCTTACTTGCCAACGCTTCTAGCATCGCCAAACTAGTAGCATCGGATTGTTGATCGCTTTTCCACAAAGCGATCCCTATCTGCCTCATTTCGGAATCTGAGTTGCCGATCAACATCTCTGCCCACTGTTGAGTCCACATCAACTGTGTTAGGACGTGCTTTTTTCTTGGATATTGCAGCGCCAACGCTGCAGTCGCCAACACTTCTTCCTTCTGCTCTGGCGCGAGAGAGGTGTCGAGCATCTCTTGAACATGCACTGCTTGTAGAGGGCATTCTGTAGGAGCTATGCAAGCGGCTAGTGCGCGGAGGCGAAAGCGTATTACCGGGCTTGCTATGGCATTAGCTAATAAGTGCAAGTCGGCGGGGTTAATACCCATACTTTGCTGAAATCGGTGCAAGGTATTATTTGCGGATCCTTGTAGAGGACCATTAGATAAGAGCGCCTCACACAAGGGGATTAAGCTTTCGGGCAGATTTATTTCTGTTGTAAGTGGTTGACAGGGGAGCAACAGGAAAGATTGATCTAGTGGGACAGAGAGACTCCAGCTTCCATTATGTTCCATAAGCTTAACAGGGCTTTCAGTGCCATTGATTCTGGCGTGAGCGATCGCTTGAAGGGTACTGATAATGTTTTCGAATGACTCACCCTTCATCCATATAGCTTCCGCGATAGGTCTGAAAAGGGGTGTCTGCGCCTCGATCATTTGCTCTGCAGTGATCGCTGGCAGGCGTTCTGCTTTCTTGGATGCTTGAGGTGGTTCAAGTAACAACTTTACCGTGTTGGAGAAGATATCTTGTCTTTCAGCGGCATTTAATTGATCACCAACTAACACGAGAGCATTTATTAACAGTGGAACCGCTGCGGAGAGGTCTCCCTCAAGATTGTGGTACAGAGTATCGAAAATGCGAAAGGGAATCTGTTGCTGAGGATTAACACAAACCTGCTTGTTAAATGCTTCCACTGCTTCTGCGGTTAGACAGCGAGAACCTTGTGTCATAGCAATCACTAGACGCCCCCACGCTTGATCATTGATCTGGCTGCTATTCACAGGTTGCCGTGTGCGAAAGAGGAAGTTGAGAACGCCTTGCCAAGCCTGTTCACCTTGCAGCGTTAGCTTATTATCCACCTTGCCACTCTGTATGGAGGCCAAAGAAAGTCTGAGATCATGCGTAAATAGCTGAGGACAGCGCAGACTGCTGGCATCATTGATCTCTATGTCTCTCCTACGCGCTGGCCAAAGTGTTTTTACAGCGTTAGGTGTGACGTCGCCGATAGGTCTCATGACATAAAACGATCCCATTAAGCTATTGAAGCACGGCCCGTTTTTAGCGAAGGCTGTTCGACGGAGTAAGAGATCCGACCAGCAATCATCAGTATTAGCTGGTAGCCGATTGCCACCTAATAGGGTTTGGAGATGGCTTATAACCTCGGTATCGTCAGGGCTAATATGTTGAAGGTGCTCAGGAAGTTTTGACCGCAGTATCTGCAGTAACCGTTTCTCGATGTTATCAGAAACGTCTGTCTGGAAGCGTTTGATATCTAAGTCATGCGGATCACCGCTAAGAGGCTGTTTTAGTAACTCATCAAGAATAGTCTTTCGTTCGAACGCTACTATTCCTCGGTCGGTCAGAATTTTATCTAGGTATTCACGGTCAGAAAGGATGAGTTTGTGCAAAAGACTGCCGTGTAGAAATGGCTCCGCATCTTCGACACTTAGAATTTCACCAACTGTTGTATTGATTGTGTAGGAGAGTCTTGGCGAGGATCCCTGCCAATTGATATTCACTTCCTGAGTTAGCCAGTCGATAAGAATTTTTTGTAGCTTCAAGGGGATTGGCGGCAATGTCTTTGTTATAGTAGACGGAATATCCAGAGCCTTCTGAACCGTTTTAGAGGTGTGGCGTAATCTATCCGCCGCATGTAACGCGCCGCATAACGCTTTGTCAGACTGTAAGTCCACCACCGGCACGCGAGCGATTTTTTCTTCATTAGTATGGGGTGCATTAGAGCAAGAAACTAATGAAGTAGACAAAGTTGCTTGAACTTGATTAACTAAAAGTGATTCCATAGACACCAATATTATTTAATAATATTGTGATGATATTACATTTAGCTCGATTTAATTGAAAGTTAATAATAAATAATCATACACAAAGATGCGAACATATCTTACGCATAAGTTTTTTTGACAAAATATTTTTGTGAAAATCCAGCCGCGAACGCGGCTAAAGCATGTAGCCCCAAGCGTGAGCTTGGGTTATGCGATATATTGACATCTAGCCGTGAACACGGCGACAGAATCACATATCATCTCTGCCGCCGTTCACACGGCTCATTATAAATTGCTATTTCTACCCCAAGCTAACGCTTGGGGCTACATGCTTTAGCCGCATTCGCGGCTGGATTTTATTTTGTCAAAAAAAACTTATGTGTAAGATATGTTCGCGTCTTTGCGTTTAATTTCCTTTTACATGCGGGCGAGGAGTTGTCGGTAGCCGTCGCAAACTTGGGCATAGATATAGTCGCAGCGAAGCTGACGCTGTGCTTTTTTATCGAGGCCTGGATTGTCGCGGCCATAAGTCATATCGATCTCTTTGCCGAAGGCGACGCCGATTGGCGTATAGTTGAATTCGCGGTCTTCTCCAATTTCCTTTTCCACAACTTTTGGTGGGGGCAGAAGACGGTACGTCGCAAGGCTGAGAGGGTAGAAGTGAGTAGGGGTTTTGCTTTCTTGCGCCATGAGAGCAAATAGGTCTATTGCATCGCGTTCAAAGGGCGCAACTTCTACGACTCCTTGGGAGTTTGGCCGATCGCGTCCTCCACTCGGAGCGATATAAACGCACACACCGCCTTTTGTCAGTTGCTGAACGAGGGCTTTTAGGGCGCGTCTATTGTGATTAAGCTTATCGGCCTTTTTCTCTGGTGGATGGTCCATGTGCTTGCGCGAGTAGATGCATAGCATATTGCGACCTTTGCTGAAGGGTACGGCGATGGGATCGCTGATCACTCTATCACCAGCCACCATAAGAATATTGGTAGCCAGTTCAGGATGCGTTCTTTCCAACAGGAGGTGAATAGCTTGCGGATCGGGTTCGGTCTGATGATTGGCGTAAAGGATGCAATTATGTCCTTGCTTAAGCTGAGCATCGATCTCAGCTATATTTTCCTCACCTAAAAGTACCGAGCGGTTGAAGTCGATTAGAGGGCGGATCATCTCCAGCCCAAATTTCAGGTAGTTATCGGGTGAGGTCACCTTTTCATGATAAGCCTGAAAAGGATAGGGAGTTTTAATTTGTTTGATGATGAGATCCAGGAATTGCATTGTAACTGCAGGGGATTCTGTCAGTGCAATGCCTTTCTCTCGGTATGCAGCGAGGTAGCTGCCGTAAAATTGTCGAAGAATATGTCCCTGGCGAGGTGTTAGCACCCCATCCTGTTCATATTGGGCGAGTTTTGTTTCAAACTCCATATGTTCCTCGTTTGTGTTACGTTTCGATCAGCCTGTGGCTGGTAGTCGAGAAAAACTGGAACTCATTTAAGTGTAAGCGGTCATCCGTCCCGAAACTTAGGCAAGCGTTCAATCCTTCAGCAAGCTTCATCAAGAACGGTTTGTCGATGACGTCGAGGTATTGATCAAGTTCGGGGTGCACAACCAATCGCAGAGCGAACTGCTGTTGGCAGCGAACGATCTTGCGTAGCTGGCGTTCGATTTCAATAGATACTGTTTCGTGAGTTTTAATCATTCCGCTACCTGTGCAGTAAGGGCAAGCGGTGAAGACTGTTTGCATCAAAGAACCGCGGTGGCGCTGGCGTGTCATCTCCACCAAGCCAAATTCGCTCATGCCCAAAATGGTGCACTTAGCGGAATCATCGCGCATGCAATCTTTTAGACGGTCGAGGACGCGACGCTGGTTGCGGCGCAGGCGCATATCGATAAAGTCGCAAATGACCAAGCCACCAACGTTGCGGAGGCGTAGCTGTCTGGCTATTTCATCGGCTGCTTCGAGATTGATGCGTACTAGAGATTCTTCAACATCGCCTTCGTTATTGCTGCTACGTCCGCTGTTAACGTCGACAGTCTGCATTGCTTCAGTCTTGTCGAAGAATAGGTAGCCACCAGAAGGTAGCCAAACCTTGCGTTTTAGAGCTTTTTCGATCTCTCGCTCGACGTTAAAGCGCTCAAACATGGGGATCTTATCGCGATAGAATTCGATACGCAGCTCATGTTCGCTGGCGTATTTCTCATACAGATTTTTGCATGTTTGATAGGTTGGGTAGTCGTCGATCAGCAGGCGTTCATAGCGTCTGTCGATGGCCGTTACCACAGCACGCTTGATTAGATCGGACTCGGCATAAAGCATGCCAGGATCGGATGTCTTGCGGAAGTTATCCATGATAGACTGCCAGTTTTCTAGCAGTTCATGAGCTTCAGCGATAAGCATTTGTGGTGTAGCGGCGCGGCTAGCAGTACGACAGATGAGGCCCATATCGCGTGGCATCTCGAACGAACGAATAAGCTTTTTCAGGCGGTCTCGGACAGCTCTATCTTCAATCTTACGCGATACACCACGGTGAGGTGAGTTTGGCAATAACACCAAATAGCGACCGGCAATTGAAACGTTAGATGTGAGGCGTGCACCTTTGGTGCCGATAGGCTCTTTCACAACCTGAACGAGTACTGGCTGATCTATCTTTAAAACTTCGTCGATCTTCACGTTCTTTTGTTGACGCATGTCGACTTCGCCGATGTCGTAGTCGAGGTCAAAGTCCATGTCGAAAATTTGCTCGAACTTGCGCGTATTTTCGATGATGTCTGAAATGTGAATGAAGCCGTTTTCTCCCTCATTGATATCGATGAAGGCCGACTGAATGTTGTGCAAGATGTTGGTGACTCGACCGCGGTAGATATTACCCGCCAGTTGCCTTTCCTTCTTGCGTTCCAAAATCAGATCGTAAAGAAGACCATTGCGAAGGTGTGCATAGCGTCGCTCTTTAGACTCTATGTTAAGTAGTATTTCATCCATTACGCCATCCGTAAGCTAATGAAAGGCGCGTGGCTATGGTGTGAGGGAAAGAGGGCTCAAAATACCTTAAGGGCGCAAGCCAACCAATAATAGTAGCGCTGTTTGCCTAAGTAAACAGTGGCTGTAATGGTTCGTGCGCTGAACGGTCATCGTTGGTGTCCGTAACTCAGTTCTTATTTGTTCCCTAAGCGCCACTGTGGTGGCGGAATTGTCGTAGCCTTTTCCCTGGACTGTCCAGTAGCCATCCCTCAAATAATCGTTAGAGGGAGCCTCTCTCGTTTGTGTTCGCGACTGAAGACGCTTTCGTCGACAGCCAATCGTTATCATACTTTGTGGCTATCATAGCTCAATGCCAGGGTTTTTTACCAGACTCTAAAGGACCAAAACGACGAAAAGGACCAAAACGACAAAAAAAAATGCTATCACCTTCGCCTTTGGTCCTTTACGTCTTTTAGGTCAAATCAAGGATTTCTTGACCGTGAGTTTCTCAACATACTTAGACTAAACTAAAAATTGGGCTGGAATTTCTTCTGGCACCTTGATAACAACATCACATTTTTCATTTCTTGATAAGAGGTCATCATCAGTTCTCACTTTGGAACCCGAGAACACCAATGAAATATTTTCACGGCTACATTCTCCCATAGTGGCAATGTATTCACGTATTTTGTTAGGGGTGTCGCAGTCTTGAGGAATGATCCATTGTTTCCTAGTGGAATTTTGAAGACAACGGCCTTCGGGACGGTTTATGTTTTTAGATATAATTGCTTGGTTGATTTTTTCTGTTAATAAAGCCGTCTGATATTCCGCTTTAATAGATGCTATTTCACCAGCCCAATGCTTGATCTTATGAATAGAAAGAGATTCTTCTTCTAACTTATAGAACGTTTCGATCTCTTCTAAAATGGTTGTCACTGCATGTGCATCCATTTTCTTTACCGCATGCCCAAGGTCAACACACAGATTTTCAAGCTGCTTTACCTGAACTGGAACTGTTTCAGCTGGTGCAGAAACAGGGGCTTCTTCACGCGCGAACATTTTACCGATACGAGCAAGCATATATACTCCTAATGAGTTAAATTTAATTTATTTCCCGTATAAGTTTAGTGTAATCAGGATATTAATTCAATCAATGTTTCTTCTGCACAGAAAGCACCTAACAATTTCTTTTATTAAATAAGGCCGCTAGCTTGTTTCTGAAGAGAGGGCTATTAACGACGATGCTGTGGTATTCGCCATTTTCACCACACGGATCGACACCATACTTTTCGTTTAACTCTTCTAAATCTTCAATACATTGTCGATCTATCTTTCTATTAATCCAGGTACAATCAATGTAAGGTGATTTAATGTAAGAGATGTGAGCTTCAATTTGATATGACAGCAATTTATCTAACAGGAGTCTGCGGGGTTGTTGCCAAAGAGGGGTTAGAACGTTCATTTGGGTTTCTTCACAGCATTCCCTGATCCAGTTAGGCAGGCCATCAACAAGGTCGATATCTCCAGTGATTAGCCATTCAACTTGTCTCTCTAATAACCGAATAGCCGACGTATAGTTTTCTTTATAAGGAGGCTCGATAGGGATTTCAAGATGATGTAGACCCATTGCCTCGGCCTGTTGTTTCATTACCGATAGGGGATGTGCCTCGAAATCGCCTTCGATAGGAACAAAGGTTACGAGCAAGTTGATGTGAAAACCTTGATTTATGGCTTCGTGCATTGCCAGACAACAATCTTTCCCGCCTGTCCATAGCACAGCTGCGTTCATTAGGAATCTCCAATTTGTGAGAGATCGCCGAGTATATAACCCCTGCTGCAGACCTGCAAGTATATAATGGACAAATATCGCGATGGATTCTATACTTAATTCTTTTGAAACAAAGCCGTTAGAAAAATGTCTGAAATCGACCCCATACTTAAAATTTATGTTGAGCAACTACGTGGCAACAAAGAGTGGTCTCTGAATGTTGAGCTGACACCCGATTTTATCGAGGTGACCGAGCCAGAACTTTCCTTTGTTGATCCCGTTCATCTAAAGGGTAAGGCGTACTTGGCAGAAGATGACCTCGTGATTCAGGTATCGATCGCTACGAAGGCACAAATGCCTTGCCGCGTTTGTAATGAGCTTTTTAAGCGAGACCTTACAGTTGATCGACTCGTCCATGTTGAGTCACTGACTAATCTTAAGCGTGGCTATGTCGATATTAGCCCCATTATTCGCGAGGCGATTTTGCTGGAAATTCCGTCGGTGGCAGAATGCCATGACGGGCAGTGTCCAGCTAGAAAAGATGTAGAACAGTACCTAGCTGATCCTTCCGCTGAAGAGTCCGAAGAGGAAGAGGGATATCATCCGTTCGAAAATTTGTCCTTGGACGAAGAGGAATAGGCTTTTCTGAAAACCGGCTTTTATGTAATATGATTTCAACCTTTTTGGGAGATTTATCAAATGGCAGTACCACGTAATAGAACGTCCAATGCTCGCAAGAATTCGCGCCGCTCTCACCACGCAAAGCGCCCGAAGCTAACAGTTAAGTGCTCGAACTGCGAAGCACCAAAGCTACCGCACGTGCTGTGCCCATCATGCCAGCATTACTCTGGTCGCAAGTACGGCGCTGACCGTGAGGGGTAATTGAGCAAAAAAAGCTTCCGCATTGGTGTTGATCTAATGGGGAGCGAGAAGGCTCCTGAGCTTTTTTTTGACGCCGTTGCAGCTACTACTCGAGAGCTTGATGAACAGGAGACCTTGGTCGTATACGGGACTCCTGAGGTTCTCGCCGAGCTTCAAGCACGTTCTCATAAATTAAATTTGAAAGGCGATCGCCTTCATCTCGAACCCTGTGAGGAAGTCATCGAAATGGATGACTCTCCACTCACAGCTATCCGACATAAAAAAAATTCTACGATGATGACGGGGATGCGTCAGCTGCGAGATGCAGAGGTTGACGCCTTCGTTTCTGCCGGCAATACCGGTGCTTTGATCGCTAGCGGCACTATCATGTTGCCTATGTTGCCAGGGGTTGAGCGGCCAGCCTTACTTGCTATGTTGCCAACGCGTCGTGGTTTCGTCGCCGTTGTGGACGTTGGGGGTAACGTATCCTGTAAGCCACAGCATTTGGTACAGTTTGCCAAGATGGGAGCCGCCTATTTGCGCAGTTACGGATTAAAACACACCCCTTCGGTTGGCCTGCTGAACATTGGCGAAGAATCGAAAAAGGGTACTCCCGAAGCGCGTCAAGCTTATGAAATGCTTGAGGAAGCATGTCATGCTGATTCAGGCATGACCTTTGCTGGAAACATCGAAGGCCGCGAAGTTTTTCAAGGCAAAGTAGACGTTCTTGTCACTGATGGCTTTACTGGGAACATCTTCCTTAAAACTTCGGAAGGCGTCTCTTTCTTTATTTTAGGCTATCTGCAGGACGCATTTAATGAGAATCCTGACCCGCGTTTAGAGCAAGTCATCCGTACGTTGCATGGTATTGTGGATTATGATGAATATCCTGGAGCCATTGTCAGCGGAGTTGACCGCATTCTTATTAAATGTCATGGATCATCTTCATCGCGAGCGATGAGCAAAGCTTTGTTGGGCGCGCGTAATCTCTTGCGAGGCGAGTGGCTGACAGCTCTTCGTCAGCAACTTCCTGGTTAGGAAAGGGACTCAAGAGACATTAGGGACGAAAGAGACAATAGAGACCTGGGGCTTAGGAAGGCTGCTGTCCCTATTGTCTCTTTCGTCTCTAAGGTCTCTTAAAAAAATCTAGACAGGCCATTTATTGACATCAGTATGTATTTTGCCACAAGCAATCGCATCGTTGCTTGTTAGCATGTCATCGAGCTGTTGGCGTTTAACCTTCAGGCTTGTTTTTTCACCAAAGCCCAGAGGATCGCCCAAATGGATATGGATCTTTGAAAAGGGCAGGGGGATCATCATTTTGTCCCAAGAACCCAATTGCAGGAACCTTGTGGCAGACCACGAAGCAGGGATGACTACAGCATCTGTAGCTTCGGCAGCGACAACAGTGCCGGGCTTAGAGCGGTAGCGAGGCCCACGTGGCCCATCAGGAGTCACCAAAAGCACGCGTTTGTCTTCTTTCAGCGAATGAATAATCTGCCTCAACGCCTGATGTCGTGCATCGTGCGGAACGCGGATAATGCTCATGTTAGGCAGCTTTTGCACGATAGTGGTGAGGATTTGACCGTCGCCACTCTTGCTAACAATAGCGCCAAAGGGCAGATGCGGCGCCCAGCGACGGATGGCATACGTGCATATGGGAAGTCTATTATGCCAGCATGCTAGCATGCATGGTCCTGCCTCAGCACTTTTAAAAAGACCCTGCAGACCATGGATTTCTACTTTGCACGTCGCCAAGATCAGGCGTAGCAGAAAGCCATCCACAAAATAGGCGATGAACAGCGGAAGAAACCAACGGCGAAAGCGTTGCCAGTGTCCTTGAATATGATTGTCGTTTTCCATTTACTCACACAATTTAGCTATTGCTTGCGCAGCGCGATGACTCGGCGCAGCATCTTGATTAGTATGTAAACTTTCGCGAGTTTGTTGGCACCCTATTAGGCATTCCGTACGTTCGGCGCCCTCGCGGTGCAGCGGAGCTAAGGCATCATACAGTTGTTGAGAGGAGAATGTCTCGGTGACAAGTTCCGGGTAGATACGCTTGTTGGATAGAATGTTAACAATGCTGTAGTGCTCTAGATTGAGTCGGATGATGTACCACATGATCAGGTAATTGATCACGGAGATCTCATAGACGACGACACAAGGTTTTTCGTGTAGGGCTATCTCAAGATTTACAGTACCAGACTTAGCGATAGCACTGCGGCAATCCTTCATAAGGTCATAGCTGTATTGTCGAGGTACTAACACAACATCACTACCTACATTCAGGTTACATTCGGCGGCAATGCTGCGAATTAACGCCTCAACTCTTTCATCGGCACAGGAAACAGCAATTTGTAGCGAAGGGTCGTCAGTGCGCAACTTAATGGCTGCCTCAAATTGACGCTTAAGCAGGCGAGTGACCTCTCCAGCGCGACTTCCAGGAAATAGAGCTAAAACATTGCTGGTAGGACATTTTAGGCCAACTTTCTGCTTCCATTCAGTGTCATACTTGTGTGTATTTAGTGCTTCCACCAATGGATGTCCCACAAACTGCGTTTGGAGGGGCGTTTTAGCGAATATCGATGGTTCAAAAGGGAATATTGTTAGCAGCAGGTCGAGAGTATTTACTAATGTTTTGATGCGCCCCTTTCCCCAAGCCCACACTGTTGGGCATACATAATGAACAATTTTGCCCTTGTAGCCCTTCTTACGCAGTGCTTTGGCTAAACGCAAGTTGAAGCCGGGATAGTCGATCAAGATCGTGACATCTGGCTTGCGCTCTAGAATCAGATCGCGGAGAGCGTAAAATTGTTTCCATATCTTAGGGAATTTGCGGACAATTTCAGCAAAGCCCATGACCTGAAAGTCTTCCATGCGCATGATGCAGTCAAAGCCTTGGTCGCGCATTAAAGGTCCACCGACGCCATAAGCAGTAACCGTCGGATCTATGGTTTTGAGAGCTTCTAAAAGCCTACCGCCATAGACATCGCCACTATGCTCACCTGCTAGGATAAATAAATTCGTCAAGCACACACTTCCTTTCTTTTTTTTACCACATCACTACCTTAGTGCTGCTAGCAGCATGGAGGCATGTTTTTGAGAATTAAGATGTTTTGCCTCAGCAAAATATCTTCTCTCCCGTTCCTCTCTGTGTCTCTGTGCCTCTGTGGTAAAAAAAATCTTAAAATCTTAAATTCTAAAATTCCTAAATTTTCTGCTCAAACCTATATCTCAACGCACGTCGGCGCATCCAGAAGACAGCAAATAGGTCAAAGACGGTGTTAACGCCACGGTTCCACATATTGTACTTGCTCTTACCACGAGCGCGTTCGCGGTGATTTACCGGAATTTCCTTAATACGAAAGCCTTCGATGATAAAGAGAGCAGGTAGGAAGCGGTGCATGCCTTCGTACATTTTGATGCGTTTGAGGCATTCTGTGCGGTAAACCTTTAGAGAACAATTATTATCAATCATGCCATCCTGGCATACCCAACGGCGTACTTGGTTAGCGCTGCGCGATACAATACGTCGCCACCAAGAGTCTTTGCGCTTGCGTCTGCTTCCACACGCCATATCGCAGTCGTGCATTTCAGCTAAGAGCTTAGGGATATCTGTAGGGTCATTTTGACGATCGCCGTCAAGGGTGATGACAAATTGTCCTTTGGCTAGCTGAAAGCCTGCTGCAAAGGCGCTGGATTGTCCGTAGTTGTTACTGAACGCTATCACACGTAGGTGTGGACGTGTCAAGGCTAGTTCGTCCAAAATCTGTCGTGTAGAATCTTGTGAGCCATCATCGATACAAAGTAGCTCCCAAGGCTCATTTAGGCCATGCATGATTGGTTCTAGCTCATTTACTAAATCACGGATGTTGCCTTCTTCATCCTTTAGTGGGATCAGGACGGAGTATTTAATCTGGCTCATGGTTCCTCATGATGATTTGTTATTCCCAGCACCGAAAGAATCCAGCGGGCTCCGCTGTTAAAGGTGTGTTGGGAAGTACCATGCCCTTGATGACCGATCGAGGGCGCTATTATTAATTCTACGGCGGGCGAACGCACACGGTTTGTGTATGAAGCCTCTACAAGTGCATGAATAAAAGCAAAACAGGCATCCGTACCAACACGCATGTCTCTGTTGCCGATATAGTAGCGTAGCGACTTGCCTATTAGCTGTTCTACCACATGTTGCAGATTCATCGCCTTTACCAGAGCATTGTCACGCATGGGCTGAAATTCATCAAGGTAAAAGAGGTCTGTCAACGGGGCAAAGGCTGCTATTGCCTTGATATGCGGACTTCTGGCGGCCAGATGTGTCGCTATTAGGCCGCCGCGTGAAAGGCCTGCAGCTGCCAAAGCACCTTCAAGAATGATGTTGTGCTTTAGCAAGTAGTCGATATTATCCAAAACTTCTTTGAGAAATGGATTTAAGAGGTCACTGCCGCGCGAAATTGCATCCGCCCATCGTCCTACCGCCTGCTTGTTGTCAAAGCCCGGTCCATGAAAGGGCAGTGTCATGGAAAACACGCGAATGGGGTACTTCGACAGGTAAATGACAGGCTGATTAAAAGGATCGGTAGCTAGGGAGTCATGACCAGAGGCGCAAAAGTAAAAGAGCGCTGGCAAAGGCCCCTCTGATACATCAGGGCCTGTGTAGTATAGCGATTGGCCAGAAAAAGGGTGGATTTCCTTAAGATTGTGAGGCATGAGGACGCCTTCCACGGCCGCTAGGGCGTCGTCGTCGTCGTGGTCTTGGAGGCACTGCCCCCTCACCATCTCCACCATTACCAGCATCCTGATCGGAAATTGGTTCATCCGCTGCGGCACGCCAGCCATCGTAGATAGGTCTAAGCGACGGGTCAGCCAAGGCGCGGATTCTTAAGAAGTCCAAAGCTAAGCTGAAGTCAGGGTGACGTACAATCTTAGAACGGTAGTGAATTTTTTGATTCAACGGTGTCATGCGATACTGCATAGTCATGATGTAGTGCGCCAGGATGCGCAAGCGCCGTGGAAAATGTGAGAATGAAGAACTCGAAACGGCCTTGCCAATAGAGGCTGCCAGGTTGGAGATCTCTCCCACATGTGGAATATAGTCGCGGTCGAGGTACTGTGTACGTATTTCTTCGTGCAAAATGGGATATTGCAAGCAGGTGGAAAGTATCGAGCGGTCTAACGTTTCCTGTTGTACTGGATCTTTGTGGTACCTGTCTGAACCTGCTAGAAGAGAATAAACAGTGTCGGCATGTGGGCCTTCTAAGAAGTGCGACAGCCAAGGGAAGAGTAGTTCCAAAAAGCCCTGCTGCTGCAGCAAACGGAAGAAGGGTTCTGACGAACCAGATTCCAACATGCGGAAAATCTCTTCTAAAACACGTGCTGGAGAGCTTTTTGAGATCTCATCTAGGCACTGTTTTAAGGCTTTATCGGCGTCTGGAGCAACCTTGAAGTCAAAACGCGCCTGGAATTTCAAAAGGCGAATCATCCTCACAGGATCTTGACGAAACCTAACTACCGCATCTCCGATGGTCCTGAGGGTGCTTTGATGGATATCATCCCACCCACCGACGTAGTCGATAACGTGATGCTCTGTAGGATCATAAAATAAGCCGTTGATCGTGAAGTCGCGGCGTACCGCATCTTCCTCGGGCGTGCCCCATTGGTTATCGCGCACAATGAGGTCTTCGGCGCTTTCACCGGAGCGAAAGGTCGAAACTTCGATAATCTTCTTCCCAAAGCGTATATGCGCTAGGCGAAAACGCCGGCCAATCAGCAGGCAGTGTTTTCGGAATAAATGTTTAATTTCCTCTGGACGAGCGGAGGTAGAGACATCGAAATCCTTTGGCTTCTTCTTCACCAACAGATCTCTAACACCACCACCAACAAGATAGGCAACAAAACCGGCTTCTTGCAGGCGCTGGATCACAAATAACGCATCTGGATCGAGCTGTGAAAAATCAATGTCATGCTCATCTGCCAGGAAAATTTTCGGTCGCACTAAACAGCTCACTCCGAGTCATAGCAATTCGTAAAACACTTAAAATAGGAGACAACGGCTAAATAGTCAAGACGTTTCCTGATATCCAATTATTATTTTAGTTTATTATTCAAAATTCGATTAATGATAAATTAACATTAATCTGTAATAATGTTGATTTTCGATATATTTAGTAATTGAGTAATTATCATGCGTAAATATTTATTTTGTTTCATTTTCTTGATTAACCTTGGTGTTCTTTCAACCATTGCAAATGCTGATACGGGTTGGAAGCAGACATTAGGAAGCGTGAAGCAGGATCATTTTTCCGTAACGATTATTGAAGTTGAAGAGGCGCTTACTTCCTTGGCGGAAGCGTTTGCGTCAAAGCTTCGCGATCTAAAGGGAGTGGCGCTTGAAGCCGAAAGGGCGGAAACCGGTATCTCTCATCACGTCATCATAATTAATGAAGGGGTTGCTTTGGGTATCTTTCGTTCTTGGGAGGTAGACCATGGCATCGAGGCGGGCTTATTGCTGATGGATGAGAGGAATCCCTTTGATTTGGCTCCGGCTGTTAAGGTGACACTCAGTGTATTTGGCGAAAAAGTTTCAGGCTATGTTCAAAAATTTGAAGCTACTTCTGCTGCGACCTCTGCAGACCACCAAAGTTCTTTGACCTATCAAATTCAAAAGATTGGGTTGCTGGACTTGTTATTGGCCAATGGCGATCGGCATGAGGGAAACGTGGTGCTAAAAGAGGGTCGCTTCATACCGATCGATCACAATTTATCTATTTTTTCGTTGATTAAAGAAAACAGAGGGTTGGATGTAGCAGCAGCTGTAGCCAAGCCGCCTTACATGATTCTACCTCTACCTGGTCTATACAACTCTCCCTTTTGGTTAGTGGGAAATTCATTTAAACAATACGCAGCAGCTCCCTGGTCTCCTGAACTGTGTACTTTAATTGAACAGTGGAATCCGGAGGTGTTTTCCAAAGAACTGCGGGCACGTTTCGGAACGAGTGAGGCCACGCTTAATTTATTAAAGGTGATGAGCTTATGGGTGAAGAAAGGCGTAAGTGCAAATTTGACTTTAGAACAGATGGGCAAGCCACTGTATTTTGCCAAGGGTCTTCAAAGTTTTACGATACACTCGCATTTTGAAGATGCCTGGAAAATTGCGGGCATTGAATATGATATTCAAAAAGCCATTGTGACAACCCGTAAAGCTATCCGTGAGGGAAGCTCTGCAGATGCCAAAAGTCTTTTTTTCGAGAATCTCGAAATATTATTTGATCGACGCATCGGATTTATCAAAGGTAGCTTATCCAAAGAGGAAGTTGATGCGTATTATGCGGAAGTGTGGCTTGCCGCATTCTACCGTGACCATCTACCTTATAAAGACCTTGATGCGTCGGCTGATGAAGCTCAGTCCTGCAAATGCGACGCCAATGGTAGCATTCCTCTTCCTTGTGTTATCGAGGTTATTGAGCTCTCACAACAGCTATTGGTATTACGTCTACAGCGCGAATATGGTTCTGTAGCAGCGGGTATGCGAGATGATTTTGAACTAGTCCACTGGATGTTTCACAATTATGTTCGCATCTTGAAGGAAGCCGTGCCGGGATCCGATGACTACTTACGTATGGCTCAGTATCTTCGCCTGGAGATAGAACACTTTGACGAGATGATGCTCCCGGGTGTTAGTTGGGAACCTTCTGTAGCGGCCAAACTAGCGCATATGTCGGTTTCTGATGTGCAAACGTCTATTAAGCTTGTAAAAGCTTGGGCTCAGCATGAAGCAGATTTTTTTAACGAAAAAATGGGGGATAAGTGGATAGCATTCACAGGCCCTAAGCTGATTAGCAAAGCTATCAAGCGCGTGCAGTATCTTAGATCTGAGCTCAAAGAAGGGCGAATCACCCAGCAAGAGTTTGATAAAGATTTAACGCGAAGACGCTAAGGCGCTAAGAAGGAAGAAGGTGCTTCTTGTCTCACGTTGTTTCTTCGCGTCTCCGCGCCTTTGCGTTAATTTCCCCAATCTCTAATTCTTGCAAACATCTCTATAAAGGTTATATCCTTCTACGTGTAAGTAGCATAAAAAAAAGTTATGAGAGGTTTTAGATGACGGCAACGACACCCCGGAAACTTTTTGGCACCGATGGTGTCCGTGGACGCGCAAATAAGGCTCCCATGACGATAGAGACGGCGATGGCCTTAGGCCGCGCAGCTGGTAAAGTCCTCGGCCGCACGCCGGGAAGACACCGCGTTGTGATAGGCAAAGATACACGAGTGTCGTGCTACATGTACGAGAACGCCCTTATCGCTGGTCTATGTTCCATGGGTATCGACACCCTGATGGTAGGCCCTCTTCCTACTCCGGGCGTAGCCTTCTTAACTAGAGCATACCGCGCCTCCGCTGGCATTGTTATCTCCGCTTCGCACAATGCTTATTACGACAACGGCATCAAATTTTTCTCTTCTGACGGCTTTAAGCTTCCTGATAGCTGGGAAAGTGAGATGGAGCAGATCATCACCCAGAACAATTTCTCTGATTGTCTACCGGCAGATGATGCCATTGGACGCAACACGAGGGTCGTTGGTGCTGACGGGCGGTACGTAGAGTTTGTTAAAGCCACCTTTCCAAAAGGACGTTCTTTACGAGGACTAAAATTAGTTGTCGATTGCTCTCATGGAGCTTGCTACAAAGTAGCACCTTTAGTTTTCCGTGAGTTGGACGCCGAAGTGCACACTTATGGTGTAGAGCCGAATGGCTTGAACATTAATGGTGATTGTGGCTCGATGCACCCTCAGAAAACGCAAAGAGCTGTGCTTTATCATGGCGCGGACGTTGGTATAGCTTTTGACGGCGATGCCGATCGTGTTGTGATGGTTGATGAGAATAGTCAGATTGTTGATGGCGATATGATCCTAGCCATCTGTGCTAAACATATGCAGCGTCGTGGAGCGCTTCACAACAACAAAGTAGTTAGCACAGTGATGTGTAATTACGGCTTTTTAGAAGCCATGCAACGCCTAGGGATAGAAGTTGTCCGGTCACAAGTGGGTGACCGCTATGTGATTCAGGAGATGATTAAGCATGGTGCAAACCTCGGCGGCGAGCAAAGCGGCCACATTATCTTCTTAGATCATAATACAACTGGTGATGGCCTTGTCTCTGCTATGCAGGTATTAGGAATTATGGTTGAGACAGGTTCCAAGCTCTCTGAGCTTGCCTCTATCGTCACACGCTACCCACAGTTTAACGTCAACGTTCCCGTAGCCTCAAAGCCACCTTTAGAGGATATGAAAAAGGTTCAAGACATCATTCAAAATGTCGAGAAGTTACTGGCCAACAAAGGTAGAGTGATTGTACGTTATTCCGGGACTGAGAATATCTGCCGCGTTATGGTAGAAGGAAAGCAAGCCAATCAGGTCGAAAGTCAAGCCGAAGAAATAGCAAACGTGATTCGAGATGAAATAGGCCAGCAGAAATAGACCAGCAGAAATAGACCAGGAAAGGGGGGAACATGTGCGGAATATTTGGTTATGTGGGTGGTCAAGATGCGGTGGAAGTCACCCTTTCCGGGCTTAAAAAACTTGAATATCGCGGTTATGATTCGGCGGGAATCGCTGGCTTTAACAATGGTGAAGTCAAGCACTGTAAAGTTGTCGGCAAGATCGCTGTGTTGGAAGAAGAAGTTCGTAAAATGGGTCTCAAGCTGGATACCACAATCGCTCAGACACGTTGGGCAACACACGGTAAACCCAGCGAAACTAATGCTCACCCACACTTTGATAGATCTGGTTCACTAGCACTTGTTCATAATGGCATTATTGAGAATCACGACGCCCTACGTAGAATGCTCGAGGAGCAGGGATGCGTGTTTAGATCTGAAACAGATACAGAGGTTGTCGCACAACTTATTGGTCACCTTTACGAGGGCGACCTTTTAGCAGCCATCCAAAAAGCTTTACCCATGCTTCACGGCGCTTATGCGCTGGTCATGATACATCAGGACTATCCTAAGCAAATATTTGCTGTAGCATCCTCAGCGCCTTTAGTGCTGGGTGTAGGCGATGGGGAGTCTTATGTTTCTTCCGATCTTATGGCTCTCAAAGCCGTGGCAAAAGAAGTATTGCACCTTAGCAACAATGAAATAGCAGTTGTCCATTCGAATCAAATTGAGACTTTTGATTCTGAGATGTCCAAGATTCACAAAAGCCGTGAAGCAGTTACCACCTGTAACAATGAAGAAATTACGAAAGGTGATTTTGAACATTTCACCATGAAAGAGATCTTCGAGCAGCCTCAGACACTTGCCGCCGCCATAGCCTCTCGCTTCAGCGAAGAGTATGGAACATCCACATTGGATGGTTTGTCGATGGATGTTACTGAGTTGTTGAATGTTCAGCGCATCCTTATCCTCGCATGCGGCACCTCCTGGCACGCAGGTTTTATCGGCGCTCACATGATAGAGGATTTGGCGCGTATTCCCGTGCAAGTAGAGATTAGCTCCGAATATCGCTACAAAAACCCTATCGTGCTACCAGGCACCTACGTCATAGCCATGAGCCAGTCAGGGGAGACGGCAGACACAATTGCCGCTGTTCGCGAGCTTAAGGCCAAAGGCGCGAAAATTTTAGCCATATGCAACGTGCATGGCTCGACACTTACCCGCGAAGCGGATGGTTGCCTGTACTTGCGTGCTGGACCCGAAATTGGCGTTTGTTCGACTAAGGCCTTCACGAGCCAGGTAGCTGTACTGTTCTTGTTTGCGCTATTGATGGCGCGTATGCGCCACATGGGACGTAGTGAGGGTCAGAAATTACTAGAGGCGTTAAAGCTTATTCCCGACCAAGTTCAGCAGGTTCTTGAAGAAGCTAATCGCATCGAAGAGCTCGCCAAAAAGTATGCTTCCTACGACAATTTCTTCTTTGTTGGCCGAAGGCATATGTACCCCGCGGCTTTGGAAGGAGCCTTAAAACTTAAAGAGATCTCCTACATCAATGCCAACGGCTATCCCGCTGGAGAGATGAAGCACGGTCCCATCGCCCTGATCAATGACGATTGCCCCACGGTTGCTTTGTGTGCTAACAAAGCCACCTACACAAAGCTTCTTAGTAATTTGATGGAAGTTAAGGCTCGCAATGGCAAGGTTATTGCCGTGGCGCACAACGGTATTGATGGTCTGGAGAAAATTGCCGACGATATCATCTGGGTTCCAGATACGATAGATGAGTTAGCGCCAATCCCCACTTCTGTTGCCTTGCAGCTTTTTGCCTATTTTTGCGCAAAAGAAAGAGGGTGCGACATTGACCAGCCTCGTAACTTGGCCAAATCCGTTACTGTTGAATAGAAGTAAGAGTTATCGTTCCCTAGCATCTAGCGTTGGAAGCGGTGATACTGCGTTCTTGGGTACTTCGTATTGGGGTGCTGGTTGTAGAACTGTTGATACACTATGGGGCGTCGGTAATAGTAATTGTAGTTGAAGTCACGACGTGGTGAGTCGTTGTAGTAATAGTAATAGCTTTCGGGTCCGTAATTATCATATCGCTGCACAAGCATATTTGGTTGGGATCGGTAGTTGTACGCACGATCTTCGTATGCTGCACGTCGGTCCGAATAAGGATCGACCGCGATTACACTTCTACCCGCGCGTCGGTCTGAATAAGGATCGACTGCGATTACACTTCTACCCGCCTGTACTACGATCGCAGCGTGTAACGCACCTCCTAACAATACTAGGGAAAGAATCATTGTCTTTATGCCTAACATGTCAGCCTCCTTGGCTCCTACCCTCATTGTAGTCTTCTGCCACATTAACCCAAATGTTACTGTAAGTGCCTTATTTTGAATGGACTATATGGACCTTATGGACCGTATGGATCTTATGGACCCAATGGACTGGTCATAATCGTTTAGGTCTTTTTCGTCGTTTAGGTCGCTTTTGTCCTTTTCGTCGTTTGGGCTTTTCTGCTATGTTTTTTGCTATGACACAACATCACGGCACGATTTTTAGAGGTTCACTGCTCGTTGCAGGAACGACCATTGGCGGAGGAATGCTTGCATTACCTGTAGCTACCGCTGAAATGGGTTTTTTCCCTTCACTTTGTTTATACTTTCTCTGTTGGCTATTCATGGCAAGCACAGGACTCCTACTGCTTGAAGCATGTCTTTGGCTAAAGGACGATACAAACATCGTCTCGATGGCAGGACATACCTTAGGCAAGGCAGGCAGCGCTTTTGCCTGGGGTTGGTATCTCTTCTTATTCTACTGCCTAGCCCTTGCATATGTTGTTGGTGGATCCAATTTCGTTAAGGAAGCCACTGGAAATGTCCTTTCAGACCGAACTAGCGCTATTATTTTTGTAGTGGTCTTTGGTGCGATGGTTGTCGCTGGGGAAAGACTAGTAGGTCGCCTGAATGTGATTTTTATGGGTGGCTTGGCTTTAGCTTACTTTGGATTTGTTGTCCTTGGATTGGATCACGTCAAAGGCGACCTTCTGACAAGAAACGACTGGTCTTATTCTCTCTCAGCCCTACCTATCGTCTTTGTCGCTTTTGCCTACCAAGGTCTTGTTCCCACTCTGACGCGTTATATGGATTATGATGCTAAGCGCACACGCGCGGCTATCTTGATTGGTAGCTTCATCCCGTTTATCACCTACATCATTTGGCAAGGCCTCATTCAAGGTATTGTTCCCTTGGAGGGAGTCAATGGACTCGCACAGGCTCGCGCCGAGGGCCAGACCGCGATCCCTAGTCTAAAGCACTTTATTCAAACACCTTATGTTTATCATCTAGGGCAATTTTTTGCTTTCTTTGCTCTATCCACTTCTTTCCTTGGAGTGACTCTCGGTCTGTTCGACTTTTTAGCGGATGGACTTTCCATTAAGAAGACAGGAATGGGTAAAGTCATCTTGAGCGCGCTTGTTTTTATACCACCCCTTTTACTCGCAGAGCTCTATCCCGACGTTTTCCTAGCGGCCCTAGACCTGGCCGGTGGATTTGGAGTGGCCTTGCTGTTGGGATTGTTGCCAATTATCATGGTTTGGGTGGGACGTTACCGCAAGCACCTTAATGGCGCCCAATTACTTCCCGGTGGGCGCTGGGTTCTTGGTGTCTTATTCATCTTTGTCGTACTAGAAGTGATTATCGAGACCTATCATACGATCTCGCGTTTAAGTACCTAAGGCACTATAGGGTGTTCTTTGGCATCTTTTGGGTATAAGTGCCTGATGTTATTCTTCTGCATTGAGAAGTTAGTTTTAGGAAAACGCCAGGGATTGTACCCTTCGGTGCGATATACCTCGGAATAACCATAGTTCATCATATCGTATCCGCCCCAGCCGTAACCCGATGGATAGTAGGGCCAGCCGTAGCCAGTTACTCCCCAGTTCCAGCTGCCATAACCTCCCCAACCACCATACCCCCAACCACCACCAAACGACTGAGCGCTTGCTGAGGCTGATACCCTAGAGCTACTGGTGTGCGAAAAGTGGAAACTCTGAAAATTTTTGGGGATATTGATGACAATCGTCTCGGCGTGTACAGGGGTGGTCGTCACGCACAACATCAACGCAGTCACAATTGAGACTAGAACCAACCAATATAATTTCATATAGAACTCGTGGGTTCATGTTAGTTATACATTTCAATTACAATTATATGGCGTATTTTATTGAGTGTAAATATTTTATTACAATAAAAAGGCCCTTTCTTTTTAGAAAGAGCCTATAGCGACCGATTTTTAAGCATACTTATCTGTGTCTGGAATGTCTGACGAAATTTTGTTGTTTATAGGGGCGGTCTTTATAATTCCAGTCGTTGCTGTATCTATATTGATAGCGGGGATAGGTGTAGTACTGATAATTATAGTTGTAGTCTGAGTAGGGGTATGTGTAGTAGTAAGTATATCCATTGTTATATGGATATTGATAGTAGTAATAATCGGTATTGTAATCGCGATTGTAATTTTGGTAGTATCTAGGATAAGAACGATATCCGCTATCGCCAAAACGTACTGAGAATCCCCCAGAAGATATGCTAGTATCGGTTTGATCATTTGCAGGGGTGAAGTTTAGCCAGCTATAGCCGATTACAACTGCCGCTGCAAAAAAACTAGAAAGGAATAATGATCGGTATCGATACATATTCTCTCCGTTTTTTATGAAATTAATCGGATGAAGTTCCTCATCCACAAACAATTATACAACAATTTTAATTAATAAATAGATTAAACTTGTTTTTTTTAAATAAATAGTATAATATTTTGATTTAATTTTATAAACAGGATTGTCATGGAATATTTGAATGATCTAAATACGCAGGCAAAAGCCAAACTTTCTGATTTTTTTGTCTATATTAAAGACGAAATGCAAGCTGCAGATTCTTGGTCGGATCTCATTTCGAGTACGGGACATAGAATCATGCATGAGTCTTCTAGGTTTTTCGGTGTCATGCCATTAAACAGTCAAATTATTCAACAAGAGGTAGTCTTGGTAGACGAACCTGTCGATATAGAACCGAATAGACTTATCATAGACCCTGCTGAAGTTTCCGACGTATTACGGTCGCATAGGTCAGCTTGTCCCTACCAAGTTAACAATCACAACGCCTTAGGATTTGAGTATTTGAAGCGCATTTTTCCAGATTTGGAGCTCAATGATGGAATCTTATGGTGTGACGAAGCACACACAAAAATTTATCGTCAGCTTCTGTTGAATTTCATTACGCCTAAAGCAGTTCAGGAGTGGCGGCATGAAGTACGTAATTTGGCAAAGGCGGAACTTGAAAGTGCAGGGGCGATGATGGAGCTCCAGGTGAGTATTCCTCACCTTAGCTGCAAAGCTGTATGTCAATGTCTGTTGGGATACCACGGCGACGTAGCCACATTTTCTAACGCTGTGCAAGCTATGTTTAGGCCAGAGATGTACTATATGCAGCAAGTCGCGTTAGAGACTGCTTTGAGGATGAGTGTAAATGCTGTTATGGATGGGGCTATGGAAGGTGGGCTGGTGCATCTAATGCGCATCAAAGGCTTTAGCGGCAGCCAGATTAAAGCGATGATCATTTTGTTAGTGATTGCCGGTCAGCAAACAACCTCGACAGTTCTTAAGTATGCCGCAAGGGAATCGGCGGAAAATACTGTTCGTCGCGATCAATTTTGCCAGCAAAGTATTCACCAGCCTGAAAGGGCTTCAGAGACATTAGATCGATTCATTCTTGAATCCTTACGAGTATCCATGCCAGTGAAGGACATAAAGCGATATTATGCGGACGGGGAGCAAGAGAAGTTAGGTAAAGTTCAGGAGGTGGGCATCGCCGCCATGTCTCAATGTCCCCGTATTATAGGCGCGTCTCCACATTCCTTTGATCCCGATCGAGCTATCTTTGATCAAATTCCAAGCTTCCTTCCAAGCCTTCCCTGGTTTCCATTTGGAGCGCAGCGAGGAGCACATACCTGTATTGGATGGCGGTTCTTTATGATGGAAGCGCAGGAGTTTTTACAAGAATTTTGGTTGAAATACGATTCCGCAATTGGGCCAACTGATACTTTATGGCTCTCCAAACGGAAATAACAAAAGAATGATTATTCCTATTCAAAGAGCGCCTGAACATAGCTTTCAGGGTCGAAGGGCAGAAAGTCGTCAGCTCCTTCACCGGTGCCGATGAATTTCACGGGAATACCGAGCTGTTGCTGAATGCTCACGACGATGCCGCCCTTGGCTGAACCGTCTAGTTTGGTCAAAATCAGACCGGTGAGCGGAGTGAACTTGTTAAAAATCTTCGCTTGTTCGATGGCATTCTGTCCGGTGGTTGCATCCAGTACTAGCAATGTCTCATGAGGTGTGCCGGGCACAACTTTAGCGCAGGAGCGGCGGATTTTATCAAGTTCTTGCATCAGAGGCGTTTTAGTGTGTAAGCGTCCTGCCGTGTCTAAGATAACGACATCATATCCACGCGCTTTAGCGGCGGAAACAGCATCAAAGGCAATAGCAGCGGGATCAGAGCCTGCCTGACCTTTGACGATCTCTATATTGAGTGTCTGCGCCCACATCTCCAGCTGTTCTGTGGCAGCGGCGCGGAAGGTATCGCCGGCACCTAGAAGGACTTTTTTGCCTTCTAACGTTAGTCTTTTCGCTAGTTTTGCTACTGAGGTTGTCTTGCCGTTGCCGTTAACGCCGACAATTAGGATGACGGTGGGTTGTCCGGAGGCTATCTCAACCTCTTTATTCCCAATACGTCGGAGTACCTCTTTTTTAAGGGCCTCTAAAAGCGCTTCGCCTTTTAGCGACGGGTCATTTTTGTGTAATTCTTGGATATGCTTTGTAAGAGCGCTAGCTGTTTCGACACCGAGATCGGCTTCATAGAGGAGTTCCTCTAAGCGATCCAATGTCGCTTCATCTAGTTTTCCGCCAAAAAGAACGTGTAATTTAGTGCTAAGTGCTGCACGTGTTTTACTTAGCGCATCTTTTACTTTATTATACCCAGATTTAAGAAAATGCAGTACCATCCGGCTGAGACCTTCTTAAGTAATTTTAATGCGTTTTGGTATACCACAAATGGAATTATATGAATACCCACGAATACCAGGCTAAAGCCATCTTAAAGAAGTATGGAATCCCTGTTTCCGAGGGGATCGTGATTTCCTCTCGTCAAGAGGCACCGGCTGCCTTGGAACGCCTTGGCACGGATGATATCATCATCAAAGTACAAGTGCATGCCGGAGGACGGGGGAAAGCTGGTGGCGTTAAATTTGCCAAGAGTCGTGACGAGGCGCTTAAGCTTATCGACCAAATGTTAGGGATGAAGCTAGTCACTAATCAAACGGGTAAGGATGGTATCATTGCCAGCCAACTACTCTTATGCTCTCCGATCAAGTTTGAGAAAGAGTACTATGTTGGCGCGATTATCGACCGTCAAAAACGGCAAGCTGTCTTAATTGTATCGCCCGACGGCGGTGTGGACATTGAGGAGATTGCTGCCAAGACTCCCGAAAGAATTATGACTCTTCCCATTCGTTTTGATGGGCTTCTTCGCAATTACCAAAAGGTCGCGGTGGCCAAGTTCATGGGCTGGAAGGGCGACATAGCCAAGCAAGGAATGGATATCGTAGCGGGTCTAGCTAAAGCCTTTATCGAGTGCGATGCGTCACTACTGGAGCTCAACCCTTTGGTCCTGACATCTGAAGGTCAGTTGCTTGCTCTTGATGCTAAGCTGAGCGTCGATGAAAATGCGTTATTTCGCCACCCAGAGATTGCCAAGCTATATGACCCTAGTCAGCTTCCTGCTGCTGAAGTGCGTGCGACAGAGTTCGATCTAGCTTACGTTGCCTTAGATGGCAATATTGGCTGCATGGTTAACGGCGCAGGTCTAGCTATGGCTACAATGGATATCATCAATCACCACGGCGGTAAACCCGCAAATTTTTTGGATGTTGGCGGCAGTGCCACTGAAGAAAAAGTCGCCGAAGGTTTTAAAATTATTCTTTCTGATCCGCAAGTGAAAGCCATTTTGGTGAACATTTTCGGCGGCATCATGAATTGCGTTACCCTCGCAGGCGGTATCATCGTAGCTATAGGTGATCTAGAGCTATCGGTGCCGTTGGTCGTGCGTATGGAAGGTACTAACGTTGTGAATGGTAAAAAGATGTTGGCCGATTCGGGACTTAACATCATCATAGCAGATAGTTTAAAAGAAGCAGCCGAAAAAGCTGTTGCAGCGGCACAGTAGGGGAAAGCATGGCAGTATTAGTCAATAAGACCACCAAAGTAATCACCCAGGGGATTACCGGCAAGGCAGGGCGCTTTCACACCGAGCAATGCCTGGACTATGGCACGCAGATGGTTGGGGGTGTCACCCCCGGGAAAGGTGGCGAGATTGTGCTAACCCTCCCTGTTTTCGACACAGTTGCCGAAGCTAAGCGTGAGACCGGCTGCAATGCTACCATGATCTTTGTTCCGGCTCCTGTTGCCGCTGAAGCTATCTTGGAGGCAGAAGCTGCTGGAATTGAGCTTATTGTTTGCATCACCGAAGGCATTCCAGTCAGAGATATGTTGGAGGTTAGTCTGGTAATGTCACAAAGCAAAACTAGCAGGCTGGTAGGTCCCAATTGCCCTGGAGTAATTACTCCGGGTGAGTGCAAGATTGGTATCATGCCTGGATATATCCACAAGCCCGGCAAGGTTGGTATTGTGTCGCGTTCAGGAACTCTGACATACGAAGCCGTATGGCAGACGACGCAGTTAGGTTTAGGCCAATCCACATGCGTTGGCATTGGGGGAGATCCCTTAAACGGCACTAGCTTCTTAGACGTTCTCAAGCTCTTTCAAGCAGATCCTGCTACCGAAGCGATTTTGATGATCGGCGAAATCGGCGGTGACGCGGAAGAAAAGGCTGCAGAATGGATAAAAGAAAACTGCACCAAACCAGTAGCCGCGTTTATTGCCGGGGTGACAGCGCCTGAAGGTAGACGTATGGGTCACGCCGGAGCTATCGTTTCTGGCGGTCAAGGCACTGCTAAAGGTAAGATTGATGCTTTGCGCGCTGCAGGAGTCATAGTCACAGAAACACCCGCTGCTATGGGTGATGCCATGAAACAAGCGATTGATAAGGGTTCCAGATGATCTTTGGAAAAATTCCTATTCGAATCAATCCACTTTTTTGGTTAATGGCCAGCGCTATTGGATTTTTGTATGCTGGGGATTTGGCCGGCATTATCATGTGGATTGGTATCATACTCGTATCTGTAATCGTGCATGAATTAGGGCATGCTCTGACAGCACTAGCTTATGGTCAAAAGGTGTCCATCGAATTGATGGTTTTGGGTGGCGTCACGCAGCGTCAAGGACCTGCGTTGTCATTGCCCAAGGAATTCTTGGTGGTCTTAAATGGCCCTCTAGCAGGACTATTGCTAGCTTTTGTTTCATACGAATGCTTTGTTCTTGTGGGCGATCGCTCTCCAATACTCTCAACAATTCTCCGGTGGACAACCGCAGCAAATATCTTTTGGACCGTTATCAACCTACTTCCAATTCAGCCTTTGGATGGGGGAAAGCTTCTTCTAATTATCATGGAGGGTTTCTTTGGTCTTATTGGTGTTAAGATAGCTCTATTTTTCAGCATCATCCTAGCTGTTCTTTTGAGCCTCTATTTCTTTGCCCAAGGAGGATTATTAATTGGCTCCATTTTGTTGATGCTAGCGTTTGAAAGCTATCGCACATGGAGTGGATCGCTCGTCATGACCGAGAAGGACCGCGACCAAGAGTTGCAGAGTCAGTTTCATGCTGCTGAGCAGCTGGTGAAAATAGGTCAGAATGCCGAAGCTGAGCGCATTCTCAAGAATATTCGTGGCAAAGTCACTTCAGGATTTCTCTATCTAGCATCTACAGAAATGCTAGGGCAGCTGGCAGCTAGTGATGGCAATTTTGAGCAAGCCTACGACCTTTTGCATTCGATTGAGAGCAAACTGACTGATGAGTCGCTCTCGTTATTGCATCAGCTGGCTTATCGCACAGGCCATCTGCAGCATGCAGTAGCTATTGGTGACCGCGCATATCAAAACATACCATCGTATGAAACTGCGGTACTTAACTCTTTTGCGCATGCCGTTATGGGCGAAGTTCAGCCTGCCATTGGGTGGCTACGTTGTGCGGTGGAGGAAGGGCTGCCAGATATCCAACAGATTATTCGTCAGAAAGAGTTCGACAATATCAGGCAAAAGCCCGAGTTCATCGATTACGTAGCCTCTCTCGCCAAGTAGGATTTTTTGGGATTTTTACGCAAAGGCGCAGGCGTTTCTTAGTGTATGTCCTGAGAGTCTTGTTCTCAGCGCGGAAGCGCTGAAGCCTCCTCATAGCCCAGTGTAAGGAGCCCGTAGGGCGACGCAACTCTGGGAAATGACATGTAAATGTATTAGCTCTGCGGTAGTCAGAGCGACAGACGTGCCCAGAAAGGACCGTTGAATTTGACATTTGTTTTGAACCAAGCTGACGCTCCGGCTTCCGCGGAGCTATATTTCTTATGGCGCCGTTCCCAGGGTTGCGTCGCCCTACGGGCTTCTTACCCTGGGCTATTAGGAGGCTCAGCGCTCCCGCGCTGAGAACAAAAAACTTAAGTTGATAATATTTATCGGTACCCAGGCCTTTCGTACTCGCTGCGCTCGTACTTCGACCTGGGCTATGATATGTTGGCCTTTCAGGCCGTAGAACTGTTATCAGGCCTAAAAAATCATGATAATACTGCACCGCACACAGGTAAGGGGGAATGCGAAGCTAGGTTTAAGATATTTTGCCTCAGCAAAATATCTTCTCTCCTGTTCCTCTCTGTGTCTCTGTGCCTCTGTGTCAAAAACAAAAAATCTCGTCTAATCTTCGTCGCGTTCGTTGTGGAGGTATAACTCGGCATAAGACAACGGATTGCCATTTAGGCGCACATTCCAGTCCTTATTGCCATCTCTCGACAGCTCACTATGCATCTTGATATGGCCTAGGGGATAGTATAAGAAGACATCGGCGCGTACAGAAGCTTCCGGCATATTTAATGGCTTGCTGTCGCGGACAGAATATAGCAAGCTGCCTACCGCAGATAGCTCTGTAAAGGCACAATTGATAATGACACAATTGTTAGCATCCAGGTTCTTAGCCTTCACACCGACAAGCACGCTGTTGGTGATGGTGCCGTTGCCTATATCGCATTTCTGTTGATAGACGTTATTATCGGCAGCAACGTTTCCACCAAAGAAAGTTCGTATAGCATGTCCTTCAGGGGTATCAGCGACAAGCTTTAGGCAATTATGATAGTAATTTTGCACGGTGCCAAAGTCCCACCAATAGCTGTCCATTCCAACGTCAATGGTGCCAAAAAACACTTCGTCGTGGGAGTGCTGCAGCCGGTGTTTGACCTTTTGCAGGCGACGATGCAGTTGTTTAGCATCTAGTTCAGACATGCCCTTAGAGAGCATCAGACGCGCATAGGTTGCTTCATCCAAGGATAGTGGCATCCAAAGATGTGGATCACTGTCTAGCTTGCCCTTTTTATTGCGCAGTTCCGAAGCAAATTCATTTAAGAGAGCGCATAGCAGTTCGTATGAAACGCTAAAGCTGCCTAAACTGGTGCCAAAAAGCCCATCACTTGTTAGTACTTTGCTATCTGTCAGGCGCTGAATCATGCTGTATTCGACCTTTTCCAGCAATTTAGCGTGGCCTGATTCGGCAACATAGACGAGTCCATAGCGGCTTAGACCTTTTTCCTCCCAAACTTCTTTTGTGGGAAGAGGGGATAAGCATGCCAATATATCGACATGGTTCAAGCTCGGTTGTGGGGTAGCAGATGGGATAAATATTTGATCTCCCCAAAAGACTGACAATCGCCCTTTCCTTCCTGCACCATAGATAGATGTTTGGCGGATGACAGCTTCCAAAATAGTGACCAGCGAGCCATCAGGTTTAACAGCAGGTAGTTTGACAGCCGACTTATTGTTGGCCTCCGTTCCTGGCAGGGGCGCTAGACGCGTTCCCTTACCGGCGGTATGATACATGGCTACCGCAGCACCTTCTTCCTGTTCGTGCAATAAGTCAATGTTGTAAAGGCTCTTGGCCTTGCGAATAGCCTTTTGGTAGGCATAGAGGGTGCCAAGGCCATTTCCGGCGCCGCCAGGCCAATCTTCGTTGACGACTACAACCTTCGTGCCCGCGGCATAGCTATAACCGGCGGAGGCAACCAAATACTCTTGCCAATAGCTCTCTTGTTTATCAGAGCTGGTGACAATAATAATGATATCCATACCCGCTGAAGGGGGGGAGGCTAAGCTCATAGCCTCCGCTTGTTGTTGTAGTGTCCCCACCATTCTCCTAGAGTTATCTTAAGGTCAAAACGACATATCCTGTAGCATCTGCCTGGCGTACAAAGAGTAGCAAACGTGACCCTTTGGAGAGTCCAGAGACTACTTTATAAAACTGTTCAGCAGAGTTCACCTTCTGCTTGTTTACTTCCAAAATGACAGAGTCTTTTTTCAAACCAGCCATGGCAGCGATGCTGTAGGGATCCACTTGGATGATGACCACACCTTGCTGTCCAGATGGTGCATTTTCCACTTTGATACCAATGACATTTTTACCTTCTTTGCTCATACCCTCTTTGCTTTCGGCATGGGCTCCCACATGGACCTTGACGACAAGAGTCTTTCCTTCACGTAAGAGCTTCAGGTTGACTGTCTGACCTGGCTTAGAGAGGGAAATAGCGTTTCGTAGACTAGCAACGGACTCTACACGACGACCATCGTGTTCCAGGATGATATCGCCACGTTTCAGGCCTGCTTTGTCGGCTGGGGAACCCTCTTGAACTTCTGCTACCAGGGCACCTTCAACTTTGTCGAGGCCAAAGACCATGGCCAGATCATAGTCTATAGGTTGTAGCACCACGCCTAAGAAGCCTCTTGTAACACTACCTTTAGCGACCAATTCATCCATTACATGCTTAGCCATATCGCTGGGAATCGCAAACCCAATGCCCATATAGCCGCCAGTACTGCTGGCGATGGCCGTGTTGATGCCGATGACTTCTCCATCAATGTTAAGCAATGGACCGCCGGAGTTGCCACGATTGATGGCGGCGTCAGTCTGAATAAAGTCTTCTAGATCGGCGACGTCCAAATTGGCACGGCCTTTGGCACTGATGACACCAACAGTCAGTGACTCTTGTAGACCTAAAGGGTTGCCGACGGCGATGGCCCATTGCCCAACTTCCAAATCGGACGACGTGCCGAAGGTAAGAAAGGGTAGATCGGTAGCATCGACTTTAATGATGGCTACATCGGTGTTGGGATCGTGGCCAATTAGCTTTGCTTCTAGATCACGACCATCTGTTAAGCGGACGCGTATTTCTTGTGCATCGCGTACAACATGGCTGTTGGTCAT
Source organism: Chlamydiales bacterium (assembly GCA_030679955.1). GTDB lineage: Bacteria > Chlamydiota > Chlamydiia > Chlamydiales > JAJFMA01 > CAMFKD01. Next base: position 41,821 of record JAUXSF010000022.1, on the reverse strand, counting down.
CATAAGACCGTCTGAGCTAACAAGAAACCCTGAGCCCTGGGAAACACGCGGAGGCTGCCCTTGCGGTTGTTGAGGTACTTCACGACGTGGCTTGCCAAAGAAGAAGTCTAAGAGGTCGTCAGCAAATGGATCACCTTGCTGAAATGGGCCACTGGTGGCATTAGGAGCCTTTGTGCGTATGGAGACCACTGCTGGCAACGCCTTTTTGGCGACGGAGGTAAAGTCCGCAATAGGCTGTGCTGCGCCAGCATCGATGGTGGCGCAGGCTATGCAGAGAACTAACAATAAGGTGTTTTTGAGTTTTCTCATCATTAGCTTTCTCCTAATATTTCGAGTGATCTTGCGATGATAAGATACCCTTGCTGGATACGTTTTAAACTAAAATGCTCATTTGGGGCATGGATGAGATCGCTGGTGAGTCCGAGGCCTAATAGGACCACTTGTCCGCCCGATACGCGCTGTAGCGCTGTAACGATAGGAATAGAAGCTCCCTCCAAAATATATTGGCATGGCTTTTGGAAAACTTCGGAAAATGCAGTAGCCACAGCTTTGACTGCTATAGAGTTCGGGTCAGTAATGACTGCAGTTCCACCGCCAGCATGAATATGTGTTGTTACATTAATTCCTGGAGGGGCTAACTTTTCTATGTAAGAAGTAACAGCTTTGGCAATGACCTGGGGATCTTGATTGGGAACTAAACGACATGTCAATTTAGCGCTGGCGAGGGCCGGTATCACTGTTTTGGTGCCTGGACCGGAGAAACCACCCGTGATGCCATTGATTTCTAATGTAGGTCGTAGCCAATTGCGTTCTAAGGGGCTGTATTTTGTCTCGCCTCCAGTAGGCTGTACGCCAAATTCTTTTAGGTATTTCTTTTCATCGAAATCGAATGAAATGGCGCCACGTTGCTCTGCAGGTATCTCACGAACGTTGTCGTAGAAACCAGGGACAGTGATACGCCCATCAGCATCGCGTAGCTTAGCTAATATATCTACTAGGGCGTGAAGGGGATTGTAGGCCAAACCACCATGGCATCCAGAGTGTAGGTCAGTATCGCTGCCTTTGCAAGAAACGTCCATTGCTACAATCCCTCGTAAGCCAAGGGTGATAGTGGGTGTTTCAGCGTCTTTGATGCCTACATCGACAATGAAAATGTAATCCGCTTTAAGATCTTCTTTTTTATTTTCTAAGATGCCGGATAGGCCTCCGCTACCTGTTTCTTCATTGCCTTCTATGAGTAGTTTGATGTTAACAGGAAAGGTGCAAGAGACTTCCTTGAGAGCCTTCAGGGATTGCAGCACGTAGAAGCATTGCCCTTTGTTGTCCTGTGCGCCGCGTGCATAAACACTTTCGTTTTTGACCACAGGTTCAAACGGAGGGTTATCCCAAAGTTCCAACGGATCTACAGGCTGCACATCATAGTGGTTGTAAATGAGAACGGTAGGTTTATCAGGTCCTGCGGTAAGGTTTTCGGCAAAGATTACGGGATGCTCGCTGGTTGGCCATTGGCTGACCTTAAAACCTGTGTCAACCAGAAATCCTTCTATCCAATCCTTACAGGCGATGGTCGCATTGTTACAAGCAGGGTCACTGCTAACGCTGGCAAAGCGCAGAAACTTAAAGAATTCGTTCATGATTGTATCATGTTCGCGTTCGAAGCGTTGACCCAATTTCTGCAACATTGTTTCCATTCAATAATCCTTTATTCCCACGTGCGCGCGATTATAGCACGGATCTATTTTTATTTGGAGTGCGGTGACAGATCACTTCTGTTGCCCTTTCAACACAGAGGTGGCAGCCTCTCTTAGTTGTACACCATGGATATTGTCCACATCTTTTTCCAGTTCTAGAGTCCACAGAATGCGACGGGTAAGATTCTTAAATTCGTCCTGCGCCAGCTGTGTGCCATTATCGTATTCGAAGTGCTGCCAGGCCAGTGTCATCATCTGTGCTGCAGCGTCACTAGCGCCAATGTCTAGGAGCATTTGTGCTGACATCAGTTCGGCTATTCCCGGCACATCGCGAGCTGCTGGTGTACGGTAACTAATTTCTAACGCGTCAGTAACAACGGGGGAGTCTGCATCGACACCAAATTCCTTTATAAACTTCTCTGCTACAGCTTTTCTTTGTGTAGCATTGAAGCTTGTATCAATTTTATCGCCTAGTATGGAGGGCCATTCTTTATCGTAAAGCATGGGGCCAGCGGTAAGCGCTAGGAGTAAAAAATAGGCGATAACTGTCAGCTTTACCCTTCTGTGGTGCTTTTGCACAATGCCAGGGTGCTTTTCAGCGCGTTCAATAAAATTCATGCGTTGGCGAATGCTATAGTGGTGCCAGCTAGGATGGTCGTGGATATTGCCTGAGAGGTAACCAACCTCATCCAACGCCTGAGACATATAGCGTGGGGGCAAATCTGTATCAAAAATAGTTAGATCGGCTTGTCTTTCGAATAACCTGGAAAAAAAACCAAAGACAATGCGGAAGTAAAGCGCCATCACCGCAACGTAGGTGGCGAAAAGTAGGAGAGGGCGTAGTGCTTGCCAAGGACCATTCGGATCTAAAATGCTCTTTAGGGCTAAACGACTATCAATAGGCGCTAATAAGATCTCTGACAGGTAGGCAACAACAACCATCGCTCCGGCGATAATAAAAGGGTAGATGAGTAAATGTTTGCGTCTGTTGTGTCCGACTTCGTGGATTAAGACAGCCTCTACACACTCAGGAGAAAGCTGTTCCAGCAAGTTTGGTGTAAACATGACATAACGGAATCTAGGAATAATGCCGATAATAGCGGCAGTTAAGCTGTTTCCCATGACAGGCCATGTAAGCATGGCTGAATAGGTGAACTTAAGCTCCTTACACAACTCCTCCAGCCGATTCTTCATAGGACTTTCGGGCAGTGGTTTGCATTGCCATGCAGTGACCAGGACGTAAGGGAAAAATACCATCATGGAGCCCAAAAAACCCGCTGACAACGCTGTGGTCAAGGTTTCTCCTAGCGTACTTGCCGCAACTCCTAAAATATCACCAAGAAGACTAAAGAGGGCAAAGGGAATGGCAAAGGGAGCGATGAACCGTATCTGTTGCGCGATATAGCTTTTTCTAGGCTGTCGGTATGGCCTCACCGTAGCATACGCAGTCCAATAGAAGATGAAAAGACCACCAAAATACATGACAAGAGTAACTAATACCCGCATCGCCACAGAAGAGCCAACTTGAGGCAGCGTTGTGATGGATCGATGTGCGCCAAAATAGAAGTAGAATAGAGCCAAACTCACTATTAGCTCGATATTTGTGGCAAAAAGTAAGGAACTAACACGGCTACGTCGTAGAAAAAAGCGGTTTTGAAGCACTATGACAAGAAGTGTAATCGCATATAGCAACAGCCCTCCCTGCAAAGCTTGGGCTGAATCATCACCGGCGGGAGCTACCGTGGTCATCAAAAGCACAATCGCTAGAAAAAGAAGATTGGAAAACAAAAATGAAACCTCGTTAAGATGTCGTTTTTACCCGAAACCAGATTGTAGCCCTTGCGGCGATAAAGGAGAAGCATGTGCATCAGCCTATCATCGATTTACATTGCGATTTGCTCAGTTACCTAGCCGGCGATGCCGACCACACTCCCTTTGACCCACAAGTGCGCTGCTCTATTCCCCAAATGAAAGATGGGCATGTGCGCATGCAGGTGCTGGCAATCTTCGCGCAAACGGCTTGTGGCTCAGCTCAAGTGGGGCTTAATCAAGCTGACATTTTTAAGGTCATAACTAATCAAATTTCCGAAGATTTAGCAATTATTCAGTGCCCAGAAGCAGTGCCACACATCATGCAGGGAAATCGCATTGGAATCATTGCTGCTTTTGAAAACGCTTCAGGTTTTTGTGAGGAGTCTGAGCCTTTAGAGGAAGGGCTGGAACGCTTAAAAATCATATTTGGAAAGGTCGGTCGTCCTCTCTATATTGGTTTTACCTGGAACCATGAAAATCGATTTGGTGGTGGTGCTCTTACCGACATTGGCTTAAAAGAAGATGGTAAGAAACTGTTAGAGTTTCTTAACGGTAAACATATCGCTGTGGACCTAAGCCACGCGTCTGACCGATTAGCATTCGAAATCTTACAATTTATTGATCAGAACGAATTGGAATTATCCGTATTGGCAAGCCACTCCAATGTGCGCAATGTAACCGACAATATCCGAAACCTACCCAATGAACTAATTCAAGAGATATCAAAGCGTAAAGGGTTGATCGGACTTAATTGTGTTCGAGGCTTTGTTGGTGCTCACCCCGACGATTTTGCACGTCACATTGAGGAACTATTGCAACTTGGAGCGGAAAATAGTCTAGCCTTTGGTGCTGACTTCTTCTTTGATGGCGATGTTCCCAAGAATACTCCTGGACGCTGCCCCGAAGGCTGGTTTTTTGATGGCTTTGGAGGGTCGGACTGCTATCCGTCGCTATTAAAGCTGCTTCAAGCACGCCTAAACCTGCCAGATGGTACCCTCGAAAAGCTTGCTTTTCTGAATGCCTGTAGTTTTCTGAATAGACTATGGATGCCCCAGCTAGTGGGGGCGCGAGAGTAAAAAATAAAGGGAGACAGGAAAACCTGTCTCCCAGAGCCATTTACCTACCGAACAGATTATTGCTGGCCTGCGGTTAAGCGCTGTAGGCCGCTATTGACCGCATTCTCGACTGCTTGAGTTGCATGCTCTTGCGAGACACACTTCCCAGGAATAAATCCCAGGCCCAGCAGAAGTCCAGCCATTATAGTGATATACACTAGAGGCTGTCTCATCCGACACTTCTCCTTGTTGGATGATTTAGAAAGCTAGATTATATCTATTCAGATCTTAATACGATACTAAAATGAATTCTATTGTATCTTAATATCTGGTAAATTGTTGTGTTAAATTGTTTAGTATGTTATACCTTTTTAAATATCATCAAGGTCTGTTAACTATGAGGTTTATATGGAAAGATACTGTCATTTCGGCGATACACCGAATGTCACACGTGACGCTATACATAAGCTAGAGATCTATGCTGAGACGCTTGTGAGGAATCTTGCAGCTGATGAAGTTCCAAGAACAGATGTAATTGCGGAAATAGCAGAAATTCGGTTTGCGGGATTAAATCATTTAGATAAAGAACGACTAAATCGAGTTTATCAAGCAATTCAAACTGTGTCTCATATTAAAGTTCAATGGAGTCCAACGTTGACCGTTGTATTGTTGGCAATGAGTAGCGCTGATTACTTTTCGTATGTTCCTGATAATCCTTTAGATATTCCGTTGGTACCTCTTGCGTCGCTTACCACTAGACTGTACAAGATGGCGTCCTTAATTTTTAAGCTGGCTCCCGAGCAGTTGAACAGTGAAGTAGTAAAGGAGATTCGCGGAAAGTTGAGGGCTCAGTTGTTCACATTTTCTGGTCACTGGGATATTCGTAATTCCGAGCACACGTTTGTTCCCGCTTTTCAATCTAGGCACCACATGTGTCAGCCGCACTCCACAATACCTTCAGATGCAGGAACGTCTATCGGGCACTTTCAAGCATTTTCACGGGCAGATGATCGATAAAGCCATGGCGGCTCTGTCGGTAAGGGGCAATGGTGCGAGTATTAGAAGCATCGTTGGTCAATACACAGCGAAAGCTGCTATAGACTTCCATGCGTTTAGTGGTTTACCGGATGGAACCATTTACTATCTTTTGCGCAATTCAAGCTCAGTTAGTAACCCCAATTGTATTACGGATCCGGCTAATATGCCTAGTTTAGAAGATACGACAGCACTTGTGCTACAAAAGTACCGCACTTCGTTAAGCATAGATGGCGCAAGCGGAGAATTGTTGGCTTTGGCAAACGAAATGGTACCTATTCCTTTACCCTCATCAGATATTCAAGATCAGTATGTAGGTGCGCTTAAAGAAGGTAGGCAATACTTTAACCCGATGTATTAGAAAATATACGAAGTGGACCTGGACAGGATAAGGGACAAGGCGTCTGGTGTCCATTTCCAAATTAATGAGTATTTAATCAAGCGTAATAAAATGAGGTATGTATATGGAAAAGTACTGTAATTTCGAAGATTCATCCCCTTTAGTGCCGACTACGATAGACAAATTAGAGGACTATGCGAAAGCACTTCGAACTAACTTTCAATCTGAAACGTTGCCTAGTACAGATTTGGTTGGAGAAATAGTAGCGCTACCATTTGCTGAATTAAACCAGCAGGAATTAGAAAGATTAAACGCTGTCTATGAAACCATTCAAACCGTCGTTCATATAAAAAGTCAATGGCGTTCTGATCTAAACATCTTACTATTGGCGATTAGCAGCGCAGACTTCTTTTCGCAGCTTCCTTTGGATCCCTTGGACCTCCCGGCAGTACCTCTCTCGTCACTTACAACAAAACTTCATAGAGTGGCCTCATTAATCTTTAAATTGTCTTCTGAAGAGTTGGATAATAGGTTTGTTCAAGAAGTTCGTGGTAAGCTGTCGGCTCACTGGTTAGAATTTTCTCAACATTGGGATATTCTCAGTTCTGAAGAGCCATCGTTCCCACTGTTCAATTTAGGTACTACATGTCTTAGTCGCACATCAGAGTACCTTAGGTTTCAGCAAAATTTAACTGCTGCCTTTCCCCATTTTCATGGGCAGTTAATAGACAAAGCGATGGCCGCTCTTCCAGTAGACGGTGGTGTGAGTGTCAGAGAGATGGTGTGTGATTACACTAAAAAAGCTGCCAAAGATTTTCATGCCTCCAGCGGCTTGCCTGATGGAACAACCTATTATTTAATGCGTAATTCAACTTCTGAGAGTACAGCAAACTGCATTACCGCTTCTGTTTTCCGTTTGTACGAAGGGCAGTGGCATGATATCAGCGTCCGGTTCGAGTTGAACTCATCCGAAATACCCAGCTGCAAAGAAATTACTGCCCGTGTCTTGCACGAGTATTGCATGTATTTATACGAAGATTCAATCCAAACTAAAATGTTGGATTGGCCAACCGAAGTGGTACCTATTCCATTACCAGAGCGAGCTATTCAAAAACAGTATGTCAACGCGGTAAAAGAGGGTAGGCAATACGTCGATCTGATGTATTATTCGCGAAGCAATGTAAGTGTGATAGCACCCGTGAAGCCGTACTTGTGCCGCATCTTTTTTGTATTTTGTTCTGTTCTCAGCGCGGGAGCGCTGAGCTTCATAGTATCCCAGGGTAATTCGCCGGATTCGCCTTAACCCCGACAGGTGGACGAAGTGGACACTGAACCGCGGTGCTCTATAGTGCGGATTTTATGTCCATTTCGTTCACTTTCGTCCACTTCGTCCAGCCCTATTCTCTTCCGTAGTAGTTTTATCGTCTGTATGGCAGAATAGCGGCTTTTAACCCTGCGTAAGGTCACCTACTACTATGGCTCATACCACATCACTCAATCGCGTCGGCGACACCTACCGCGGCTTCCGCGTGACTCATCAAAAAGAAATTTCAGAACTCCAATGTACTCTAAGAGAGCTTGTACACGAAGCCACTGGTGCACATATTTTGCATATTGGTAATGACGATCCAGAAAACACCTTTTGCTTATCGTTCCGGACCACCCCTACGACTTCCAACGGCGTAGCGCACATCTTAGAGCACACTGTGCTGTGTGGGTCAGAGAAATACCCTGTTAAAGATCCTTTTTTTGCTATGACGCGTCGTAGCCTTAATACCTTTATGAATGCGATGACCGGCGCTGACTTCACATGCTATCCTGCAGCGTCACAGGTGCCCAAAGATTTTTATAACCTGCTTGAAGTCTATCTAGACGCCGTTTTTGAGCCTAAGCTTAAAGAGCTAAGCTTCCGCCAGGAAGGGCATCGCCTAGAGTTTTCTGAGCCGCAAGATCCCAAGACAGCTTTGCAATATAAAGGCATCGTCTACAACGAGATGAAAGGGGCTATGGCCTCTCCAGGATCGCGTTTGGACGATTGTATCAGCTCGGCGCTGTTCCCTGATTTGACATACGGCATCAACTCCGGCGGAGACCCAAAAGTTATTCCAGAGCTTACATACGAAGAGTTTAAGGCCTTTCATAGCGAATATTATAATCCGAGCCGTTGCCTATTTTACTTCTATGGCAATTTGCCTTTGGAAGGACACCTGGACTTTATCGCAGACAAAACATTAGATGATGCGCAAAAATTGCCTCCGCTGACACCTATTCCACGACAAAAGCGCTACACCGAACCCGTGAGGCGAGAGTCGACCTATCCAGCAGGGCCTGATGTCGATGAAGCCGAGAAGGCGTACTTCTCTGTCAGTTGGTTGACAAGCCATATTTTGGATCTTGACGAAGTTTTGGCGTTAGACATTATTGACAGTGCTTTGATGGATACTGATGCATCACCTTTGCGACATGCCTTACTTCAGTCCGGTCTCTGTAAGCAGGCTAGCTCTAGTATGGAAGATGAAATTAGCGAGGTTCCTTACACATTAATCTTAAGAGGTTGTGATCCTGCCAATGCTGAAAAGCTGGAGCAGCTTGTTTTTACCGAACTTAGGCGCATTGCTGATGAGGGAATCTCTCAGAAGCTTATTGAAAGCGCCTTGCACCAAATGGAGCTAGGACGCAGCGAGATCACAGGTGATAGCAGTCCTTTTGGTCTATCTCTCTTCTGGCGCTCAGCGTTGCTAAAGCAACACGGAGGAGCCCCTGAGCATGGTTTGGTTATTCATTCCTTGTTTGAAAGACTCCGAGGGTTAATCGAGAACGATCCGCGTTACTTCTCTAGGCTTATCGAGAAACAGCTGCTGAACAATCCACATCGTGTGGTTGTGTTGATGACTCCTGATCGCGACCTGACAAAAAAAGAAGAAGAACAAGAGAAGGCTAGGTTAGCGGCCATTCAAGAAAAATTGAGTGCCGCACAGGTTCAGAAGCTGATGACTGACGCAAAAGCTCTGAGTGAATTCCAAAAGCAGCAAGAAGCTCAAGACCTGGATTGCCTGCCAAAACTCACTTTGGCTGATGTGCCCAAAGAAGTCCGTGATTACCCATTGATCAAAGAAACACATGGCAATTTGTCCGTTTACCGTCACTGCTGCTTTACCAACAGTATTCTCTATGCGGATATCGTCTTTGACCTTCCAGCAATCTCGGAAAGCGAGCTGCCTTACATCCGACTATTTGGAAATCTACTCTCCCAGGTTGGCTGTGGAGGTCGCGACTATCGTCAGACCCTAGAATTTATGCACGAGAATACTGGTGGAGTAGGCGCTTCATTGCATTTGAATCCTCAGATTACTGATCCACGTCATTGCATTCCAAGCATAACTATCAAGGGCAAGTCGTTATACAGAAAGGCCGACAAGCTATTCTCTCTGATGCATGACGTCATAGCGTCAGCTGATTTTTCCGATACTGCACGTGTTAAGGAAGTGTTGCTGAAGCACTATACGGGCCTAGAAGCTGCATTCAATAGCCATGCCATGCGTTATGCTCTTGGCCTATCCGCCTGCGGCCTCGATATCCCATCGCGTATCAACTACGCATGGTTTGGTTTAGAGTATTTCTACACGATTAGAGATATCGTTAAGAACCTGTCGACACGGTTGCCGGAGTTGATTAACAGGCTTAACGATCTGAAGGAGCGTCTCCTTGACCTGCAACATCCAGATTTAGTTGTCGCTTGTGACGAGGAGTTTTACCAGCAGATGGCCTCGCAAGATTTCTACGGTATTACAGGCTTGGGCAAGAAGGTTGCTGCTCCATGGCAATCGGGCTATTCGATACCAGTCATGGATTCGAGAGGCTATGTCATTTCATCACCAGTAGCCTTCACTGGCAAAACCTTTATTACTCCAAGCTATCTGCATCCAGCAGCCCCAGCTCTTAGCCTTGCCGGCAACGTTCTTGAAAACACTATCTTACACCAAAAGATTCGTGAAGAGGGTGGAGCTTATGGCAGCGGAGCCGGTCATAACACCGCTTACGGCCATTTTTACTTTTACTCTTACCGCGATCCGAACATCGCTGAGACCTTGAAGGCTTTTGAGGAAAGCGTGGAAGAGATTGTTAAAGGCGAATTTAGCGATGAAGACCTTGCCGAAGCTAAGCTAGAAATGATTCAGGACTCTGATGCGCCAGTTGCTCCGGGGTCCAGAGCTGGCCTAGCGTATGGTTGGCTACGATGTGGTAAGACCCGTGAAATGCGCCAAGATTTCCGTAATCGCCTTCTGGCTACCACTAAAGAACAAGTGTGTGATGCCGCGCGACAGCACCTTCTGCCTAGCGTAAAGGCCGCTCCGGCGGTTGCCTTCGCAGGTCGCGAATTGATTGAAAAAGAGAACTTAGTTCTGGAAAAGGAAAGCCGTCCTCTGCTATCTGTCACGACGGTTTAAAAGGAAGTTGGTCATGAAAAGGGTACCTCTTTTACCTAACTTAATTACAGCGTTTGGGCTGAGCTGTGGCCTTTTTGTGATTTTTAAAATGGCATTGGCCCCGCCAGGTGCTGCTAACTATGCAGAAATGATGTCGGCGGTAGCTATTCTACTCTTGGCTGCTTTTGCAGATGTTTTAGATGGTGCTGTTGCCAGAGCCTTAAAAGGGCAGAGCTATTTTGGTGGCATCTTCGACTCCATGGCCGATAGTATCAGCTTTGGTGTTGCTCCCGCTGTTGTTGTATTAAAGAGCCTTTCAGTACCTGCTGGAACGGAGCTGTCTTATCTGATAACCACCGCAGCCATGGTTTTTTCAGTGTGTGGCGTGTTACGATTGGTCCGCTTTAATTGCTCTTCTTTCGACGAACCAGCAATAGAAGAGGAGGGCGCCAAGAAGAACTTCACTGGCCTTCCCATTCCTGCAGCTGCAGCTGCCGCGGTTTCTGCAGACCTCTTTCTGATTTCTCCGGACTTTCATCGACTGACGGTTTTGAGCATGGAGGCACGCGCTTTCTTTATGTTCGCGGTGCTAATTCTATTGGGATATCTTATGATCAGCCGCTGGAAGTTTCCAGCCTTCAAAGCTCTTCACATCCGCGTTTCGTCATTCCAGATGGTTTTTATCACAGCAATGACCGCTGTCTTTATGTTCTACGGTATCCTATACCATTTTGCGGTGGCAGTTTTTATTTTAGCGTGGGCATATGTCGGCGTATCCTTTAGCCTGTCTCTGTTACGCTATATGGCGGGACCCAAGCTGGAAACCTTGGCAGAGTTCGAACCCGAGCCCTACGACCTTGAAGAATTCGAATAGAAATTAAACGCAAAGGCGCAGAGGCGCAAAGAAGGAAAAGTTCGCTTCGCGCCTTTGCGCCTTTGCGTTAAAAATCCTTTTCACATTACTGGTAGAGGCGCAGGACACCTGTGACAATGCCTTGAATAGGGACACTTGCTTCATCTGGATTGTGTCGCTTGATGTAGGTTTTACCGTTAATTAGCGCAATTACCAAGCTGCCTGGTTCGACCTCTTCTACAACCTCTACAACGACTAAATCCCCATCGACAATACTCTCAGCGGCTAATGAATTGCCCCGAGCTCTTAAGATATAAGTTGTATCAGGTCGTGGAACAAACAAGCGAGGTAGCACCATCATTTGAACATGTGGGAACATCTCGATAGGACTGCCAGCGGCTAAGTGACCAATTAGCGATACTTGCACGCCTGTCGGATCTAGAGGCGTTTCTCGTGCTGCGACAAGAGATAAGGATCGACCGCACTTATCTTCTTGCGCAAGCGCTCCTTTACGCCTTAGCGTGCGGATATGGTTGTAGACTGACCCTAGAGAGGTAAAGCCGAACTGGGTCATGATCTCTTTGTAGCTAGGCGAGTATTTGTTAGCGCGGATGAATTGGTCGACGAAGTCGACAATCTCTCGCTGTCTCTTCGTTAATCCCTTCATGCTTCTTTTGGTCCGTAAATGAATCGACACCCTGCTAACGACAGCCACCACATGATGACTGCTGCCATCACACAGTCACTGAAGAAGTGTCCTCCTTGTGAAACACGAACCAATGTTAATACACTTCCCAGAACAAACGCGAAGACAAAAGCGGCGTAGAAGGTTTTCATCCAGCCCTCTCTCTCTGCAGCAAGGGCAAGCGCAAAGAAGAAGAAACCCATGCTGACATGACCACTAGGGAAGGATTTATTGCCGTAGCCATCTGCGGAAAAATTAGGCTTATAGAAAGGACTGAAGGTATTAGCGCCGCCAAATTGCTCGACCATACGTGGACGTGAGCGGCCCCAAAACTCCTTGAAGACACCGTTAACTAGCAAGCCCGGACCTACAAGAAAGACAATGGCAACAACTGCAGCTGCTTTGCGCCATTGGGCAAATCGATCAGTCACATAGGTCGACAGATACACCAAAATTGATCCGGCGCCTAATAGGAGGCCAGGGAATTCACCAAGCTTGTAAAACACTTTAGCGATGCTGACTTCATGGAATTGGTCATCGAAGAAGAAGTGTTTTGAGATGGCCAAATCTAATGCCCCTGAAAAAGGAGCATAAATAATCACAGCAATTAGGGGAAGCAGCCACGACAGATGGCGAGACATCGTACCTCCAGGCACACATTAAACTAAAAGGCTAATATATCATCCGACGTCAAGATTGGCTTCATCTTTTTTGCGGATGCGCCTTAATTGTATGGGTGACATATTGAGTTCACCGGCTCTCTTAGCTGCCAGCTGCCCACAAGCCGCGCTAACATCCTGGCCGCGGCTATAACGAACTGGCGCAGGAATAGAACGGTCGCTGAGGTATTGCTGAAAAGCTCGGATGCTTTCAGCCTCGGAGGAGCTTAGTGTACTACCGGGGAAGTGATTCATCGGGATGAGGTTGACCTTGGCTTTGATGCCATGGACAAATTTAACAAGCTTCTTAGCGTCAGCAATTGAGTCATTTTCCCCTTGGATCATGACATACTCAAACGTCACACCGTAGCGTGAGGGAGCAGGGTATTCCATAAGGGCTTTTTTCAACTCTGCCAAAGGGTATTGTCGATTGACAGGCATTAAGCTGCTGCGTCGAACATCGTCGGCAGAATGCAGGGAAATGGCTAAGCGAACCGGCAGTTCTCGCGCAAGACGGTAGATCTGTGGAACGAGTCCGGAGGTCGAAATGGTTACACGGTGTTTGGACAGACCAAAGTGCGCTGGATCGATCATCACACGACAGGCTTTGACAACCTCTTCGTAGTTATCTAGAGGCTCACCCATGCCCATGAAAACGATGTTAGTAACCTGCCGCTCTTCACCTCGTTCACGCAGACGTCGATTGCCTATGATGATTTGCGCAAGTATTTCACCGCTGGAAAGATCACGCTTAAAGCCCATTTTGCCTGTTTGACAAAACGTGCAACCCATGCGACAGCCTACTTGACTGCTGATGCAAAGGGTGACTCTGTTTTCAGATGGCATCAGGACAGCTTCTGTTAACAGGTTGTCTGGCGTTTTTAGCAGGAGCTTTTCACTGCCGTCCAGGGAACTCAGTTGGCAGTCAATTTCTGGGAGTGCCCATGAAAAAGAGGTCTGAAGGCGCTCGCGTAGGGATTGCGATAGGTTAGTAAAGAGCGCCGGGTCGTTTACTTGCTGACGAAATAGCCAGTTAAGGATTTGTTTACCGGTAAAGGCAGGTGCCCCAACGCTAACCAGCCATTCGCGCCATTGTTGTTCATCAAAATCTAAAGCGTAGGGAAGGTCCATTAAATCTCTTATAATTCTAAGACTACGTAGCCGCGCCAGTCAGTGTTTTCAGTATTATGGGTATGCATACCCTTAAATAATTTATTTTCATCTACCCAGTGAGGGCCGTTTTGCCAGCCAATATCCACTAAGTCCTTGGCAACATCCAGCACTAGGAACTGTCCGTTTTCATAGGTCGCCACTGGGCTAAAGTGGCCTATATGCTCGTCAACCGGCAAAACGTCGTAAATGTCGAAGTTAGCGATGACCATGGTAGTGACACCTGAAAGGCTTTCTTTAAATAGTTCTCGCGCTTCTTCCGTATCGTTGGAGTAGTGGAAAACAGTCACGGATGAGTAGGGGATGTCGAAGCAATCTAGCGCTTCAACGAGATAACCGCCTAACTGTTTTAGAGAGGCTCCATTGCCGCCGTTAGCAGTGCCTGCAGACCAGGCGGGGTTATTTACATATTGAAGAACCTCTTCCTGTGTGTAGGGGTTCCTACCCTGTAGTTCCAAAGCCGAATTAAGCAAAATAGTTATGGAAGCAAGGCTGCAAGAGGCATCAGTCTCCTGTATCAGGTGATGCTTGGCGAGGAGATCTTGGGCTGTGCTTTCAGCGCAGAGCGGTGCTACAAATAATTGCAGCATTACAGTTAAAAGTGTAAAAAGCATATCTCATTCTCTCTAATGCACTAAAGAAAAGAGATGATACCCTGTATTAGCGTTAATTTCAAGCTAAATGGTCTCTCGAAAAAGGACATTTTTACAGATAGGCAAGATCGCTGCGCGGCAGGATAAGCAGGATGGAAACTGATTCTTAGTCTTTTGGATTCCATAAAAGGTCAATTCTAACTTTTTTTCCTAAAAATCCTGCCGATCCTGCATTCTGTTAAATCCGTTCTAAAGAAATAACTTTGCCTCTTTGCCTGGAAATTCTCTAGGGTGTATTGTCGCAATTAAGCAACAAAAGGTTAAAAACGCATGTCTTCGGCCGAAGAAAGACTCAGCCAGATGGAGTCGATTCTCACCGATCTTCTGACAAACGCTCAGAAGATGGTGGAGCTTTCCTCTAAGGACACGACGGCTTTGTCTCAATTAATGCCTTTACAAGAGCTGCAGCAGGGATTAGTTGAAAAGCTGATCGCTTTCGACAATACTCTACACAAAGAATGCCCGAATGAAGTTGCAGATAACAGCTTGCCAGCCTTCGCGCGAATAGAGAAATGCCTAGAGGACTTTCAGCGTCTCAACGAGCAATATATCGAAAATGTTAGGCAGAATCAGTCAGTGATTCAGTTTGAAAAGGAATCGCACCCTTCCCACCATAAGGGAACCTCACCGAAAGCGTCGGGAAGCGACAAAGCAATAGATTCCAAGAACGACCATCAAAATTCCTAGATACCAATAGGCCTCTGCCTGAGGCGAGGGGCACCATGATAGTGCGCCGCTAGCTACTCCGAGGGCAAATAAAGCTCTGGCAAAGCGGAAAAGATTTTGGCCGGTATGTGTTCTAATCATCGTTCGGCTCTTCGCTATCCGTATCTTTCATTTCTTTATCCATTCCTTTAGGAATTACTAAGACACGTCGGCCTTTGCTACCTTCAGGAGGGCTTACGACCTCATTTTCCTGCAGCTGATCGATCAGGCTGGCAGCACGTGCATAGCCGATCTTCAGCTTGCGCTGTAGGAATGTTGTGGAGGCATTTTGCGTCTTAACCACAAGCTCACGTGCTTGAGAGTATAGACTGTCAATTTTGTCGCCTTCCATTTCGTCGGAGAGTAGGTCGTCGGATGAGCTAGAGCGATCAAACGACTGAATAGCATAGTCTGGCGGTGCTTGCTCACAGATAAAGTCTACGACTTTGCGGATATCCTCATCACGAATATAAGCACCTTGTGCACGAACCAGCGAGGAGGTTCCTGGTGGTAGGAAGAGCATGTCGCCATTACCAAGGAGTGATTCTGCGCCGGTTTCATCCAACACAATTTGGCTGTTCACGCGGCTAGCCACTTTAAAAGAGACACGAGTGGGGAAGTTTGCCTTGATTAGGCCAGTAATAACTTCGCGTGAAGGTCTTTGGGTAGCGAGAATGAGGTGTATACCAACAGCACGCGCCATTTGTGCGATACGAGCGATAGGCGTTTCAATATCGTGGCTGGAAACCATCATCAGGTCAGCAAGCTCGTCAATGATTGCTACGATGTAGTGCATTTTCTCGGGTATTTCACGGTCGAGAGATGCTTCAAAGTCAGGGTCTCTCTTGCGCGTGTTAAAACCTTCGATATTTCGTACGCCCGTTAGCTTAAGCAGGTCGTAGCGGTTCTCCATCTCCTTAACCAGCCACAGAAGTGCCGTACAGGCTCCTGCAGGTTCAGTGATAACTGGCGCCAGCATGTGGGGGAGTCGAGAGTAAGGGGTCAGTTCAACCTTCTTAGGGTCGACCATCAACAGCTTTATCTGGTCGGGACGCGCGTTATACACAATCGACATGACGATAGTGTTGATACAAACCGACTTACCAGACCCTGTAGCGCCAGCAATGATGCAGTGAGGCATTTTGGCCAGGTCGCTGATGACATATTCGCCATTAACAGCTTTGCCCAGCAACACTGGGATGCGCGCCTTGTTTTTGCCTTTTTGGTAGAAGTCCATCATGTCCTTAAAGCCAACTTCCTGCGGCTTAGCATTTGGAACTTCGATACCCACGGCTGCTTTGCCAGGAATAGGAGCGATGATACGAATCGATCGAGCTTCCATGTTCAAGGCGATGTCATTTTCTAATGCTTTAATTTTTTGTACTTTCACGCCTATGGCAGGGTGTACTTCAAAAGAGGTGATGGTTGGGCCGCAATTGATCTGGCCGACCTTGCCTTCGATACCAAAGCTGTGAAGTGTTTCTTCCAGCACCTCTGCTTGTCGACGCAAATCGACTCGTAGCGATGTTTGGTCAATCACTTTTGCGTCTGTCAAGAGGTCCAAGGGTGGTAATTGATAGGCACTAAAATCACCGTTGTACACTCTCTGTGCTTGTAGTGCTTGCTCGCGCTTGGTGATCTGCTGGACAGGCGGTTCCTTAGGCTCTTTAGGTGCCTTCTTAGGCTCAGCGATTACTGGTTCGGGAGGCACTTCGTCCGCGAACATTGTTGGCTCTTTACGGCTGATGGATGGCCGCTTTAGTAAGTCACGCTCGGGTTTAATGGCTAGATTGCCGCTTTGGTTGTCTTTGCCCGATAAACTTAGCTTCACGTTACGCCATAAGTTTGTTGCTACGTCGGCAGGTTGGCGTTTGGGGCGCAAGTTCTTAATAAACTCAAGAACGGTTTGAGGACGTACTTCTGTCATGCCAAACAATCCAGCTAGGAATGTGGTGAAGAAGACGATGCCCACACCGATAGTATTCAAAATACGCTTCAGATTGAACCCTGGCAAATCGGAGTAGAGGTAAAATAGAGGTGTTCCACCGAGATGTAAATGAACTCCAGAAGGTGCTGTAGGGCTATGTAGCACATCGCGCAGCCAGGTTCCTACCGTCAGACTGCGGTCTTCTGCTAGGTTTAGCAGGATGCATGTCGATGCAAGCCATAGCAAAAACCATAGAGTTTTGTTCTTGATGTTGTCTAGCGGCTTGTTGAAGAGTAATCGCCATCCTATCCAGCCACAGAATGCAGCAACTGCATAGCTGCCAACGCCAAAGAGGTAATACATTAGAGCGCCGACGAAATAGCCAAGAAGGCCTAGCCAGTTGCTTGAGGAGTCACCGAGGGCAAAGCTGTGTAAACTTAGGAGTTGCAGGACGACTGTCACCAAAACCAATAGGCCTTGTAACTCATTTCCTTCACGAGGTGATTCGGCAGCAATGCCTGCGGCACGTTTTGACGTGTCTCGAGCCATGACTCTCTCCCCCCTGAACTTTAGATCTCTTTGGAATAAAAAAGAAAGGGCGATCGACGGGGCTCGAACCCGCGACATTCGGAACCACAATCCGATGCTCTAACCAACTGAGCTACGATCGCCATGAGCCAACATTTTTAAGGAATTGTGCCATTTCCGTCAAGGGTATGCGTAACATTTCCTCATCTTGCCATCCTGCCGAGCAGCGATGCTGCCCATCCTAAACAAAAAAATGACATTTCAGGATAGGCAGGAGGCGGCAGGTGTTAGCAAGAAATCGCACTTCAACGTAACTTCAATGAGGGACGATAGTATTTCGAGTTGATACTTACCACAAGCCCGTCTGAGTTCCTACGTTTGTTATGAGCTTTAAAGCTTTTTGTTCAGGCAAGGCAGAGTCAAGTTTGGGATCCATATGCGTTCCTATCAAACCAACTCCTTTGTGCATATTTAACTCCGAATACTTGTCAAAACCCTGCAGGTGCTTGAAAGCCCCCTCCGCAACATTTTGAGCTGCAACTAAAGGATTGCGCTCCACTTCAGTGTGCTGAACATTCTCCATTACCTGATGGATGGAAAGGAGTTACGTTCTGGTCCAAAGGTCTATCGAGTCGATCAAGTCAATTAGCAGGGGACATAATAACTGCAGGGCAGGTGTAAACAAATATAGTTCGTTAAATCTACCGAATTACCGATAGCTGATATTAAATATTTGTGATTAATTAAATAAATGTTAAATATAGGTTTACATTTATTTAATATCGCTTTAAGATTGAAGTTTTGTGTGTAATATATAGGGAAATAGGTAATGGATAGTTCACGTATTAATCTAGGGAGCAGCAATGCATCCTCAAGGGTTCCTTCTCATCAGCCGAATGCTCGGGTTCCAGAAAATCGTTCGATGTCTAGTAGAGAACCCGTGAGGTATTCGAGAGGAACTAGTCATCGAGCACATCACGTAGACCGATTAGGTAATAGATCACTAAAAAAACGAGAGAGACCTCTCAAGCCTGCATATGAGATTTACAAGGAGTTAGAGAAATGCGTAGCTGAATCGCGGGATCCTGCACCATATATTTCTGATAAAGTGAATCAGATGCCTCAAGTATATTTAATCCATGCAAGAAAGACAAAAAATAATCCTGCACTCACAGCGGTATTGGTTCCTGTTCTAGAGAAGTTTAGCCAATCAACCGAAGGTATGGTTGCTATTTTGCATCAGTGTGGTTTTTTATGTGATGGTAATATTAATAGATTAAAAATTAGGTTTGTTGAAAATTTAAATGCTTATACATCTAAAAATATTATACAGTGTACGGAAAAATCTGCTCAAAAAATTTCGCCTTGGATGCAAAACAGGCTGTTAAAGCACATTACAAGTAATCTGGACCAGTTTGAATATTCTGAAATTTGCACCCTTCTCCCAATATTTAGAAAAGGATTTAATGAAAACAACGATGAATTAATCTCTGTGCTATTAAAAAAAATTTGTGAGCAGCCTTCACTAACTGAAGAGCAACAATTGAATGTTTTTAAGGGATTGTCCCTTAGGATAAACGATCTAAACTTATTGGAGCAATGTCTTCTATATTCTGTTAATCACGGAGGTTTTGAAAGCAAGTCGTCTGAGCATATGGTTTTACTGCTTCAATACTTAAATTACTATGTTCAACACTCTCCAAAACCTAATTGTCAGCTAGTAGACGCGATTGACACTCTCCTTCCGTTTATTGGTGATGATCTAAAAAAAACATCTACAGCTACAGAATTTAGTCAAGAAGGAAACAAAAGTGAAAAGTGTGCGAAAGACAGACAGCACCTGAAAACTCTTAAAACTCTAATGTGTTGTTCATATAGACCCCAAGTAGCCCATCTTTTAGGTGAATTTATAACGAAAGAAAGGCTTTTAAATACAGACTTTTTTCGTGAATTTTTATACCAATTTTTTTGTAGAACCGATGGTTGGCAGGATGAATATTCATTCATAACTGATCTGGTTGTTGGTGTCTGGGTTAAAGAGGAAAAAATGGCTAATGACGCGGAATTGCTTTATAATTTTTTGTTTAAAATAAGATCTATTCCTTACTTAAGAAATCGTTATTTAAATGAAGCTAATACAGTAGTGTCAGGATTTTCGGAATACATGATTCAAAATTATAGGAATTATGACGATAAGGTTTTGATGCGTTTTATTAAATTTAGTGGAGATAGTAGTAATTATAAACACGTTGAATTATTCGATTTTATCACTAACAGAATTGATTTTAATTGTAAAGATCTTCAACTTTATTTTTCGTTGCGGGAGTTTGCCCATCTAATTCCATTAGAGAAGTGGAGTGAGGGTCTCGCTGTTTCAAAGAGTAAATTTAGCGCTTTTGTAATTATAGAAACATTAATTATGCAAACAGTAATAAATAAGGTCCAATTGCAAGATGATCAAATAGAATTAGTAAAAAAACGATTTCAATTAAACGAATTAAGAAGGGATTATCCTTTTTCAGAAACAGAAACGCGGTCCTGGATAGAATATTATCCCATTATGTTTGCTGTCTTAATATGCCATTATTCCTTGAGATGCAGCCCCGAGGAGAAGCAGCTTGCGCAAGAGTGTCTCTCATTGGCTAATTTAAATGAAGGTGACGGAAATTTTCCTAAACACCTCGTCAGGTTTCTGGATTATACAGACACTGATCAGCCAAGCCTTCTTAGGAATGTTTACACAACCGAAAATGGATATGAGAATTTCCTCAATGCATCACTAGCTGAAGTCCTGGCTTCGTATCGCCAGTACCTGCAAAACACAAATGCTATCAAAGACACGGCAAGTGCAGAGGACTTTGATGGTGTGCCACTGGACGATTTGAATCAAATGGCCGTTAACGAGGTAGAGCCTAATGTTGAACTGCCATTATTAGGGCAAGATGGATCTTTGAGTCCCGGTCGGGTAGCTAGAGTTACCGTTGAGCATATTGTGGAGCTAGAACCTTTTGATCCTTCGCAACATGCCCAGGCCTACGGTCCTTTGATGCATAGCATTGAGTTGCACAGCAGAGAGATCATTTCCTACATTGCAAAGCAAGGTGGAGCTTTCATTTTAGACTTAGCAGATCCAGACCTCGCTGCTTTTAAGGCTGCCGTTACCCAACTTGGTCTACC
The DNA here is from genome assembly GCA_030679955.1 of Chlamydiales bacterium. Classification (GTDB taxonomy): domain Bacteria; phylum Chlamydiota; class Chlamydiia; order Chlamydiales; family JAJFMA01; genus CAMFKD01. The sequence continues at coordinate 21,104 of JAUXSF010000022.1, read as the reverse complement.
TGACGAGTTTTTGAAGTATGCAGGTATTTATTCGAGTGATCCGACTTCCCCTATTTATTTGCAAGCAGCGCAAAATGATGTGGATGAGTTGCTCATGCGTGACATTGCGCGGGATTTCTTTGATGCATGGAAACGTAGCATGAAGATCGTTGTAGGGCAGCCTAGGGAGACTCTGTCGACTGCTGGTTTGGTATTAATAGAGAAGACGCCCGGCATCTATACGCCTTTGGCGTACACTCGACATCATCATGCTCTTGAACTTCATGCGTTTAAAGCCGAGCATGAGGAGTATTTGACAGGGCTCATGAAGTTAGAAGATGGAAAAGTGCTAACTAGTGGTGCGGCTAGTTTGGAACATAATCCTCATTGTATCTTTTTCAACAGACCTCATGAAGCGATTAAGCTTTCTAAGCGGCGGGTGACTGGTAAACGCGTTGCGCGACTTGTAGAAGAGCCCATCATAGCTGGTCCGGCGCGACCGCGTTCAGTGAGAGATTCGGTGAACCCTTTTAAGATCCCCGCTTTCAACAGTGATAGAATCATTTCGCAAAGAATCCAAAGACGCGGAGAGGTTCAACGAGTTTTGCGCGAGCGAGCGCCGGAGGTGGTTACTCAGGTGCAACAGGTCACAGAGTTGCCTAGCGACATAGAGCATCTGCGGGAAATTGCTGTTATGCAGAAGGATGGAATGGTCGCTCTGAACCAGCAGCAAAGGGTCTTTATTGATGCCCTTTTCCCTGGAATGTTTACGGACGAAGAAAGCGCGAAACTTTTTAGCGTTTTCCAATGCTATCAAACCACTTCAATGGGCCCTTCCCAGCTGTACAACAATTCGTTTTTTGCCTTGATGGTGCTTCGGATATTGTCAGGACAGAAGTGCCTTTTGGGGCTGGCTAAATCCGATATTTTGACTTTTTCCAAAATGCTCATTGAAGAGTTGGATAACTTTGAAGATGACAACTTTCTTTGTATTGCATGGAAGGTCACGAATAAAAAAACCGTGCCGCTGGTGGTGCTTGAGCGCTTGATGGCAAATCAATCGGTAAATATCGAATTTCGCCTTCAGCTCTGCAACATGTTGTCGGACAAAGATAAAGTCCGCCTAGTAAGGCAAATATGTGAGCACTCTTCCGAGAAAATAGACGCGCTACAACGTCCAGACGAAGATTTCAATGCTGCTGTCCATCGGCTAATGAAAGGCGGTGATGTGCAGGCAGCATTAGCTTATTGTCGTACCCTTCCTGTGCGACCCATAGATCTTATGCGTCATGTTCATACAGCCAGCGATACAGTGACAGCAGTGCAAAGTGCACGAACGAACCCGTTTACAATCACAACCGAAAATATTCTTATAGATCTCTTTAAAGCTCCCGATAGAGATTGGAAAGACGCACATATCGTTACCTCGCTTTACGAGGGGACGAGGTATGACATGCTTTACCAAAACATCGATAGACGCAAACTTGTGCTCATCAATGATGAAACAAGTATAGAGAAGCAAATCAAGTTGATGAGTTTTTATGATATCCAGCGCGCTACGCTAAGGATAAAAACACTCATTGGACTATTAAGTCATCCTGATGGATTCAACTCTACGCTCTATCTGGAACTTTTGGGGCTGCTGGCTCTTACAAAGCGAATCCTAAAGAATGGCCAACTGGAGGATTCACGAATAAAAGCGAAGATTGACACAGCGAAAATATCCAACACAATGGGTAATGTTAACCACGCTGTTCAACAATACCTAATGCCCAATCAAAGGGGGGGAAGGTTTCTGTTGAGAGGTACTAATGACCTTATCTTTGTCATGCCTTCCCATATCTTTGATTTGGACCAGGTCTTGAGCGATTTTAAACGAGTGATTGGACTTAATGGTTTAAGAACAAAAGTTCTGTCTGGCAAGAGCACAAAGAAAGATAGAGGATTCTCAAACACAGGTGGAGAGGTCGATGAAGAATGGACGCATCATTCTGATGAAGATAGGTTGGTTACGATTGTTACAAGCCAAGTTCTGCCAGGATTTATTCCACCGGATAGACATGTCATAATAGGACCGTGGAGTGCACAGATACCTGAACAGATCAAGTATTACCGGCGGGGAAGAGTGACACAGCTCGTGACACGTAAAAAAGCAGACCAAGTGGAAGCCTTTTTTGGTAGCGCTCAATTGTCTTTACTTGACAAAGCGACAAAGGATCACCTACGCCTTCGAGCGCAGCGACATGGATGTTTGACAGAGTTAGCACATCAAATGCAGCAAGCAGTTGTTTCAGCTGCTAGCAGCAACGAGGAGCTGTTGGCTATTCTAAATGGGCATCCCAACGAGATAACTATAGAAGGTTTACGATTAAAACCTGTTTTCATTCCGATGGATGGGTCTTGCCTGTTCAACTGTTTCATTAAAGCGAATCTTTCAGCAGAGCTTACAAGTGTTGTGGCATGGCGTACTCACGTAGCTAACTATCTGGCTAATAGGCGTGATGAATATATGCTGCTGCTGGGAGGGGAGGATGAAGAGTCCATTCGCAATGTAGTGGAGCTTTATGAGGGGCCATCAAAAGAGACCTATGAGACGATGTTAAATGGGCTAGATGACCTCAAAGATGACGAAGAGAAACTTCGTAGGTCGCTAATGAATCTATACGCTTTCTTCTTAAAAAAGACGGATATGTGGGGTGGCGATCTGGAGCTGGATGCCGTTGCAAATATGTTCAAGCTTCGCATTGTTGTAAAAGGACCTGTGGGGGAACCTCAAGTGATAGAACCGCAGGATGGTATCAGCACAAAATCTATCTATTTACTATGTAATGCGAAACACTTCACTTGGCTTGAGCGAATAGCCTAAATAAAGTCTGGTTCTAGTGACCTTTGTCGCAGATACACAGCTGCTGCAAAAATGGTTGTTGTTGCAGCGACGACTAACCAAACAGGGGGTTGATGTGTGCGTATCATGATATCCCATGACAGCGGCACATTAAACGTAAGGTTCAACGTTGTCTGAGTTAGTGCGCTGTTGATGGTATGCAAAAACCCCAGTTGCGTGATCGATGCCGTTATCAGCAATAACATCGAGATGCTTACCAAAAATGGGAAAAACAAATTGTAGAAGAGACTTAGAACCGGAAACTTCTGAAAGTAATACAGACATACAGGTATTGTCAGCAGATGCACCGCCAGCGACAAGGCTAAAGCTTGCCGAAAGATGGAGAGAATTAAAAAACCATGTTGGTCAAGCAGCGACATCTCCGATATATGTGCTAAAGATCGTCTATTCCAAAGTAACGCAAGAAACTCATCCATTGGTTTAAAAAGCAACAAAATGGCTGCCGTGGCTACAAAGCTTAGCTGAAAGGCTGCTGATGTTGCGCTCAGTGGGTCATATAGAAGGATCGCTAGTAGGGCAATCCCCATGCTGTTAAGTGCTTTGGCGGGGCGATCGAGCAATTGACCCAACAGAAATATCGTCGCACAAATATACGCTCGCATAATGGATGGACCAAATCCCAATACGATGTAATAGCTCGTAGTTGCTATCAAGAGGGCAATACTACACGCTTTGCGCGGCAGTAGCATGCTAAAGCATAACGCCAGTATGCTAACGATGATGGCAAAGTGAAAGCCTGAAATAGCTAGGATATGCTGTAAGCCAAAGCGTCCTAGCGAACTGCGTGTTTGTTGATCCGAAAATTCCCCGGTGACCAAGCCTACAAGGAGGTTTGCGCTACGTCTGTCGGCTATATGATCTTGAATGTATCGCTTCACAGCATGTTTTATGTTAAAGCGCATTTCCGCAAGGCAAAGCCACCCGTCAACAGGATACCAATGGGCCTGTTTACCTGAGTTCAGGTAGTAGGTTCCGTTCGCTGTTTTTCTTAATTTGGCGGAATGGATGATGTAGTTAGTGTCTCCGGTTGGACGTTCTGCGCGACCTTTTTTGGGCACTGTCATGCGAAAGGATACGCCTCGAGCGATACTTTCTGTTTCTCCTTGTGGAACAAATGAGTGAATTACACCCTTAAAGACCCAGCCATAGCCGTATGACGAGCTGCTATCCGAAATGCTCTGAATGCTGATATAGGCCGCGCCCTCCAGGCCGGTGGCCGGGATCTCTGGTAAAAGGTACCGTTCATGGGTATATCCGAACGCTGCCAAGGCCAAGATACAAGCCAAAAGCGATCTCTGCCAATGATTGACTAACAGGATGGCAAACGGAGGCAATAACGCTAGTAATTGGTGCGATGCAGCAGCTGAGCAGCCTAGCAAAAATGCTAAGCCGTAGTAGAGGGCAGGATGCTGCTCCCAAAACTTTAAAAGAGGTGAGACAAGATCTTCAGGTCTGGACCTGATAGAGGCGATTGCTTCCACTGTGGAGGCCTAAGGGAGGTGTTGAGTCAGGGAGTACTATTTCAATGTCTTTGAGTCGATTGCCAGAATACAAGGCATGGGAGCTTGAACTGTGAATGACGGTCGCTGTCTTCTTTTTTGGCACAACGTCTGTATTAGGCTGATTAATGTTCGCACAGATGTCATGGCAACGAAGGGCGTAGTTAATGGTTTGAAAGGCTCCGTGAGAAAGCTGTTCCATGCTACGCCCAGCGCAGTATTCATGGGGCGGACCGGAGAACACAATGAGGCGTTTATAAGAAATTTCGGTGCCGTCAACCAAGCGAATCAGCCTTCGTTCCCGGCAAATGATAGCCACGGAACCAAGCATCACGAGATTGCTTTTATCCATATGAGAGTCCCATATGGCTGATTCTTTCAAATAATAAGTTAGCGCAGGGAGGTTTGACAGCGACTTATCAATGATTGCTGTTTCAACAAAAATCGTTGATGCAGCCTCCTGGCGTTGATATTGCAGTTCGGTTCCAATAACTACTACGCGAGAATATTCCATTGCCTGAAGCCAATGTCCCTGTTATGATGTCATAAGCCATTGCACACCCTATCATAGCAAAATATTCAAGACTACAAATTTTTTTAGGAAAATATGGAAGGAGCAGCCTATTTGGCCTATGTCCCTTATTTGGGAATGCCGGAAACTACTTACAGGGACCCGAAAAGCCATTTACCTGTTTTAGGTTTAGACGTCATAAGTACGGATACGCGATGTGACGCTGAAATTGTCTGGCTACTAAATCAAAAAATAAGAGGTTGCAGTGGAAGAGTGATTGCAACTAACATTATTAATATTGCAATGCTTAGGCCTAATTGTGTGAGTTTGCTTAATGATCAAGAAAAGAAACAACTTTTTCGCATAACTGTAAAATTTATCAATTGGCACCAAGCTAGTTTAAGGAGGGCTCGACCAGAGGGATTGGAAATTAACTCTTAAAAAGCGTAAACATTTTTTTGTTTCTAATGATGGATTCTGATAAAACAAAATCCATGGATGGACATATAAAAGCTTTCTTTCAGCCTGCTTCCGAAGATGCCCCAGGAGGGCATTTTCGTTGCGTAATACCTCTTCATGAAGGTCCTGATATTGCTTGGGAAGAGGTTAGTCAACGTTGTCCTCAGCTTCCTAGAGGTTGGTACGAGTTGGCTCTACTGCCTACTCGGGATCGCATTGAGTTTACACGCGATTTTTGGTTGATGAAGCTGCCATTTCACCCGTTATTATCGCCATTTCTGAATGAATTCTTCAATTCGTTAAGCAACGTTGGTGTGTATGTCACACAGCGTAAGTTTGATGATCCGTATGAGGCGCACCTCGTTTATGGCCTTGGCGATGATCGTGGTTTCTTTCGTGGCAGCCCACCCGCCACCGAGGAGAACATTTCCAATATTAAAGCTCAGTTTGCAGAGTTTGTTTTGCCTGTCGATTACTTGATGTTTTTGGAAATTCATGACGGCTTCTTCAAGTATACCGATACGGGTTTGACGACTACCGATAAGCTCTATGCAAAGTATCGAGATTTCCAGGCATTTTTAGAGCAGCGTGACACATTGCTAACGTCTGAGGGAACACCTGTTAATCCTACGCGATTGATTCCTTTTTACGAATCGTTTGGTTTTCCTTGCTATCAGTGTTTCTGGGCCGAGTGGTATCCAGAGCATGAAATGGGCAACATCTATTACTCGGGATTGACGAACACTATCTCCAACCATATGTCCGATAGGTCTAGTCCGGAAAACATGGCCTTTCCGACCTATCTTGATTGGCTCATGTTCTATCTTGAGACCATCAAGATATAAGATTTCTTTAGGTCGTTTACGTCCTTTTGGTCCTTCTCCTTTTGAGGAATTTTCTTTGCGACTTGACTTCTTGTAGGTCAAACAGGTATCAACTTGTTACCTTTATTTTACCCCAATCCGCAAATGTATTGTGTCGAAGACTTGTATCAACAGCTCAGCGCGCGACTTGGTTTGGAGTTAATAGCGGGCAAAGAAGGAATGCGCAGGCCCATTAAGGTTCCTGAAGCACACCGGCCCGGATTAAGCCTCTCAGGCTATCTCAAGAGCCATGCAAAAAAGCGAATTATTATTCTTGGCAAGGTGGAAATCGAATATATCAACGATTTGGATCCACCAACACGTGTTGAACGGTTGGGAGCCATCCTGGGACCTGATATTCCAGCAGTGATCATAGCTCGTCGCTACCGCGCCCCAAAAGAGCTTGCGCGGCTTTGCGATGAACGCAATGTGCCATTGATGCGTACTGAAATGACCACCATGAACTTGCTTAGCAAGCTGACGCACTTACTGACCGAAGAGTTCGCTCCTAGCATGAATTGTCACGGAACTTTGGTAGAGGTATTTGGGGTCGGTGTCTTAATTCAAGGTGATTCCTCCGTAGGTAAAAGTGAGGCAGCTCTTGGGTTGATCGAGCGTGGCCACCGTTTAATTTCTGACGACATTGTGAAAGTTCGTAAGCGCGAGGGCATCTATTTAGAAGGCTTTGGAGCTGATCTAACGCGCCATCACATGGAGATCCGCGGCATCGGTATCATTAACGTCGCACACCTTTACGGTGCTGTTTGCGTTCGCGATTACAAGAGCATCGATCTTGTTGTTAAGTTAGAGTCATGGGACGATCATTGTTTTTACGACCGCGTAGGTCTTGAGGAAAAATTCTGCGACATGTTGGGGATAAAGGTTCCACATCATGTATTGCCTGTTAAGCCAGGTCGTGACGTTGTGTTGCTTTTAGAGACAATAGCACTTAACCATCGCCTCAAAGCCATGGGATACAACTCTGCCAAAGAGTTCAATGCCAAGCTTTTGGAGATGATTGCCATGAAGCAGCAGACTTCCAGCAGGACTCGTATAACCTCCTTGCGGAGTGTAAGTGGTTAAGAACACTATGCACACTAAAGAGCTACGTTTGCTCGGAGAAGGGATATCTCGCGGTATTGCTATTGGCGACGCGTTTTTCTTTTCTTACGACGACATTGCGATTCCGGATTACGAGGTTGAGACGCATTCGGTTAAGAACGAACTCGCTCGCTTTATCGAGGCGTTTGACCGTAGCCGAGAAGAGATTCATCAGATACGCGAAAGACTAGTCGCGGAAGATGCTGTCGAAGCTGTGTCCGTGCTCGAAGCTCAGTTAGCTTTTGTCGCCGATCCGACCATTTTAGCGGACATGACCTCTGCCATTCAGGAACAATACCGCAATGCAGAGGCTGTATTTCATAGCGTTTGGTATAGATATCAACTGCAATTTGAAGCCATGGAGGATCCTTTCTTCCGCGAGCGCTTTGCTGATCTTGAAGATCTGTATAGACGCGTCTTAAAACACTTACTGGGGACTTCTGGCATTGGTTTAAGCGCCGTTCCAAATGGTTCAGTCGTCTTCGCGGTGGACTTAGCACCATCTGACACTGCTAGCGTGCAAGAGCGTACGATCGCGGCTTTTGTGACGCAAAAGGGTGGCGCTACTTCGCATGCCGCGATTGTTGCCAGAGCCAAAGGAATCCCTTATGTTGGAAACTTGGATCTCAGTAACATTCCACGGAATTTGTCAGGACCGGTAATTGTAGATGGACGTACCGGCGCTGTTATTCTTAATCCTACTCCTGCTACCTTGTTAGAGTATCAATCGATAAGAGGGGAGCTACATGAGTTTCTTCATGGCTTCCAGGGACAGGCTTTCCATCAGACAGAAACCTATGATGGCCACAGTCTTCGCATTTCGGCTAACTTGGAAAGTGGCGAAGAGCTGGCTGCCTTAAAAGAGTATGGTGGAGAGGGTATTGGCCTCTTTCGATCAGAATACCTCTATCTATCGCGAAATCGCTTTCCGACCGAAGAAGAACAATTCCAGGCCTATCGAGATATTTTAGTCAGCATGCAAGGGCTTCCTGTTGTCATCAGGGCATTTGATGTTGGTGGGGATAAACACTCCATTGAACAGCAGACGTGCAAAGAGCTAAACCCCTTTTTAGGATGTCGCGCGATAAGATTTTTGTTGCGCAAGCCAGAAATCTTCCGCACGCAACTAAGAGCTGTTTTGCGTGCTAGTGCTTTTGGGGAAGTAAGCCTGCTGTTCCCTCTCGTATCTAGTTTGCAAGAACTTCGCGAAGTGAAGAGCATTGTCGATGAAGTGCGCATAAAGCTGCTTGATCAGGGGCATGAAATAGCCTCCAACTTGCGTATTGGTAGTATGGTTGAGGTTCCTTCCGCTGCACTGATCGCTGATCTGCTGGCCGGAGAATGCGACTTCCTAAGCATAGGCACAAACGATTTAGTTCAATATGCGTTGGCAGTGGACCGTGGCAATGATGCTATGAGCGGGCTGTATTCGCCCACTCATCCCGGTGTTTTGCGTTTGCTGAAGTTTGTGATCACCCAAGCTCAGCGAAAGGGTATTCCGGTATCCTTATGTGGAGAAATGGCGGCAGATCCACGGCTTACTCCATTGCTGATTGGGTTGGGGCTCCATGAGTTATCAGTCGCAACGCGACATATCCCTCTTATTAAGAATATCATTCGCCGAACTAGCATTGTCGATGCCCGTCGTATTGCGGAACAAGTGCTAACGATGTCCGAACCTAATGAAATTCTTAATTTCCTAAGCGCTGAGTATCAATACGCTGTGCCGGAAGATTCCCTCTTCAACATCATGTGATTTTATTTAACGCAAAGACGCTAAGCCGCAAAGGAGAAGTCACTTCTCTGCGACTTTGCGCCTTTGCGTTAAATTCCTATTCTAAAAGTTAATCTATTAGAGTGGTATAATAGGGATTAGGCTGTCGACGCCGGCAAGGAGGTTCCTATGCATGTGCATCGTTACCGACATAATTATGCTGAGGATTGGCTAGAATCCGCCCGCGATCAAGTCATTTATGGCGTAGAAAAAATGACAGAATCGGGTGGTCTTGGCCGTTTTGAATACTTTACCATTGCTGTTGGAGTAAAGCTACGCTGCTTGGCTGCGGCGGGTATTGCTTTTGTCCATATTATAGGGTCTTGGTTTTTGGCAGTGTGGTCATCTATCACCCGCTACCTTTTGCACAAGTCAACGATTGAGCAGAATGAAGAGGCGTGGGACACTCTTCAGGAGTCTATTGATGTCCTGATGAATGCCCTTACCGGGTTATTTGATTCCAATGCGGTATTGACCGCTGCTGATCGGGGAAATATCCGCAGAATCTGTGATCTTGGGCTAAAGATGCAGGATGTGATGGCTCACCCAGATGTAAACCCCGCGACACGCAAAGAGATTGAGACGTGGTACAAAAACGCCAAAGTATTCGTCCGTAAGGGTGGTGGTGAGGCGAAAAAAGAGATGTCGAGTTTGGCGGACGCCCTGGATCACTTGCAAAAGACCCCAGCAACCGCTCCCGATCGCTTATTGGGTTGGCGCTGGGAAAAGCAGGTAACAGGAACGGTTGCGGTGGAGAAAATTCGCGGAATCCGTTGGAAACCGCCTATTCCAGCCACCGGCAGTGACGATCTTAGCAAGCGCGTTTGGACACGCAAAACAAGTTAGCCGCCAAGACCTGGGAAGCCCGCGCCGAGCCCTCCGAGTCCACCGAGGCCGCCGAGGGCGCCTAGGTCTCCTAAACCGCCGAGGTTTGGCATAGAGCTTTCTTGAGCCTGCTTGGCGGCGTCTTTAAAGGCTGCCGTTACCAAGAGTTCTAGACCTTCAACGTCCTCAGGATCGACGCATTCTTTGGAGATCGAGACTTTCTTAATCTCAAAATCACCAGTGATCGTGATATTTACCAAGCCGTTGCCTGCAGTTCCAGTGTATGTGGTATTGGATAGCTGCTCTTGTGCTTGCATCAACTGGTTCTGGAATTGCTTAGCTTGTTTTTTCTTTTTAGCGAATCCTGATCCCATAATTTTCCTACTTTATCGACGTTTTTTGTAAGGTTCCCCCGAGCTCTATCGCTGCGAAATGTGTCACAGTATCATATCTGCTTTGCTTTTTCATTAGATCCTTTACGTCACCACTATTTTCTGGCGCTACCGCTACAACATCAGGGGCTGGAGAAGCGGGAATGGGGGGTGGCGATGACACCGGAGCGCTCTTAGGAGTTGCTGGCCGTCTAGGCAGATCCTGCGGGGCTGGCGTGGGATCTTCTGAAATACTTGGTGCTTGCACAACTCTTTTCGGAGGTTCCTGAGCGGCTATCACAGGCGCAGCGGGTGCCGCTGCCGGGAATCCGCCATTTAGCTTGGCCTCTAGCTGAATCAGCTCCTTCACCAAATGTTCCACGGGGAGGCGCTGGTGGCTACGCATGATGTGCAGGACTACAGCTTCTAGAGCTATGCGGCTAGAAGGTGAGAAGCGAATCTGGTTTTGCGCCTCGATCAGGTAGTCCAGCAGGTTCATACATTGCTCTTTGCGGTACAGCAGAGCAGAAGCCTCGTAGCGATCACGGTCAGGGGAGGCAACATTTAATAATGGCGTCGCCTTTCCGGATAGTTTGACGACCAAGATATTCCGAAAGTGTTCGATTAATCCCTCTAAGAAGAAGAGCAAATCCTTGCCCTGAGAGAACACTTGCTCGACAACCTCAAAAGCCTGGGCTAAGTCGCCATTTTTTCCCGCTTGGTCGATTTGGAAGAAAATGTCTCTAGGCATAATGCCAAGGACTTTAGCGATGGCGTCTACAGTAATTTCACCTTCATGAAATGCTAAAACCTGATCGAACAACGATTCAGCATCGCGCATGCCGCCATCGGCCATTGTTGCGATCAGTCGTAATGCATCTGGATGAACCTGTGCGCCGATATCGGTAGCGATCTTTTGCAGTGTGGCGATAATGCTATCGAGGGAAATGCGATTGAGATTAAAGCGCTGGCATCGACTGAGGATAGTTGGCAGTACCTTATGAGGCTCTGTGGTAGCAAAGAAGAACTTAACTTTTGGCGGAGGCTCTTCAAGGGTTTTCAGGAGGGCATTGAAAGCCTCCTTCGTCAGCATGTGCACTTCATCGATGATGTAGATCTTGTAATGACCAGAAGCCGCGGAGTAGCCAACAGTCTCGGTGATCTTGCGCACATCTTCAATACCGCGGTGGGAAGCGCCGTCGATCTCCAGAATGTCGAGAGAGTGGCCTCCGGTGATCTCTTTGCAAGAAGAGCACTCATTGCAGGGCTCAAATTCAGCCGACAGCGCCTGACAATTTAACGCCTTTGCAAAAAGGCGCGCTAGGGTAGTCTTACCTGTTCCGCGAGAGCCGCAGAATAAGAAGGCATGAGCAATGCGGTCGAAACGCATCATATTCTTTAAAGTCGTCACGATCGGATCTTGACCTACGACGTCAGAGAAACGCTGCGGACGGTACTTACGTGCAAGAACTTGATATTCTGCCATGGGGAAAGCATACCTAGAGGTTAAAGCGAAAAGTCTAACCAAAAAGGGAATTCAACGCAAAGCCAAGCAGTGCCTTTTGACCTCCTTTCGGGAAATAGCGACCACGCATCATAAGGACACGATCCGAGGTTTTTCACAAGTTAGCGAAGAAATGGGACTTAACAGGATAGGCAGGATCGCTGCGCGGCAGGATATGCCTGCATATCCTGTTAAGTCCCCATTTTAGTTCCATATCTGCCTCCTAATTTCCCTCTACGCATTAACTGTGTTGTCCTAAAGGCCTGAGAGTTATAAACTGAAACTCAATAACCCAATTATGGGAGACGCGGTACGTGCAGCGCGCAATAGGAATGGGCACCTCGATGAATGAACCGATGGCCGCGAAGACGGGCAACTATGAAGATGCGACACATTTAACGGGATCCAAGGACCCCGGTTTTTTTGATAAAAGCCTTGGTATACGCATTCTTTTAGGTTTATCCTTCTCTTTCGTATTATTTCTTTGTTTGCATTTTCGTGAAGTTAGCGTCGAAACGTTAGAGCTTAACACCATCGCTCCTAGGTATGTTGTAGCTCAGATCGACTTTACGTTCCTTGACGAAGAGGCTACCATCATTTTGCGGCAGGAAGCTGTCCGCGAAATTGGCAAGATCTATCAGCTAGATGAAAACTCCGTAAGGCAGCGCCGTACGGAATTTGAAAAGTTCCTGTTAGCTGACCAGCAATGGCGCGAGAGAATCCCGGACAGCACATTGGAAGAGATGTACCGCGCGGCTGACCTACTAGAGCGTACATTACTCTCTCTGCGCTTCACCGATCCTCGCACATTGATCCGAATGGAAGATGTAGGGCTACCGGTTAAAGAATATCAGGTTTATACCCCTGGTGACCTCAGCAATCAGGTTAAACTACCCCCGCAGATCTGGAACTATATCCAAGAGCACACTTTCAGTGTCGAAGACTTCCCAAAGGGCATGACGGTCTTCATATTAGAGTATTTTAAGACTAATCCTTGGAAGCTTAGTGAAGATGCCGCTCCACAGCGAACGCTGCGAAAGCGCCTTCAAGCACGTGTTCCGGATAAATTTACTCACGTAGGCGCTGGTAGCCGAATCATTGACCAAGGCGAAAGGGTAACAGCACGGCACATCTCCATGCTGCAGGCTATGAAGAAGGCATTAGGCGATAGCCGCAATCTATGGCACCCAGCCACTTTGACGGGCGATGCTCTGCTAGCGTTAGTTTTGACAGCGATGTGTGCAGCCTTCTTGCAGGTTACTCAACCGAAGGTTATGAGATCTAACCGACAACTATCACTTCTCATCACCATTTGCTTGCTCACCCTTGGCTTGGCCAAAGTTGTAGAATTTTTCCTTCTTACTACTTCCGGGAACCTTCTAGAAGCCGTTAAATATCCCTTGTTAGTTCCCTTTGCAGCAATTTTGATCTGTAGCTTGATGAATTTTAACATCGCTGCCTTCGCTACTGTTTTCCTCTCTGTTGTACTAGCCTTGATGCTGCCATTCGTGAAGGCGGGCTTCATGATCACCAACCTGGTTGCGGCCATTGTCGCTATTCTAGGTGGCCGTAGCCTGCGCAAACGTAAAGAGATTTTTGCTGTCTGCTTTAAGTCATGGCTTTGCTGCATCGTTATGATCCTGGCTTTTCACCTAGCGTCCAACAGCTACCGTGAAGCGGCTATGTGGACCGACTTTATCAGTACCGGCTTATTTATGGGCGTTACCGCTATCCTGGTCGTTGGGTTGTTGCCTTTGCTCGAGTCCGGCTTCAATATCATGACAAACGTCACCCTGATGGAGTACATGGACCCCAGCCATCCGGTGCTACGCCGTATGACAATAGAGGCTCCAGGAACCTACCAACACTCGCTAGTAGTTGGTAATCTAGCCGAAACAGCGGCTGCGGCTATAGGCGCTAATGGGCTGTTCTGTCGAGTTGCCACGCTTTTTCACGACATTGGTAAGATGGTCACCCCGCAGTACTTTACCGAAAATCAGCAGGGTGGCATGAATATCCACCAGCTTTTGACACCACTAGAGTCCGCCCAAGTCATCATGGCACATGTTAAAGAGGGCGTCGACATGGCGCGCAAGGCGGGCCTACCAGAAAAGTTCATAGACATCATCCAGGAACACCACGGAACCACTCTCGTCTACTACTTCTTCCGAAAGCAACTAGAGTTGGTAGGTAATGATGCATCGCAGGTGGAGGAAAGAGACTTCCGTTATACCGGTCCAAAGCCGCAAACGAAAGAATCAGCCATTATTATGATTTCCGACAGCTTTGAAGCGGCTTCTCGTTCGCTAGAAAAGATGGATGAGCCAAGCTTAATGGGTCTCATCAATCGCCTTATTCGCGAGAAAGCTGAGGATGGGCAGTTCGACGAATGCAACCTCACCTTTGAGGAGCTTAATACCGTCAAGCGCGTCTTGGTCAATACTTTGGTAGCTGCCGGACACTCACGCGTTAAGTATCCCGCTAGACCGCCAGCAGGAGGCGCGAGTGAAGCTCACTAAGGCCGTTGTTACCGGAGCCAGTTCAGGGATTGGCGAAGCCTTAGCCAGGTTGCTAGCTGATCAGGGAATATCTCTTATCATCACCGGCCGTAATGAAAAGCGTCTCGCAGAGTTGGCTGAAGAGTTACGGCAGAAAGTGCAAGTTACCATTCTAGTATTGGATCTTGCTAAAAGCGACCAGCGTGCGAAGCTAATCGACGCCATTCAGGAACAACTTCCCGACTTAGTCATCAATAATGCCGGCATGGGACTTTATGGCGAGGTTGTCACGTACGAAACCGAGCGCCAATTCGAGGTGTATGACATTAATGCTACAGCGCCCTTTGAGATTACTATTGAGGCAGCACGAGCGCTGATTGCGGCTGGTAAGAAGGGGGTAATAGTTAATGTAGCCTCCAGCGCTATATACCAGGTGTTTCCCAGCTTCGCTACCTACGCTGCAGCCAAGGCCTTTATTAAACATTTCTCTGAGTCGATGGACTGCGAAACTAGTCCAAAGGGTGTACGCATCCTCACATCCTGTCCCGGCGTTGTTGAAACACGATTTCAAACGCGCGCTGTGGATCATCGAGCTTATGCCCAACAGCGTTATAATGTTATGACGCCAGAATTTGCCGCACAAGATATCTGGAATCAGATCCAGAGCGGGCAAGCAGTACGCGTTTTTGACTGGCGCTATCGAGTTTTACGTTTCTTTAGTTTATATTTATCTCCTAAAGCTGCCGTTCTCTGGGTCTTGCGGCGCTTTTTCCTTGGACAGTTACCACCACGAGACCTTGTACCTCCACAACCGCGCCATAAAGAGCTTTCCTAAATGCTGACCTTTGAAGAACTTTCCCTAAAGCCCGAAATAATAAAATCTCTGACCGAGATGGGGTTCAAAAGCCCATCACCGATTCAAGAACGGGCTATTCCTCCAATCCTGGAAGGGCGCGACATCATCGCCCTAGCACAAACAGGATCGGGTAAGACTGCCGCCTGCGCCATCCCTGTTTGCGATCGTGTAGATACCTCCAAGACCTACATACAAGCACTTATTGTTGTGCCGACGCGTGAACTCGCCCTGCAGTATGCCAGCGAAGTGCAGAAGATTGGACGTTACCGCCAAGTGCAAGCTTATGCATTATTTGGTGGCGAAGACTATGCATTGCAAAAAGCCAAGCTGCAACATGGCGTACAGGTTCTCGTTGCTACCCCAGGTAGATTAATTGACTACATTTATCAACGCTTTATCGACCTGACAAATGTGACAACGCTGATTCTCGATGAAGCTGACGAAATGCTCAGCATGGGCTTCTATGACGATATCGAATTCGTTATCCAATGCCTCGTCCATGACCATCAGACACTGCTTTTTTCAGCTACTATGCCCGGACAGATTCGTCATATTGCCTCGCGCCATATGAAGGATCCGATGGAAATTATTCTGACATCGGAGCAAAGAAGCCCCTCCAGCATTGCGCACCATTTTGCTTATTGCGATGTGCGCGATCGCAACCATGCCTTGGTTGGTCTTTTAAAACGCATGGCGCCCAAGCAGAGCATTGTCTTCTGCCGCTCACGAGCACAGGTCGAACAAGTGTGTAGGCTTCTACGCTCCTCTATGGATGGGGTGGATTTCCTTCATGCTGGCCTGAGCCAGGATATGAGGACTACCATCACCGGTAAGTTCCGTTCTGGACGCGTTAGATGTCTAGTGGCCACCGACGTCGCTGCGCGAGGCCTCGACTTTTCGGGGATTTCCCACGTCTTCATCTATGAGCTTACTGATGACCTAGATGCCTATATTCATCGTTCAGGCCGTACAGGACGCTTTGAAAAAGAAGGAATGGTTGTCTCTTTGGTAACTTCTAGAGAACTTGGCCTTCTAGATCGAGTGCTAAAACACATCGATTGCGAACCAATCTGGGAAGGCGATCCACCTCCACCGCAGGCTATCCGACCACCTCAAGCGCAGAAACGGCGTTACCCTCCGCGTCCCCGCCGATAGGATCGAATAGTTCTTGGACGTAGAGAGTCAGTGAACCAAGGCAAAGTCATAGTGCAAAATTATGAGCTAAATAAAGGAGTGCAGTGACTTGCCACCGCACTCCAATTTTAATTAAGCTATGTTACCTTAAGTGAGGTGTCGCTTTGAAACTAGCGTCTATTTCCTTTAGTGCCTTGGCGGCCAAAACTATATTGATCACTTTCGTTCTCACGAAAGTCCCTGCCATAAGAGCCTCTATTGTTCTCGTCATCACTATAGCTGTTGCCCCAACGAGCTTCAGCGCCTCGACGACCAGCTTCTTGATGTTGTTCGCGGCTTCCGCCACGTTGCCCACGTGATCCGCTCCCTTGAAAATTGCTATCATCCTCATCATCACTGAAGCTGCTGCCCCAACGGGCTTCAGCACCGCGACGACCAGCTTCCTGATATTGTTCGCGGCTTCCGCCACGTTGCCCTCGTGATCCGCCCCCTTGAAAATCGCTATCATCTTCATCATCACTGTAGCTGTTGCCCCAACGAGCCTCAGCGCCGCGACGTCCAGCTTCCCGATGCTGTTCGCTGCTTCCGCCCCGCTGACCACCAAAGCCGCCTTCGTCTTCATCACTATAGCTATTGCCCCAACGAGCCTCAGCACCACGACGCCCAGCTTCCTGGCGTTGTTCGCGGCTTCCGCCACGTTGACCGCCAAAACCGCCTTCGTCGTCATCACTGTAGCTGTTACCCCATCGAGCTTCCGCACTGTTATGACTGGGTTCATTATGTGAGCCGCGACTTTCACCACGTTGGCTACGAGATCCGCCACCACTGAAGCCGTAGCCTTCATCTTCATCACGGTAACTGTTACCCCAGCGAGCTTCAGCACCTCGGCGTCCAGCTTCTTGATGTTGTTCATAAGACCCACCGCGTTGACCACGTGAGCCGCTTTGAAAATCATCATAATCATCGCGATGGCTTTCTCCCCAACGGGCTTCGGCACCTCGACGATCAGCTTCTTCACGATTCATTCGCCCCTCGCCTGATCCTCTACCTTGACTTCTATTTCTTCCCGAGTCTTGGTTACCTCCATTAGAGCGAGAGCCCCACCGAGCCTCCGCGCCAAGGCGCCCGGCTTCTTCATGACTCATTCTACCTTGGGAATTGCGTGAATTTGAATTCGAGTTTGAACCTCTTGATGATCCGCGATTTGAAACCATAACTTTTCTCCTTTATTAAATTTCACAATTTAAAAAAGATAGAGTAAACAACTTAGTCTTAACAATATGGTTTAAATGAACAGAGAGTAAGAACGAGAAACCTTCTTCTTTTATTCATAACGCTTTTGCGAATTTTTGCGTATTTTTTTCCTTTCTTCTAGAGCATATCAAATGCTTAAAACTTGTTGAAAAGTGAGCGGTGTAAGAAGCGTAACAACGGACATTCGAGGACAGGGTGGACATAAGTTGACTGCATGAACAAGGACAAAGGACCTACCCCCTCATGGAACTTGCTCCAAGTCGACCTTGCGTCTATGTGCTAGGACTAACGGAAAGGAGTTTGACGACAGACTCTAACAGTTCGGTAACTAACGTATCGCATTGTGCGATGACCTGATCGTGGCTTGTGGACAACGAAGGCCTGGAAACTCCGCCATACAGTTTGATTTTGGGCTCTGTTCCAGAAGGACGGACAACAACCTTGCTACCGTCATTGAGATGAAATGCATAAACATTCGACTTCGGCAACTCCAAAGCCCTAGTTTTTCCTGTACGCATATCGGTGTGTGTGGAGGTCAGATAATCCTCTACAGAGATCACTGGAGTGCTATGGATGGTCTTAGGCGGAGATGATCGTAAGTTAGCCATAGCCTGATCCATCTTCTCTTTGTTGGCCTTGCCCTCTCCGTAATAGATTGAAGACAGCTTTTCCCTATAAACTCCATACTTTTGGTATAGGTGGTGCAGCAGATCAACCAGAGTCTTGCCCTGAAGTTTTGCTTGTAAAGCCACTTCACATACCAGAGCTGAACTGATTACAGCATCCTTATCACGTACGATATCGCCTAAAAGATAGCCGTAGGATTCTTCTGCGCCGTAAATGAACTTTAGGCCATCTGGAGATTGCTCCCATTCATGGATTACCTGAGCGATGTATTTAAAGCCGGTTAAGACATCAACGCAAGGTCGTCCATAGGCTTCTGTGATGATACGAAAGAGTTCTGTAGTCACAATCGTCTTTACGAATGCTGCCTTTTCTGGCAGGCGTTTTTGCGTTACTAGTGCTCGTAGCACATGCTCTAGGCATACACAAGCTATTTGGTTACCTGTTAGTACTTCCACATTGCCGTGGTGACGCACGGCTACTGCCATACGGTCAGCATCGGGATCAGTAGCTAGCAGGATATCTCCAAACACTTTGTTCAGAACATCGATGCCTAATTTTAAAGCAGATCGTTCTTCTGGATTGGGTGATTTTACAGTTGGAAACGTTCCATCAGGTTTACACTGCTCAGGGACAAGGATGTAGTTTGAGAAGCCCCAATCTTCCAAAACCTTGGGTACCACGGTGATACCTGTGCCATGAAGACTAGTATAAACTACTTTCAGGGTTTTTCCACGGTTCTTGTTATCGGCAGCGTAGTTTTGAAGTGGGTGAATAGCTGTGACATATTCCTCGTCCACTTCACCATCAACCCATTCGATTAGGGGATTAGTGACTTCTGTACACTTGATTTGATTAAGGTCGTTGATCTTATTCACTTCAGCAATAATGCCGGTATCGTGCGGGGGGACAACCTGTCCGCCATCATTCCAATAAACCTTGTAGCCATTGTATTCGGGCGGATTATGCGATGCTGTGACAACAATAGCCGCACTGCAATTGCGTGCGCGGCAGCCAAAAGATACCAGAGGTGTCGGCCGCAGTTCATTAAAGATATATACCTTAATCCCATTGCCAGCCAACACGCGTGCTGATACTTCGGCAAATTCGCGTGAGTGAACACGGCTATCGTAACCGATGAAGACGCTATGCCCGCCCTCCTTGGATTGCTTTGCCAAGTAGTTAGCAAGTCCCTGAGTAGCCGCCATAACCGTGTAGCGGTTCATGCGGTTGGTGCCGACGCCTACAACACCCCGAAGACCTCCCGTACCAAAATCTAGTTTGGTATAGAACGCATCGATAGCTTTTTCGGGTGACTCCTTAACCATCTGACGGATTTCGTTCTTGGTGGCTTCGTCATAGTCACCGTTTAGCCAAGTGTCGATGTTTTGTTGTGTGGCAGTGTCGAATGTCGGCATGGCAAATTTCTCCTGAATACATCACAATACGCAAAGGAAGATTTTAATGGAAAGAGACAGAGTAGAGAGAGGATGATCTGTTTACATTTCTCTTTGTGCCTTAGCGTTTGATTTCCTTTTGGTATTGGTGTCCCTTGCGAGTATTTTGTAGAAAGAGTAGATTTTATTGCTTATGGAAAAATCATCAGCCAATTCAAAAGCTGTCTTACTAAGCATTGTTATTTTGATAGCTTGTTTGGCAGGCATAGCATCAGATATTTACGCTCCTTCATTACCTGCCATTTCGGCCAGTTTGAAGACACCCATCAGTTTAGTCCAATGGAGTATGGCCATCTACATGCTAGGGCTATCTTTGTCTCAGTTGATATATGGTCCGCTTTCGGATGCATTTGGTCGCCGTCCCGCTTTGGCCCTTGGCCTATTGATCTTTCTATGTGGTTCAGCCGTTTGCTATTTTGCATCGGACATCGATCTTTTGATTTATGGTAGGCTCATACAAGGGTGTGGGGCTGGCGCTTGTGCTGCCTTGTGGCGCTCGACATTCCGGGATGTTTTCGCAGGCGAAGAACTAGCGGTATATGGATCGTACCTAAGCGTCATTATGGTGTTTGTCGTACCGACAGCTCCGGCCCTAGGCGGGTATTTTCAAGAATATTTCGGTTGGCAATCTTCTTTTATATTTCTAGCTGTGTATGCCGTTGTTGCGTTGCTGATGGTGATATTTCTGTTTAAGGAGACAAGCCAACATCACGACAGGTCTCGGCTGACCCCTTCCTTTATTATTGTTACCTATGGGCAGCTTCTTAAGAATCGAGTCTTTATGGGATACACGATAAGTGTATTTCTTACCTATGGAGCTTTTTTTTCATGGTTCGCCGTCGGCCCAATATTGCTTATAGATAGGCTGGAATATTCGCCGGTTCAGTTCGGATGGGTCTCCTTTGCAGCTTTAGGCGGCGCGATGGCATTGGGAAGTTTTACGAATGCTCGCTTGGTCCGATATTTTGGTCTTTACGCCATGTTGCGCTTTGGGTGGTCAATGACTTTCGCCGCGGGCATTATGATGTTACTGGCCCATTGGGTAGTTGGAGTGAGTGCTTTGTTTATTATTATCCCAGTTCTAATGTTCTACTTAGGTTCGACCTTTATCTTTGCCAACACTTTTGCTGGCGCTTTTGCTAAGGTTGGAAAGATTGCGGGTTTTGCCGGAGCTCTTTATGGAGCGCTTCAAATAGCAGGAGCCTCCGTTCTCGGAGCAGTGGTGTCTTATCTACCTGATAACAACCAAGTGCCTTTGGCTTGTGTGTACATATTCTGTACTGCGGCCGCTTGGATCGTATACAAAACTGTTGTAAGGCCCATAGAACTAGCAGACTCTTAGAGTCTCAATTAAAACCCGGTTGGCTACCTATCCGCCCTTATTGACTCGGCGAAGCATGCAAGATACAAGGGGCAACGACGAGGCAATAGCGAGCTATTGCCGAGGAGTTGCGCATTGTAGATTGCTTGCTGCAGCCAGTCAGTAAGGG
>JAUXSF010000021.1 GCA_030679955.1 Chlamydiales bacterium | reverse complement strand
GAAATACCTGATTCCATTCCGAACTCAGAAGTCAAGCCTTTACTCGCCAATGGTACTGCACACAAGAGTGTGGGAGAGTAGGTTGCTGCCAGTTTTTCATTTCGCCCCGCTAGCTAATGCTAGTGGGGCTTTTTTTTTGCCCTGAAGAGAAATGGACAAAGGACCAAAAGGACGTAAACGACCTAAAAAGGCATGTAGGTAAATATCTTTTTTGGTCCTTTTTGCCGTTTTCGTCCTTTGTCCATTAGTCCTATTGTCCCTATTGTCTCTTTCGTCCCTATTGTCTCTTTGTCCACCTCCTTCTTATTTGAGTTATTTAACTAATTTGTGTATTATCACATCATATTCATTTAGTTTAATAAATACTTTCGAGAATAATTATGTTTAATATAACAGATAGCATTCCAAATGTTCTTAAATCGTTATCTCAATTTATTGAGCCTGAGCTTTCTTCTTCGATAGAGGGATTTGCTAAGCCAATCTTCGACCAGATTTGCACCTTTGCCGCCGAGCAACCTTTAGTCACAGCGGCGCTTGTCCTTACATCTGCAGCGGTTGTATTCTATCGTGAAAAGTCACAAGGGTTGGACTCAAATGAGGTCACTTATCGTGTAGCGGATGTCCAACAGGCCAAGCGATTATTACGTCATCATCGTGGCTCTTCTGAAGTTATTTCTGACTCTTTTCCTGAGATTAGACTGAGTAAGGAAGAAGATATATTCACGTGTTCTGATGATCAAACACGAAAGTTTCACAGTGTATTCAATAGGATCTATAAGCTTATCATTGCTCACTTACCAGCTCGAACTCATGACCTTGCTAAAGAGATGCTTTCTGACAATGAGCGGCGGTTAAGCTCAGAATAATTAACTCAGACTCATCTTTTGCAAGATTATTCTCAAAACGGGGTGGATGAGCTTTTCGGAGATAGTGAAAAGAACTTTTCCGGATTACTACTGGAACATGGGTTATCCAAAAATGAAACCGTTGGACTAGTGCTTTTGGGAAGGGGTGCCTCAGATCAAATTGTCCCAGTTATCACGGAAGCGGTTGCAAGATTGTCTGAAAGATCAAATTTAAGAAGTGAGATTTTGAAAGAAATTGATGACCTTATTGCTCAGGGTCACAGCGAACCGGAAGCAGTTCAATTGAGTCAGAGACTTCGTAGCGTATGCATGGAATCTTTAAGATTTCATCATACCACTAGTATACTGCGTCGCATTCGTAACGACACTGAAACAAATGAAGTTGTAAATGGGCACCGGCTTCAGCCAAATGATACGGTGGTTGTAGAACCGGCGAGATTTGCTAAGAATCCCAAGATTGTGGGAGAAAATCCCCAAGAATTTAACCCAAATCGCTGGATCAAGGAGGGGACATTTTGGCCCAACCTGCCATTCTTGCCATTTGGCTCCGGACGACACATGTGTCCAGGGTGGAGGCTTGCGGTAACGCAGATCGTACAAATGGTGTATCTCATGATTAGGCGAAATACGACCGAAAAAACTGACTAATCTTATGTCTGTTTCATCCTTCCAAAGGACGAATAGGACCTAAAAGGTTCGAGGGATAAATAACTTTTTTACGTCCTTTACGTCCTTTTGGTCCTTTGTCCACCCTAAATCATCCTAATGAAATAGCACGCGTTCGTGCTTCTTGACATCTATTTCTACTTTTTTATTCAACTATGTTATAATGCTAATAAAATGGGTTGGTTATGGATGTTCAGTCGGATAAAATCAGATACAGTGGTGAAGTTAAGACCTCGTTAACTAACAAGGTTTTAGATCGTTTTAAATCACAAGGATTATTCAGAGGCAAAGTCTATAGCGTAAAGCATGAGACAGAGCTTTCAATCTCAAAGTCTCAACTTAAAGCTGTTATTTCTAAAGGTTTTCGTCGTCTGGATGGCAAAGACTTCGGGTCTTCGACGACGGTCAAAATCAGGAGGGGTTTTCGAACAAAAAAGATACAAGTGCAGATTTTGAAAAATGTTGATGGAACCCCTAGTGTCAAACTTCATTATCAAAAGGAAGGCAAGGAATTAGGTGCGGGATCGTATGGCGTTGTTACTGATTCTATGGGGCTGCATACAGGTAGAAGAGAGGTCAAAAAAACGTTGCTCTTCGGTGGAGATGATCTTGCCAAAGAACGAGATATGCTTGAAACTCTTCATAAAAAAATTAAGGAGACGCCCGGCCTCGAGAAGCTAATCACACCTTCAGGCAAAGCCTTCTTACCAATCATTAAACCTCCCAGTGGTTTTGAGGCTACTGAAACGGGAGAAGTTAAGGGGATATATTTAGAAAAGGGAACTGAGGGCACTCTTTTCAATGCGCTTGGTGAATCTACATTGACGCAGAAGGACAAGGTACAAATATTTCAGGATGTCTTAACTTCGGTTCAAATTTTGGAAAGCTGCGATTTTCATCACTTAGATTTAAAACCGGATAATATTGTGATTGTAGAGGTTGGTGGAGAAAAACGAGCCAAGCTCATCGATTTTGGGAATTCTAATCCATCCTACGGTGACATGCCGGCCAACCAAAGAAGGCCGATGCCTACAGGAGCTCCTCGCTATATGGATGCTTACTCCTCTGATGTCCTTCAACATTACAATGTTATCATCTGGAACGGTGACGACCCCGAGCGTGGGCCGATGCTTGATAAGGAAATGACAAGAAGAGATCGTGTAGCATTATCCCGGGTTTTGGTTGAGCTAGTATTAAATCCCGAACAAATTCAAGTCTTCCCTGCCGACAATAACACCAGCGCTCGTTGGGAACCTAAATTTGGTGATAACGTCGAGTTAAAAGAAATTTATGACTTTCTAAATCAAATACCGGGTGATGGTGTACCTTTACCCCCTTTGTCCGATCTACAAGAAAAAGTCGCGATTCTTTTGCGCAGTCTAGAATAAGGCTGTGAAGCAAACGATGTTGCTATCCAGTAATTTGCTTTTGACGCCCCTCTTGGTCGTTTGAGAATGTCCAAGTCTATTATTCCCGTTCAACTCTTTCATTTCTATTCTTAAATCTTTTTGTTTTAACAATTAGTTGTATTAAACTGCGATATTTGATATTTTATTTTTGGTTAACTAAGTGGGGTGGCTCGTAAAATGTTTTATAATTTCGATATGATTAATTCTTTTCCTGTTATTCAACCAGTTGCTGAAGCTGTTGTTTCGCCTATAATGTCATTAGCAGAGCAAACCGCACCATGGATGAACCTTGTAGTGAGGTTTCCTACTTCATCTGTACTTGGGGTTGCCATTGGCTGTGCGGCATTCTCACGAATTACCAAAATTCTTAAGCGTACTGGTTCTTTTATGCCGAAGGGACCTCAGGTAGAGCCTACAAATTTCACCATTACAGATGTTAATCAAGCTAAGAGAATACTTCGACGGCATCGAGGTGATGTTGTGATCAAAAAATTACCTGTTGGATACCACAAAGATGAATTCGTGTTCACTTGTTCAGAAGAAAAAACTTCTAGATTTCGTAGAGTTTTCAATAGAATTTTTGTTGCTATTAAGGATCAATTAATCCCAAGGGCACATCTTTTGGCTAGGGATTATATTAATGGAGACATCAAGTACGAAGAGTATTCAATTCAAGGCGTGATGACTCTGTTAGGGACGGATGGAAGAAGTTTTTACAAGGAATTACAGCATCAAGGATTGCCGATTAACGAGGCGAAGCTAACTACAAAAGCTTCTCTCGAGCCAGCAAGACAAATCTATGCTGTCATTAGACGAGCGATAATCGAGCTATCAAAGAACAGCTCGCTTGCTAACGAAATTCGAGATGAAATTCAGATCTCTGCGGATGGTGGACAATCTCTAGCTTTGGCTATTCAAGAAAACAAGAAACTGCGGAATGTATGCATGGAGGCTCTTCGTTTTTCTGTTCCCATTCATATTGAACGAAAAGGATACAGTGCAGAGGGGGAAATCGTCCGTGGTCAGCATATCTGTCCTCAAGATGATGTCACAATCGATAGCATCTATTTTGCTTACGACCCGAAGCTAGTAGGCCCGAGCCCCGAAAAATTTCGACCCAACCGTTGGATTGATGCTAGCGACCACTGGCCTAGCCTGCCTTTCATGCCCTTCGGTGCTAATAGGCATCGGTGTCCGGCATGGCAGCTTGTTGTTACGCAAGTCCTTCAGATGGTAGGAACCTTGGTTTACGAGCAGCAGATAGTCTTTGATAATCCCTTGTAAGATATTCAGACGGTCGTTGGAAGATTGATTTTATCTTGACCATGAACTATGATACTAGATTATTAATTAAAATAACCAATTGGTAAGTTAGTTGAATACGATATCTAGTGACATAGTCAAATTTGAATTCGGTAGCCTAAAACCATACTTGGAAGAGCTGAAGTCCATTGATGAACGCATAGTTGAATTACTGCCTAAATTTGACTCTCTTGGTGGGGCCAAAGGAAGACGAGTAGATCTCCACAATCAACTTGGCCCTCTCGCTATTGAACTGGATAATTTTGATCAGAGCCTCAGTGTCCAAAATGCTGTATTTAATGGTTGTCGTCTTGAGGAACTGCAGGACCTTCGCGATATTGCGTATCTATTGCGCTACAAAATTACGAGCCAAACTCGAAAGTGGCTTTTTACAAAATGCATGGCAAGTACTCCAGCTTCCCAGAACCTTAGTAGAAGAATAAACAACATAGCTAAATGCCTAGAAAGCATTGACCAAAAGTTGCTGGGCAGGATTAAGGATTTTCCCAAGCCGATCATGTTGAGTAGCAATAACAATAACACCAACGCTCAGACGACTAATGTGCTAACGGATGGGGAAAAAAAATCAGTATTTCATGCGTTGGAGCTTATTACATCGATCTCGGTCAAAGTACAAACATCTACGTCTGTCAAAGATCTAGATCAGTTAGAGCTCTTTCTTGATTCAACGCGCATGCAACTGAACCTTTTTTCTGATTCTCCTGGTGAAAAACGAATGCTTGCCGAGACCAAGGCGAAAGCCGCGTATGTTAGGTCGCAGATAAGCATGCTTCGACGCAATTTTCCTCAGATGGCAAATACGGTTGTCACAAATTTTGTGGCAGAGTTTTTAGGACCTTATATAGCGGGTCGACTTGATCCCGCAACTGAGCCACTGCGACCCAATCTGTTCGTTCAGCTGCAAGAATTAATGGTGGCTAATCAAATTCAAATGTCTTCGGTCGACTTGGCTTCGTTGGGCGCGGCAGCTTTTATCAAAGAAGGCATTCGTGGCTTATGGGGGCGTATTGTTGGTCAGGCTTGCAACAAAGCTATAAATGAAGTTCCACCCGACGCCGATGTCCCCCCAAAGGTGGTTGTTCCACCTCTTTTAGAGAATTCCGAAGAGGTTGTGCAGTTTAAGAAAATGACTTTTGAAGCGCTGAAAAGAGAGTTCTGCGGTCATGAGTTTGTTCCTGCACTATTAGAAGAAGCGATTCACTGTGCTCTTGAGTCTTTGCAAATGGCCAAAACGACTTAGCGCCTCTGCGAGCTACGGGGACTTAATAGGATAGGCAGGATCGCTGCGCATCCTGTTAGGTCTCTTTTTTTTGCAAAATTTCGAGATATTCTTTTAACATTAGCGGGCCAATTATCCCTTTCTTTGTAAGATCGCCTCCTTCGATGATCCCAAAAGTATTAAGGTATTCGATAGCTTCCTTGAAAAAATTGCAGGTGTTGCCTTTTGCTACTAGTTCTTCAAATTCCTCGTTGGACAAATGGTTATATTTTGGCAATAAGCCATATTCACGACAATCTGACGGGTAGCATATGTTCCATAGGCTCAGTAACTCAACTACGGGTTCATCATTGTAAGGTTCATACAACCTTTGATTTACAGGGGATGGGGGCCTATCTTCGTGAGCAGTCGCTTGTAGGCGAGCAATCGCTCTATTTGGTACGGAGTGGTTTTCGATATGGATGGTGATCCTAGCTTTCAGTGGAGCTTGTAGCCAATCGGGCGCATTCATTTTCTCTAAGAGATAGGCTAAGTTTTGAGATATTTTTCTGTTGATAACTAGCGTGTTTCGCAATTCATTGATGACGTTGATTTGAGATCCAGAGATATGCGGCATTTCGATAAACTGGGACTGTTCATGAACACTTATAGCGGCTATAATATCTTGCTCTAACAGATCAATTGCTGATCGAGAAAGGTTTCTCCATGACTCCCATTCGGTAGGCTTTAAGACCAGGGTCATGCGGTGCACTGTCTGCAGTTCCCAAGAGTAAAGTAGTTCAAAGGCAACTGGAGTGGAAAGAAAAGCAAAAAAGGTAGCGAGCTTTCCGCCATCGCTTTTGGTAAGTAGTGCATGATTAATTACCGCCATCGCCTGCAACGCATTCTCAATTTCTGCCGCAGCGGCTTCTAGCTGCTCAGGACTAGATAGGGCATCGTAGTGCCTACCAATTTTGGATTCCCATTGGCTATTGGAGAAGGTCTCAGCAAACAAATCGATAATAAATTGTCGTTTAATCTGGCGAGCTTCCTGCTCTGAATGATTTAGGACTGCTATAAATCTAAGAGGAAAAAGCACTATTTGTGTCGACATGTGTGCCGAC
Organism: Chlamydiales bacterium; assembly: GCA_030679955.1. Classification (GTDB taxonomy): domain Bacteria; phylum Chlamydiota; class Chlamydiia; order Chlamydiales; family JAJFMA01; genus CAMFKD01. Next base: position 22,298 of record JAUXSF010000021.1, on the reverse strand, counting down.
ATAATCTTAGATATAACATCCTCTACGAGCTGTAAGGTGTTATCGATCTCTACCTGATCAGAGGGCATTTTTTCCCTTAGAATGGAAAGCGATTTATTTGCGAGGATGGGTGCAATAATTTGCTGGAGGCTGCTGATTTGCAATGGTGCTATGAATGTTATGGTATATTGGCGTGATAAACAGTCGTTCCATCCAGTAACAGCTTCAAGAATTCTTGGAAAAGGTGATCTTTGAAACGAGACGGGTACAGGTAGCTTTTTTGTGTAGTAATATGCCTTTGGATTAATCGTTTGCGCAATCTCCCGGAAAGATTGTTCACGAGTCACCTGATTTACCAGTTGGAAGGAAGAGAGGTCGTCCATAACGTTCTCCGCAAAATTTCAATAATTCCTCATGTTATTGGTAAGTTCATTTCGGCGCCATTGACAAAGCAGAGAGGTTGTTCCCAGCGCCGGAGGGCTGAGAACCAAAAAATCTCAAGTTGATGGCATTGCTTTGCACCATCTATTCATAGCCTTTAGCTTTATCCAAAATCTGCTGCCCTTCGGGCGTTGTCAAGTATGGGCGTACTATTTCGGTGAAAGCCGCGAATCTGCGCTTATTTTCCGCAAAGCTCAATCTATCCATACTAACCACGATGGCCTTGTTAGTTTCCAGCGTTTCGGCTTTTTCTAGTGCTAACTCCCTGAGGCGATTGGCTTTATGCTTAATCGTTATGTCTAAAAATGCCTCTTGCTCTTTCTTGCCCTTGGGGTTTTCTAACACATTGTTTATGACAGCTAGGACTTCTGGAGGCACCTCTGAGCTTCTGAGCTCTCTTGCTATAGCCGAGTATATTTTGGGCCAGGTTTTCAGTGGAACCCATTCTGGCTTGAAAAATGCAGCAGGCATTGCTCTTAGCCCTTCTGATAAATCACCTTGCAGGTGATGTTCTACATAAAGATCAAAAGCTTTGGTCATTCCAGAATCAAACCTACATTTAATACTATCCCACGCATTTGAAACTTTCGCATTGCTGGCAAGATCGGCAAAGAATTCGATCTGATGAAGTCCCATGTCGATTTCGTTAGATAGTGAAACAGCTTTAAAAGCATATTCACGCATCGAGTGGAATGCAGGATCAGCAACGCCAAAAACTAGGTTGGGATTTCCTGGAGGTCCTCTAAACTTATCGACTTGATCAGCTTCATACCCGCCAAGCATCACGGCGAAATCGCCATGGTTGGCACGGCGGATGAGGTTGACGGGATCTTTGACAGAAGCAAAAAATCCTGGTCTTCCTTTATCAAAGAGAACAGTGTAGCATAGCTGTTCGTAATCGCCCTGGAGTGTTGTCGCAAGAACGTCGTTCAATTTTTTGAGAGAGGCTTCGTGTTCAGGCGTTTGCACCCCATATATGGATTCGCGTAATTCTAGGGGTACCTGATCTACCGGTATTTGTGATTCTACGCAAGACGCACTACTAGAAGAAGACGATGAAGAGGCGTGAGCTCTTAGCGTTTCTAAGGTTTCCATGAGTTACTCCGCAGGTTTAAAGGACCGGTTTTGGTTTTGTTAAAGATTGCTTTAGGGTTTCTACTAGAAGGGGGGTTGTCATAACGGCTGCCGCTTTATCTTCCGGAACTTTTTTTATTCCTAGTAGCGCACCCTCCAGCAACGAGCTAGCTTTGAAATCCCGCATCGTGTTGTCAAAGTGCATCTTAGCATTAGGTAGATCGTTCAGCAAGTACCCATAGCTACCAATCACAGACTTCGGCAGGTTTGATTCCATAAGTATTTTGGAAGATAGAGCCTTAAATACTTGCTTCCAATCCTTGTCAGAGATGCCCTCAACTTTCTCCGGTATCGGGTTCCCTTGGGAAATTCCATGGAGGATCATTTCGATCTGTACAGCTGTCGCAGTATCATGATCAAGATTTGAAGTGGACCAAGCTTTTGCAACAGTAGGATGCCTTATCGCATCTAAAAAGAATTGTGGAATAGCTTCGGGGTTAAGTTCCTTTTCCGTGGCAAATGTCGTGTAAAGATCTAGCGGAGCTAACTCTGGATTCGCGATGCCGTAAATGAGGGACTCCTCGGGAAAGTACTCTTTTTCCCTGCCTGGCTCTAGTTCTGGGAGCAATACTGCAAAATCCTTCGTAATGGATCCCATGAGCAAAGCTCGGTGCACCAGTGCGCTTTGATTTCCAACAAAAATGAGATCTCGCTTTTCTTTCGTTTTGATGCAGCAAATTGTGCTATTAGCTTCCTGTTTAGTTAGATGCATCGCAAGGGTATTCATCAAGGTTTTCAGTGAGTTGTTCAACGTCTTTGATGTCGCAAGGGAACGTTGGCCTACTGTTTGGATGTGTGAGGGAGTCCTGATCATTGGTTTTGCCCAGACCGAAAGCGGTCGCACTAACAAAGATGACGCATTAGAAATATTTTGAAACATCAGATAACTCCTTTAAATTAGACTAAAAAGTATAATGTTATGCGATTTGATCTTCAAACTTAAGGAATTATTATACTGCTCTTTCGAATGTCATTGACGTAAATCGATAAATTTTAATTACTTAAATATCTCCTTTTAGTTCTAGATGAATCCCGGCAGTTGGCTTATAGTTATCCTTAGAGCAGGAGGTGATTGATGAACAAAAAAATCTTAATTTTCGTAGCTTGCGATTACGAGGACATGGAATTGCAGTATCCTAAATTTCGCATGTTAGAGGCTGGTGCAAACGTCCAGATTGCGGGCGAGAAAAAAGACGAAGTTTACAAAGGAAAGAATGGATATCCCTGTAAGGCCGATCTTGCTTTTGATTCTGTTAAAGTGAGCGATTTCGATGCTCTGATCATTCCTGGTGGACATGCGCCAGACAAATTACGAACGATACCCAAAGTTCTAGAGATTACCCGTCAGTTTCATGAAGCTAAGAAGCTTATAGCTTTCATCTGCCATGCTGGTTGGGTGCCCATATCAGCAAAGGTCATTAAGGGTGTGAAGAGCACCTCATATGATGCGATTAAGGATGATATGGTAAACGCCGGAGCTAATTGGGTTGACGAGGCTGTTGTGGTGGACGGACATTTTATCTCTAGCCGATGCCCGGATGATTTGCCCAAGTTCGGTGCTGCCATCATCCAATGGTTAGAAAAATCTAAATAGATATAGAGGGGAATTAAACGCAAAGGCGCAGAGGCTCTAAGACACAAGGAGAGTGTATCTCTCTATAATTCAGCCTTTAAAGGTTCCCTTCTTTGTCTCTTAGCGCCTCTGCGCCTTTGCGTTGCATGTACTTTATAGGGCGATTTGTCTCGCCATGCCTCGGAAGATTAGTAGGTGAAAGGGCAACAGGGTGTACCAATATAGTCTGCCACTTAGACCCTTGGGGCGAAATGATGCTGTTTGTTGCAACATGCAGCCGGTTGCTGTTGGCGTGACGTAAAACTCTAGCCATGCCTCTCCTGGAACTTTCATCTCGGCGTACAAAAGTAAGTGTCCGGTTGCTTTATCGGCTACCAGCACTCGCCAAAAGTCGAGAGAGAAGCCGGGACGAAGGTTTTGCGAATGACTTCTGCCGCGTTGAAGTCCAACACCACCCACGACTTTATCTATGAATCCGCGCACTTTCCATGCCCAATTCATGTAGTACCAGCCTGTCTGGCCTCCGATAGCCCATACTCTTTCGGTGACTTCTTGTGCAGAGAGAGGGGACTCGATGAGTCTTTGGTCGACAAGGCATCCTTGGGTAGGAACTTTAGCTAGAGCTGAGAGGCGCGATTCTAGATTATCAGAAATTAGGCTGTCCTTCCAGCTAGGTAGAAGGGCATTTTGTTCGATAACATCTAAAGCCTTTTTTAAGCTCTCCATATAGCCTAAGCAGGGTTGTGGGAAAATAGATTGGATGCGGTCATCGTGGCAAATGGCGTGATTTTTTAGACTATCTACTAAAGCGCTGGCCAAACTGAAATTGACCGAGGTGACAAAGTACAGCCAGTAAGAAGATAGCCTTGGTGTCAACACTGGTACGACAAAAATGTAGCGCTTCAGTTCTCTAGCTTTCGCATAGCCCAGAAGCATCTCTTTATAGTTTAAGCGTTCCGGCCCACCAATATCGAAGACCTGATTCATGCATTCTGGGTGCATGATGATAGAGGTTAGATAGCGCATTACATCACTGATTGCGATGGGCTGGCATAGGTTTTTGACCCACTTGGGAGCAACCATCACGGGAAGTTTCTCTACCAGGTCTCGGATGATCTCGAAGGAAGCGCTTCCTGATCCAATAACAATCCCCGCTCGTAGAACAGTATAGGGTATGCCAGACTCTTTTAAGATACATTCAGTTTTATATCGCGAAGCAAGATGTGGAGAGAGCTTCTTCTCGTTAACCAATCCGCTTAGGTATATAATTTGTTTTGCTGAAGTCTTTCTAAGTGCGGCAACAAAGTTGTGTGCAGCGCGATCTTCCAGATCGGGAAAGTCCTTTCTACCATAGCTCATAGCGTGGACGAGGTAATAAGCTACATCGATATCTTGGGGAATTGTTGTGAGGCTCTCTGGGGTAAGTAAGTCTCCGGCGATTGTTGTTAGGTTAGCAACAGCTGGCTCCTCGGAATCTGCAGGATGACGAACGAGTGCATATACCTGATGTCCGGCAGCCAGCAGCAGTGAAACTAGTTGCGAGCCAATATAACCATTAGCGCCAGCGACGAGAATTTTGTATGCCAAGTTAGTTATGCATCCAAATGAAGAGGTTTAAGGAAAAAGCGTAAGAAACCCAAGCCAGATAGGGGAGTAGTAGGTATGTCGCTACTTGTGAGTGTCTCCAGAATGCCGCCATAGTGGCAACTATCGCTATCCACATAAGTATGATGTCTATCAGACCTAAGCCTGGACTCTCTAGGTAGAAAAACAAAAACGACCAAATGAAGTTGAGAACGAGTTGCAGCCCAAAAAGTGAGTAAGCTGTTTGCTTATTACGCGTAGGGGCGATGATCACCTTCCATAAGGCGATTGCCATAAGTGTGTAGAGAATTGTCCATGCAATGGGGAAGAGGTAGTTGGGAGGTGTCCAAGAGGGCTTAACTAAAGTTGGATACCAAGTAGTGACCGAATCTTCGGTGACCAGACCGGTGACCCAGCCTCCGCCCACACAAACGATTAGGCATAAAGCAAGCGAGGTCCATTTAGGCATTTTTTTTCTCACAAGTTACTATTCCCAGACACGTCTACGTAAACGCTGATTCTGTGGATCCATTGTTTCCACGTCAACAGATTGTGTGGTGTTTAGTGACTTTAACTTGGCCACGCAGATGGCGTGTGTCACGCCGGTGTCGGGACTGAGCGCTCGGCAGATGCTTTCCAGAAACAGCGTAATGGGACGGCTAGCGCGCACGAAGTTATGCAAGCCTGATAAGAAGCTAAATTTGCCGAGCACATTGAGCAAACGTTGTTGGTAAGCATGATGACTCACGTCCCACTCAATAACTTCAAACTCGGTTTCTACCAGGGCAGCGAAACGTTCTAGGGCGCCATCGGTTCGGTAATCAAGTGGGGTGGAGCAGACAAGGTGCCCTTCGGGCTTTAGGATACGATAGAGCTCAGATATCATGAGCCTATGATCGCGTGGATCTAGCTCTGCAATAAGATCTGTGCAGACGACGATATTATAGGCATCGTCGGCTAGGGAACTACGGGGAAGAGTATCGCGGATGCATTTGGCATCGCATGACTCATTCGCTTGAAAGCGCTTTATAGCATTCTCAGCAATATCTACAGCGTCGACTTGAGCTCCGCGACCACGAATTTTAGTTGTTAAGGCGCCCCAGCCGAAGCCGATATCTGCAGTGACCAGTTCGGGCTCTTCGAGCAAAGGTTTTATGCGCTTCCACGTTCTGGAAATTCGCTCTAGATCGATAGCGCTTTGGTTAGGGTCGAATTGTTCGGGATTCAGTAGCCATTGTCTTTCGAAGTACGCGCGTGCTTCGATGTCTCTATTATCGCTAGAGTCGGAGCCCTGATGCGTGCTATGAGAGCGATGCGGCATGCCTTTTTGCACTTGGACAACTTTTAATGGATTCTCGGACATTAGATCGCTCCCTCAATCACGCTTTGCAAAAGTTTTTAACATGCTGTGGAGATATTCACAAAGCTTTATTGACACAGGATTTTTAACGCAAAGGCGCAAAGGCGCGAAAGTGTGGTTCTACACTTATATTCTTTATTCGCTTAGGAAATCTAACAGAGTTATCTCTGGTGGTTCGGAACGAATAGGACGCACGATAAATAACCTCAGCCAGATCTCCAAAACCATCACAGCCCAAAGAAATTTGAAGGACTGCTTACGTTTCTGGGGTGTCTCCAGATTTTCGCTGAGCCAGCTACTGGAAATAAGACCTGTATCGACGCAGTTGCCCTGACGTAGCAGCTCGAAGGCCTGCGCCAGAATAGGGTCATCCGTCCAAGACTCTAGAAAATGTGGGCGCGATACCTTAGGACGTCGAATCACGGATTCTGGTAGGTGCGATTTTAGAATGGCTTTCAGGCAAGAAGCTGTATCATCCACAGCTAATTGCTCTGGCTCCGGTACCCCTGCTAAGTACTCAACAATTTCATTTGAGAGATATGGCGCTTTCCAATCGAGTCCAAAAGCGCTAGTAAGACGGTCGAGCTGCATGACATAGCAGTCTGGCAACCTCGTTTTGACATCAAAGTATAGAAAAGATGAAACGATAGACTTGATCTTTGCCAATTGATGAAACTTGTGTAAAAAAGTAGTGGGATCGAAGAGCCCTGACAGGGCCGGAGAGGCTTCTCGAAGCAATTTTTCATCAAAAAGAGCATTAGCATGCAAGTATTGAGCTTGCCAAGGGTTTGTTTTGCAGTCTCTCAACATCTCCAAAGATGCCGAAGGAAAAAATGCGTTTAACAGCGGCACGATTAAGTTCCGCTTGATGGGTTGCTGAATACGTTGAAACCATGATTGGTTATGTTCACCAGACTCTTTAAACGTGTAACGAGTGTGACCCGCTAGCAATTCGTCGCTGCCCATACCAGAAAAAACCGTTTGAACTGACCCCTCTGCAGCTAAGGAGGCTAAGCTCCAAGTCATTAATATATTGGGATCAGCTATTGGCTCACCTAAGTGCCAAATAACTTTGACCAAATCGTTTAATACGTCTTTGGTGTTGATTACAGCAACATTTTGTGGGAAAGATAGCGCAGTAGCTACTTGTGACGCTATGCGCAAATCGTCGTTATTTTCTTTCTCAAAACCTGCTGAAAAGGCCTCGATCTTATTGTCGTCACGCAGCATGTGAACATAATAGGCGATGCTTGCCGATCCTAGACCTCCGGAAATAAAACACCCCACAGGGTCGGCAGAGGCTGGTAACCGTTCTTTAACAGCGGCCTGGAGTAAAATGTTAACATGTTCCGCCACCTTCGGCGGTGGCACATAGCGAGGAGAGGTAAACAGCGAGCTGTAAGACCAGTATGAGTGAATTGTTTTGTGCTGATTAGGTCTCAAGATCAGGTAGTGCCCAGGAAGCAACCGACTAACTCCTTCGATTGCTGTGACATCTTGGGCAATATAGCCTAGGGATAGGTAGGCGGCCATGCCGTCTGTTGCAGGAGTTTGTGGCACAGCACCTGTGGCTAATAAAGCCTGAATTTCGCTGGCAAACAGAAAGTGTTGGTGGTCATGGTACCAGTACAGAGGCTTTTTTCCAATTCTGTCGCGCGCCAGTAGTAATTGAGAGTTATTTTCATCCAAGACTACAAGAGCAAAATCACCCTCTATTTGCTCGAGAAAGGAGGTCCCGAAAGCCTCGTAAGCGCTAACGATTAGCCTAGCGACATTCTCATCTCTGGCAAAGCCTTTCTCTTCTAAAACGCTCCAAAGAGAGTCCGCATTATAGATGACGCCATCGATAGCTGCCAAAACGGTATGCTTATCGTTGACAGCGATAGGGTGCCCAGCAGCGCCAACCTGAATATTTTTCCAATTATGTACAGTGTTGGGTTTCTGACAACGACGCCGAAGCATTTTAAGCATCGGTCGTAGCAAGTCAGTTATCTGAAAAACATCTGGATAGACAACACCGGCAATAGCACCCATGTGTACTGTCATAGCTCGCTAGAGGAATTTTTGCAATGGACTACAAAAATTGGTTAGGTTATGATTGAGTCTTAAGATGTTGAAAACGATTGATTTACGTACTATCAAGAGGTTGATATGAGATGTTTTTCTTTGATCTTAGCGATAATGTCTGCCAGCGTCCCGGCGTTTGCGGAGTCAGAACCGATGGCTTCACAGGTTATGGTGGTTCAGACCATTGATCTTCATATAGACAATTGCCGTCAGGTAATTCGTACTACAACCCAAGATCACCCAAAGGTCCTAGCGCAATTCAGCACCTTTTCCACAACCCTGAAGCAAGCATATGTAAGTGGTGAGGGGTTGATTCATAAAGATGTTCACAAAATTTTAGATTCTTTGTCTTTTGCGGCGCAGAAGCATCATTTTCAAAAACGTAAAGATCCCGAAAATTTACCTTACATCATTCATCCTATTGGTGTAGCCGATCACCTGATGGCAATAGGTGGGGTACGTGATACGGATGTTATCGTAGCTGCTCTACTACACGACACAGTAGAGGATACTGATACAACTTTCGACGAAATAGAAAAACTTTTTGGTTCACGCGTTTCAGGTTTTGTGCGGGAAGTGACCGATGACAAAACTTTAGCCAAGCAGCAACGTAAGGCTCTGCAGTTTCAGCACGCTCCTGAAAAAACAGCGGGTGCAGCTCAGATAAAGCTAGCTGATAAGCTCAATAACCTAACGGATATGGCTAAAGGTCCTCCTGTGGATTGGGAACCAGAACGAGTAGATGAATATTTTCGTTGGGCTCCAAATGTTGTAAATAGACTCCCATGGGTTAATGCACCTCTAAAGCAAGCTGTAGACGATGTGGTCGCCGGATACTGGTTATCAAAGCGTTCAAATTAATAAAGGAACATTTTTACAGGATAGGCAGTGATCCTACCTATCTTGTTATGTCCACATCTATGATCACGACATCTTTGCATTTTATTGATCGAATTTAAAAAAATGGATATGGTTTCGCGATATGAGCCATATCCTTGAATTATTTTATTTGATCCCCGAGAAGATTGTTACTCTTCTCTATCTGGCGGCGCTTGCACTAATCGCTTTGGCGATCGCTTGGCGTGCAGGGTTTTTCCATCTGAAGCATCCCTATGAAATGCAACGAACTGGGCCGAACCTTTTTCAATTAATGGGAGCTTTCTTCGTATATTTGGGAATTCAGGTAATCTTGTTGCCCTCGTTAGCCATAACCTGGATTGTCGCTACTGATGGCGAAGCAAGTATCGAAGATGCCTTCTCAAAACCGATGGTAGAGGGATGGATCAATTTCGTCGGCGTAGCCCTCGCTTTACCGCTTTTGGTTGGATACAGCATGCTGACCAAAGTAGCCATATGGGAAAAGCAGGGATCATCTCCCATGCAACGTTTTCGTGATATTTCCTTAGGAGTTATTACCTGGTTTATTGCCTTTCCGATCGTCACCCTTGCTGCCGAGACGATACACGACCTTAGCCGTATGATGATAGAAGCGCCTCCGCTCGATCAAGTAGCCGTTAGACACTTGAAGAGCACCTACGGCGACTATTTTCTCACTGGCGCCTCGACTATTGCTATAGTTGCCTTCGTGCCAGTGATTGAGGAACTGTTGTTTAGGGGTTTCGTGCAGAGCTACTTACGTCAAAATCACTCCGCTTATGTTTCCATTCTAGTCACGGCTGGACTCTTTACCTTGGTGCACTTTTCTCCAAGTCAGGGTGTTGCTAATGCTGAACTATTAACGGGCCTATTTTTCTTATCTCTGTTTTTAGGCTTTTTATATGAGCGTCAGGGATCCCTATGGGCGTGTATTGGCCTGCATTGTATTTTCAATGCAATCAGTGTAACGATGATTTTATTGGGTTATGGCGAGGGATAAATTAAATTTGGTTTGTTGGCTGCTAATTTAAACAGTGATATGATAACAAGCGGTATGTAAAAAGCTATGGTACGTAACGTAATGACCTATAAGGTTTCAGCATCTGGACTTTCCGACATCGGGTTGGTCCGTCAAAAGAATGAGGATGTATGGGGCCAGATTCCCGAACATCACATCTATATTTTGGCGGATGGCATGGGTGGCCATCGCTCCGGCGATGTCGCGGCACGCGAGGCGGTATCGGCTCTTACACGTATTCTTAAAGAGAAATTGCCGTCACTACCCGATGATCAGCGCACCATTTTTGATGTGGGTGGCTGCATTCGGCAAGCCATAGAGGAAGCCAACAGGGTTGTCTATGAACTATCTAAAACAGATGATAGTTTAAAAGGCATGGGCACAACCTTATGTTGCTTACATATACATGATGAAGGCCTCATATACGCTCACGTTGGTGATAGCCGCATCTATCGACTGCGTGCTGGTGATCTAGAGCAGCTGACTGAAGACCACTCACTATTGCGTGAGCTTGTTGCTGCGGGTCAGATCCGCGAACAGAATGCAGGTGACTTTGTCTACAAGAACATTATTACCAAAGCTATTGGCACAGAACCTATTGTCGAGCCATCGGTCGCTGTGCGCGATCTTGAGTCCGGCGACACCTTTTTACTCTGCAGCGATGGACTATCGGACTTGTTGCAAAAAGATAGTATTGAAGAAATTTTAAAGTCAGACAAAGACATGAATGTTATTGCGCAACGCCTTGTAGATGCTGCTAAGGCTCGCGGTGGGCATGATAACATCACTGTCGTGCTGATCCGTGTCACATGAAGCGAACCATTTACCTCGACAATAATGCGACAACGCCTTTAGATCCAAAGGTTATTCAGGCGATCACGCATTGCTTAAAGCACGATTTTGGCAACCCTTCTAGCCCCTATACTCTTGGTAGGCAGTCTAGAGTGCTTGTCGATGAAGCTCGGCGCAATGTAGCCTCTTACCTGGGTGTGCGTCCACGTGAACTCATCTTCACCTCTAGTGGTACGGAAGCGCTTAACACACTAATCCGAGGTATCTGCAGCGGCAGGCCGCCTGGACATATTGTGACTTCTAGTGTTGAGCATTCAGCTGTCTTCGCCACCGTGCAGGAGATGGAGCGGGCGGGTTGGAATGTCACTTTTCTAGCTCCAGGCAGTTTTGGCTCTGTTTCTGCGCAGGCTGTGCACTCAGCGATTACTCCACATACAGCCTTAATAGCCATTATGGCTGTGAATAATGAAACTGGCGTCAAGACAGATATCGACGGTATAGCCACCGTAGCGCGCGAAACAGGCGTGCCGCTAATTGTTGACGGTGTCGCATTGCTGGGTAAAGAGCCCTATGCCATCCCTGCTGGAGTGTCTGCTATGGCCTTCAGCGGACATAAGTTTCATGGACCTAAAGGTATTGGCCTTCTATGCATGCGCGGACGCCTTAAGGTCGCACCTCTCATTACCGGCGGTGGGCAAGAATTTGGTTTGAGAGCCGGCACAGAGAATGTTCCAGGCATCGTAGGCTTGGCAACAGCTCTCGAGCTAGTGCGAGAAGAACTACCGCATGCAACCGAACGCATGCGTGTGCTCCGCGATCGCTTTGAGGCGGAAATACGTGGCGCCATTTCAGATGTCGTTGTAAATGGTGAGGGACCGCGTATCTGCAACACTTCTAACCTAGCTTTTTTAGGTGTCGATGGTGAGGCGTTGTTGATCAATCTGGATCAACATGGTATTGCCGCTAGCCATGGCTCGGCATGCTCTACAGGGGCATTGGAGCCTTCACGAATACTAACTAATATGGGCGTTCCATTAGAACAGGCACGCTCGTCATTGCGCTTTTCTCTAAGCCGCTTGACTACCGATGAAGAGGTCGATGAAGCTATTCAGATCATCATAGACTGCGTAAAACGCCTTAGGTAGGCGAGGAATTCAACGCCAAGACGCAGAGACACAAAGGGGGACGACGTTTTACTGTTGTTCCTCATAGTTTTGTTTTGATTTTTTTTTACCACAGAGACACAGAGGCACAGAGAGGGAGGGAGAGGGGAACAGAGAGGGAAGGAGAGGAAATTCTATACCCAGAAAAAGAATAAGTTAGATTATACTATTTTTTTTTATTGGAGCATAGATGGGTTCAGAACTACTTACGGCTACCATCATTGGAGCTGCGATAGAAGTACATCGTCACTTAGGGCCTGGTTTAATGGAATCCACTTACGAGGCTTGTTTGGCTTATGAAATCAGTCAAAAAGATCTTAAAGTTGAGAGCCAGCAATTGGTTCCGATCATGTATAAGGGAGTCAAACTTGAGCGTGAATATCGTTTAGACCTTATTGTAGAAGATCAAGTCATCATCGAAATTAAATCCGTCAGAGATCTTGCTCCAGTGCATGAAGCTCAATTGCTTTCCTACTTGAAGTTGCGTGGGGGTGGGGTTGGTCTTTTGATCAATTTTAATGTGGCTTTATTAAGAGATGGAATAAGAAGGCTCATTGTGTAAACTTCTCTCGTTCCCCTCTCCCTCCCTCTCTGTGTCTCTGTGCCTCTGTGGTAAAAAAAAAATCCCCTTTCTATCTCCTTATCTCACTCTTCGGTTTTGACGGTGATTGTTTTAGCACCAAGGAGATTAGATTTTTTCACTGTAAGACGGAAAGGTTCAAGATAGATGGACTCGCCATCAGCAGGAGGATGTCCCAGTACTTTATGCATGAGTTCAGCAAGAGTTTCGGTATCCTGTGGATCTAAATAGACACCAAACTGAGCATTGAAGTCAGTGATCTTCATATCGCCTGGGAAATTTTTGTCGATCATGAGGATTTTCTGAGAACGGAATAGGTACGGGGACGCTAATGTCTCGGAGAATTTACCGAAGACTTCTTCCAACAAATCGTCGAGAGTTAGGATACCCACAGCACGTCCTGGTTTGTCCAAGACTACAGCTACCGATTGGTTATTGCTGCGGAATTGATGCAGGATCTCGACCAATGTAGTTTCTTGAGTGATAAACCAAGGGGAGCGCGCGAGCGTTCCTACACGTTGATCTGACGGAGCTTTAATATAGTCGCGGGGAATAGCTATGCCGACGATGTTATTGATCGAGCGCTGGTATACTGGAACAAATGGTGCGGGGAAGTCTTTTAGCATATCACCCATTTGACCGATTGTTGCATGCGCTGAGATCATGCGGCCGGCGTTCATCGGCTCCATAACATCACCTGCAATTTTATTTCGTAGCGAGAAGATATTACGAACCAAAACGTTTAGCTCTTCACCTTCCTGCTTTGGTTCGTCAGAATGGTCTTCAATAACTGTTAGCAATTCATCACGGCTTAGGAAGAGGCGGTTTTGCCTTTCCTGACCACCGACAAGACGGTTTGCAAGCTTGGAGATTCCCGCGATGATCCAGATGATTGGCGTCATAATTTTAGCAGCGGCATAAACCAGAGGAACCCCTAGCATGCCCAGGCTGACTGAATAGCGTCGACCTGCGAAGTTTGGTGCTAGCTCGGCGCAGATCAGTACCAGAAAGACCTGAGTCAGCGGGGCGAACTCGGCCTTAAGATCCAAAGCTTCATACAGTTGTCTAGAGCATTCTGAACCCAACTGCATCGCAATATTTACGCCTAGCAACGTTGTGCCGAATAGTCTGCTAGGGTGTTGCAAAAGCCAGTTTAGCCATTGAGCTCTCTTGTAGCCTTTGGCGACGTAATACTGCAGGCGCACTTTGTTGAAAGATACAATAGCCATCTCCATGCCGGAGAAAAATGCTTCCGTCATGATGCAGCTGAAAGTTAATACGAACCAAAAGGTGGCTTCGGAGCTCATGGGCGCTTCTCCTTGCCGGGTCTACGTCTTGGGTACAGGCGCCTAACATAAATTCGTCGCACGCGGTTAGGGTCTGATGAGAGCACCTGAAATAGAAAGTCATTTGTTTGGTACTTGGAGCCGCTTTTAGGGATATCTCCCATAGCTTCGCAGAGCCAGCCACCTAGCGTCACCATATTGTTAGGGCTATCTAGATAGATACCGAAGATGTCTTCGAACTCGCTTAGTTCTAGCTTGCCACTAGCGATGATTACGTCATCACCTGCACGAGTATATTTGCCTTGTGCATCGCGGCGATCGGTGATGTCTCCCACAACCACTTCTACAAGATCTTCCCGTGTGATTAGGCCAGCGACAGAGCCATATTCGTCGACGACAATGGCCATGACTTCTTGTCGTTCATCGAAATAACGCATTAATCGGCGTGCCGGAGTAGCTTCGGGAACATAAAAGGGCTTGGCTAGGAATTTCTGCAGATCGGCCGGTTCCGCTACATCCTCGCGGTTGCGCAAATAACTGTCAGCGGTGAGGATTCCCAGAACGTTATGTAGAGTGCCGGAGCAAATAGGTATCCTTGTGACCTCTTGATCGACAAACATGTGCTCTAGTTTGGATATTGGCTCTTGAATATCGTAATAGAGAACTTCGTCGCGAGGACGCATGAGTTCTTTTACCTGATATTCCTGTAGATCAAGGTAGCCATTGATTAGCTTTGCTTCATCGCGGTCGAGAACACCATGATCTTGCGAGGTTTTTAGAACATGATGCATCTCTTCGCGTGAGATATCGTCTTCACGCTTCAGAAAGAAGAACATAGCTTCTGAGACAGGTACAGATACAGCTAAGATGACTTTACGGATAGGTGCTAGAAATGCAGCTATCTTCGCAATCGTTGGAGCTACCGCATAGGCAATGCGTGAATTGTTGTTGATGGCGATGTACTTGGGCAGGATATCCCCAAATAGCAACATCAGTATCAGCGGGACACCCACCTTAAACACCCAGCTGGAAGCGCTGCCAAATAGCGCCGAGGCGCTGTTTTGTAGTAGGATGCCTACCGTGATGTTCAACATGAAAAGCGTTACCACCAGCTCGCGTGGACGCAGTACCAAATCTGCAATTAGTCTTTTGCGCGAATCGGGATCGCTGCGATACGCTTTAATACGCGGAGCAGATAGGGAGAACAGCGCGACTTCGGAAGCAGAGGTTAACCCTCCGATCAGCGTAAAAAGTACCAGACACATGAGGAGTAGAGCATTTTCCATGTCTACGCACCACTATCGAAAAAGACTTTCACTTGTCCTTCAGGCACCAAACCTAAACCCTTTCTGAGTACCAGTTCAACCCATTCTGGATCGCTCTGGCTGTTGATCTGTAATTCCAAATCCTGCTTACGAATAAGTTCCGCCTGTCTTTGCACTTGTAACTGAGTCAGGTGTTCTTGCAGGCGTGCAAATTCATCTTGGCGGGATTTTGCTGAGCGTTCGTGAATCATAAAAAGAACGATCAAACACAGCAGCACCCACCACCACTGTATGCATAGCCTTTCCAGGCTTCTTATCCATGTTGTTGTTCCAGATAGCATGAGGTGTAGTGTTGGCTTCTTGCGAAAAAAAATCAATAAGAAAGGAATTTAACGCTCAGCCGCGTCATCAAATAGCGGATAGCCCATTGTGGGCGACGCAGATAGAATAAGATAATAGACCAATAGGTTTTGCGCGACATCGGCTCGCACACAATTTGGTTTGGTTCCATCAGCGCTTTTTCTAACCAATGGCGGTGGTAAAGAAAGAATAGCTCGGGCAGTGAGTCCAAAGGGAAAAAGGCAATATCTTGCGCTTCGTCGCTTTTGCGAATCATGCCATGGTGAATTTGGCATTCAAAGACGTTTGCTGTACTGGTAAAGCGGTTGATAGGGGAGTATTGTGCAGCACGGCGTGTGATGGATACTTGAAGTCCAGTTTCCTCTTCTACCTCGCGGATGACAGCCTGTTCAGGTGTCTCACCGGGGTCAATGCCTCCGCCGGGTAGAACCCATACCGGTACATCTTTGCGTTGAACCAGAAGAACACTTTTTCGTTCAGAATCTAAAATAATTCCAAGAGAGCAGTCCAGCATCCAATACCTCATCAATCAATGATAGAGGAAGCTTATGCGAATGGCAAGATTGATTTTACCCCATAACTTGACCAAAGCCAAGTTATGGGCGTGATTTTGCACAAACCAACTTATCAGTTAAAAAGCGCTAATCTAATATACTCAAAGGTTTCACAGATCCACATGTTTGGTGGGGGCAGTATTGGAACAATTTCAGTTGGGTAAAGTCTCTCCATCACTTTGGTAAACATCTCTTTACCCTGTTCTTGATAGTTGATCGCAAGATATGCTCCACCGGCTGCACCGACAGTAACCAGAGTTAGATTTTTTAGTACGCCTAAGCAAAAGGACATTTTGCCTGAGCTTGTGCTTTCTACTTTCTGCTCTTTTGGCATAACTACCGACGTGGTAGTACTAACGCCAGAGACTTGAGTTGGGTCCATAAAGCTCTCCATTTATGGGTTATTTGGTACGGCGTAGATATTAGTAGAGACCTATGAAGAATACTTAAAGATTACATGTGTGATGTATAAGAATTACCAGACAATCTATTTGGGTTTCAATAAAACCATAGTATGACCGCTGATAACGAGATGCTTCGTTAGAAACTCTTTGATGAGCTCGGGCTTATAATGCGGGCTATTTTTGTAGTCCTTTATCATGCCACGAATATCTAGCCCCCAGAGATAGTAATTAGAGAGCTGCTCGAGCCAGTAGCGCTTATGCTGTAACCAAAATTCGTCGTTGACCTCCTGCTGACGGCGGACCTTCTCGAGTTCCTGTTGAGTAGGGCCATCGGTGCGAAGGCGTTGAAACTCTGCTAAGATTAGCGCTACTAAACCATCTGTCTTGCAATTGGGGCAGCGAAATTGAATAGCTAGCCAAGCAGGGCTATTATGTGGGTAGTAGGGGAATTCATAAGCCACATCAATGCCTTGTGTGGATCCCAGAACTTCTTGAAAGCGTGTGCGTAAGCGTGTTTCGATAACCTGTGCCGCGATCTCTAGTTGCTGCCAGGAACTCTCTGTTATGTTCAGATCAAGCTGAAAGGTCAGCCGTGTTAAGCATTCTTGTAGCTTCTTGCTGACAAGTTCCTGTTTATTCACACCGGGCGGTATGGATATCTTTGGAGCAAGTTCCTCGCCAATAGCAGCTGACTTTTTAGGAATAGCCCCCAGGTACTTCGCGACTAATGGAACGGTTGTTTGAACATCAAACTCGCCAACGATAATGAATTTCAGGCCATCGGTGCTTAGGAAGTTTTCTAGATAGAATTTTTTTGCCACTTCAAAGTCGATATTTCTAAGGTCTTCGGCAGTCACAGGGTGCAGAACTGCCAAGTCGCCTGTGTTAACGGAGCGTATAACATCTTCGAATAACATCTCTGGATCTTGGTGTCGTAGCTGCACACTTTCACTCAAACGCTTCTTAACCGCAGCCATTGCACTTTGGTCAAAATGTGGTGCTGTATAAAGTTGCTGTATAACTTGTAGCAGTTCTTCAATTCTTGCTGGAGAAGCCATGCCATCAATCGAGCGGCTAAAAGGCGTAACGCGTGCATCCAGCTCAATTGAGTCAGTTAATAATTTATTACCTAGTTCGTTGCCCGACCAAGGACCAAAGCCAGAGTCCCAAGCAATATCCGCCGCCAATTTACCAGATGAACGTTGTGTGACGGGCAATACAGAGAAGCCCCCAGGAGCAATACCTCTAATAAGGATATCGTCGGAATCGTCAATAGGTCTTAGGCAAACGGTAATTCCATTAGGCAGCTCGAATTCGTAGGCGCCGATTTCAGAGATCTTCTCCATTGCATGCAGGGAACTACATAGAATTAAAGAAAAAATTAGAAGTATTCTTGATAGTAGCATAGTCATCTTGATTAATAGATTAGATGTATTTTATATCAGTAACATAAGATTTATAGCAATTCTATTAAGAGAAGATAAAGAATTGGTGAAAAATGGGGGCTTAAACAGGATAAACATTATCGCTGCGCGATTAGCTGCCGAAAGTCATCCCAACTAGTACATTTTTCCAAAATTAGGTTGATGCGTATGCCTGCATATCCTGTAAAAATGGCCCTTTTTCCTTCCTTTTTTAGATTTAACCGCTAAAATAATGACCTCAAAAATGGGATTTTGGTCATGCTAAAAACTTCGCTGCGTTTTATTCTTCCCTTGGTTTTATTGTGTTGTGCTGGTTGCACCGCACCATCTATTACACATCGGGGTACTTGCCTGTGTACCTACCGCAACGGGGATTTATGCAGTGCGGAGCATCGTCTATCTGCTCTCATAGCCTGTGAGATGCCCAGCGGCGACTTTCGTCAATCGTGTAATTCTTCATGGCTATTACTTGATCGCGCTATGACACGTTTTGCTTGTGGATACAGTAACGAAGCCATTCAAGACTTTGACAAAGCAATCGCCGCCTTGGATTTTTTTAATCAAAAGCCGTTTATGGAGCAGTTAGCTCAAACCGCTTTTCAAGATGATGTAGGCGCGTACGCTGGAGAAGACTTTGAGCAAGTGTTAGCAAGGGTCTACTTTGCCTTGACGCTACTACAGCAGAACGACTGCAGCAATGCTTTCGCCCTTTTGCGCCAGTGTGAGCAAGTCCAGCAAGCAATAAGGGATTCCTACTGCCGATCGCCTGTGACACAGAGCTTTTGCGTTCCAGAAAATGCACTGGCTAATTACTTGTTCGCTTTGATGTTAGAAAAGCGCGGAGACCTAAGCAATGCACGTATTTTGTACCAACAGGCTAATGTAGGGTGTAGTGCAGAGGCTGCTAGCGGAAAGGCAACTGTTTTGGTGATGTGCCATAATGGTAATGTTCCGCAAAAAGTTTCGGTGACAACGGACGCCTCTGTAGTATCTGCCTTGGCGCTAGAAATCTTTATGCAGTGCCATGGTGCGCCGCCGGCACTATGTTCTTTGACCGGTATACCTGTTCCAGGGCTAGTCTTTAACCCATCTAGTATGCCAGCTCCAGTACAAGCCGTCTTAGATGGCTGCACAGAACCACTCCAGCGTTGGTATGATGTTGGGCAAGCCGCCTGCGCGGCTTTAGATCAAAAGCTGCCCGTTATTGCCGCTCGCGCTGCTGCCCGCTTGCTGGTACGTCGGGGTATTGTAGCTTGCGCCGATAATGCCAGCCCTGAGCTAGGTCTCGTTGCTGATATCGCGATGCTTGTCGCCAATATCAATACCCGTGCTGATACACGTTCCTGGGGGACTTTGCCCTTGACCATTGACGGCGCCCGCTACGATGTAGAGCCAGGACAACATCGTCTGGAGTTTACAGTAGATCCTTGCGGACCTTATCGTGAAAGTTATTGTTATAATTTGAACCTTCCACCCGATAGCCTCTGTATCATCCATGTCTTTCAGTTACATCCTGGGGTGACACAAGTCATCGTTCCCGAACACTTTCTTAGCCATAAAGGAGACCGAACATGAGACTAATGCTTTTCACTTTGCTAGCAACCCTGACTCTTAGTAGTTGTGATGCTGGATGCTGTTATGGACGGCGTGTTCGTACGGCTATGGATTGCACCCCTGGACACTGCCGCCTAAAATTAGATTCTCGCTATGGTGCCGCGGACATACGTATTCAAACAAGGAGTGTTGCTTGCAGCCTAATGGACCGCTGGTTTTACCAAACAGCCTACGATCCTAAGCAATGTGGATTGCCACGCATAGTGATAACGCAGGTCGACAATCGAACCGATCAATATATTGCCACCGACATGATACGCGATGTGTTGGAGGGTGTGGCGGTGGAAGATGGACGATTTATCGTTACTGTTGGGGATCACTGTGACGAGCAGGAACTTGATTGGACGATGAACAAGATCATTAACGATCCTAAGTACAGTAACAGCACTCGTCTCGCTCCCGGGCAAGTTACAGCGCCTCAGTTTTTGGGCAAGGTACGTTTGACTAAAGCCGTGACAGCTGACCGACGCTACGATTACGAAGAGTACCGCATGACCATTACTCTTTATGATATCGAAACGCAGCAGGTTGTAGATAGCGCTTGGGACACTTTATACAAGAAAGTCCGCCGCTGGTAGACAGTGAATCAATGGTCACAGACAGACAATCTGTGACCATTATAACGCGTATTTATGCTTGAGCGGCTCTTGCAGCAGCTTTTACAAGAAACTGGGATATGGCATAAGCCCCAATAGAGCAGCTACCTACAACGGTACCTTTCTCAATTGGGAAGGCGCTACCGACGAATTGGTTGATCACTGCACTAGAAACTGCAGCTTGAATGACAATACGTGCCACTAAGAGTACAGCGGTAGCTACAGGATTCAGGCCCGCATTGATCACATAGGCTGTCCAGGCTGGTTGGACTGCATGATGCAAGCATATAGTAAATAGGCCTTCCAGAGCACCCGTTCCTGCAGGTAATTTATTACTTCGTCCAATAGCTTCGGCAGCTCCTATGCCTAGTGCTGCGGTGGTTACGCCAAATGCTGTTGTATAAATAGAGCTCATATTAGTCCTCCTATAGGAAAGTTTGCGGAAAATCAAAATATGTCAGGTATGTTTAATTAAATCAATGCACCTTATGAATTAATTTCAAAAGTCCGTTTACATTGTGTTTTGGAGGGTCTGTTTAGATATTAATATTTTGAATTACTAATCTTTATTTTAGTTATCAGTAAATTTATATTTACAGGATGTGCATGATCGCTGCGCGGCTGGCAGGCATACGCATCAACCTAATTATGAGAATTGAATCGTAAGTTGCTGTAGTTTAAAAATTACGCATGATTGATTTATTTAAGAGTGTTCCGCAGCTAATCGCGAAGCGATTGAAGCATGTAGCCACAGGCTGACGCCCAATGGTATTAAGTTAACAAAATTTATATATAGTTTTCTCTTATCGTTGATTCATATGAAATTTTCTACGGCGATGCTTGACAACACGTTTAAAATTCCTCCCGGGCCGTATGGGAATGCGATCTTTTTTCATGGTACTTTTTACCCGCGAACAAAAAGCCTCTATATCATATCCTCGATTAAGGAGAACTTTAACAAAATCATGTTTCAACCCCTCCATCGACACTTTTTTATTCACAACATATTCATATTTTCTACTCAAATTCTCCTCATCTTTCTGAATTTCTCTTGAGGCTTCTAGACTTAAAAGTGCCCGAGCATTAGTGGCTAGTACTGTAGCGTGAAAATCTTGCTCAACGCTTAACACCGATTTTCCACTAAAATTTTCTATTTCTACTCCGCTTTTGTAGAATTTATACCCTTCCTCAATATTCCATCGACTGAAGTAAAGATTTAGAAATATGTTTAGAGGATATGTCTCCGTACACATTAATGATGTTAATAAGACTTCTTGCTCTCCTGTCTTTAGCTCTAGAACAACAACACGAAAGGTAATCTCATTAGGCAAATGATCTGGAAATAGTCGGGCAATAGCCTCTTTGGCATCCTTTGAGGCTCGTTTAAATGGGATTGTCTGTATTTTATCTTTTATTCCTGCCTTCACTGTCTCATTAATCTCTTTCAAAAACCCACCACCGCAACGAATCAAAAAAAACATACCATTTTCCAATAGGTAATATATCAACGAATATGAGGGATAGCCCCTATCAAAAATTATCAAAATTTTACCTAAATCAAGTTGCAAGTCTTTTATTGCTTCTAAATGCTCTATTACAATGTCTTTTTCACTTATACAATAGGGCTTTATTCTAGCGTCCAACGTGATGCCATTCAAAGTGTCGTGCAACATCGAAACTCTAGCCATAGGCATTGTATGTTCGGTTTGATTTGAGGCGAACCCAAAAGTTTCTATGACTTCGGAAGAGTTGGGTAACTGCACGGTAGATCCGTCTATAGCTAGAGGAATGAACCCATGGTATGTTTTGAAGTCATTATTGGTGTAAAATTCCTTAAGGAGAGTCTTATTAAGCTTAACAAAGGCTTGAGACGAAAATTTTGCCCTTGCCTGTGTTACAGCAGAACGAGTTGTTCTTGCTACTTGTAATTGTCCAGAGAAATTATTCAGTTCTTTTGGTATACTTTTCCTTAAAAGATTAAGGACGAAGGACAAAATTGTTGTAAAGGTCAGCGTGCGTTCTCTAACAAAGGCTTTTGTAGATAGTCTAAAAGATCGCATAAAGTCTTCAGAATGCATCTCTTGTCTTAAGATCTCAAAAATTTCAGAAGCTTTTTTCATGATATTCCTTGTTTTTGGCTTGGTAACCAAACAGGAATATCATGAAATTTTTAATCTCACAAATATTTAATTTTAAGTAGCTTATCTCTTAACTTAACACCATTGGGC
>JAUXSF010000015.1 GCA_030679955.1 Chlamydiales bacterium | reverse complement strand
GGTTTGAACAAGATTTTGAGCTAATGCTGCGAAGCAGCAATTCTTATCTTAGCCCCTAGCCATACCCGAAGAATGAGGGGTGGCTAGGGGTGGAAATATCAATATCATCGCGCTGCGGAGCATCGCGTCTACACGTCTAGTAGAAGCCATCTTATTGCAGAATAATACGTTACCAAGACGCGGTGCTCCGCAACGCGAACGTTTTTTTGATTTTACCCACAGCCAACCCTCCTGCGTCGGGTATGGCAATGGGCTAAGATAAGAATTGCTGTTTCGCAGCATTAGCTGCAGAAGACACTCCAACCTATGAGATAGGGGTAACCTGTTAAGTCCCATTTTTTTGGGTAGATGGTTTCAGGAGCATCTGACACAAAGAGTCGCAACTCAATTAGCCTTATGCGTATGCCTGCCTACTCTGTTGCTCAGAATCGTGCATATCCTGGAACTTTCCATTTCCTGTTTTCGTCAAAGATAAAACTTGATAGATAGAAGGTAACACATCTTCTAACGCCGAGTTTTGCTTAATGGACCATTTGACAGCTACCCCTTCATCAAAGTCTAAGATGCTGAAATTTTCTGCTACTGGGGTTGTGAATACCCTTATCGACTTTGGCATAACCAATCTTTTGATCTTTCTAGTAAGACCGTCAAGCTTGGTAGTCCTTGGGTTGATTTCGGTCATTGCCTGCACTTGTGGAATGATCTTCAGCTATTTCAGCAATCGCTACTGGACCTTTAAGTCTCACCTTCCCTCCACATCGCATCGTGAGGTCGTACTGTTTTTCTTAATGGCTAGCTTCTCCATGTTGGTGAACACCTCTACCTTTCTGTTTTTTTTCTCTTATCTAGGTAATGCGTGGACTGGCAGCGAGTTTACTCTGATCAATGCATCTAAACTGGCAGGCGTGGTTGCTGGGTCCTTAGTGGGCTTCTTTACTTACAATTTCCTGGTCTTTAGGTCACCGTCAGTGGCTAGATTTCGCGAGACCTTTGATTTCTATCAGCATACTACAAGCCATATTTCGTTTTGGAATCAAGCTTTATGGATAGTCACGATCGCCCTGGCGGCGAGGGTCGCCTTCTTGTTTTTCACAACTGCTGTCGTTGGCGATGCTATTCAGTATTCTAACATTGCTGTGAACCTTGCTGGTGGCCACTTCGAGAAGATAGACCGTTTCTGGGTGAGCCTCTTCTGCTATTGGGAAGCCCTCTTTGTATTACTCGGCGCGAATCAGCTGCAGGCAGCTATCTTATCGACGTTGGTTCCTGGCGTCCTAATGATGATTCCAGTGGTATGGATAGCGCGAACCTACTATGGGTCAAACGTCGCCTGGTTGGCGGGGTTGTTCTGCGCCTTGCATCCGCGGTTGATTTCTTATTCGACTAATGGTTATGCCGAGATGTTTTATTTGGGATTGCAGGCAGCGGGTATCGCTTTTCTTATTGCTGCTTGTCGCACCAGCGCGTTGGTTTTAGGAAGGAACGCATCTTTGGCAGTCTTGGGTTGGGGGCTTACCTTCGGAGCCTATACGGCAACGAGGAATGAAGGCCTGCTATTTTTCCTTGCAACGTTGATAGTGCCCTTTACCAGCACCTTTGCATTACCCGAGCAAAAGCCTAACAATTCTTGGGCTGCGTGGTTCTTATCTATCAAAATAGCTCTGATAGGGTTGGTAGCCTTTGGTATTGCGTTGGGTGGCTATGTCATGCTTTCAGAGGCCACCTTGGGCACACCTGGTATCTTCCAGAAGACCGATATGCTCGCGAAGCAGTATTCAGAACAGCTGGACTATGAGCAGGCTGCCAAAGAGGTCTATGGAGAAAATGGAATTAGCCGAACTGAATCGACGGAGAAGAAGCCCTTTTCTGAAGTGGTCGTTACCCTTCTAAAACGCCTTCCCCGCAACATGCTCTATTTTCTACAGCGTATTCCCGGCATTTTACTATCTCCTCTGTTCTTATTTGCCCTAGTATTACCGGCATTTGCGGCACGAAAATACTTGTGGAGAGATCATATACCCTTGTTACTCATGGGATTATTCCCGCTCTTTTTCTATCCATTGATTCAGCTGGAGCCACGCTATCTTTTTGGCATGCTAATACCCGTGCATATCTTTGGTGCTGCTGGGTTGTGGGCCTTTTATGTTTACCTGCGGGATCAAGTTAAGACGCCTCATGCCTACACCATTTTGCTGCTGCTCGTTGGAAGCATCTTAGCCTTAAACATCGTAGTAACAGCATGGTTAGGGATACATATTGAGCGTGATTACGATGCACACCGTAGGCTAGCAGCTTGGGTACAGGACAATGTAGCCCCAGGTGAGGTTTTGGTAGGTGATGGCTACGGATACATAAGCAACACAGGCTTTTTGGCTAAGCATCCTTACCTGGCACGGCTATGGACAGACGATCCCCAGCGCATTATTGACTTTGTCCAGGAGCACCAAGCCCATTGGCTTATTATGTACGAACCTTTTATCGAAAAAGGCAATAAGCAGCTGTTACCCATCCTTGACTCTGGACTTCCTGGTGCAAAGAAACTATATGAGACTAAAGATCGCCAAGGAAAGCGCTACCAGATCTATTACGTAGAAGGATCGTAGTTATGACTCATCCCACCGTCTCTGTTGTGATACCCGTGTATAATGAAGGGCAGACTCTTTATGAGTTCCATAACCGTATCACTCAGGTAATGAAGAGTCTGAATACTCCGTACGAGCTCGTCTTTGTAAATGATGGCAGCCGTGATGACTCACGAGAGATCCTGTCTGCTCTGGCTGAGAAGGATCCAGCCATTAAGCTAATCAACTTTTCGCGCAACTTTGGCCACCAAATAGCCATTACAGCGGGAATGGACTACTCTTCTGGCGACGCAGTTGTGGTTATTGATGCTGACTTGCAAGATCCTCCAGAGCTGATCATCGACATGTTAGCAAAGTGGAGAGAGGGGTATGAGGTCGTTTATGCTCGACGCATAAAGCGTAAAGGCGAGACATGGTTTAAAAAAGCTACCGCAAAAGCCTTTTACCGTGTTCTGAACAAAATGTCGTCCGTACCTATTCCTATGGACGTGGGCGACTTTCGTTTAGTGGACCGTTCGGTTGTTAATGCCTTGAAAGAGGTGCGCGAGAGTAACCGCTTCGTACGTGGTTTAGTTAGCTGGGTAGGCTTTAAGCAGACTGCTGTGGACTATGTTAGGGAGCCGCGCTTTGCTGGAGAGACCAAATATCCGCTGCACAAAATGCTTGCTTTTGCCATTAATGCGATCATTTCGTTTAGTTACAAGCCCTTACGTGCAGCGACATATTTGGGCTTTTTTTCTGTTTTAGCAGGCTTGCTCTATCTTGGAACCATTGTGTTCCAAAAGCTATTCACAGATACGCTAGTAGCTGGTTGGGCATCGCTAATGGCCGTGAACATTCTGTATAACGGTATTATCTTGATCATTCTAGGTATTGTAGGGGAGTATATCGGACGCATCTTTACAGAATGTAAACAGCGCCCTCTATACATTGTTGACTCTACGGTAGGCTGGGAAAACTAAGTGAACCTGTCTACAGTTTCCAGCGATCCTGCTTATCCTGTAAAAATGTTCCTTTTTCGAGCATCGGACACAAACAATCCACGGTAAGGTACACCCGAAGGTGACCCTAGCCGTGCTTTAACTTCTAGTGAGATTATCGCAGATTGTTTGGTGCTCTTATGATAATTTGTACACAATCCCCATCTTCAGGGAGAATTGGACCATCAACAGATACAGGATCTCCCCCGTAAACCAATAGAATATTGCAAGGATCACACTCGCCAATATTGGCTAGGTGGGTCACCAGATCTCTATAGTTATCACATCCATCGGGAGCATTCAGGTAGGCTCCCCGATTGTGCAGGCAAAATGGAACCCCATGTTGACGGACTGGAGGGCGAGAGTTTTTATTAATTCGGTCTACAACAGCATCCGTCCAGTCACGTGCAGATATAGGTGCCGAAGGCTGCGTCTCAACTGGAGTTGCCAGTTGCGCAGTGTTTGTTAAGTCGATAACTGCAGCGATTAAAGGATATTCCGTTTTTAAGCTGGTAACAAGCGTATCGATCTCCAGTAATAGGGTCGCTATTTCGTGGGGGTTTGCGTCTGGTCTTTCCATAGCATGTTGCAGGTTTAAGCGTAGACCATTAAGCAGCTCGGCCTGAGCTTGTTGATTTTGACTTGACTGTTGAACGGGTGCTGCATTTGAACCGCCGACCAGATTGCGAATAGTAGAAAACATATATCATCCATATTTATAATTAACATTTTTATTTCCGTATCAAACTATACTAGAATGTGCTGTTTTAGTCAATTATTATATATTTAATAAATTGTCATAAAAAAGGAGCAGCATTTACAGAATAGGCAGGGATACGCATCAATTTAATTCTCAGAATTGAATCGTAAACAACTGTAATTCAATAAATTATGCATGTCGGATTTGTTTAAGAGTATTCTGCAGCTAATCGCAAAGAGCTTTGACATGTACTACGGTGCGAATGTGATCAGTAGCTAATTTATAATGATGTACTTATGACTAATTTTCCATAATTAGATGCGTGTGGAATAGGCAGGATGGGAACTGATTCTTAGTCTCTTGCACTCATCGCAATTCTATAATCATGCCCATCCTGTAAAAATGTTCCTTTTTTTTGGGTGAGGTGACATCAATGGATCAGAGGATACAAGATGAGTCCACTTGAAGTACGTCCAGAAGGTCTTTACTGCTCAGCAGGCGATTTCTATGTAGACGCCTGGGCGCCTGTTCCTACTTGTGTGGTTACGCACGCCCATAGTGACCATGCACGTTTGGGGCATGAACATTACATTATGCATAAGGACAGCCAAAAAATCATCGAGTACAGATTAGGCAGCGTACCGCTTCAAACATTGACTTATGGCGAGGTCATTAAGGTGGGGGACTGTTGGGTCTCTTTGCATCCTGCTGGGCATGTTCTGGGCTCTGCTCAGGTGCGTATCGAAACCAAGCACGGAGTTTACGTTGTCTCGGGGGACTACAAGCGTGCACTGGACGCTACCTGCCCGCCTTTCGAACCCTTGGAATGCGATGTATTCATTACTGAATCGACCTTTGCTCTTCCTATCTATCGATGGGACGACCCCGAAGTCATTGCAGGCGATATGTTTGATTGGTGGGAGCAAAACCGCGCGGAAAACCGTCCCTCCATAATTCTATGTTACGCCTTGGGCAAAGCGCAGCGCATACTTTCGATGCTGAAACCCTTTACTGATCGTTCTGTGTATGTTCATGGGGCTATTTTGCCTATTTGCGACATTTACGCGCAGCATGGTGTGGAGATGCTTGACTTCCTGCCGATCGAGGATAAAACGCAGAAGTTTGGTGGAGAGCTGATCCTGGCACCTCCTTCAGCTTTGGGCAGTCCTTGGATGAAGCGATTTCCTTTGGCGCGGGTGGCTTCGGCTTCTGGCTGGATGCAAGTACGTGGAATGCGTCGTCGAAAAGGCATCGACAAGGGCTTTGTGTTGTCAGATCATGCTGACTGGGATGAACTATTACAGACCATCGAGCAAACCAAGGCAAAACAGGTTTATACTGCTCACGGGTATTCGGCGATCCTTGCCAAATACCTTTCGGAAGAAAGGTCCATTAAGGCCGTTGAACTTCATGGCTTAGAATCATCCGAAGAAGGTGAGGAGTAGCCATGAAAGCTTTTGCTGACCTATTCGATCAAATAGACCAAACCAATTCGACCAACGAGAAGGTCCACTACCTTAAGCTGTTTTTTGAAGGCAATCCATCGGCCGATTGCGCTTGGGCCCTGTTTTTTCTAAGCGGACAAAAACTTAAGCGTTTGGTGAGCTCAAAAGCTCTTCTAGAATGGGTGATGGATGTAGCTGACATTCCCGCATGGTTGTTGGAGGAATCTTATTCATCCGTTGGAGATATCGCCGAAACGGTCTCTTTGTTACTTCCTCGTTCACAGGCTGCTGTGCACTCTAATCTTTCTCTTTCAGAATGGATGGAAACACGGATATTACCTCTACGAAACCTCAGAGCTGATGAACAAAAAGACATAGTAGCCGCTTTTTGGCATGAGTTGACTAGAAATGAACGGTTTATTCTGAATAAGATATTGACCAGTTCTCTTCGCGTTGGCGTGTCCCACTTATTAACCATTCGTGCTCTCAGTCAGGCTTTGGATGTACCGAAAGAAGCTATTAGTCAGAAACTAATGGGATCGTGGACTCCCACCGCGGAGTTCTTTGACAGCCTACGGACCTCGCAGCATACCGCTTCCTTAAATCCCTATCCGTTTTATTTAGCTTCTCCTCTAGAGGGTGAGCTGGAGGTATTAGGTGATCCCTCACTATGGCTAGCAGAGTGGAAGTGGGACGGCATTCGTTCGCAATGTATCTCCAGAGAGGGAGGTCAGGCAATATGGTCCAGAGGCAATGAGCTTGTCTCGCATCAGTTCCCTGAACTCATGGATAGTTTGCAGAGAGTTCCATCTGGAACGGTTTTGGATGGAGAAATTCTGGCTTATCAGGATGGCAGGCCTTTATCCTTTGCTGCTTTGCAAAAGCGTCTGGGACGCAAAGCACCATCAAAGGCTATTCAAGAGGAGATTCCCATCATTTTGATGGTCTACGACATTCTGGAATGGGAAGGCAAGGATATACGAGATAAGCCCATTCAGGAGAGAAGAAAGCTCGTTGAGGCATGGGCTGGAAAGGACAATCGCTTTCTAGTGTCGCCAAGAATTTCGTTTTCATCGTGGGATGAGATCCGTGAGAAGCGCTTGGAGGCACGTGAGCTGTTAACTGAAGGCATCATGCTCAAAAAACAATCATCGGCATATGGCTATGGCAGGCAGAAGGGCAATTGGTGGAAATTCAAAGTTGATCCCATGTCGATTGACACCGTTTTACTATATGCTCAGACAGGTCAGGGGAACCGGGCTAATCTGTACACCGATTATACCTTTGCTGTGTGGGATAGTGACGAGTTGATACCCATCGCCAAAGCCTATTCAGGGTTAACTCAAGAAGAGATCACTACCTTGGATAAATGGATACGACGCAATACTGAGGAGAAGTTTGGGCCGGTTAGAAGAGTTAAAGCTGAGCAGGTCTTTGAAATAGCCTTTGAGGGTATTCAGGCCTCCAATCGCCACAAATCTGGAGTTGCCTTGCGCTTTCCTCGAATTGCTAGGTGGCGTAAGGATAAGCCCATAGATGAGTGCGACACCATTCAACGTATCAGAGACGCTTTCTTGAGGGACGATGGATAAACATCAAGTAGCCATGATTCTTGCCGATATGGCTATTCTGCTGGAGCTACAAGGAGAAAGCACCTTTAAGGTTCGCGCATACCGCAAGGCATCGCGAGCGATAGAGGATTTCGTCGAAAATCTTGAATTGGTAGTCGCTCAGGATGGACTCAAGAATATCCCCGGCATTGGTGATCACATTGGGCGCATGATCAAGGCACTAGTGCGTACGGGACATTTGCCTTACTATGAAGAGCTCAAGCAGGCTACCCCTGCAGTTGCCCTACAGCTGCTAAAGATTCGCAGTTTGGGCCCTAAGAAGGTTCAGCAAATTTTATCAACCTTGCCGATTAAGAATGCTGAGGATCTCATGGCGGCCTGTCAGCAAGGTGATATCGCTCGGCTACCGGGTTTGGGGTTAAAAGCCAAAAGCATATCATGGAAGGCATCGCTCTTTTGGACAAGTACAGCCGACGCATGTTGTGGTGGAATGCGTGGATGAACTGTCAGCCTATTTTGAAGGGCCTTTTGGATATGCCAGAGGTGCAAAAAGCTGAGCTTGTAGGTGGCTTTAGAAGGAAGGCAGAAACAGTAGGAAAGCTGACCTTTATAGCATCCACGACCAGTCCCCGGAAAGTTCTGCATTGGTTTGCTACGGTCCCCGGAATCGAACAGCTTATTTGTGAAGAACGCGAGGTGGCTGTTGTGCGATTACGAAAAGGCATTCAAGCGACATTAACCATCATTCCAGAAGCACATTTTGCCCGCGAACTGCTGGTGCAAACAGGATCTGAGGCACATCTAGAGCAGCTGCAGAAGCTCGGTCCAATCGTGGACCTAAATAGTGAAGCATTGATTTATGAAAGCTTGGGACTTGAATACGTTCCCCCAGAGTTACGCGAGGGGATGGCTGAGGTTGAAGCGGCCAAAGAAAAGCGATTACCAAAATTAGTTGAAGAAGCGGATCTTCGCGGCGCTTTTCATTGTCATACTATTGAGAGCGATGGAACCAACACAATCGAAGAGTTGGCGGAAGCCGCTCATAAGAAAGGATGGCAATATATTGGTATCGCGGACCATTCAAAGGAGAGCGCTCTAGTTAATGGTTTGGATGAAGAACGCGTATTGAAGCAGATAGAGCATATTCGCAAGATAAATCAGAGCCAAGAGTACAATGCTCACGTTTTTGCAGGCATTGAGTGTGATATCTTGGAAGATGGGCGCATGGACCTAGCAGACGAAGTATTGGCTCAGTTGGATTATGTCATCGCATCTGTCCATCGTAGGTACAAGCTTGATCGCTATGCCATGACAAAGCGCATCATACGTGCTGTGGAGAATTCCTATACGACCATTTTGGGTCACGTGACCGGGCGTATTTTGCTGCGTAGAGAGCCTTACGAGATAGACATCGAAAAGATTATCGATGCCTGTATTGCCAACGGGGTGATTATGGAGCTAAACGCTGCTCCGTCCAGGCTGGACATGGATTGGCGTTATTGGCACAAGGCCTCTGAAAAAGGCCTGAAGTGCAGCATTAACCCTGATGCTCATAGTCTTGGGGAGTTGCATTATGTAACGGCGGGCATCAATATGGCTCGCAAGGGATGGTTGCAGAAGGGCGATGTTATCAACACGATGTCTTACAGCGACATTCAGAAGCAATTCAACGCAAAGGCGCAGAGGCGCTAAGGAGAATAGATACTTCCACCATTCTCTTTGCATCTCAGCGCCTTAACGCCTTTGCGGTAAAAAATCTATGTAAGATGAAGGAGGCGGTAGAGCTTGCTGTTGGTATAGCCTGGTGGTGTGCCACCCATTAGGGCATGTTTCTCGAAGAAGTTGGCTAAGCCAGCTCTTTCTTCACCTTCAATGGATGTTAGCCACTTCTCCAGTGGTTTAGACCATGGATTTCGGGACAGAGTTTTGTAGTCGCCTTCAAAGAAC
>JAUXSF010000014.1 GCA_030679955.1 Chlamydiales bacterium | reverse complement strand
GTTCTTTGAAGGCGACTACAAAACTCTGTCCCGAAATCCATGGTCTAAACCACTGGAGAAGTGGCTAACATCCATTGAAGGTGAAGAAAGAGCTGGCTTAGCCAACTTCTTCGAGAAACATGCCCTAATGGGTGGCACACCTCCAGGCTATACCAACAGCAAGCTCTACCGCCTCCTTCATGCACGTTAATGCACGATATGCAAAGCGAAGAAGTGCCTTAGACTCAGATTGCTAGCAAAACTTTCAGAGCTGTATGCAGATAGAGCTTATACCTGCTTCGACCTAAGGATATTCTTCGTGATGAAGGCATTTACCTCTTGGCAAAGCGTGGAGCTAGCATGAAAACCGGTTGCGAACACGGGCAAAAGAAGAGATGATTAGCAGCAAACGTCAAGTGGCTGAAACAACTTTTAGCAGCATTACAGGCCTTTTTCCCTCATCAAGAGCCGAATGGAAAATGGGTTTCTCATAAAAGTATTTTGTTTCATCCTCGCCTACAGTGCTTCATTTTTGTGCAAGGTTCCCTCATCTTAGAACTTTGTGAAGTGCACCAGATATGGTTTTGATAGCAATCTGGGCCTGAGCTCCCTGCCGGGAAATAACTGTATCGTTGACTTTGTCAGTATCCTACTTACTACAGACAAAATCAACGATAAGAACGATAAACATCTCTACTATAAACAAATATCTGCACCTTCCGCTATCATACTCGCCCGCCAGTGGCGAGGCGAAGATGGAAGCATCATATCAACACATACTGCAATAGTTATACTTTCCAACTTTTAGTTGAAATCTAAAAACATTTAATGCATTATTATTCAGGAATTAATTAAATACAAGTGAATTATAGTGAATATAAATGAAATAGATTTGCATCGATCTTTGAAATCACACGCGGAAACCACTCATAATGTTATCACGGAACTTTCCACAGCCATCGATGCCACCGCTCATAAAATGCGGGACAAAACACCGATTGAACAAAGTAGTAAATGGGTCAAAGTTAGCAAAAGACTCATCTGGATAGAGAAAGAACAAAATCTCGCCAGCGAAAAGCTAGCACCTCTAATTTCAACAGTCAACCAAGCCGTTATACAAGCTAAGTCCAATTTAATAGCTTCGATTGAGCCTTTTGAATCTAAACAAGAGCTGCAGAAGGATGAAATCAGACAAATTGCCGCTAGCGCCGACTTACTTCTATCCAACCCCCTAGAAGGATTATTTCCAGAGGACCAGACGCTGCAGTTGAAAATTGAATCAACTATTGGATGGATTGATGCGCGCGCGCAAAAGGACAATAGCTTCCTATTATCACTGGTCGCCCAACCGCTGCTCTTTCCACAGCTATCAACACATCTGGAGAAGAGGCATCCTAAAACTGCTGCGTATCGAGCGGTATTAAGTGATAACAACGAACTTCTAAAAGAAGTTTTGGAAAAGGAACCAGCGCTCGTAAATGCTTCCATAGACGAGAAGGGAAACACACTTTTACACTTGGCCTTAAAGCGGCATGCTAACCCTCTGTGCCTTCCAATACTTCTGGAGTATGGGGCCTCACTCGACACCGTAAACAACAAATTTTGCCTACCAATGGACTCCACCGGTCGTGGTTCCTTTCCTAAACGGCAGCAAATAGAACAGATGCTACCGCCTTTAAACAGCCAAATATCCAATGATGTAGCAGAGACTATTGAAACCTTATTTGCGCTGCCCACAAGCGGAATTCACAAAGTAAAAAGCGCTAAAATTCAAAGGATTCTAGAGCACTTACGCAACTACCCAGATTGGGTAAAGGAGCATCCAAATTTTACGGCTATTATGCTTAGCCACGCGATACAGGTGGTGTATCCTTACAGTCAAGTTATAGAGAGCCTTAGCGCCTTTGCAGATGTTATTGTTGACCAACGAGCCAAGATGCTTTTCCAGCACGCTATTTATCACGGACGCATTGAAATTGCGGACTTTTTTTTGAATCTAGGGATGGATTGCTCTCAGCAATTCGAAGGTCCTTTACAACACCCACAGCACCGCGGTAAAACACCCCTTGAGCAAGCTGTTCTTACAGAAAAATTTGACATAGCAAAGCTAATGCTTCAAAGGGGCCATCAGCCCCCTCCATCGCTCCTAGACCAGTTCGCGCAGAGGAAGGATGCCAGCAATTATGCTTGGAGATGGATGCTTAACGTAATCCCAGACAAAAAAATGATGCAAAGCCGCCTTGTCTCGTCCATAGCCAAAAAGGAATGGGGCGAGATCCTGTGCTGGATCAACAAAGGATTAGTGCCAAATGAGCCTCATATGCTTGTTCTGGAAGCTATAGAAGCAGGACAATATTATTTGGTCGAGGTTCTGTGGCAATCAGGATTACTGAACCAACATGATCTGGTTCTGCGAGCAGTGGCAAAATGCAATCAACCATCTTGGGCTCTCAACTTCTTCGAAATGGCTAAAAGCAGTGGTTGCGTAATAAATAGACCGGAATTTCTACGTGCGGCCGTTGAAGCTTCAAATATTCCGCTAGCCGCCCTACTTGTGGCTGAAGGCGCATCTTGCACGGGCTTTAAATACGAGAACGAAATCAGGAACTTTGCTTCCTATTTAAATGAATCTGCTGAAGAAAGGGCTTTTCGTCTCCGCTTATCAGAAAAAAACCTTGCACACTTGGTCGGAGATTCCTTTGTCAGGAAAATGAAGGACGATAGCGGTACAAGCCTTGAGGGAGACTGTCCCAGTAATTCGCTCAATTTTTTATCTTCTGCCATTCGATACGCTGGATTGCGGTTTCCCCTCGTACAAAAACAAATGGGACCTATTTTGGAGAGAGCTCGAAAATACGCTCTAAGGTTAGAGAGCTTAGCGGCATTCAAATCTTCTGAAGAGCTGGCGGATGCCCTTCAAGATTTGGAACAAGATATTTTGGCCGAGGCAGAGGAGCTCGCCGTTGGGCAATCCCTTAGTTTCCCTGGCGGTTGGCCGGGACATGCTATCGCTTATGTAATTACGAAGCTTCCAGATGGTCGCATACAACTTAAAGTGATTAACACCGGGAGCGGCCTAATCTACCACACAAGTGCTCATGACGGTAGCAGGAGACATGCCAATACAGTCAGTGTATATGAACTCACAATGGAACGGCTGACAGAAGCAAGGATAATCCAAGCACTCTTAGAGTCCAGAAGCGCCTACGTTTTAGAAGGTACGAGGCGCCGCTTCCGTGCACCGGATATATACCACACCTTGCATCCATATAAAACCAGTGAAATCAATCTCGATGAATCCTTGAGAGGCTGGAGAAAGCCTCAACTTGCCGGAACCTGCTCTCTAAGGTGCCTGCTAGCATTTTTAAAAACAGAATTACCTTTGCCCATGTACAAGGAAGTGACAGACACAATCAAAGAGGATGCTGTTTACTTTACTGTGCAGCAGTATGAACCATTAGTTGCGCATCGCCCGGCTTTGCGAAAGTTCTTATCTTTAGCTATTCCGCATTTATTTGATACATTTTGGAAGCGGCTTAAAACTCGTGAGACAGCTAGAGAAGGGGACACCCTACGACTTACCAATCTTCAGGCAGCCTCCGAACGCCTTAAAAGAGCACTACCACCCCTTAAATCGGATCATGAGCCTCTTTCTCTGGAGGCCGCCTTCAACAGTAAATCCAAAGAAATTGCCTCGAGCCTGGAACGCATAGCGGCAGAGGGATCTCTACCCCCAAAAACTTGGGGAGTTGAAGTCTCTTCTTCACTGCCTCCTACTCTAAAACCACTTGCGCTTGATAAGGTGACAACGACGCAAGATCTCGTTGCATGCTTAGCAAATCTGATGGAATACTCGACGCACTTATCTGCTAATGATGAAGAGGCGGCAGCTCTCCTTCTAAGTACAGAACTATCTGCCATTGGCCGAACAGTTATTGCTGAGCGTAGCAAGCGCCCTGATAGCTTCAACAAGGTGATGGGAGAGCTTGAGAATAATCCAGATCTTTGTGAGCAGTTGATTCAACAGATCACCGATCTTACCGTCAAATTGCAAAAGAACAGTTCAACCATTCAAAAGGTAGACCCCAGTCGTTTCATCGCTACTCAATACGCTTTGGCAATGGCTTTGAGTCTAACAAAAATGATGGAAAACGCACGTAACTATCCTGAGTCCATCCGTATAACTACATACGGCGTTGCCATAAACCCCCAGGAGATGCTGGAAAATGGTCTCGCCGAGCACTGTCTTTTAAATGCGGAATGGGAGAATGATCTCACGCAACTCATGGGATTTGATTGGTCCAATAAAAAGGAGCCCTTGTTCAACCTTGCAAACCACATGGTGCAAGGTGACCGAAAAAAGGCTGACGGAAGCGGATACTTGATTAATTTACGACTCACATCAGACTTACCTGAATTCAAATATGCTGCAGAAATAGCAAAATCATTTTCTACCTGGGATATGGCAGATAGCCAGCTAAAGTGTGAACTGGATAGATGGCTCAGGATACTGGATGATGAACCGTACATCGATCTCCAAGAATGGCGTATCCATTGGCTATATGCTAATAATAAGGTGCCTCTATATTTTCAAAATGTACGCAAGCTAACGATCATAGCTTCACTTTTTCCACCGGGGCACCTTGCTCCTTCCGACGATAAAATAGAATACGCCATCCCCAAGTCAGCGGCTCTTTTTGACGCAGGATTAGAGGACAGGGAAGATGGTAAAACCCCAATGCAAGTTTCATACGCAACGAACATTGTTGTACCATTCCCAGAACCTACTGCTCCCATGCAACAAATTGATGGACTGCAAGTGGGGAGTCAGGAGCAGGAAAAAAAAACAAAGTTAGCACTAATTGAACGATCGCAGAACCGCGCCATCTGTTCCTATGACGACGTGGCGTCACGTCGACTAATGTCCATTCGCTCTATGGCTATTAGCACCCGGCCAGTTACCGAACTCTCAGTTCCGCTACTCATAGACCATTATGCTAAAAATCTTGATGACCTTGCAGAACCCTACCAGCAAGCATTTTTCGAAGCCACCTTGTTTGCCGCCAGCCGCTTTCCCCTTAGTTTGCGC
Organism: Chlamydiales bacterium; assembly: GCA_030679955.1. GTDB lineage: Bacteria > Chlamydiota > Chlamydiia > Chlamydiales > JAJFMA01 > CAMFKD01. The sequence continues at coordinate 6,385 of JAUXSF010000014.1, read as the reverse complement.
AGACGAGTGCAACTAGAGACTGAACTTCAACACTTCTTTATCCGTGCCATTCAGTACTTTGATGATCGGATTCAGGCGAAGACCAACATAAAGCCCAGCATTCAAGCAACTGTTTTTTTGACTTGCCAACATGCTCGCTTTTTGTCCTACAGTCTTAAAAATGGAATCAAGCTCATTGATAAAACGCCGACAGATGAGCTGATTAAAACCACACGTGCAAAGTTGCGCAGCATGCTTGCCGAACCACTATTTGCATCAGAAGAAATGCAGCACTACCTGCATCTAGCTCTTTTAGATACGTTCCAAGTCTTGGCAGTTAAGGACAGCAACGGTCTTTTGGATATCGCCAGATCCATCTCTCAACTTAACCTGCATTCGTTAACAGAGAAAAACTCGTTACCACTAGCTTATGCCTTTGTCGCTAGCGCGACCAGCGTTCCCGTACAGCAGGCAGCTAACATTCTAGCGGTCTTAAAGAGAGAACCTGAAACCGCTAAGGCATATCTAAACCGAATAGCAGAAACGTTCGATATAACCTCTAACGAGAACGTGCAATGGGAAGAGAGAGCTTTTCCACTATACCATTGCAAAATGGGTGGTTCCCTCATAGAAGTCAATTGCCTTTCTGGTGCTATCTTAAAGGATGGCAAGGAATTAATCGGTACTCCTAAAAACATCAGAAGTCACAGCAGCTACTTTACACTTTTTGGCAAACGCCATCTCAACATGACTGTGCAACCTTTGGATGAAGATGGAACCACTCTATATACGTCCCAAGACCTATACGGGCCTATTCACATCGTTGCCCAACATGACTACCTGAATAGTATTCATAGACTAATCAACGGTCGATGGTGCGCTTTTGTCGATAGCTGCCAACAAAAAACTCCACCAGTCCCTCCTCTAAGTGGCGTTGACACACTATTGGCATGGAGATCACTCGACGACAACACGTTCTTTTGGGCAGATCGAAATACAATGCTGCCAATATATAAGGTAGATTCACAAGGGCATTTTACCCTGCTGCAAACGGACCCTGAAGTTAATTGGGAGTGGGTGGATTTAGCAAAGGTTCCAGGCGGCAACGCAGTCAAGATTCTGGATCCTAGCGCTTTTTTGCTGCAGGAAGTATCCAACAAAAAATCACGTCAAATGCGACTACAACTGCCCCATGTTATAGCTCCGAATGGTGACCCCCTTGAATTTACACGTTCGCAGCCCTTGGGCTATCCTGAAGAGCGCTGGATTATTAAGGGCCTACCGCATCTCTTTCTCTCCGATAATCAAGAAATTCCCGGTTTGCAAAATTTCCAAAACTATCTAGTCCTAGAGGCAGGTTCGGGTGAAAGAGAGGCCCTACTACCTATCAAAACCTTCGATCAGCTCCGCAGTAGTGTCGCCGTGCAAACTAGCTGTATCAGAGTCCAATTAAAAGAAGATAGTCTCCAATCTCATGTGCCCTATCACAATCTCTATCTGGCCTATCTAACGCTTACCCATGCCACAACTCCCAATGACTACAGGAAGGCTATAAAGTTCCTTCAGGAAGCAAGAAAATTTGAACGCTACGATGAAACGGAGCTTCAGATGATTTCCAATGTTATTCTTAGCCAAAATATGACGAAAGATCACACAGGCTATACCTATGCCTGTCGTTTATACGCTTCCTGGCTTGTTCAGGACAACCTTAAGCGCAACCCGCTACCGACAACCGAAACTGAATCACAAATCCTAGCCTTTTTCGAAGGACGCTACACGCGAAACAAGGGAAACCAGATTTGGTCCTTCAACCACGTTATTAATAAAGCCGCGGAAGGCTATTTTGAACGCTGCCAACATCTACCTGCCGACATGCGAATTGAAAACTGCATCTCACGCCGAGAACTCCAAGATTGGGAACTTTATCGACGCGCCAAAAAGCAAGAAGTTGTGGGGCCAGAATCCATAACGCCACCCGACTCGAAAGTGATAAATTCCCTTGTTGATTTGCTTCGCTTCCGAGCAGTAAAAGTCTCTGGAGACTTGGTAACTCGTCCTACAAACAACCTAAAGCAACAGTTCCCAATGTTGCTGGATAAAGCGCTGTCTAATGACCCGCAAAAAAAACAACTGGTGCTGGACCGATTACAGACTATCGGTCACGACCCAGATACAGATACTCGTAACTTAGCAACCATACTGGACGCAGCTCTCAACATCGGTAGTTCTGTTATCGCTAGAGAGATCATTACCTATACCCTAGACGCAATGGCCCCTAATTCAATACTCGATCCAAAGGAACTAAATGCGTTTACTGCAGCAGTGCGAGAATACGGCTGGTCGCTTAATTACCCAAAGTCAGAACCCGCCTGTGCGACACCTCCTATAAATCCGGCACCCATTTTGCCGAGCCATGAGCCTCTTGTAATACCCCAAGCTATTCCAGCGTCTACAAAACTCCCTTTCATCATGCCGTCGACGAAAAGCTCCAGCTTTGATAGCCTTTTGGCTCATGCCTTTAACGTATCCCAAAAGGATGAAGAAACCACGCTGGACTCTTTCCATCTAGAAACGAACGATCTAGGGATAAAGGCTGGCGTCGAAGAGTTAAATGAAGACTATGCCGAAGGCATACGAAAAAACAATGAAACACCAAGCTATACCCTTTCAGGCAGGGTTTCGGTCGACCAACTTACCACAATACATCGTCAGGAAATAGCCATACAAGCCGGTCAATATGAAGATGCTATGCAGAAGAAGAAAGACGATATCTTGTCCCTAGCCAACAAGTTACCTTCAGACCCCTTGCTGGCACTTCAGCATCAAACTTCAATTAGTTCCGGGCGCAAACAGCCCATAACAATACGAGACTGCATAACGCTCTTCTTACGGGGAGACGAGGGTATCTATCGCCAGAAAACCCACTTGGAAAACGATGAAGATATCGCTAGCCTCCACCAAGATATTGGCGAGTACATTCATCTTCACAACCAATATCAACGGCACAAGGCAGTAGTCTCTGTACTAGACGAATTGGCCAAGAAGGGAGAACAACCAGCCTTAATACAACATCTGGCAGAAGAGCTTAACCTAAAGCAAGCCTACGACCCAAACAATAACACGAACGCCCTAATGGTCTTTGAGTATTCCCAAAACCTATATCTCCACGAACATCAAGTCCAGGGCATACAAGATATGACAGAGGTCGATCCGCCTAACCCCCTCCGTTTCCGCAGTAAGTTACTACAGCGCATTCAGGGGGGCGGTAAATCGTTAGTTTTCGGCCACGTTATGGCCTTGCTTAAGGCGGATGGCTATCATCTGTCCGTCCATGTCCCCCCTACGGCTCAGTATCAAACAGCTCTTTACGACATGGCACAAACATCCGACCAGATTTTTAGCCAACGCGAACAGACCTTGGTTTTTGATGATGATCCCTTGAAGTACACAGCTGAATACCTCTCCATGATGCGCGATACAATGCAAGAAGCGGTTATTAATCGTGAGTACATCACAGTCACCACCGAATCGCTGCGCGCAATGCGCTGCAAGTACTTGAAATCGCGCTTTTTGATACGAGAACTACCCGATGGACCAGAGAAGAACGCTCTTAGAGAAAGCACTCAAATTCTTAAGGAGATGCTTTCTATTCTTCGCAGTCGCGGCGTCTTTACGTTTGACGAAGTTCATATTGCCCTCGATCCTATTAAAGAACTCAACATGCCCTACGGGAAAGCCGTTCCGCCAGATATGGAGAGCTGCAAGCTCATTAACAAAATCCTATGTTATGCATGCTCAGCCACGGATGATCACGGCCAACGGCTACTAGATATTAACCACTCGTCTCAACAGACAGACGCACAGCGCAAGCAAATGAAAGAGGTGATCATCGCACGCCTAGCGATGCAGCAAGGGTGGGAGGACCCTGCAATAGCTGATTTCCTGAGCGGCGTCATAGAAGATATCCCTTACTTTTTAGAAGGAGAGGAGAACAGACCTCAAGCTAGGCTTGTCACCCTTGCCAAACAAATGCTGCATGGCAATTGGCTAGAAGAACGCCTTCAAAAAAATGTTAATGAGGATCATGGACTCCCTACAGACACCTTTCCTCGCATATCCATTCCATTCATCGCAAATATGAAGCCGGCAAAAGGTTCAGACTTTAGCGATGAACAGGTAATCATAACTAATACATTCATAGCATACCTTGCAGAAGGTCTCGACAAAGAACAAACGCGTGATTGCTTGCTGGCGCTTAGAAAACAAGCTTTTGATGAAAAGGAAGCCAAGCAGGACACCGACCCCACTCTATCTATCCAAAACACTGAGATCGCCAATAAATTTAAAAGAGCCTTTGGGATTACCCTATTCTCTCTAGATACCGACAACCCCGAAAGCATAGATGGCATGCAGCACCTGTTTCTCCATAAAAATGAAGAAGCCATAGATATCCTCCTTGAGTATGTCTCCAACGCAGAACTTAGTCATGTCGAACTCTATGAACATCAGGTATGCAGCAACGGTCAAAATACCGCCTCCATGAGTCAGTCCAACGTGGGCTACTCGGGATCTATGGAAGACCTTAACATGGCTCCCATCGGCACTGAAATCAAACCCGAAAAAGGAACAAACGGCCAGACGATCGATCGCCTCATCAGACAAGGCACCCAGACAGTCTTAGTAAATAGCCAAGCCGAAGCGTTGTTTACCGAGCTGCTCGATAAACACCCCCTTCGGGACCAAGTACGCGCCTTCATCGATACGGGAGCGCACTTCCGAGGCCTTGAGAATGAGGCTGTAGCGGCAATGACATGCATGAAAATGCGCGAATACAATTCGCAAGTGCAAGGAGTCCTCTTTTATCACAGTAAAACCGACAAACTATGCTTTATGCATCGGGACACTCCGGGAGACTACATTATATTGTCAGGTAGCACGCCCAAAACCATCGCAGCCGAAACAGGTTACAAACCCGAACAACTGTTTACCTACTTTGATCAAGATCACATCACCGGGTCCAATATTGCCCAAATGGCAAATGCTATAGCAATCGTAACCGTAAAAGATGACACGGAAGAGTTCACAGTCTTACAGGGCAGTAGGCGCATGCGAGGCTTAGACCGCGGTCAAAAAATTATCGTCGCAATATCCAGAGGAGCGATGGAAAAGATTAGCCAAACAATACAACTGACAGCATGCGTAGACACTCCCCCCACGATTAAAGAGACCCTGCTGTTCACTCGAGTTCAAATGTCCAAAGGCCAGAAGCCCAAAAATCTTATGTTTGCTCTGCAGAAGATCGAGGATGCAGTTCAGCAGCTAGTTCTAGATAGCCTATACTCACTGACGGAAGCTCAGGAAGAAGAGCTATTCAACCGGACCGCTTACCTCTTTGATAAATCTGTCGTTGTAAATTTGTACCGAGAATACGCCCATAAAAGAGAAAATATTCCCATAAAGACATATTTTGAAGGCGTCATCAACAGCTTAACAGACCCGCTTAAGGAGACGATTTCAGACGACCTACTCATAGGCCTTCGTGATCTGCTAGAAATCGAAGTTCTAAATGCAAAAGTTCTAGCGGGCATTCAAGCGGAAATATCCGTATCAAAGGCTAAAACGACGGCCATTAACAACCCCAATCGTGAAATAACCCGCGTCCAATATCGTCAGCAAGAACGTCGTGAAGTTAGAGAAATGTCAAATGCGCAACATCAAGAAAATGTGAACGAGTACATGCGCCAGGTGGAGGCCTATCGCAAAAAAACCGGAGAAATAGCGAAAGAAATCCCCTTGAAAAAACAAGCTGTGGAAAATCCCACTTTTGGAACTCCAAATCCTCAGATAGATTTAGACAGCGCAATAGGCAGTTTCGCTAGGTCAAGAACCCTCGAGCCTACAGCCAAAGTATGGAGTCTTAACCAGGCTGTTCAGACAGAACTCTCACAAATAGGTATACGATTTGATGAGAGACTCATGACCACCAGCAACGCAAGTATCGTTAGGACGGATAGATCGGATCTTCTAGGACCATATAGAAAAGCCTTTGCACCACTCCTACTAATATGTGATGGGGAAAACGATTGGAAAGCCATCCGATGCTCCGATAGGGATACAATCCTAATAGACGGTGGAATTCGAAGTAAGGCCATTAAATTGCCTCCAGGACGCAAGATGTTCTTGGTGCGCAGCAACGGAAAACCCATAGCCTCAACAGTACCTCGTGAAGACTCATTTTTAGAGAATCCCCATGTCCAGACCTTGCTGCTTCAAGCCATGTTCTTTGAAGGCGACTACAAAACTCTGTCCCGAAATCCATGGTCTAAACCACTGGAGAAGTGGCTAACATCCATTGAAGGTGAAGAAAGAGCTGGCTTAGCCAACTTCTTCGAGAAACATGCCCTAA
>JAUXSF010000006.1 GCA_030679955.1 Chlamydiales bacterium | reverse complement strand
TGCCTATCCTGCCGCGCAGCGATCCTGCTTATCCTGAAAAACGTTCCCTCTGTTCTTTTGTTGGAAAAAAAGATTACTATGGGTTAAGTGTGAAAACATGCGTTACTGGTTGATGGTTTTCACTTTTGTCAGTGCAATTGCGGCTCTTGTAATACTACGAGATCAGCCGCAGATGTTCGCTAATATCAACGGTGAAGAATTTCGCACTAAGGGCTCTGAACCACTGCCTGTAAATCTAATAGATCCGACTATGGCTCCAGAAGATATTAAGGCTGAGGTCATGCGCGGATTCCACATTATCCTAGAGACCAAGAAGCATTTGCCTGACAATGTAGGCAATACCATGTGCTGCTGTCACTGCCACTTTGCCGGTGGCAATACGTGCGGTGGCATCAATGGTGGCATATCCCTAGTTGGCGTCAGCAAGGTGTACCCCAAAGAAATGCCGGATGGCTCGACGTTAACATTGCCACAGCGTATCAATGGCTGCTTTATGCGCAGCATGAACGGCCGCCCTATCGAGAGAGAAGGTGCCGATATGAAGGCTATAATTTGCTATCTTACCTGGATATCCAGCGTAGTAGAGAGTAAGGAAAAAATCACATGGTTAGGCTTACCTAAGCTTACCGTAAACCATGTGCCCAACCCTGTCCACGGCAAAGAACTATTTACGCAATACTGCAGCAAATGCCATGGAGACCATGGCCAAGGACAAGCTCGCGACTATGCGTTAGGATATCCTGCACTTTATGGAGAAAATTCGTTTAATGATGCGGCTGGAATGAATAAGATGGGGACGTTTTCGTCTTTTATCTACTTTAATATGCCCTACCAGGATCCTACTCTAACGCAGGAACAGGCTTTGGATATCGCGTCGTTTGTGACGTCGCAAGAGCGTCCGCGCTATGTACCGCCGAAGCAGACGCCTTAAAAGGCTTCGCCAGGGGCTAAGTAACGCCATTTGCCTTCGGGAAGATCTCCCAGTTCAATACGACCGATCCTAATACGCTTTAAACCAGTAACCTCTAGGCCAACTGCCTCGCACATGCGGCGAATTTGCCTTTTCTTACCTTCGGTAAGTACCACGCGTAGCAGGTTAGGTTTTACAGCTTCTACTTTGGCACGCTTAAGAGGTTTGGCATCTAACGATAGGCCGTGCTTCAATCTCGACAATGCGTCCTTGGAGACGTATCCATCGACGTAAACCAAGTATTCTTTTTCAACGCTAGACTCTGGGCCAATCAATTTTTTAGCCAGAGTGCCATCTTGTGTGAGGACGAGAAGACCTTTTGAGTCGATATCCAATCGGCCTGCAACAGCAAGCTTTAGTAGGTGGCCTGACTGAAAGTTACGTCCACGGAATTGATTTTCGGGAGTAATTAGTTCTACCGCTTCAATGTACCCTTTTTCTGGCTGCGTAGAGACGTAGCCAACAGGTTTATTGAGGATAATAGTTACTTTATTGCTCTGCCATTTGGCCGCTGCTGACTTAAGCTCGATGGAAGAATCCTCCGGAACCTTGGTTCCCAGGACGTTTACAACCTGGCCGTTTACCACTACTTGGCCGGCTTCGATATAGCGATCTGCTTCGCGACGCGAGCAAATGCCACGTTCTGTCATCAATTTTGAAAGGCGTATCTCAGTCATAAGAAGCAGTATACCTGTTTACAGGTTATATTTACACCGAAGATATTCGCTCTCGTGCTAAACTGTTTCCATGAGTTTATTACTAAGTTGCCAATCGTTATCCAAAGCTTTGGGGTCACGAACCTTGTTTCGTGATCTGTCCCTGAGCATTTTTGCTTCCGACCGCATCGGGTTAATCGGCCCCAACGGATCAGGTAAGTCTACGCTGCTGAAAATTCTGGTTGGTCAGGAAAATCCGAACGAGGGAATTGTCTCCGCGCGCAAGGGTTTGCGCGTTGGATATGTGCCCCAAACATGCGACTTTCCTGATATCTCGCCAAAAAATGTTCTGCTAGATGCCATTAAAGATCTGGAGATGCCAGATTATGAAAAAGAGGTTGTCGTTGATACCTGGCTGAGTAAGCTCGGGTTCACCGGTAATGAACCATCAGCTGCACTGCTTTCGGGGGGCTGGAAAAAGCGCTTAGCCATTGCCAAAGAACTCTTATTTGATCCCGAACTTCTCCTCTTAGATGAACCGACAAACCACTTAGACCTCGAGGGTATTCTGTGGCTAGAAAAGTTCCTTAGCCGCGAAGCTCCAACCTATCTACTGGTTAGCCACGACCGCTATTTTCTACAAAATGCCACGAACAGAATCATAGAATTAGACCCCACATATCCTGGTGGAAGCCTTTCGATCGATGGGTCTTACTCGTTTTTCCTCGAAAGGAAAGCTGAATTTCTAGAGGGACAGCTTCAGCGTGAGCGCGCCCTAGCTTCTAAAGCACGTAAGGAAACGGAGTGGCTACGAGCCTCCCCTAAAGCACGTACGACAAAGGCTCAGTCGCGTATCGATGGCGCTAATGAGGTTCTAGACGAGCTGGCAGATGTTCAGAAGCGAAACCGCCAACGCATTGCCGATATCGATTTCGTTGCCTCAGAACGTGAAACACGAAAGCTTATAGTAGGAAAAAACCTTAGCAAGAGCATGGGAGGCAGAGTTCTCTTCTCCCATCTGGATATCACTCTAGCCCCTGGATCACGTATCGGCCTTATGGGTCCCAATGGCTCTGGCAAAACAACTTTGCTAAAGCTGCTTAATGCCGAGCTAGAACAGGATCAAGGATCTCTAAAACGTGCTGACGCACTAAAAATCGTCTATTTTGACCAACATCGCACGCGACTACCAGGAAACCTGACGCTTAAACAGGCGCTTTCACCGAATGGAGACTATGTCACTTTTCGTGGTCATCCCGTGCATATTAACGGCTGGTGCAAGAGATTCTTGTTCTCACCGACTATTCTAGACATGCCCTTAGAGCGTCTTTCAGGGGGTGAACGCGCTAGAATTTCTATCGCTCACCTGATGTTGCAACCTGCCGATATTCTGCTTTTAGATGAACCTACAAACGACTTAGATATTCCTACTTTAGAGACGCTAGAGGAAAGCTTGTTAGAATTTGGCGGAGCGGTGGTATTGATCACGCACGATAGATGCATGCTAGACCGCATCTGTAACTCCGTACTGGCTCTCGGCGACCCTGAGAAAACGATCGAATTTGCTGACTATGCTCAGTGGGAAAAATCGCTAAAGCCTGTCGTGCAAACAACGAATAAAGAAAAGTCTGGTGAAAAACCCAAGAAAGATAATAAGCCCGCCAAGCTCAGCTATGCTGAAAAGCGCGAATTCGACCAGATCGAAGGAACAGTAGCCAAGCTGGAAGAAGAAGTCCGTAAGCTAAATCAGCTGCTAGAGAGCGCAGAAGTGGCACAAAGTCCACAACGTTTGCAAGAAATTTGCACTTCTATCGGTTTGGCTGAAACTCAGATCGAACAACTCTATTTGCGGTGGGACGAACTCGACAAGAAGAACAATCAGGGAAATTAAAGGCTCTCCCCGGCCATTTCCAGGTCTTTAATAATAAGTTTCTTCATTTGCAACATTGCGGGGACGGTTTTCTCGGGATTCTTTGCCAGTAAATCACCCATGTTAGCGGGCTGTATTTGCCAGGAAATTCCAAACTTATCCTTCACCCAACCACATTGTTCCGAACTAGGCACATGGGAGAGCTTATCCCAAAAGTAATCTATTTCGCTTTGGTCTTTGCAATTCACGATAAGCGAAATGGCTTCGTTAAATTGAAAAGCGTGATCACCTCCACCGTCCATTGCAACAAGCCAGGTATTTCCCAGCATGAAATCGGAAAACTGGATTGTTCCTTCCTTGTTGGGCTCTTGTCCGGGTCCGTAATGTATCCGATTCCCCAGCTTGGAGTTTTTGAACACAGAAAGGTAGAAATCTACGGCTTCTTCCGCCTTCCCATAAACTTCTCCCGTGAAAAGTAGGGTCGGGAGAATTTTTGGTCTTTCATCACCTTCAGGTTTCGTGAGAATCAGTTGCCAGGAAACGCCATATTTATCCTGAATCCAGCCGTAACGCTCGCTAAAAGGATACTTGTCCAGTGGTAGAAGAGCTTTCCCTCCTTCAGAGAGGTGAGCCCATAAATCATCTACTAATTCCTTTGTCTCGCAACCCACCATGAAAGATATGGATGGGTTCACCTGAAACAAAGGCCCCGCGCTAATCGCAATGAAATCGCATCCCATCAACTTGAAACTAAGGATGTCGCAATCTCCAGAGGGAGTATTCTGCAAGACTGTCTTAGAGATGATTCGGGATTCTGGAAAGAATGATGTGTAGAACTGGGCAGCTTCCGCAGCGTTGTTGTCAAACCAGAGATGAGGTACGACTTTTTGCATATCTATACTCCCGTATAGCTATAGTGCACATTAAAGGAATTCAACGCAAAGGCGCTAAGACGCAAAGAAGGACAACACCTATCTTCTTGCCTTTCAACTCTTTATGCTACATAGCTTGATGCATATGGGATAGGTGAGGAGACAAAAAAAAACAGCCACAGAGGATAAGGTCTCCCCCGTGGCTGCTCTGCTTCAGTTCTAGCGATTTGAGTTAGTACGTACGTTTACGTTAACTTTGCGACCATTAGCATTTGTGTTAGCATTGCCATTACGGGCATTGCCATTGGCTTTTAACCCGTTGGCCTGAACGATCAGCTGGTTGTCAACATCGCTAACGCCGTCAACATCTTCAACTAGATCTTCAATACGGCTCTTTTCATCGTTGCTAGCAACGGTACCGCTCAAAACAACACTTCCGTTGTTAACAGCAATACGGATAGAGCTTGTGCTTGCTCTTAGCGTAGGGTCTTGCATTAAAGCAGCACGGATTTTGTTCATTGTATCGCGGTCTGTTGCCGATACAGCTGAGTCGTTTGCATTGCGAGCCACGTTAGCGTTCGAACGGTTCGCATTGCCATTGGTTTTTACATTTACATGTACATTGCCATTGGTAGCAGAATCATTCAAAGCAACTTGGCTGTTTCTGAACTGTGTAGTAGTTTGTTCAGCAGCGCTGTAGTTGCCGTTCTTTCTTGCATTGCTGTTTTTGTTGCTGTTGCCGCGATTGTCGTTGTCGTTGTTGCTGCGACCGTCGGTGCGAACATCATCGCGACCACGATTACGATCGTTCTTGTAGCGCGCATCGTTGATATCGCTGCGACGGCGATTGTCGTTGTAGTTAGAGCAACGCTCTTCCCAGGCTGAATACCGTGGCATCATCTGATACTGGTGGTACTCACCATTAGCAGTGCCGCCTTGATAGTAGTAGTTGTCAGATTGACGGTATCCGTCACCGCGATTGCCATAGCCATTGCTATAGCCATCATTAGAATATCTGCCATCATTATAATTTCGACCAGAATCATGGTAATAGCCATCGCCAGCAAAAGCTGAGCCAGATAGCAATACAGCAACGGCGGCTGTACCAAAAAATGCGAATTTCATAGGACCTCCCTCATATTAGAGTAAAAAAACAAACCGGTTTTTTTTGTACTAGGAGTAGCAACGCTACTATTACTTACAGACTATGGTACTAGGAGTAGATAACTCGTTTCTTCTTGGCATATACGATTTGCGGAGAACATTGCAAAGAATATTTTTTAAACAGGCGGCGGACCGCGACGTACCAAGCCAAAAATAAGAGAAACCAGGAACAAAATAAGGAATAAAAAGAATAATAATTTGGCTATTTCAGCTGCTCCGGCAGCCAAACCAAAGAAACCAAACGCTGCAGCGACTATAGCCACCACAAAAAACACTAATGCCCAGTACAACATGGAATTTCTCCTGTTTACTTTTTAAAGGACTTCAAGAAGTTTGATAGTGTCTTGCCTAAATCCAAAACCTCTTGCTGTTGTTTTGGGTCTTTCAACGTTCCATCTTCAGCAAATGCGCTATTCGCCTGTGAAATACTTTTCTGTTTTGGTAAAACAAGACTGTTAATATTTCCGAATATAGATCGCACATGAACAAGGCCGCGAAGCCCTCCAAGCTGGCCTGGAGAGGCACTCATTAGCGTTACAACTTTGTCGATAAAGCAGCTTAAATAGACCTCATCATTGGACGCATTTCGCGATGCCCAATCGATCACATTCTTTAATACACCAGAGATCGAGCTATTGTATTCAGGACAGGAAAGAAGAAAGCCATCATGTGCCCACATTAGCTCTTTAATTTTTTTGGCGTTGTCCGGTAGACCCTGTTTGTCCTCGATTTCCTGATCATAGAGTGGCAACGGGTAATCTTTTAAATCGATTAAGGTGACGGCGGCTCCCGCCTCTTCGGCACCTTTTGCGGCAATCTTGATTAATTTTTTATTCAAAGAGTCGGCTCTTAGGCTTCCGGCAAATGCTAATATCTTCGGCTGATAAGCCATATATTCCTCCACAGTGAATCACACTTTAAATTAGTTGATGTATAGGCGGGAAGCAAGGAAAAGCGTAAAGCATTCGTGGTTAGTAGGTTAAAAGACTTTAAGCACTACAAACCAATGCCATGAGCAGCAAGTTGCTGTTTGGTGGAATCTAGGGACTTATGCACAATGCCGGCAATGCCTACTTCTGCGGCTGCGGCGATAAGATAATCGCGATCATCGATGTAGATGATTTCTTTGGGATCTAATTGACAAACATCCAAGGCGGTACGATAGATGCGCAGATCAGGTTTTTGAATACCTACATAGCAGGAGATAAAGAAAGCATCCATAAATGACTTAAGGTCAAATTTTTGCATGCGATAGTCCGCAAGATCTCGTCCCTCATTGCTCATTGCCATCATACTGAGCTTATTATCCTTCTTGAGGGAGCGCATAAACTCGATCATGTTCAAATCTGGAATTGACTGCTCGCGCATGAACTCTTTGAATTGACTAACGGTGAAAGTACGAGGAGTATAGAAAACAACTTGGCTAAGGTATTGATTTAGAGTGGTCTCTCCCCGCTCGTGGCTTGGATAGACCTCCTTGTGGCGACGCTCCATAGCTTCGTAGTCTAGCCCAAATTGCTTAGCAGCGAGTTGTCGCTCAGTGTGATCCCAGCCATTGGTGCCTAACACCCCACCGATGTCCAAAAATAGCGTTGTAATCTTCATCGCCTTCTCCTTACAGAACGGTTGAAATCACCTTGATTTCCTGTAACATCTGCCAGATGGATCCCCAATGACAGGCGCTACCAACCAAAACGAAACCATGCCAGACAGCGTGATTATAAGGTAGGCGTTCCCAAAGATAAAATAATGTGCCAAAGCTATAGGAGGCTCCACCAAAAACTAGCCACCAAAGAGCTGAAGGTGACAGTCTCTCGGCTAAAATAGGTAAACTAAACGCAACCAACCACCCCATAGCTAAGTAGGTCAAGACGGAAAAAATGCGGAAGCGGTTAAACCCGAATACCTCAGTACCAATACCTATTAACGCTATGCTCCACTCTATATATAGAAGAATCATTCCATGGGAGTCCTGTAGCGGCCCGAGGGAAAATGGAGTATATGTTCCGGCGATGAGCAGGTAGATGCAGCAATGATCGATCGTCTTTAACCTGCGCTTTTGGTCCAGCGTGCGACACCGGTGGTAATACGCGGAAGCTGCATATAGAGAAACCAAGGTGGCGCCATAGACAAAACAGGCAAAAGTTACCCACAGGTCAATTTTTACCGCCTCAAGCAGCAAAAATGTCCACCCTATGACCCCTAAAAAGAGACCGATAAAGTGTGTAAGGGAGTTCACTTTCTCTTCATCAGGAGTTTCACCAGATATAGGACAGTAAGTCAATGTGTTCATAACCATAGCTTTATAATTGATTTGGAGATTTTTTTGCTATAAAGAGATGCCAAACCAAACCATTTGGCACGCCGTTCGCACTACTTAACCAGCTACGCAAGAAAAAGCTCTCCTAGAGCGAAGAACACCACCCAGTTCTTATTGAAGCCTTTATGGCGATTAAATTGTTTTTATATATCAAATAAGTGCTATAATTTATTTAACCAGACTAAAACGTTTAGATAAAACTGGTTTAATACGTTATAGAAACAAAATCTTTGCAAGTACATTTGACTCATCACACCAACATAAACGACTAACTGTTGAGGTCAAATATGCGTTATTTTGCGAGTGTTGTGGCAGCGATTGGTCTTTTCCATTCAGCCGCTATTATGGCCGATACCCCTCTTGTTAACTTCTCGGCCGCCGATATAAACCCAGCCTTTAACAATTCATTCAGCAATAATGCTGGGGGTTTTGATTTAGGCTATAAATTTCATGTAACTAACAGCATCACGATCACCCAACTGGGCTATTATGATGACTTTGGTGATGGAATGATCGGTTCACACGCTGTAGGTCTTTACAAAGCTGATGGCACAAATCTAGCTACGGCTACAGTTAACCCTAGTGACACTTTAGATGGCGTATTTAGATACACATCGATAGGCGAGGTTACACTGACCGCTGGTGATTATGTACTTTCTGGAGTTGCCGGGTATGATCCAGGTAACCCAGTGGACAACTATACACACGATCCATTCAGTATCGCGTTTGATCCCAATATTGTCTTTTTGGGCAACCGTGTTAAAGGGCAACAGGCCAATAACCTGATATTCTTAACCGATGCGGATACTGAGATCCATCCTACATTAAACTACGGCTGGTTCGGCCCCAATGCTAAAGTTAAAGAGGTGAACGTTCCAGAACCTGCAACAATGATCTCTTTATTCAGCATGGGCGCACTAGCGCTTAAGCGTAGAAGAAAACAAAAAGTTGCGTAGCATTCTCCAGAGTGCGGTGGGTTCTCCATCGCACTCTTCTTTCTTGACCCCCTCAATCTCCCTTGCAAAAAAAGCCAATAATTTAAATTGTATGGAATTTTGGTAGGGATGAAATATATGGCACTTGTATCGGTCGATATAGATAAGCCTTTGAAGAGCGTTCTTAGCGAGAGGGAGCGTTCTGTAGAATGTATTCGTCGCTGGGGGGGAGCCTCCTCAGACGCTATCTTGGATCCCGAATGCCGTTTTTTTTCCATTCCAAGTATCGATGGGTTGCTAAGCTACCGCGAGTCTCCCGGTGCGGTGGTTCTATTTGGTGATCCTGTATGCGCTCCGGAGGATGTTCCCAAGTTAATTGCAGCGTTCCAACAATTTGCCAAAGAAAACGAATGGGAAATTGTTTTTGTAGCAGCATCAGAGCCATACTCACGCTGGTTATTGCAGCAAGGCATAGCTAAAGCATGTCTAGAGTTCGGGGAGGAATTTATCCTAAATCCTCAAGCAAACCCCGCCAGTAAGAGCAGCCTCTTGGGTCGCAAAGAGCGCCATGCACGTCGTGTCGGTATCTCAGTAGTAGAATACAAAGGAAACGACCCAGCACTGGAAGAGCAATTAGAGGCGATAGGAACTGCTTGGTTACAAAGCCGTAAAGGCCCCCAAATACATATCAGCCGTATTTTTCTATTCGATGACAGATATGGTAAACGCTGGTTTTACGCTCATGACGGTCAGCAAATTGTTGGTGTGACTGTACTAAATCAATTACAATCCCGCGATGGTTGGCTTCTAAACCACTTAATGCCTTGCCCAACGGCTCCAAGTGGCACTTCTGAGCTACTGGTCTTGTCGGCACTTCAAACCTTAAAGGACGAAGGCTGCTCCTTCGTGACCATTGGCGCAGTGCAAGGCAAGCGTACTGGAGAAATGCAAGGTATTGGTCTTATCCCCTCTCTGCTTGTTCGCATAGGATTCTATATTGCTAGGTGCATCTTCAGATTAGATGGCAGCGGCAAGTATTGGGACAAATTTCACCCACAGAAGGAGCGTTTGTTTCTTTTGTTTAGTCAAGGTATTGGTATCAAGGAAGTTAGGGCTATTTGCCGAGCTATGAACGTTCTGTAGGAAGGAAAACACACATGCATGACCTGAAAACAAGTTTTGTCACCGACACACAATTACCACTGGTAATAGAGCCCAAACGGTCCACTAAGTTCGCCGACCTACTGACACTGCTTAACGAAGGCAACTCCTATTTCAAACAACAGATTCTTGAGCATGGTGGCATCCTTTTCCGTGGCTTTCCTGTTGAAAATGCCGACGATTTTGCCAGCGTTATTAAAACGCTAAACATTGGAAAGCCTCTCGATTATATTGGCGGAGATAGCCCAAGAACAAAAATCAAAGATGGGGTCTACACATCTACCGAAGCCCCGCCGTACATTAAAATCCCCCTCCATAATGAGCTATCTTTTGCCAAAAACTACCCTACACATATCTACTTTTTCTGCGAAACCCCTGCAGCAACCGGTGGTGAAACAATTCTTGGCGATGCTAGAAAGATCCACAATGCTATCGACGCTGGTGTACGCGATCGCTGGAACCAGAGAAGCCTCAAATACGTCTCCCGCTACCCTTACAAAAGTAAAATCATTGAGATGATTAACCCTTTTCATAAGTCATGGACGGATGTTTTTGAAACGCATGACAAAGAAGAAGTCAGCCGTAAATGCTGCACAAACGAATTTCAGCTTAAATGGAACCAAAACGATTGGATACAAATCAGCCAAGTGCGTCCAGCTACCATTGCTCACGGTGTCACCAAAGAGCACGTTTGGTTCAACCAAGCGCACCACTTTGACCTTAATCCCAAATTTCTAGGCTGGGGACGCTGGACGGGTGTGAAAATGCTCTACTGCCGCGAACATACACGCTTCCATGAGATTTTCTTCGGTGATGATAAGCCAATACCAAGAGATGAAATGTATCATGTGCTAGATGTTATGGATAATAACACCGTAAGTTTCCCTTGGCAAAAGGGCGATGTATTGGTCCTAGATAACGTGTTGGCTATGCATGGCCGATCGACCTTTACCGGCAAAAGACGCATCCTAGCCGCCATGACAGGTTAAAGGAATTCGACGCAAAGGTGCAGGGGCAGGCATATATTATTGCCGATTTGCGCCTCTGCTCCCTTTGCGTTAGACTCCCCTATTCTTCGTCGGAGTCGGCACTGGCAAGGTGAGACTTTAGCTTTTTATTTACGACAGCTAATGCATCGACAGCTACCCTGAAATTTGTAGCAGTCTGAGCCATCTCACTTTTCTTGGTGGTGGTTAATCCCTTTTTGGAAGCTTTGAGCAAGCGATTCAGGCTCCAGCGTTTTGTTAGCGAAGTGGCAAGCTGAGTAATCTCTATGTTGTCGAACGGTTTTTTCAAAATAAATAGCTGATCAGTCTGACCTAAGGCTTCCACAATATCATTCCAAGAGTACTTGGAGTAAGCGGTGCAAATAACCACCTGAATATCGGGATCGATATCCCACATATGCTTTATTGTCGAAATGCCGTCATCGCCCGGCGGCATCAACACGTCTACAAATGCCACAGCATAAGGTTTGTTGTCGGATATGGACCTTATCACCTTATCAAGCGCTTCCTGACCTTGCATTGCCGAATCGAGCTCAAATAAAGGCAAATGGCTAGAAGAAGCGCCTTTACCTAACAGTAGAGCATTAACTTGGTCCAGATGTTGGTGTACATTTTCTTTGTGTGGAGTAAGGATCTTGCGAAAGTCATCGTGAATCGAAGCCGTGTCATCTACAATTAAGATGCGAAAGTTGTCTAAAGCCATCTTACACCTCGCTCGTTACTTCTTGTGCTTGTAAGGGCAACGAAAGCACGAATGTTGCCCCTTTATTTATCCCTGGGCTAAAGGCCCTAAGGGATCCACCAGCCTCCTGAGCAGAAAGAGCGCTGGAGTGTAGGCCAAAGCCATGACCGGATTTTTTGGTGGTAAATCCATAAGAGAATATTTTGGTGATATCTTCGGACTGAATGCCCCGACCGCTATCGGTAATCTCAACATTAACAAAGCCAGCATCGGTCGCTTCCAAGCGCACTGATATTTTCTTTTCCGGGCCATTTCGCTCTACCACTGCCTCAAAAGCATTTTTGACCAAGTTAATGAGTATTTGCACAGTCTTAACCTTATCGAGCTCAATGGGTGGAACTGGCGAAAAGTCACGTTCCACGATGACACCATATTTCTCGAAATTCTCAGAGTGAATTGCTAATGCATCCTCGATAAGCTTAGTAATCTGCACCTTCTCCTTAATGCTTGAACCGCCACTAACAGACTGCTGCATGGCGACCACATTTTTGATGTGGTGCACCTTTTCGTTCAGAGAGGTTAGCTCAGAGCGCATAAAGGTCCATTCATTAGTCCAGTAGTCTGCCAATTGCTTAAGGTACTCTGGTAGCGCCCTGCCGATAGGATCCTCCTTCAAAAACGTCTCTAGGTGGTCTTTATTCATGACTATGATGTCGGAAAGGCGCTTCAAACCTGCTATTTTAGAGCTGCTGTCGCGATCAAGCAAAACCTTGGCTGTCACGTTGATGCTGTTTAGGACGTTACCCACATTGTGCAAGACGCATGTGGCAACCTCCGCCATACCTGCTAAACGTGCAGCTGTGACTAATTGCTGGTTAAGCGTAGCCACTTTGCGTTCGGAGCGCTTACGGTCTTGAATATCGCGAAAGACGATAATGTAAAACACTTTGCCATTAAAGTTAGAGCGGGAGACAGAAAGCTCTAAAGGAAAAACGCGCTCATGCTTGGTTTTGGCGACATACTCTACAACGGCATCATTCTGTCGCAATATCGACGCAAAAGGGACTGAATGGATTTTTTCGGGATCATCATCATCGCCTACGCCAATAAATTCAGTGATATTACAATTGATCATCTCCTCGACCCTATGCCCAAATATGCCCTCGGCCGCCCTATTGCAAATTTCGATAATACCCTGTTCGTTCATCACGATGATGCCATCCGCTGCAGCAGATAGAATAGCGCGTATACGCTCCTCTTTGCTGGACAAATCGTCCACCAGATGCGTTAGGCTCAGATTAAGATCCTGTAGCTCTTGGCTTTTCTGCTCTAAGATCGCTTCTGTTTCCAATAGTTTTTGATTCCGTCTCTGAATCATCATAATGGAGTATTTACTAGCTCCCAGGGCTATCACCATAATTACGACAGTCGTGGTCGCAATGTAAAACGATAGTGCATCCGGATGCAGCAGAGAACTCGAGGGGATACTATAGTGCACGTGAGTGAATACCGCAGCTTCCATCCCGGTGTAATGCATCCCGCAGATCGCAAAACCCATTAGCAGGGCACTGCCTATTTTCAGCGGCCCTTGTGGATAGATTTTTTTACTGCCTAGGATCATTAAACCCAAGGCTGTCTCTGAGGTGATGATCGCAATCACAACCGATGCTATGAAGAGTCCTGGCAGGTATCGGATCTCCACGCCTTCCATTGCCCACATGCCGGTATAGTGCATAGAGACTATGGCGAACCCTAACAGAATACCCCCGCCAACGAGACGATATCTCTGAATAGGATCGTTTTTAATTAGGAAAAAAGCAAAACCCGAAGCGACAACTCCAATCACCAACGACAAGGCAGTGAGACCTGCATCGTAGTCCATCTGCATGGGCATGACAAACGCGAGCATTCCTATAAAGTGCATCGTCCATATACCGCACCCCATAGCAAAGGCGCCGCAGATTAACCACCACATTTGAGTTGAAGAGTTTTCAGTTGCTCGAATACGTTCTGTCACGTCCAGTGCAACGTAAGAGGCCAACGATGACACCAGGTAGGACAGTAGCACAAGGCCCCAATCGTAATAGCCGCCCATGGCATCGATAGGAATTGGTCCTAACTGAAAGTAGCTATTTAAAAAGTCCATTTATGCTACCTTTTTGTATGACTTCCCTAATTCTGATGTTCGCTCTCAGCATTATTAATAGCAATGAAGGCATTAAACCACTAAGGCTAACACTCTTGCAGAAAATACTCACACTTCTCCGTCAACTCTTCGCTGATCAATCCCTAAGTTATGCTAACCTCATCGATCCCCTGAACGAAGCGGATTGGGGTAAGAAAATCACGGTCCGGCCTATCATCATCAAAGGACGCCCGGCTTACCAATTTACATCCTTCAAGGGAAATCAGACATTCCACCGCAATGTTTCGGAACGTGATATTTTATCGTCGCTTGCAGAAGCGATGATGCACTTCAAACAAGCGGTCATTCGCTTGGAACATGTTGAATTTCATCTACAGTTGCAAGGAGAGGAGTTCTCTTGGAAGAAAAAAGAAGCCACAACACGCCTAGAACAAGTCTCCCATAACCGCGCTAAGCAACATCCCCTTCCAGATGGCGTGCCGGACAATTATCTAATCGGTCTAGGGCTAATGAGCGTTAGTGGTAAGGTCATAGCTGCAAAAGCGCATAAGTTTCGGCAAATCAACCGCTTCTTGGAGCTAGTGGAACAAACATTGGGCGATATTTCCACCACTAGGCCTTTTCACATCGTTGACCTCGGTTGCGGCAAAGCCTACCTTACCTTCGCTCTGTATCATTATCTACACGAGGTCAAGGGTATTCCCGTTCTTCTATCTGGTGTTGATCGAAGGGAAGATGTGATCTCCCAATGCAGAACCCTGGCAAAAACGTTAAATTACAGCAATTTGCAGTTTCACCAAGAGGATATTGGCACCTTTCAACCAGCGACAGCTGTTGATGCTGTGGTCTCCTTACACGCTTGCGACACAGCCACAGACGACGCCCTCGCCAGTGCAATCGAATGGAAAGCGAAGTACATCTTTGCAGCTCCCTGCTGCCAACATGAGCTGTTTAAGCAAGTAGACAATTGCGATCTAAACGCCATCTTGCGACATGGCATCCTTAAAGAACGTTTTGCTGCCATGGCGACTGATGCCGCAAGGACTGAACTGCTAATGGCTTATGGATATAAGGCTCAGGTTATCGAATTTATCGACCTGGAGCATTCACCTAAAAATCTGATGATTCGTGCGGAAAAATCCCCGTCGCCAAAACAGCAAGAAATCGCCTGGGAAAGCTATTTGAAGCTCAAGCATGCCCTGAGCATCGAACCTAGGTTGGAAAAACTCCTCGCAAAGCAAAGCAGAGCTTAATATTCATTGTAGATAATGTATCTATCAAAAAAGAGACATTTTTCACAGGATGGGCAGGATCGCTGCGCGGCAGGATAGGCAGGATGGGACCTGATTCTTAGTCTTATACGCTTTGTAAAAGATCAATTTTAATTCTTTTCCAAAATCCTGCCTATCCTGCCGCGCAGCAAGCATGCCTATCCTGTTAAGTCCCCACTGTCCATCTCTCTAGAAGCTAAAAATACAGCTTGACAATGCCCAAGATAAGAACTAATTAAGAGATTAGGAAGCCCCTACAAAGGAGTCTGTATGTTAAGCACTATTTTGCTAGTTGTTCTGATCCTGTTGTTGGTCGGTGCACTACCTGCATGGCCACACAGTGCTGGATGGGGATATGGCCCAAGCGGTATCTTAGGCACCGTGTTGGTCATCATCCTAATCCTGATTCTACTAGGACGACTTTAGATAAAGCGCCCTTTCCGAAGGGCGCTTCTCAACTGTTGTTTTAGTAGTAGCATAGCTTTAATACTCGTTTGACATTAATGAATTAAATGTCATACAATTATGTGCACTCGGCGATTTAGTCCGTGTGTAACATAAGGAAACATCATCATGTCCTCTACGACCGTCGACATGTCACAACATGCGACCCTCACGTGTTTACGCTCCAGTAATGCGCATTCTTGCGTATCCCCACGCCTCTCCCCTATCTTCAAGTTTTTGAAGCCATCTTTTTTTAAGGCCTTCGGCCGATATTACCGTTAATCCACACCACTTCCATTGTTCTAAGTTGTTAAAGTTGTAACTCACACTCAGCCAGTTAATGCGAGTGTAAAAAGAAAGGAATACCATCATGTCTTCTATTGCCGTCGACATGCCACAGCATGCGACCTCATTGTCCCCTATTAACCAAAGCCCTTGCGCATCTCTACGTCTTTCTCCTGCCTTCAAGTTTTTCTATAAACATTTCTTTAAGGCCTTCGGCCTATATTACCGTTAATCCAAATCACTTCCATTGTTCTAAATAGCGTTTTGAACTGACCGATAAGATCAGTCATTTCGCGACATGCTTCAGTTTATTTACTGCTGAATCATAAGCAACGTAGGATCATATACTTACGTTGATATCCGCTTATTTTACGCGGAGTAATAATTATTTTTTGATCAGGTGATTCATTATGGAACGTTTATTGAGCGCGGAACAAGTTCCGCTATGGAGTATGATGCCAACCCCAGATAGGCAGTACTCGCCCAAAGATCTAAATCCACAGCTAGCTAGAACTGCTGCATTATTAGGCATCTGTGCCGATGCAATGGAGGCAATCAAAAACAGACAAATGCAAATGACTGATGCGTTAGTCGGGGAAAGCGCGTGCCACATTCGCGCTACGATGTTTGCACTTTATGTGATGACAGGCCTTAGCGCGGAACTGGATTCATATATCCCCAAAATCCGCGAGGCCCAGGCTGTAGTAAGCAAAATTAAGCTCCCGCTGTGGGGTGAGATGATGGTTGATGGCAAGAAAAAAAGGGTTACCTTGCCCCCCGCCTCCATCGTAGAACAACTGGAAAGTAACAGCGTGGATACTTATGTGCCGCGCCGTGTGTTATTAGTGGCATTAGCGTACTTGTTAACCCTAACCAAAGTGCCGGACCCACGCTACGTGGTGGGCGACCATACCATTCGTGAACCTCTGCAGAAGTTAGGCTTTTCCAAGGACGTTGCGGATCGAACGATCAAACTTGCTAAAAAAACGCTGGCGGAAATGTCAGTAGAATTCGTTCAGCAAGCGGCAGAGTTATGTACAGAAGAGGAAGCGTTGGCTCTAAGGCCATTTTTGGCCGCCGAGTACGTTAAAAACGACGCTCTGCCTTGCTTCGCTTACTCCGATATCATGCTGCGCACCCTACGACAAGCTGGATTGCCTATTATGATGCAGGTGACTCGCCACCGCAGCCTAGATGAACCAGCTGTAGATAGGCTAAACATGGTTTACCAGGCTACGCCAAACGGTTATGTGGTGGCGGATATTAACAAGGACTGGGCTAACCAAGTAGGTTGGATCGTCCAAGCATACTGCGTTGGTGATAATTTAGTTAGCCAAGAAGAACATGCCGGCCGACTGAGAAACTTCGATGAATTATTTCTCGCTTGTGTTGCTGAGCATGAACAGTATCCAAGCGGTGCAGAAGAGGTTTTACCTATGGACCCTCGACGTGAAACCTATAAAAATATTGCGATTATGCAGGGGCTATCGAGAAATAGTAATCACACATGTGTGATTTATCACATATTCTGCGATAATCTTGCCGAGCATTTATAAAAAATTAAAAATTGGGCAGCCTGTTTTCAGGCTGCTCTCTTGAATCAGAGGCGCTTATTATGAAACAGTTTACAATTGATGACATAGAAGCTTTGGCGTTAGGCAGTGCCGTACTGGGCTCTGGCGGTGGTGGAGATCCCTGCAATGATCTGTTGATGGCTAAATATGCGATCGAGAAATTCGGCCCCGTTAATCTCATATCTGTCGATGAACTAACCCAAGATGCCCTGGTCGCACCACTAGCTTTCATGGGAGCCCCTCTTGTTTGCAGTGAAAAATTGATCAATGGTCGCGAGATCTTTGATGTTATCTCAGCTATACAAAAATCTTTCGGGCGACCTATAGATGCCCTAATGCCCGCAGAAATAGGCGGCGCCAACGCTTTCGCACCGCTACTGGTAGCTGGAGAGCTTAAGCTCCCTATTATTGATGCAGACTGTATCGGGCGAGCGTTCCCGCAATTACAAATGAACTCGTGTAACCTAGCGGGAGTAAATCCCTGGCCAGCCTTCCTTGCTGACGGCCTGGGAAACACCGTTACCATCGAAACCAAAAACGCTAATGATGTGGAGCGATTTGCCCGCCAAGTGACCATAGCAATGGGTTCTAATGCTGCTTTGGCCTTCCATATGCTGCAAGGACGCGATCAAGTTCAAAGCGCTGTGGTGTCGGGATCCATCACGACAGCTATTGCAATCGGTAAAGCCATCCTGCAGGCACGCCAAGAACAAACCAATCCCGTTGAAAAGCTCGTCAACGCCACCAACGGCAAGCTTCTATCACAGGGAACTATTAACGATATCGATCAGTGTGTCCAAGATGGCTTTCTAGAGGGTACTCTGAATATCCATACGCCTTCAGGCGATGTCCAGCTTATCTATCAAAATGAATACCTACTCGCCAAAAAAGACTCCGAGATTTTAGGCACAACACCAGATATTTTGATGCTGCTGGAAACAGAAAGCGGAACGCCTATCACCAGTGAGTCGCTACGCTTTGGGCTAAGAGTCTCTCTGGTCGCAATAGAAGCGCCAAAAATCTGGCAGAGTGAACAGGCTTTAAAGCTAGTTGGACCACGTGTATTCGGTTTTGACGCTGACTACAAGGGATTTTAACGCAAAGAACGCAAAGGCGCTACGCCGCAAAGAGGGAGCCCTTACCTTCTCTTCGCGCCTCCGCGCCTTTGCGTTTAATTTTCTCCCAGCACTCCCCTACCCCACTTCGCCTAGGCCTAATAAAAGCGCGGTATAGATAAAAGCGCCAGCGACAAAATAGCCGTAGCCTACCTGCTCTCTCTTGGGTAATTCATAGCGCAGGATATTCAAAAATACCCCACCTGCCAGAAAAGAGACGGCGATGGTCACTACAGCGTTGTTAATATGAGCAAAAGTTCCCACTACGTAGCCTAGCAACAATGCGCCCACTAGAATCCACCGAGTCCGATGTTGATAAAGCCCTACTTGGTCCGCCCCAATGTTGTGATCGCGAATGAAGTAATGCATTCCCATTGCTGCGGTGAACAGCGCTAGAGGCTGGATATCGGGGTCTCTCGAATCCGACAGAGTAGCGCCAACAAAGAAGTTAAACAAAATGTAACCTCCTAATGCTAGCAACAGACGGTATCCCCCCTGGATGGGCGGCTTCACATGCACGCCATAAAAAAACAGAAAGCCTAGCAATGCAATGATATAGGTGTGGTGGTCGAGGTAAGGTAAAATGGGGTCTAAAACAGTCTTAAGAACAGGTTGACCCTTGGCCAGCTTGGGCAGCAATCCCACAAAAACATAAGCAAAAGACATCCCGCCTGCTATAGACAAAAAATGCCCCTGCCAGACCCACTCAGATACCTTTCTCTGATTTGCAACAATATGGATCAGCGCTAATACGGAAAGAGCTATAAAACCTGCACCTATCATAAAGCCTTTTTAGGAGACTCCCGAATTTAAGCCTACTTAAAAAAGCGCGAAGCAAAATCTCCCAGTTTGTTTAATGTTGCAACTATTTAGTTGAATTATAACAATAAATAGTTTAATGTATGTTTTTTGTTATAATGGAGCGTGAAATGCTTGAAATATATAATTCCCAAAATTCATTTGCCAATAATAATAATTCTCACAATTTCTTCGTTGCCAATCAATGTCTTATATTGTCCCCCGGCATAGATACAAGCCTTTTTTGGTATGAACTAAATCACTCCCTACGTTTCGACCCTAGTTGGAAGCATCTAAAAATTGACAACATAGAAATTGAAAGAGAAAAAATCCTACTTATTGAGCAACTGCGCCTTCCAATTGCCGTTGCAAGACTACCTGAGATTGCCAAGATGGATGATTGTGACCTCAAACGACTTGGAGAACGTTCTGTCACGCCGATTGTCCGCGCTATTTATGTGGGCGATTGTGATATTGTTGAGCAAATGTTGTGTTCTGAATCTAAAGCTGCTGTTACATCCATTTATACTTCACCTGACTCTATTCAGGGTCTCTCTCTATTGGATATAGCAATTTTTCGTGGCCAGGATAAGCTTGTTACCTTGTTACTTCGTCATGGCGCAGCTGATGCTGGCTTAAATCTTAACGTTCCAACATCGCTATTGACCTCTAGACCCCAGATTATAGCGCAGCTTGTTCCCTATGGGCTTGTAGAAATGCTAACTTTCCGCGACCCTGATAAGTTATCACCTCTACATCACGCAGCCGCTGCCGGAGATCTTACGACATTAAATTTGTGGATGGAAGCAGGTGCAACTACGTATCACCGCCGAGGACCTTACCTTCAAACACCTCTTGATTTAGCACTACAGTGCAACCACCTTGATGTAGCTCTTTCACTTATGGGAACAGGACAACTAGATAAAAATTGTGGCATCCTGGCACTGGCTATTCTGCAGGGTGAAGATATTGAGTTTCTTAGGCACTTGTTAGAGAGAGGCGCAAGCATCACCGCACCTCACGTCGGAATCACGCCTTTGAAGCATGCAATTGACAACAACAATGAGCTGCTGATCCAGCTAATTGTAGAGTTTATACCTGACGGAGGTCGCTGCATTCAGGAGCTTATTGAAGCCTGGGTACAAGGCTGTTTTCGTGGGCGCTCGGCCGCAGCAATTGCCAAAACAATCCATCTTCTTATAGAAAAATTAAATCCATCAACCATTAACGGTTGCACATTTCAAGGAATACCACTATTTCATCATGCAATTCTGTGCTGCGATGAAGCCTTGTGCCTGAGATTATTGGAAAAAGGCGCCGACCCAGATACCAAAAGTGACTCTGGAATTTCTGTCCTAAGCCTGGCACTGATTCGGAACTACCAAGAGCTAGCTATGGCGCTAATGCTAAAGGGTGCAGACATTGCAGCGTTAGACTACTCAGGCAACTCCCCTGTGTGGCTATCCTTAAATCATAATAACACCACGAACATCGCACAAGCCATGCTTGCACTTTGCAACACACCACTACCGCCAAAGGCACTCTATGAACGCTACAAAGAATTAAATATTGACTGGTTAAAGCCATCTATAACGCAAATGTGTAACGCACTACCTGATCTCCATGAAGAGTGGAAAGAACAAAATTTAGCGACGATTTGCGCCCACTTATTCGAACTCAAGGGTGAGGCCACATTACCTTCAGCCAAATGCTACGGTCCGCCTCTTATTTTTTCCAGAGAAGGAATGAACGGCGTCCATAAATTTTTGGGTAAAGTAGGCAATTTCACAAAAAAATTGGCAGGCATTTGGTCTGACGATTTGAAAGCTTGCGTCTCCTCCGCTTGTTATTTTAGCGCGAATGACATCATTCGTTCGGACGAAGACTACCTAACTAGAATAAAAGCTGGTGAGCCAACAATCATCGTCTCTCATTCATTTATGCACTCTTGGAATGCTATGTTCTACGGCGATTACTTTGTGGTTGGAAATCTTAATGGAACTGTAGAGGTTTTCAGGTACGACAAAAGCTACCTTACAGAAGACATGATAGGTGCAATCCGTCGCTTCACCGCATTCACACCTGGCGAAGAAGTAGAGAGCATTATTGCAGGCATCAAGCAAAGGCTGAAAGCCACCCAAGATGAAAAATGCAAGGAGTTATGCAAAAGTGCAATGTGGTCCAAACAGACCATCGGAAACTGCACGTGGAAAAGCATTGAGTGTATTATCGGCACTCTTTTGCTTATCAGGGGGGAACAGCCTGCCTTACTACCCAACTGGAACCAGTCAATGCAAGTCTACTTCGCCGATCGGTACATTTCGAGGCACGAGAAAGGACACGGTCTCCCCTACTTTCCAGATAAACATCTTCTAGATGAAATGGTCCATAAGCTAAGGGCGACGCATACAACACAAAATAGTGATGAGGTGGCGCGACGAGGCAGAGCGCTCAGCAACCGTTTCCTACCGATTCCGCCAAAGGCGTATCGAGACCCCATGGCATCAAATCCTATTAATGTAGCCATTTACGGTATGAATCTTCCCGCCATGCTACACTATCCACGACGAGCGCCTCGTATCACTATTCCAAAAGGTAAATGTGCGTAGGAGCTCCTATGGACAAAAA
Organism: Chlamydiales bacterium; assembly: GCA_030679955.1. Lineage (GTDB taxonomy): Bacteria > Chlamydiota > Chlamydiia > Chlamydiales > JAJFMA01 > CAMFKD01. The sequence goes on along the minus strand of JAUXSF010000006.1, from coordinate 33,207 downwards.
AAAAGCACGGAAAACAGTTTCCGTGCTCTACGCAAAACAATGCACGTATTGACTACGCGTTGTTTACCTTTTTGGCAAAATTCTGATCCAAAACAAACAAGGCCGCTTTGTCATCACCGATAAATTTGATTTGGTCGTAGTTGTCATTCGCGTTCTTTTCTTCTTCGACTTGCTCCGTAATAAACCACTGCAAGAAGACGTGTGTGGCATGATCATGCTCTTTAACAGCCATGTCGTAGAGAATGTGAATCCACTTAGTGACCTTTTTCTCATGCTCTAAAGCCAATGCAAAAGCCTCTTCGACAGACTCGAATTTACTTTTAGGCTTGTCAATCGCCTGAAGATCTACATGCATATTACGATCTAAAATGTAGGTATAGATCTTCATCGCATGTTCATGCTCTTCCTTCGCTTGGTTGCGAAACCATTGTGCAATACCCTCTAGAGGAATGTTTTCAAAGTAGCTAGCAATCGAAAGGTAGAGGTACGAGGAAAAAAGTTCGTGTTTGATTTGCTCATTTAGCGCGTTAAAAATTTTTTCGTTCATTTTGACACTCCTCTAGTTGAAAGTGGTCACAATCATACGCCTACTACCCAATTTCATTAAAGAGGTACCGGATATAATTGATCTGCCAAGGCCTAACGACCGCCCTCTCGGCTCATAGCTACTATTATTAAATCACTTGTTTTTATTCATTTATTGTTGTATTTTTAAATAGTTTGTTCACGAATTACACTATAAGAAGCATATGATTAATAATTCACAATATTCCGAGAACGTTAATTCGATGCCGTTCGGTTTCGGAATTGCCAGTCGTCCCCTTAGCGTCTCACTAACTGTAGACGTTGGTGTTTTTTGGCAAGAATTGGAAAACAGTCTGAATTCTGACCCTTCTTGGTCCCATCTAAGGCTTGGCGATGCAGAAATCGTCAGGGAAAAAATGGCACTTATTGCACAGTTACGTCTTCCAATTCCAATAGAGCATTTACCCGCAATCGCAAAAATTGACGACATTGACCTCCAGAAGCTAGGTGAAAGGGATGTACGGAGAATTACCAGGGCTGTCTATTTGGGGGAATATGGAATAGTGAAAGAGATGCTAGAAACTGGGTCCCTCCCAACTGCAGCTTCTCTATCTCCAAATTTTTATTTAATAAATGATCTTTCCCTACTGGATATAGCTCTCCTTCGTGGACACGATGACCTGGTTATTTTGTTGCTGAGTTATTGGCCTGAGCAAGAAGCGATCAATATCAATGTTTCAAAAGCTCTATTGGCCTCCAAATCGCATCTTTTGCCTCACCTTATTGAAACATTCTCCAAAAACACTTCGTGCCGGTCTCCAGTACACGATGCCGCCATGTATGGAGATATTGACGCATTGAGTTTTTGGATGAATGCCGGAGCTAATATGAACCTGCCGGTAGGTGCAGATGCCTCTACACCCCTAGACTACGCGATGGCCTATGAGCAGCTTAACGCGGCGCTTTTTCTCATGAAAGGACCTATAGATCCAAACTGCGCTATTTTGGCACTCGCAATCAAACAGGGTCAAAGCATTGAATGTCTAAGGCACCTAATATTCCGGGGTGCAAGTTTAACAGCGCGTTTCGACGCCACGCCACTATGCCATGCTATATTCAGCAACAATGACGAACTTATCACCCTTATCGCCGGTTCAATACCAAATCCAGGTTATTACATCCAAGATCTAATTGACGCCTGGGTTAAGGAGGGCTTGTCCAGCGGCCCAGCAGCTTCTGGAATATCAAAAGCAATACACTGCCTGATAGAGCGCCTTTGCCCCTTAACGGCCAACGCTAGCTATAACGGCATGCCCTTGCTTCATCATTTAATCGTCTGCTGCGATGAATCTTTCGCCTTACAATTACTGGAAAAAGGAGCAAACCCGAATACTACGACATCCTCTGGAATTTCAGCTTTAAGCATAGCGATCATACGAAACTATCAACGACTCGCCCAAGACCTTATGCGCCGTGGGGCACGTTTTGATGCGGATGCGACGGATTATGCAGGTTTTTCCCCCATCTTTTGGTCTCTTCAAACCAGTAACACCGTTAACATTGCAAAGCAAATGTTCTTACAATATCCTCTCTCAATACATCCAGAACTCATTTATAGCCTCTATAAGGACTTGAAAATCTCATGGCTAAACGACACTGTACGCCAGATTCTTACGGTTGATCCTGATGTACATGAGCGATGGAAAGAACGTTATTTGACGAAAGTATGTGCTAATATTTTCGGTATAATAGGTGATGCCATATTGCCCGCAACTCAACCACACATAAAACCGCTCATATTTTCTAGAGAAGGATTGAGTAGTCCCCAAAAATTCATCAGCAAAATAGGCAATTTTGTAGGAAAGCTAGCAGGAGTATGGCCCACAGAGCTAAAAGAGTGCGTCTATGATCTATGTGCCTTTGCCTCGGCGGGTTTGGACTATTCCGATGAAGACTACCTTGCTAGAATAGAATCTGGCGAACCTACACTTATCCTATCACATTCGTGGCTACACTCATGGGACGCTCTGTTCTACAACGGATATTTAGTAATATGTAATTTTGAAGGAAGCATACAATTCCATCGTTACGACTCTAAGAGCCTTTCGGAGGAACAAATTGCATCGTTGCGCCAATGCACAAACCTCATACCCACTGATCAAGTTGCTAACGTTATTCTTGATCTCATGCTGAAGTTAAAAGTCTCTCAAGATGAATCATGCACTGAGCTAAATAAAACATTGGCATGGGTCCCTGACTCGATTGGAAATTGCACATGGAAAAGTCTTGAGGGTGCTATCAGCGCACTTTTACTTTTGAGAAAGGAGAAAGTGGGCATAATACCCTGGGTAAGGTCGCTGCAACTCCATTTGGCGGATCGCTATATTTCAAGACACGAGAAAGGACAAAATCTTCTCTATCACCCCGACGAATTTCTAATAACCCAGATGATTGCAAAAATAGGGTCGACTTCTTATGACTTCCAAGCGAGAGAGATAGTGCAGAGAGGAAGGTTACTTGTCCGTAATAATCAACCAAGCTCACAACCTTACATAAACCCATTTGAAGCACATCCTATTAATCAAGAATTAGTAGACCAACTGAACATGTCGCAAATTCTACACTATGCAGGGGCAGCGCCACGCATTCCTAAGCTTGCCTTTAGTGGGTGTGCCATGAACATAGCAGGTTAAGCTAGCGGCGTATTTGCTTCTCCATAGCAACCTGGATGATGTTCTGCAGCTAATCGCGAAGCGTAAATATTTTACTAGTAAATTATTGGAACTCATTTTTCATAATTAGGTTAACGCGTATGGGATGGCCAGGATGGGCCTGCACAACCTGAAAAAATGTTCTTTCATTAAGACGGATGACGAGCCATCTGTCTGAAGGCCACGAAAGCCATATCTGTTTGATCTGCTAGCTCTGGGGTCATCTCTGCAACAGCTTCCATCAGAGTAATAGAAAACTCCTTAACGTTAACCTCTTCAGTGCTATCCACAGCATCTTTAAGCACATCTAAAACCTTCACCAATTTATCAATAGTTTGTTGGTTCTTTGGTCCGGTCAGATCCATTTTACTTACCACACGCAATAAGCCTGGTAACCCAGTAACAATAGCTTGCCGCTGTTCTGCATTAATGTTGCGTCCGAAGAGTCTTAAAAATGGGCCTGTTGCAAACGGTATCAACATCTTTCCAGGAGCGCTTGTCGCCGCCCACAAAGCCATTTTCATGGTGGATTTGCGCTTTAGCCAGGGAAGTATTTTGGGCAATATCTCAAGCATAAAAACACTGAATCCTGGAGCTTCAGGAGGCAGAGTTTTTATCTCTCCCGATTGGAGCGCTCGCCGCCAGCTTCGCGCTTGCTCGATTTGCTGTAGTGCTTCAACGACTCCAAAAACCACTATTGGCGCGTCTTTCATCTCCATCAGAGTACTAATATTAGGGTCTCTCACCTGTACTTGAGGAGTACTATTGGTGCTGTCGGGAAGCGCCCTAAGTTTGGCCAATTCTAAAGCAAACTCCCTATCCATCCATCCATGGACCTTGTCTTTGACCTGAGGATTCACCACGTCATCAACATAAGTCAGCCCCATAAACGTTTGCGCTAAATCCATGATTATTCGAACTTTTTCAGCCGATTGGTGGTTATCTTGTTTGTCCAAAATTTTATCAATGTCGGAGAATTTGGATGTGCTAATAACCTCTTCAACCACTTTTAGAAGGCGCTCAATATGCTTCACCTCGCCTTTGCTCGTCGGGGGCAAACGATCTTCAATCATCGCACGGAACATAGCTGCAGTAGCCACACCCGTCTTTTTACGTGCAAGTTTAAAGACATCGCCAAAAGTAACATCCGCTTGCCTGGAGAATCCACGCTCAATGCTATCCAAAGCTATTGGCAAAGAGGTCATCACGTCTAGAGGATTCTTTGATAGCTCTTGATCTATTTGCTTTAGATTGAGGGAAACCACGCTACGGTGACCTCTTGCTGCCTGTTCAAAGTACGCGGCTGCTTGCCCAGGAGTCATCACATGGTCTAAATAGACCCCCATGGCTGACTGTGAGAGCGCAGTAACATATGGCAGTGTGAAATCAGGGTTGTTAGGCAATGAATTTGTCTCTAAAAATTTTGTGGCAAAGAGATTGGCAAAGCCTTCTTCATCTGCCCCAAAAACTCTTCCCTGAGAAACGCAATACTCACGCATCGCAATAACAGTGTGAGCACTTAGACAATGTGCGAAAAACCTCTTTTCGGACTCACTAACTACTCGAAACCAACCTGTAGTGGCTCCTTCGGGTAATCCAGCTCCAGCAAAAAGCGCGTCATCTCTGCTTGCAGCCTTATTATCTAGAAATCTCCGCATTCCCGCAGCAATCACATCGGCCGAGTAAACATTCTTCTTACTAACGTCAATCGCGAAGCGGAAAATCCAATCTATCTCTTCAGCAGTTGATGAATCGTCAGGATGCCCATCAAGATACTTATTGCCTAAAGCCAAAGCAAAATGCTGTGCTAATTGGCGCTTTACTTGATGATCTGGGTTTGGAGCCAGATACAACGTCCATTCATGAACGGTTTTGAGCTCTTGTAACCGACCCTCTAATGATGGTGTTTCAGATGGCGACATCAAGATCTCATCCAAAAATACAGAATCGATCGTAGGATATTTTTTTAGAATGTAGGGCTCTAACAAAGCAATCTGCTCTTCAATCATTGTCGCCTTGAAGAAGGCGCTTTCATCGTACTTTTTATCTCCTACAAGTACTTGTGGATCATGATCCTTTAAATACGCCAAAATAAATGGTCGCAAGGACTCACCATACACATCTGTGTATTCCGCAATTCGCTTGTTCCAGAGAGCACTATTGAAATGACGAACAAGGTCTTGAGAGAGCTGCGGAGATCCTAAATCACTTAATAAAGTCGGTTCACCATCCGCTCGTCTCTGCCTTTCCACTGTGTTAAGAATTGCCGCCAGCTGCTCAGGTGGAAATTCATCCACAAAGGGTGCATACAACTCGTTTAACATGGTAAGTTCACTCATCACATTTCTGTACGTGTCGCTCTTGTCATACCGTACAAGCCCGTGACGAACTTCATCATCCTGTTGTATTTTTCGGCCGATAGCAACTGAAAGCTCCTCACCATATTCTACAGAGCGCTGTTTCAAAAATTGCTGCAGAATTTCGCGGTTAAGGACAGCTTTCAGATTAGAGGTGATTTCTTGTATGCCTTCCTCAGATATTCTGTCTCTCAGGTCACTAACTTGTGCTGCTAATATTTGCGAGAACATAGCGCCGATGCCATGAGCCTCAAATTCCCCTCGCAGGCTGGCTAGTTCTCCTAACGCCTCTTCAAGCTTGTGCAGCTCCTTTGCCAATGCACCAATGGCCACGCCAGCCTCTGTCATATTAGCCCACGCGCCGCTTACCATTTTCTGGCGTACAGCTATCAGAAAAGACTCTTCGAGCCCGTAATTAATAAAAGTCTGTCTTGCGGAGGCTAACTCCTCTAAATGTATCGCAATTTCTTGAAATCCTGCGATCTGAGAATAATGCCGTTCGCCGTTGAGTAAGAATTCCTGTGCTTCCATTACTGATCCTATGGGATCCATCAAAGCCTTTCCATACTGCGCGTCGAGCCTTTCCCTAAACTGCTCGTAACTTTCCTTATTAAATTCTTGTGCATAGCCAGACATTCTTTGTGGAATTGCGTCCAAGGTTACGATGCCTTCGATAGCTTTCGACACAAAGGCCTGAAACGCATCGACCTGCCCCACATCATGATAGTTGTGCTGCCTCGACATTTCATCGACAGCATTGTTTGTTGCTAGCAGGCTATTTACTCTATTCTGAGCATCAGTAAAACTAACCGGCTGCCAAAGATTGCTCACGACCGGCGGAAAATAGGCTTTCCCCTGATCCACCGCTTGATCAAAGGTAATGGCTAAACTTGCCCTTTCGGCCGCAGTACCGCCTTGTATATTGCTATAGAGGTCAACGAGGTGCGAAAGCTTATCCATTTTAGGCACACCGCCGGCACCTGCAGACATCGTCCACAAGAGAGGAAAACCCTCTCCAGCTTTATCTTCTAAGCCTCCTAAAGTATCCCAAGAATCAACGACTCCAAGCACTCTGTCAAACTGAGAAAAGTCTGTTTTGATGTCGCTTAGATCAATGCGCGCATAAGCTTTTGCAGTAGGTCCCATAGCCTTGTGAATCCAATGCCCGTCATCCTTGCACGCTTTAACAAATTGATAGCAGTGATGCGCACGGAGAATGCTCTGCTGCAGGTCTTGCCGTTTGTCCGTCAAAACCTCATACTTGGGTACAAACCCTTGCTTTTGTAACCGGCTGAACTCTTTCTTATCCTGAATGCCAAACAACACTTCCGCCACCGAAAAATTCTTACGCGAAAGTAAGTCTACCGTGTTCCCACGTAGATGCCTGTTTGCTACCTTTTTAAGAATGGGAATCGATTTTAATATCTTCCAAAATGTTTTGTGATTTGAAAGCGCCAGTCCATAATCCGCTAAATCATCTTTCGATAGTTTTTTTACAGAGTGCGAGGCTACACCGTCCATGCGCGTATCCGCTCCCACATACTCTACAATCTTCTGGTATACCGTCTCTTCGTTGGGGCGAAATTTTACGGGCATATTAATATAACCTCTCTTGAGGTAAATAAGTTGTTATTACATTATATAAGTTATTTGATTATTACACAAACATGACTAATAACATAAATAGAAACAGCAGTCTGAATCAATCCAGACTGCTGCTGTAACTTGCTCTAATTAATTATGCTGTGGCTTTCTGCGCCTTTCTACGAACAGCGAAGGCCATTAGCAAGGAACTACCTAGCAATGCATAGGTCGCAGGCTCAGGCACCTTTACCTGCTGACCAACCTCAAACACTGCGTCGTTAAAGTCACGGTCAGAGGAACGCCCTTGAGCAGTGTTGTCGATAAGATCTTCAAAGGCAATTACATAGTTGCCAAGAACGTTGTCGTTAAAACCACCGGATGTTCCGGTAATCTTAAAAGTAACCATGTGGTCCCTAGAAGCACTAACATCTAAGGTATTGTTACTTGCTAAGGAACTGAAATACTGATCGCCCTGCTGACCAGATGTTTTCAAGCCCCATCGCAAACTATTCTGGTTAATGGTACTACCGCCTGTTACACCATAACCACTACCGTTAACGTTATAGAGTGTCTGAAAGTTACCGGCACCCGTTGCACCAGAGTTACCTACAAAGTAACCTAGTGTCTCGTTGTTGCCAGCAAAACGAGCCACGACTTGCGTGGTGCCGTTATTAGCTGTCCAGACCTGATCCAAACTGTCATCTACTCTAGTGTAGTTACCAGAGCCATACAAGTGGTTCATAATTGATGTTTGAGAAGAATTTTGTACCAAATTAGGGTCAGCACCATTTGGACTATTGATCGGTGTAAGCGCCGCACTAACAGGCATGGAAAATAATAATAATAGTGCAAAGCCCACTGATTGAACAGATTTAAACATACGCTCATACGAATTTTTATACATACACAGCCTCAAATTAATATTACACACACGCAATTATAAATTAGATATGAGTCAGAATGAGTATATTAACAGAACGTTATGTATGATACATGTAACAGTAGCGTTAACTATAACTTTTATATTAACATTAAAATTATATTGGTCAAATACTATTTTACTAAATGCGATATAATCCAACAGCGATGTATCTTTGAATCACGAAAATCCACAGGAATGGTTTTATGAGTAATGTCTATAATCGACGAGGACTCAAAATAAGCCATATCAAAAATGAATTTGCGAGAGTTTGTGCTAAAGAAAATGATGCCATCTTTTGCCAAAAGCTGTAAAGCACTGGATATCAATGAAATATAGTCCACATTAACGTCAAATAGCTGATCCATCTTCTTAGAGCGTGACATTGTGGGTGGATCGATAATAATGATATCGTACTGTATTTTGCTATCCACCTCTTCATCCAAGAACTTGAGGCAATCGGCGCGAACTATGTCATTATGCCTTAACGACAAAGAGTTAAGAACAAAGTTATCCCTCCCCCATTCCGTATAAGTATTCGACATATCGACGCTTTTGGTAAAGATGGCGCCAGCCGCCGCCGCATGAACGCTAAATGAACAGGTATAGGCGAAAAGGTTTAACACACGTTTACCAGCGGACGCCGATGCAACAAGTTTACGAGTCTCGCGATGGTCAAGAAAAAGGCCTGTGTCAAGGTAGTCACAGAGGTTCACCTTGAATTTTAGCCCATACTCTCGCACTTCGAAAAACTCTTTGGCGTCGTCCTGTTTCTCATACTGCCGCGTCTCTTTATGCTTAGATCGCGTACGCCAGTAAATCTCGTTCGGAGTGATCGCAAAAATTGCGCACAGCACTTTTTCTGTTTCCTGCTTCAGATGTGCTGGCGGCCCATCATCCTGATGAGTGCTCGAAAAATACTGCACACAGAAGCGGCCCGCATAAAAATCGATGGCTATTGGAAACTCTTTGATGTCACGTCCATAAATGCGAAAACAGTCTGTACCAGACCTCTTGGCCCATTTTCGCAAATGCCGATAGTTCTTGCGAATGCGGTTTCCGAGAATAGAGCTTTTGTCTTCACCATCAGCGATGGTGGGGAGGATTAAGGGTAGGTCTTCCACGCAGATTACCGAATTAGAGGGTGAGCAGTTAGCTTACCACACAATTTGCTATTTGTGGAGCGCAGCTTTCCACCAGAATTTGATAAAATTATTTTTACAATAATGCAAAGTCTGCTAAGAACACACTCTTACCTAAATGGAGGTCATACATGAAAAAACAGCTGCTATTACTCCCAATTCTTGGGGTAGCCCTAACTGGTTGTGCTATGCAAGAATCTATGAACGCAATCATAGCTAATACGGAAGCTATCGACTGCAGTACTTGGGCGATCCAAGAGAACGCTCAGGCAATTCAAGAGGCTAACTGCGGCATCGAAGAAAACCGCCGTCAGATAGAGGCAGTTAATAAGCGTTTACAAGAGATGAATAAGCAATAGCGGGAGTTTTCCATGAAACATCGTTTTACGTTACTGCCTCTCATCCTATTTGGCTTAACGAGCTGCAGTAATCCAATTGATCAAATGGTTTGCGTGCTAAACGAGAGCACCGAAGCCATTAATACAAACCGTTGTTCTGTGGAGCGAAGCACAGAAGTGATTTGCGAAAATAGAAGGGTTATTGGCGAAAGCACTGTGGTAATCATTGAAAACCACAAGCAGCTACAGTCGATGCACGATTAAGTTAGATCTGGAGTGGGGCGAGAAATCGCCCACACTCCAAAGTAGACTATTTGAGTAGCGATACCAAATGGTCGCGTTTTACAACTCCATCGTCGCTAAACCAGATATTCCAAAGCGCTTTAGCAAATGCAGGATCGTGCAAGTGCCCTACTTGTTCGCCGTTAAAAAACACTAATATATGACCTCCTGGTATCCATCTAATCTGAGTTTCATCGCCTTTCTTAACACTTTCGTTGAAAAACCCGAGGTACTCTTCGATATGGCTGCCAAGAGCTCTCTGTTCATCAGCTGACAGAGTTTTGTTAAACGAATCCCTGTATCCTTGCACGATTTTTTGAGGTTCCAAAGCACGAACCCACTTGATAGACAACTGCTTTGCTTTATCATCCTGCAAGATAATATTGAATGCATCGCTCTGCTGAACCTGTGCAGCATCCTGCAAGTAGTGCGCCACACTATAGATTTTGGCGAAAAATTTGCTTCGAGTTGCTACGCCGGTAGCCTCCAGCTTATAGTCCTTGCCCTCGTAGTTAAAGGAGACGTCGGAGGGAAAGGTTACACCCGTCGAATCATCGCGTACGGTATCGGGTGCTGCTCCAAAAAGCGAAATACTATACAAGACAGTTAATGAAAAAAATAGCCCAATAGCTGACTTCATAAGTACCTCCTGGTCTTGAACCGCATTATATCTTAAAAAGTTATTTGAGTGGTTTAAGCTGCATGCTATTTAAAATAAGGATATTATGGTTAGCATACCCATTATTTGGCACCCAGATTATCTGCTCCATAAGACAGGGTACGGACACCCAGAACGTCCGGAAAGATGCGTGGCAATTTGTAATGCTCTGCAGGAAGAAGGACTTTTGAATCTCGTTGCGCCACGCTTGGCGTTGCGCAAAGAACTAGAGCTGTGCCACAAATCCAGCTACATAGATCTGGTAAAGGTTGAAACCGCCGAGGGACGCTCACAACTATCAACGGGAGATGTCACCATCTGTCCCGATTCTTGGCATGCCGCTCTCCTTGCTGCAGGGGGTGTTATCACAGGTATAGAAATAGTAATGAATGGCGAGTCTAATGCAGCATTCTGCCTTGTACGCCCCCCTGGCCACCACGCTAATGCCTCTGTAGGTATGGGGTTTTGCCTGTTCAATAATGTAGCTATTGCCACTAGGTATGCTCAACAGCAGTATGAAGTGAAACGCATTCTAATAGTAGATTGGGATGTACACCATGGCAATGGCACGCAGGATATTTTCGAGAACGACCCTTCCGTCTTCTATTTTAGCACGCACCAATCGCCCCTTTACCCCTTCACAGGACTTCAGTCACATGACAATATATTAAATTGTCCGATAGCCGCAGATAAAGACAGTCGCAATAAGGTTTTGGAGGCATTTCAGGACCAATTAGTGCCCGCTATGCAGACTTTTAAACCTCAGCTTGTATTAATATCAGCAGGTTTCGATGCACATCAAGGTGACCCGTTAGGAGCTCTGGGCCTTACAGATACTGACTTTATTCATTTGACGAACATCGTAAAAGAAATTGCCTGTGAACACGCCGGTGGACGAATTGTCTCGGTGTTGGAAGGTGGCTATTCCCTCCAAGCTCTAGCTAGCGCGGTTCCAAAGCATGTCAGGGCCTTAAACCACACATAATTGAATTTCCTTTTCAGAAAGGTGGGTTGTTCTTCAGATGAACCGGATCGGTTTTCTTACGAAGTCGTATGTTAAGTGCCTCAACAGCCAAGGAATAGGCCATCGCAAAATAGATATATCCCTTAGAAATGTGTTGACCTAACCCTTCTGCCAACAAAGTCACTCCAATCAATACTAAAAAGCTAAGCGCTAGCATTTTAATGGTCGGATGACGATCCACAAAACCAGCAATAGCACCTGAAGCAAAGATCATAATAGCTGTAGAAACAACGATAGCTGCCACCATAATTGGGATATCGTTGACCATTCCCACCGCAGTAATCACCGAGTCAAGCGAGAACACAATGTCCAGCAGCAAAATTTGAACTATTATAAAGGCAAACTTAGAATGGCCTGTTCCTGCCTTTTGCTCCTCTGCCGCCTCTAGTTTAGAGTGTATCTCATGGGTACTCTTAGCGATCAAGAAAAGGCCACCCAGTAGAAGCAACAAATCTCTACCTGAAATGTCATGCCCTAGAACGGAAAATAATGGCTCTGTCAAGCCGATTACCCAGGAAAGCGAAAGCAATAGTAAAATACGTGTTATCACGGCTAAGGATAGACCTAATTTCCTAGCTTTACCCTGCTGATTTTTGGGTAACCTATCGGAAACGATAGAAATAAATATCACGTTATCTATGCCTAGCACTAGCTCTAAAGCACACAGCGTTAAAAACGCGACTAATGAATGAAACGTTAAGAGCGACTCCATCGACTATCCTTAAGGGGTTAATCACGTAATACCTTAACAAACAAATCGCGAGCAAATAGATTAATTATACGCCGAATGATATGATCTTCCCTTCGCTAACAAGAAAGGACGATTTTATGAAAAAAGCTGTTGTTCTCTCCCTTATTCTCGGTACGTCTCTCCTATTGTACCCTGCCTTAAAGATTCATGGAGATTCAAAGCCCTACCACGACGATTTGAGAGTTATTCTAAAGCAGTCTTATCTTCACCCCAATGTAGAACCCCTCCTCAATATGTGGGCTTTGGAAGCTATAAGTAAGAGCGAAAAAACAGCATCTTCCGAAGAAGTCGTTAGCGATCTACGAGCTGCCTTTGACGACGAGGAGACGTTGGAGATGTTCTATCCCTCCTACGCGACGTTCACAAACGAAGAACTACATCAAATCCGCGAAATTGTTGAAATGCCTATCTGGCAAAAATATGGGTCAGACGCAGGTTCTATCTTTATGTCCAATATGGCGACTATCCAAGAGATTATTGCAGGGATTGTCGAGAAGAGAGCCGTTCCAAAGATCGAAGGCGCTAAAGTTAGCCAAGTTGTAGAGATCAACGCCGGAAATTATTCGGATGAAATCGAGAAGTCGACGTTGCCAGTAGTGCTAGACGTTCACGCCAAATGGTGCCAACCTTGTAAGCTGATGGGCCCAGTATTAGATGGTCTTTGCTGTGTCTATCAAGGAAAGGTAAAGTTTGCCAAGCTGGACTTCGACGCTCATCCTGAACTAGCTAAGAAATATGCCGTCACAAGCCTTCCAACACTTCTATTTATTCGACCTAACCACGACGTCGCAGGTAAAACGGTAGGATTTGTCCCTCAGAAAACAGTGCAAGAAAAGATCTCTGAGTTTTTTTCAGCGCTACTGTAGTTGTCGACCACAGAATATCGCCTTTTTGTTACATCTCAAGGTGTAACAAAAAGGCTGTCATATGGAAGGCCCGTCGCTACTTCTAGCCGCACAACAATTGGCACCTTTCAAAAAAAAGAAGATCTTGGAAGTTCATGGAAACACCAAAATCGGAAAGGAAAGGCTCGCTAACAAAAAAATAAAAGATATCTTTTCTTGGGGAAAACACCTCGTCTTCCAATTCGATACCTTCGCTCTTCGTGTACACTTCATGCTATATGGTAGCTTTCAGGCTACCGTTAAAGATAAAAAGGTAACCGGCGACTACCCCACCAAAAATAAGCCAACACGGCTATGTCTGACGCTTCCAAATGGCCATATCGAAATGTACAACTGCTCACTGCGTTTCATCGAACTCCCCAACGCTATAGACACCTACGACTTTACAATCAGTATTATGTCGCCGCTTTTTGATTCGAAAAAAGCGCTTGTGACACTGAAAAGCCACCCTAATAGACAAATAAGTGATGGATTATTGGACCAAGCGATTTTCGCAGGTGTGGGAAACATTATAAGAAATGAGGTTCTGTTCCGAACAAAAATCCTACCTGACGCCATCGTCAAGGATCTTTCGCAAAAAAAACTTAAAGAGATTATTCAAACGACCCAAGAATACGTCGTTCAATTCTACGAATGGCGCAAACGCTTTGAACTCAAGAAGCACTATCAGATTTATCGACAGTCTACTTGCCCAAAATGCTCAGGTAAGGTGATGCGGAAAAGAACCGGCGAATATAAGCGTATCAGCTTTTTCTGCCCTTCATGCCAGTCCTAAGAATAGCGAAGCAAGCCCGTGGGCTTGCTTCGCTAATTGACTTTTTCTAGAAGCCTAAAGAAGCTGAAAGGTACAAACCTTGAACATCAAAGTTGTAGTAGTCGTTGTAGGCTAGCCCATCCGCGACATCATCTGGATAAGAAACTCTTGTAAGGCCTCTAAGGTAGCTATTGAACTCGTAACCGACTTCAAAAGAAGCTAATCCCCAGCATGTGCATGCATCCATGGTCAAAGCCACTCGAGCATGCAGAGCAGGGATGACTCTCCAGGTATTACTCTCTGTGGTATTGAGAATAGAAGCGCCAGCTAATGTGTTGTTTTCAGCATTGCTGCTACGGCTTGTGAGCAAGCTAGCTGAAGAGCAAGCCTTCAACATCAGATTACCTGAAAGCCACGAAAAACCTTCGCAAAGAGCGTAATCGAGCTCCATACCCATTTGAGGACCAATACCCCAAGCTTTAGAGCGCTGTTCAATAGTACCTAAAGGGCCACCCGTAATAGAATATTCGTAATCCTCATTTAACCGGAGATACGCATATTCCATACCAAAATTCAAGAATAGGTTGGCATCATCAAAAGCAAATGCTTGTTGGGCAATCAAGCCATCTACACGCTGATACAGAAGATGCAGATTTGAGGTCGCCGTGCCTGCGTAGTTCTCAAAACCGGAAGTTAAGTCAGCGCGTCCAAGTGTAGCCCACAAGAAGCTACCTGAAACAGTTTTGCTTCTGTCTACTCCTAGATGGGTATAATAAACTTGGAATTGCCTTGCCTCAGTCAAACCATAGGCACCGCCAACACGGTATCCAGAATGAAAGTGGAAGTCATTGTTCTCTCTCTTTCCATTTGGAAAAGTAGTGGTCGTGGGTGAGTTGGTGACAAAAAAAGTATCATCAACCGTTGGCAGTAGGTAAAGATAGTCGCCTGATATCTCCCAGCTTCCTTGTGCAGGATGCCCATAGGCACATAATGACGCTACACTCAAAGTGAACGTTGCTGCCAGCAACCTAACTAGTTTCAACATGGTCAAAATCCTTTTTTTTGACAGAGATCGTGCCAACCATCTTCTTATGATTGCAGGCTTCTTTTAAAGAAAAAAATGCAAACGAACACTTTTTACAATTTAAGCGGCAGGTGACGCGAAGGAGACTCCTACATCGCCAACTTAATTATGGAGATTTAGTCGTACTATATGTTCTCAGCGCGGGAGCGCTGAGAACACACCAATAGTAAGAACCTCTGCATATTCTACGATGCTTAGGTGGTACCTGGTTAACGCATATCCCTTCTTAGAAGCCTAGGGTAGCGGACAAAAATAGTCCCTGGACATCAAAGTTGGAATAATCGTTGTAAGACAAGCTATCAGCTTCGTCGTCCGGATACATAACCCGAGTCAGTCCACGAATGTAGCTATTAAACTCGTAGCCTATTTCAATACCTACCACGCCCCAGCATGTATACGATTCCATGTTAATTGAAACTCGCGCATGCAGCGCAGGGATGATTCTCCAGGTGGATTTATCTGAAGTTCTAAGAAGAGTAGCACCAGACAGAATATTGACATCGCTATGAGTGCAACGGCAATCTAGCAAACTTGCCGATGAAACGGCCTTCATCATGATAGCGCCGGGCCAGCAACAGCAATTAGCAAATTCATAGTCCAGTTCAAAACCCGCCTGAGGCCCAATACCCCAAGCTTTAGAACGCCGGTCGATCGTCGCCACAGCACCTCCAGTTACGGAGTACTGGTAGTCCTCGTTCAACCTAAGATAGGCATATTCAACCCCAAAATTTAAAAACAGGTCGGCGCCTTCAAAATTAAATGCTTGCTGGGCAAGAATTCCATCCGCACGCTGGTACAATAAATGAAGATTAGAAGTCGCAGCTCCAGCGTAGTTTTCAAAAACAGTTACTAGATTGGACTGTCCAATGGTCGCCCAAAGAAAGTCCCCAGTAATCGTTTTACTTCTGTCTACACCTAGATTCGTGTAATAGGCCTGGAACTCGCGACCCACATCTAAGCCTAAAACACCGCCAACGCGATATCCAGTACTAAATCGAAAGTCGTTGTTTTCCCTTGTCCCATTAGGGAAAGCTGAAGTGACGGGGGAATCAATGACAAAATAGGTGTCATCAAAAGTCGGAAGCATGTAGAGATAATCACCCGATACTGCCCAACCGCCTGGTGGAGGATGGCTATAAGCACATGCTGATGCCCAACTTAGCATGGTTAACGCGGTGAATAGTTTTATCTTTTGCAACATCTCAATACCCTTTTTTTTCACAAAAAATCAGATTTCAATCTTCTACTGATCGCCTGCTTCTTTTAAAGAAAAAAATGCACTTAACCACTTTTTGCACGTTGGCACTACACCTTTCTGGGCCAACATTGCTCATATGTAAAATGAAACTCATCTGTGAAACCTAGCTCTGCTTTAGTAGCTCCTCGACGAGAACCATAACGAGCACGCTCATCAATTTGACCCATCTCTTCAGCAGTAAGGGAAAAGTCAGTTACCAACAGGTTTTGTCGTATGTGCTCCGGATTACTACTGCAAGGCAAGGGTATACACCCGTGCTGATTAATCCATCTTAGGGCTATTTGCTGAGGACTTTTACGATACTTTTGCCCAAGCTCTTGCAGCAACGCATCCCCTTTCACGCGACCGCCGCGATCTAGTGGACACCATGCCTGAACAGCGATACCTTTTTGTGCACAGTATTCTAAAAGGTCGAAGTCGCAAAAGAACGGATGCATTTCTATCTGTACCCAAGAAATAGGAACTCCCGTTTCAAGTGCTCGCTTAAGATGGTGCACCGTCACATTACTTAAGCCTATGTGACGAATCTTCCCACTTTTCCGTAAGTCTTCCATCGTCCAAAGAGTATCTTCAATAGGAATATTGCTATTTGGCCAGTGGATCAAATACGCATCGAGATAATTCGTTTTAAGTTGACCCAACGTCTTAGCCAAATCCTTACGCACATTGGCCGGAGCTAACTGATTGTGCCATACCTTGGAAACGATGTAGAAGTTCTGACGTCCATGGCGTTTAATGCTCTCGCCAACAGGAACGAAGTTTGAATAAAGAGTGGCTGTATCGATGATGCGGTAGCCCTCGTAAGCAGCCCAATCTACAGAGTTCTTGCAATTTTGATCGTGAATTAAACAAGTCCCAAAACCAACTGCAGGATAGATTACGCCATCCACAGAGCACTGCCCACCATCAATACTGAATTCCATAGCTTGCAGCGAACCCATAGATGCAAATAACAAAAAGGCCAAATATTTCATCGCGATCTTCCTGTGTTGGAGTTATGGACATCAGACATTATGAACATCAAGGACATTATGGACAGAAATTCTTTGAACTCCCAATATGACAACGAATTTTTAGGTAATCACAGCAGGATCAGACGATATGAAGCGTTTTTCACTTTTTCTTACAGTTCTGCTATCGATTCCCACCACCTCTTTGCTTGCGAATGCATTTTGGTCTGCCGACGAGTGGCATGGTGTATGGGGCGTTGAATCAGGCATCACCATTACTACCAACGCTGGTAAATCACAAACATTTCCCATCGATAGCCCGACAGGTGAATTCTACCAATATTCCGTTACTAGCGACACTCAAACCAAAGCCACTTATGGAGCCTTCATAGGCATCGAACGCTATTAGAATCACCAATTCGTTTGATAACCTGATCGTTGGAGGAGGAGGCGTCACAACCTTTATCTTCCCTTCCAGCTTAACGGGAGGAACAAATACCATTGTTGATTTTAACCCTTATGCCGGGGATACTCTCAATCTCGATAGTCAAACTTATACGAGTGTTATTTCAACTTATGGGGTCCAGTTAAACCTGTCCGGAGGAGCCAAGGTACTCCTAGAAGGGATATACCTTTTTTCAGACTCATGGGTTGTAAACTAAACTATTTGCCGAGGTTGTCATGAAAATCATCTGCCGATTACTTACGCTAATTCTTGTCACCGGAGTGAAAGCGCTCCCCGCCTATACGATTATGGAAGACAACATTGATCTCGTCCGCAGGTTGTGGGATTCTCCACTGACCTTAGAATCCGTGACTCATTATGATGATTTTACTGCAGAAGATATTCAAATTCACGGTCCCCAAGGTGAGGAGCGTCAAGGGCTAGAAGCCATTAAAGCAATCGATTCTCTATTTGCAACAGCGTTTAAAGAGATTAGTGTCGAGATACAAGATATCTTTGGGGCCGAAGACCGCGTTATTGTTTATTGGAGATGGCGAGGAGCCCATGTCGGCATGTACAAAGACATCCCCGCTAGCGATAAGACGATCACTCTTATCGGCATGGTAATGTATCGCTTTGACACAACTGGCAAAATTGCCGAAGTATGGGCTTCTTGGGACGAATTAAGCCTTTACAAGCAAATCGCGAAAGTTACTATCGAGCCAGAATGGCGAACAGAGCCAGAAATCCTAACTCCTACTAAATCACACGATTAGAGCCATGACGCTGCCGGCAACAATCGCAGCTGCACATGTGCCTCCAATGATCGTCACTGCTGCAGGTATGGTCGAAATCAAACCAGTTAATTGCATAATTGACAGTGTCGTGTAAAGGGCCATACCGTAAGATACGATGTTCTTTGCACCAATAGGAATAGGTCCTAAAAAGCCGGTAGATCCGGGAATAACACGACTGCTCACTTGGTAAACCAACTTTTCTATGAATGCAACACCTGCAAAGCACACGCCAGCATTAAAAGGTGTGAAAACCGTTACACCTCGAACAGCATTGACTACGCACGCTCCAGCATAACCTTGGATAGCAACAAATGCTTCATCAAGACCAGGAACAGAACTTCTAATCATAAATTCTCCTTACTCTGCGCAACTAATATACAGGTATTTGTGTTAAATTAGCACCGAAAATTAAGCTATAAAGATGGCACCAGACAGCCGATAATGCTGCCAAAGAAAGCCCCTGCTATCACGTCATGAATCCAATGTGCTTTGGCAATTACGCGAGAGGCTCCAACTCCAACCACAGAAACGCATGAGGCCAGAGCGAGAACACCTGGAGCATTGCCAGTGTAACGCTTAATCAAAAATGCCGCCCCAAAAGCCGTGGCCATTGTATGCCCTGAAGGGAAGGATCCACGATGCCCGTTTGGTCGGGTTTCGGATATCACGCGCTTTAAGATTTCAATGACAAGCTGATTGACAATAAGATAAACACCCAGATAGGCAAGCCCCGAATAATCTTGCATCATCAGGCAATAAGCGGCTGTAGAACAGGGAACAAGTACTTGAACAACGGTTCCACAAGCTTCAATTTTCTTTACCCATTCCGGGCTCAAATTAAAGTAGTTGCGCTCTTCCGATGCGGCAACAGCAAACATTTATGGCCTTCCCTGTACTGTTTTTCAATGAAGATACTCCAGACAAGAAATTCAACGCAAATTTCGCCCTAACCGATCAATCACTTAAAACTCATACCCGAGTCCTGCTCCCAACGTAACGCCCCCAATTTGCATACTGGTCGTATAGACAGCGGGTCTTCCACCTTGAAAACGCACTTTACCATACGAGTATTCAGCAAATACGTCGATCATCAAACCATCGTCTAACATTCGATGAAAACCTGTATTTGCAAAAAAGCCAAGACCATTTCCTGATCTATTTCTGTACACATAAGGAGAGGAATTGTGCTGGTGAATGTAGAAATAGCGCGGTCCAATAGCAAAATAATATTGCATATTGGGGCTAATCGTGTAGACGGGCTTAATGCCAAGATTGATCGGAATCGACCATAACGATGTTTTTTGATCTCCGTTAAGTGACGTGCCCGATCGCTGAAAAAACTCTACAGCACCATATGCATTAAGAACCCATTGATTCATGTAACGTAGCGGATATGAAGCACACAGCTGCATATCCAATCCGCCCTTATCATAAATCTTACGCAATTTAGAATCTGAGAAGTTAAAATAGCCCGCTTTTACCTCCACTAAAGGCTCAGGTAAATAGTACCATGCGCCCTCTTCCACAGGTTCGCTGCTAAATCCTTGAGTAGCTGCAATTGATGAAGCAACTAATAAGGACAAAAAAAACGTTGTGAATTTGACGAACGGATTCATCATTTTGTCCCTCAAGGTGTGATGACGATATTAATCGGCGAGCTTTCGCCTGATGAGCTGAACGCAACGACACTATAGGTGTAAGAGACTCCTTTTTCTCTATTATGATCTTGATAGGCATATGTGGTGGCACTTACCGTCGCGATTTTGTTCCCATCACGATAAATATAATAGCCGGCGACTTCGGATGAGCTAGGCGCCCATGTCAGTTGGTTATAGAGTTCATATACAAATCCAAAGTCATTTTTCTTTTGCGTACCTTGAAGATTTGACGGTGGAAAAGGTCCAAAGCCCAAAAACTCAAATTGCACAAAGGTAGGACTTCCGATCGGTAAGTAAGACAGCGAGTAGTTCGGAGTTGGCCCTGTAAATGTGACAAAATCAAAGGGGTCTGTAATACCAGACGAAGTTAGAATAATATACGTTCCGGGCTGAGCGCCAGCATCCAAATCAATCTCCAAGGTGCCTGCTAACCATGCAGGTCCATTAACAGCAACGAGCGAAGATGTGCTGCTGGAATCGATTTCGATATGTACGAGACTACCAAGAGTGTTGCTACCTGGATCTGCTGGGTTTAGCGTCAAACTACCAAGAGTCAGTGTTTGCCCAGCGCTTGGAGAAATGATTCCCGAATTAACAAAGACATCGCCGGACAAGGTCCCTACCCCGCTCAATGTACCTCTTTGCTGACTAAAGCCAACATTTCTACAGACGAAAATTGAAGCTGAATCGATGAGTCCATTTACGTTGAAATTCGTGTTGTTGATCAGGATGGTTCCCTGATAATCAGTGGTTCCATTGTAAACAACAGTGCCATTTCCTTTGACAAAGACACTTGTTCCTCCTGCACCAAAGACCGTATCATCCGTAAAAGCAACTTGATCACCAAGCGTCAAAAGGTCACCAGCATCGAGCGCCATGAATGTGAGAGAAGAACCAGTGCGCAGGAAAATGCTATTTCCCAATGCTGATCCATCAAGGCCATCCGAACTTCCGGAACTACCAGTTCCGTGAGTTCCTGCTTGTGTCGTATTGTCGGACGTGTTGAAGATAGTTGGAATTCCTGAAATTGCCTGTAGAGTGAAATTCAAATTGCTATCGACAAAGATAGCGCCTCCTAGGCCGCTTCCTCCGCCTCCACCTCCGCCTCCAACGCCTGCTCCATAAGTACTGTCGCCAACCCCTCCAGACCCTCCACCGAGGTTTCCTATATCCGATCCACCTGAAGCAGTAGGGCCATTGGAAGGTCCACCACCTCCTCCTCCTCCTCCTCCAAGAGAGTTACCTCCTGAGGCTGGCGTCGAGCCTGATTGATCAACTCCGCCGCCGCCACCGCCACCACCTAGACCTCCTGAACCACCTTGTACGGAATAGTCTACGTCATATGCACCTATGCCAGCGCCGCCACCACCGCCACCACCATAACCACCACTGCCGGCTTCTCCGTCAACTCCATTTGTAGCGGATGTTACGACAACTGCGCCACCGCCGCCGCCCCCGCCATCTCCCCCACTTCCCCCGGAAGGTACCGCGCTACCTCCTGGCGCTATAGAGCCTTGTGCCTGCGTTCCATTTGACCCGGAACTTCCGCCGCCGCCTCCGCCAAAAAGTAATGCCGCTCCCCCGCCGCCGCCGCCCGCGTTGCCACCGCCACTATTACCTCCTCCACCAGCTCCAGCGGTGATGCCGAGGCCATAACCATTTCCATCCTGTCCAGGATCCTGATCCGAACCCCCATTTCCTAGATTGGTTAGCGTGCCTATCGTGGCGCGAGATCCCAAACCACCGCCGCCACCGCCACCGCCACCAAGCGAGTCGTTAGTCGACAGAGTGACATTACCTCCATTTCCACCAAAACCACCACCTCCTCCTCCTCCGGTGCTTCCAGAGGTCGTAATGGACCCCCCATTTCCACTAAAGCCACCACCACCGCCGCCTCCCTCATCGCCGGTAGAAGAACCACCCAAATAACTTCCTCCATTTCCACCAACAGCAGAGCAGTTGTTTACCGCCACGTTTATTAGGGTGATTGAAGGATTCGAGCCATTCAAAAAGAATTGAGGCGCGTAAATAGCTCCTCCGGCTCCCATACCACCGCCAGCACCCGAAATTCCGTCCCCGCCATTGCCTCCTTTTGAAGTCAGATCTTTAAAGATCATGTTTTGAATTGTCACGTTACCCATTGGGATGAAAAATCCGCTGTAGGCATTACTGTTACCATCAATCGTAACCGTAGGAGTAGTGCTTGGATTTCCAATGGTGATATTTACGGGATTTGAGGAGTTGTTAATGATCGGAAGAATTCCGTTCAGTTGAATAGTCATCGGAGAGGCAAAGACAATCTCATAATCATCGGCCGAGCCGTTCAAATCTTGATTCATCGTATTCAAGCAATATCTCAGGTCTCCAATCTCTCCAAGGCCACCAGGGTCGTTATCTGAACTGAGTGTTACGGTTAGCGTGGTTAAGGCGTACAACGAGTGGGAAGCGAAAAGAAAAATCCAATACCTGAACTTAAACATGAAAAAACCTGTAATAAAAAATACTCAATCTTTGAAGCTCGGAAGTGGTGAAAATTCGATTTTTTGAGGAACGAAGTTAGGTCTCATAGCAAATGCTACAGTTGCAAATCGAATTTTGCCACTTTCCACGACGATGTGAGGCGTGGGATAAATAGAAAATTCTGTTAGAAGCACCCCAGGAATAAGTAATGTAGAATTTTGATGACACTCTCTTGGTGGGGAGTAAAAATCGTCGACTGTATATGAGGACTTATAAGGAGAAAGAAGAAGAGACTCATTGTCAGTGCTATTCAGAAAAAGAGAAAAAGCAGTGCCATCGTAATGAGGTCTTGTAGCAATGTAAGAGGGCAGGTATTTGACCACTTTAAATAGTATAGGAGGGTGACCGAAATTCGAAGAGAAAATCGCTTCTATACCTAACTCAGCTGCCACTTCTTCAAGCAGAGCTCCACAAGGCTTTTGGATCTCAAAACAAGTTTCAAAAAAACGAATGATTTCAGTAACCTGGCTAAACTCTGGATAATGAGTGCGGATAAACTCATGAAAATGGGTCGAGTAATAAAAGGAAATCTGCCTTCTTCCTTCCCTCGCGGAATCGTCGTAAAATCCAAAAAAATCAGTGGAATAGTAACGTCTATCTTTTGAGCGAATGAAGCGTTCTTTTGCGATGTATAATTTTTTTGCCCAAACTGGATTTGTCTGAAGAAATTCGATGAGCTCATCAAAGTCTGCATAAAGAGCATCGAATGTTTCCACTCCATGCGTCTTATTGCAAATTTCTACATAACCTGCCTGCTGAAACTGCTCTGTCAGAGGGATTGCACTAACGGATTGAAATGCAAACAAAAGCAAAATCTGTAGAAACATTTTTTTTCGAATAGCCATGGCCGCATCCTATAATTTATACTTTGAAATTGTCAAACTATGTTACGTGCGATTAATTGGCCGAAGAAATCATCGCGCTTCTTTGCGCTTCTGATATAAACGTTCAGTAAAGCCACCTTCTGTAACAAAAGCCTCGGCCAGAGACATAATCTGACGGCGAAGTAAAAAGCACGCCACACCGATCAATGCGTGGATGGCATTCGCTGCAATCTCCTCGATCGGAAGCTGCGTTTTCTCATGTGTTGCCTTCACCCAATGAGCAAGTTCATCGGCTGTGGAGCAACGAAGAACTACCAATTCCTTTCTTTTGGAATCCGTCTTGTCCCAAAGGGACAGCCCCTTTTGCCTTAGAAAACCTTCATAATCGAGCAGAAGTTCTTCAAGACTTGCCCGAGCTACATTCGTGAGTTTCAACTCAGTTTTTTTGGAGGTTCCTGACGCTTGACTGCCCTCAGCGATGTTTTGAACTCCTGACCGAGCTGCTTGAACCATTTGGTCATTAGTTCGGCTAAATTGGCTAACAAAGCGTCTACAAAAACGAACCGTGGAATCGTAAACCAACAAGGCTACTTGGTAAGACTTCAGCGAGCGGTAACCACCATGCGGCACTATGAGATCATTTTTGTTCATGCTCACCCTGAAAAATAAAAAATATTTTAACCAATAGCTAAATATTCGCCAAGCGTACAACAGAGGAATGGACCTTATGGACGATATGGACGAAAAAAACGTCCATCTTCGGTCCATGCTGGTCCATAAGGTCCATAAGGTCCATAAGGTCCATGCTGGTCCATAAGGTCCATGCTGGTCCATGGTGCAGAAGTGAGAGTGAAGATGATGGAAGGTTGGGAGTGGTTGGATTCGAACCAACGTAGACGTAAGTCGTCGGATTTACAGTCCGATGCAATTGGCCGCTATGCGACACTCCCAGGAACGAAAAAGTGTGCTGGCAGTAGGACTTGAACCCACAACCGTCCGATTACAAGTCGGGTGCTCTACCAGTTGAGCTATGCCAGCAAAAACGTGGAATAGCCAAGGTTATAGCATATAGCGATCATTTGATCCAGTGGTTTTTTCTATCTTGTAGTCAAAAAAACATTTTGGGTAAATGGCCGTTTTGCAGTATGAAACAAATCTTTCACTACTTCGGATGGACTTATGAAAAAACTACCGCTCTACCTAACGCTACTAGGCCTTGTCGCTACACAAGGATGTTTGCCTCATCGCATGTGTCAGGACCCATGTACTGTGCGTGAGGCCAATGCAAACACCGACATTGAAGAGATCTATTCGGAGTCGTGCCTCCCAGACCACGCTATAACGCTTACAGAGGCTATTCAAATAGCTCTAGAAAACAACTTAGACGTGAGATTGCAGCAACTGGAGCTATCCGTCCAGTGCGAAACATATATGCAGGACATGCTTCGTGAGATTGGTCAGCTAAATGCTTTCGGCGAGGTCAAACACAGAAACCGCAATACTGGCTCATCTTCACAATCATTGACAGCACAACCCCCTGCCCCTCCGTCTATATCTTCTGAACAAGATACAAGGGTTTTTGAACTCCATTACGTGTTCAACATTTTAGACTATGGTTTGGCGTACTATCAGGCTCGTCAAGACCTTGACCGCTATCAAATTCTGCGTCAGAGACACTTGCGTGCACGCCAAAACTTGGTTTTGGATGTATTCAGATCGTACTACCGCGCAGCTGTTGCGCGCAAGGCTGTTATACGTGCTGAAAGTCTAATCGGCGACCTTAAACACCGCCAAGAACTTATACAATCTGAAGTATCCGAACGTGCTGTATCCGAATTGCGTGGTTTGACGCAAGAGGATCGAATCGTGGATATTGAAATCAAGCTGTTCGCTTTCCGCAATGAGTACCGCAGCGCTATGGCTGAGTTGCAAGCGCTGATGGGTGTTCCTCCTGGATGCCCTATGGAGCTTGCCGAAATCAATTTGGAAGAAGTTTCTGTTCCTAAAATCGATATTTGCGAACTTGAATACGAAGCGTTACTGCACCGTCCTGAACTATTCGGCCAAGACTTCCAGGTATGGTCGGATATGGATGAAATCCGTCGCTCTATTATCAACATGTATCCTAGCGTGGCTTTGTTTGGCGGCTACAATCATGATGATAACAAATTCTTGTTATACAATAACTGGTGGACAGTTGGCGTCAGAGCTACCCTAGACTTGCTATCGATCCCGTCCAAAAAACATACAGTTTACAAGGCTTGGTATCAGCGTTGGTTAAGTGAGAAAACTCGCCTGTCTATGTCTATGGGCGTGTTAACTCAGGTGCACTTGGCCTTTATCAACGTTGAAGAAACAATGGAGCAATATCAGCTAGCACGAGAAATGCAATCTATTAAAGGCCGCAAATACGACCTCTCCATACGTATGGAAGAAGCTGGTCAATTCCATGGTGATGAAGTCATGGACTTTGAGGCCGATGCTCTCTTCGCTGAGCTTCAGGCTTACAAGGCTTATGCGAATTTGCAGATAGCATTAGAACAGCTTAGCAATTCTGTGGGTCGGTCTTTACGCTTCTCCGCTCCAGATATTGGCTGTCAGATCTATGATGTGCGCCAAGGATGCGACAATGTATTGTGGACAGAGTATGATACCGCTCAAGAGTTAGGTGGCGATCCTGAGATGACCGTGATTAAAGTAACAGAAGAAACTATTGACAGTAGGCATGAGCTGCCGGCAGAAGAAATCGTTCCAGGACCAGAGGCGAACGAGTTCGATCCAAATTTACCAGCTGTCGATACTACTGAAGAGCCTGTAGTTCAGCAGAGGTCTTCCAACCAAGCAAGGCGGGAAGAGTGGCCTCACGAAACAATAGACTTTTCTGACCGTCCTAAGCATTAATTTCTTGAACAAAGATAGCGCTAAGGTATTGGAATAAACGTACGAGATAAGAGGTCCAGGGTCCTTGAACATAGACATGGCCCTCTTCACCAATGCGTAAATTTTCGCGGTTGTCTAATGATGCTGTTATTGGGAAGTAGCTACCTTCCAATAACAGCTTTCCCTTTTCTGGTTGAGTAACGATCAGGTCCCCTTTGTGGATAGAGGCCAATTCGGGATATTCTAATTGTGCTGCGCGAACCGGTGCAATGCGTGTAATTTCACCGCCGACATGCTGTCGGAGCGCGCGCGTGCGAAAGGTAACTTTCTGACCCACTTTTAGAGATGCTACATCCCTTTCAGGAACAAAAAAAACAACGTCAAGCTTGTCCTGAGCGCTAATGCGTCCTATCAGAGAGTTTTTACTAACAAACTGCGCAACTTTAAGGTAGTCGTCCCAATAGTAAACGTAGCCATCTACATCAGCAGTGATTTTCAGCTTCTGTAGTGCCTGTAAGACCGCGTCGTACTCCGCCTCGATGCGACCTAACTGTGCTTGTTGTTCAGAAAAGTAAGATCGGAGTTTATCTGAGTTGGCAGATACTTCCATTTTCCTTCTGGTCACTTCACGTTCTTGCTCGAGTTGAGCTAGGTGATTTGACATATCTTGAGAGGATATGACGACCAAAACCTGGCCTTTCTTAACTGGTGCCAGACGATTTACGAAGATTTCCTCTACTTTCCCATCCTCTGGAACATAAACAGCTCTAAGATCAACCGGCACGGTTGTGGCAGTAAACGACATTGTATGGGGCAGAGGAATGATTGCCCAGAGTGTTAAGAGAGAGGCAACTGCTATGGTAAGAAGTGACCTTTCGTTGAAAGTTGCCAAATGGCGCACATTCTTAAAAACCTGTATCTCGCTAACTACTGGCCAAATGAAGAAGAGTAAGATTTCAACACAAAACAGAAAAATGCCAAGAGTTTTGGTGAAAGCAAAGTAAACAAAGAGCGCAATGGCTGTGTACAGGAATATTCGGTAGAGAAAAGTGTATATTGCGTACCCAATAATTATGCGCTGCTTTGCGACGCTAAGCTTTGGCTCGGGATTAGGAACAGGAATGCCAAGGAATACGCGATAAAAAGCACAGCGAGCAGCATGAAAAGACCTCGTCATTAGGTTTTCAACGCCAACCCAATCCATCATTAAATAATACCCATCAAAGCGCATAGCTGGGTTCAAGTTAATGGCCAAGCTGCTGATCCAGTTAGCTGAGGCTAGCACAAAAAAGGCGCTTTGCAGAAAACCTGGTTCCGTATAGGCCCATGCAATGGTTGCCAGGCCTGCGATGGTAAGCTCTGCAATAACCCCAGCCCCGGAGATAATCATCCGCTTTTTTTGGCTGGCAAGTTTCCACGCGTCAGTGACATCAGTGTATAACACGGGAAATAGCACGAGAAACGCGACTCCCATCGTCGGGATGCGCAGACCATACTTTTTGGCGGCATATGCATGAGCTAATTCGTGGATCACCTTTGTAAACATTATCGCTACGCCATACATCAGAAGGCCAGATAAGCTAAAAAATTGGGTGAGGGTAGAAAAAAAGGTGTCCCATTGCAAGGCAACGATCATCAGACCCCATAGACAAATCAGGGCATAGACCACCAATGCTTGCCGTGAGAGCAAAGGTTTAACCCTGGTTACTGTGCGCGCCAAAAAATTGTCTGGGTTAACCAAGGGAATACGGAAGAAAAGGTAGTAGAGTAAGAAGGACTTTACGGGATGGACCTTTAACCTATCCGCCTCGGCCATGATATCGCCAGCAGCGCGATCACGTTCCAAAAGCCCTTGATTTGCAGCATCTTGAAAAAACGAAAGGAGCTCACTGATAGTAATTTTAAGGGTACTATGATCGCGCAATTCATCTAGTAGTTGCTGTCCAGTCATGCCCGGACGCATGTAATGGATAATTTCAGCCTCTGCCCAGCTGATCTTAAAGTACTGAGCCCTAACAGGATCATAAATGGTGAAGCTGGGCGAGCCGTCACTATCATCTGGACCCCGAAAGAGTTTCAGATCCTTACGTAAACTGGGGAGGTGTTGCTCTTCAGGCTTCTGTGGTTCCATGTCCCAACCATAGAAAGACAAGATTTTTAGTTATATATTATTTTTTTTGCTAAGGTCAGCCAAAGAGAGGTTTCTATGCTGTTAGGCCGACTTTT
Organism: Chlamydiales bacterium; assembly: GCA_030679955.1. Classification (GTDB taxonomy): domain Bacteria; phylum Chlamydiota; class Chlamydiia; order Chlamydiales; family JAJFMA01; genus CAMFKD01. The sequence continues at coordinate 4,615 of JAUXSF010000006.1, read as the reverse complement.
ACTATTTTGTGCCGCTGTTATGTCATTTTCTAGCTTGGATGCGGAAAGCTTTCGCGTCGTATTAGAACCGCGACATCGTACGGCCCTGTCCGCAGAGATCATATCGACTGTGACTACTATCCCCAAGCGCATGGGAGAAATGTTTAAGAAAAACGAAGTGTTGATGACTCTGGATGACCAAGTATACAAATCCAATCATGATAAAATGATAGCAGTTCTAGAACGAGCAAAGGCTGAACTTTCTGCTCAAAAACGCCTTTATGCAGATAAGGCGGCGTCTCTGCTTGAACTGCGTGAAGCGGAAGCTAAGCTAGCGGCAGCACGAGCAGACCTCACCCAAGCTACTAAAGAACTCAAGGCGTGTACTCTGATGGCACCCTATGATGGAGAGGTTCAGGATGTACACGTGCAGGAGTACGAGAGGGTAGAGCCAGGCAAACCTCTTATGGATATTCTGGATGCTCAAATTCTCGTAGCAAAGCTATTGGTACCTTCTCGAGTTGGTTTAAGCATTAAGGTTGGCCAAAAGTTAAAGATATCTATCCCCGAAGTGCAGGGTACCTACACTGCAGTGGTAACACATGTAGCTCCCGGTATTGATCCTTCGAGCTCGCTTATCAAAATCGATTCAGAGATAAACAATAAAGACCGCTCTCTTCGGTCAGGAATGATAGGTGCGCTAGAGATAACCTCTGAAGAGGCATCGCCATGACAAACGGGGCAAATGATACAGAAGCATCGCTGACTCACCTACTGGCTTTGATGAATCAATTGCTCATGAAGGCCTTCACCACTACATCTCGCAAAGCTCTTACCTTTGTTATTCTTAATGACACGCGTAAGCTTGTCTCATATGACCGCGCTTTACTGTTTACCGTAAGCGGTCAGCGCCCCAAATGTTTGGGAGTATCAGGACAAGCTACTGTTGAAACTGAATCTCCCGTTGTCCGGGAGGCGGAAACACGCCTAAATTCTCTGGAGCACCTATCGACAACGCATACCATCGAACTAGATGATGGCGCGTCAGTTCTTTGGCTGCCTATTAAGGATGGTGAAGAGACAATTCTAGGGTTATGGCTAGAGCGCTGGAAGGGTCCTGCGTGGGGTGGGCAACAGACAAAGGTACTAGAGCATTTGGCTCAAGGGTACGGAGCCTCTTGGAAAAAGCTTCCTTCTTGGAAGGAATTCTCGTGGCCATCCGGTAAAAAAGCTGCATGGATACTAGGCTCGCTTTTTGTGCTGCTATTTTTGATCCCTATTCCATTGCGCGTGGTAGCTCCATGCGAAGTGGTTGCTAAAGATCCATACCTTGTTACAGCACCGCTTGAAGGCATCATCGCTGAAATGCTTGTGAAGCCAGGAGAGCCTGTCAAAGATGGGCAGACGCTCTTTTCCTATGATAAGCAGGTTCCTTTACAAAAGCTGAAGATAGCGGAAAAGCAGGTAGAAGTTACAAATGCTCAGCTCAACCGCGTGTTAACGCTGGGATTGTCTGACGCCTCCTCACTAAATGAAGCAGCTATTTGGAAGGCGCAACTAGCAAAAGACAACATCGAGCTTGATTTGGCTAAATACCATGCCAGCCAGCTTGATGTCGGCGCGCCTAGTGAAGGGGTAGCGATTTTTGACAACCCTGATGAATGGCGCGGAAAACCTGTTAAAGTTGGCGAAAGGGTGCTGGTTGTAAGTAGGCCTGGGCAGACTAAGGTGCGTATCTGGCTACCTGAAAGGGATAACATTCTTATTCGACACGATAAGCCAATCAAGGTGGTCTTAAACATCAGTCCCCTGACCACCCTATATGCCAATCTGAACTATATCGCCGACTTCAGTATTGTCACGGAAAAGGGCGTACCAAGCTTCACAGCCGAGGCCGACTGGGCTACCCCACAGCCCGATATTAAACTCGGTCTAAAAGGAACGGCTATCTTGTATGGGGAAAACGTATCACTGTTCTACTGGATTATTCGCAAGCCCTGGGCCAGCGTACGCGATGTCCTCGGCTGGTAATTGCTATTCACCTACAAGAAGGTCTAGTAAGCGGTCATAAGAAGTGTCGGTATCATTGAAAAGATCATCCGAGCTGTCTCCATGCGCTGCTTTGTCAAGCAGCTCTGCTAAGCTACCGCTATCAGAGGTAAACCCTAAAGTTTGTCTAGCCACATCTAAAACTTGTTCTAAATTAAAAAAGTTACTGCTAGACGCATCCCAAGAAGATGAGGCTCCTTTAGAGATCATTAAAGAGGTTAAATTAGCGTTGTAGATTTCTAGGGAGTCAAAACCAATCATTTCCCCTGTGTTTGTCATCTGATTAAAGCCGTCCACCCCAAGGAACCCTTCAGGGTTAGCCAAAGGATCGTTATAATGATTTGGTTCATAATACGTGTTGGGAATCTGCATGTTGGTGTCATTGTGAATGGGGATAGGTTGTGTCATCCGTATTGTATTCAGGAAGATGGTGAAGAACTGCGTGCTGCCATTGAATCCTCCATTGGCTGTACCACCACTATCAAATAGAGTAACTTTGACTACAGCAGGACCTGAAACATCTACAGCAGGGGTAAAGCTAAGTTTCCCACTTGGATCTATCGAAGGAGGCGTGGCGAATAGATTGGGATTATCAACCGATACGTCGAAAAATACGCTTTGCGAAGACTCATTTGCTGGGCCAGGGCTTATGTTTTGGACAAAGTCTGGTATTGCAACCGGATCACTCCCGCTTGTAACAACCTCAGCACCCGCGACAAAAGTTGGAGCATCATTGACAGAATTTACGTTAATTACAAAGGTTCTAATAGTAGTGTCTTCTCCACCATTGCTTGTGCCACCGGAGTCTTTAGCTGTGATTGTTACGACAGCAGCTCCAAATTGGTCAGCAGCAGGTTTAAATACCAAAGTGCCTGCAGCATTAATAGAGGGCTGCTCACTGAAGAGACTAGGATTGTTATTGGTGAGTACAAAGGATAACGTTTGACTAGTACTTTCATTCACCGGTCCGACGCTTATGTTGGTCGCAAAGTTATTGATGACATGTTGACCAGAATCCTCCAAGACAGTTTGTCCGGCACCAGCAGTAATGGTAGGTGCATCATTAACTGGTTGGACATTGATATCAACTCTGGCTGGAGAGCTACTGATGGCTGAATCAAATGCTAGATAAGTAAAGAAGTCTGCACCGAAAAAGTTAGCTTGGGGGGTATAGACAAAAGTTCCATTTAGATTGATGGTAACACTGCCGTGTGCAGGATTAGTCTGAATAAAAGCAAAAAAGTTCGAATGTGGCGTATCGACATCTGTATCATTATCCAAAACGTTTCCACCAACCGACTGATCTTCAAATACAGTATAGTTATCGTTTACCGCGACGATGGTGTCGTTAATGGGAGTAATATTGATAGTGGCAATGGCTTGACTGGAAAGCAATCCATCACTGAGTCTATATACAAACGAATCCACTCCAAAATAGTTCAGAGTGGGAGTGTAGGTAAATGTTCCATTGGAGTTCAAAGTAAGCGTTCCGTGCGTAGGACCAATAACAAGCGATACGGCCACCGCAGGACCATCTACGTCGCTGTCATTACTCAGCACATTTCCGTTTAAAACACTATCTTCGGGCATGATATATGCGTCATTTAAGGCTACAGGAGCGTCATTGACTGAGGTGACCGTTAAGTTTACCGTCGCTGTTGCGATCAGCCCGCCATCGCTCAAATCATAGCTAAAGGTGTCGGAACCCACGTAATTTAGATCCGGATTATAGGTAAAAGATCCATCGAGGTTTACTATCACTGAACCATGAAGGGGTCCGGTATTTAAGGTGGTCGTAAGGGTCGCACTATCCAGATCGCTGTCATTAGTTAGTACATTACCAGAAATAGCTGAGTCTTCAGGCCCACTAAAAGCGTCGTTAACTGCGGTAGGAGCGTCATTGGCTGGTGTGATGTCTAAATTGACGGTGGCAGTACTTGTGAGGCTTCCATCACTCAAGGTATAGCTAAAGCTATCGGGGCCAAAATAGTTAGAGTTTGGTGTATATGTGAACGTTCCATCCGGATTAAGTACGACTACGCCATTAACTGGACCTGTATCCAAAGTAACTGTTAATGAGTCATTTTCAACATCAGAGTCATTACCCAGCACGTTGTCAGAGATTTGGTTATCTTCTGTTCCACTAAAGTTATCGCTAACTGCTAACGGAGCGTCATTAACCGGTGTGATGTCTAAGTTGGCGGTGGCGGTGCTTGTGAGGTTGCCATCGCTCAAGATATAGCTAAAGCTATCAGGACCATAATAGTTGAGGTTTGGTGTGTATGTGAACGTTCCGTCCGGATTTAATACGACTACACCGTTAGTTGGGCCTACATCCAAAGTGACTGTTAGTGGATCATTTTCAAGATCAGAATCGTTAGTCAGGACGTTGTCAGAGATCTGGTTATCTTCTATTCCACTAAAGCTATCGGAAGTGGCAGTTGGAGCATCGTTAACTGGATCAATCGTGATGGTGAAGGTTTTGGTGGTTGTGTCAAATCCGCCATCGGCAGTGCTTCCATCGTCCTGGTAGGTAACGGTCACAATAGAAGTGCCGAACTGGTCAGCTGCAGCAGTGTAAGTCAAG
>JAUXSF010000037.1 GCA_030679955.1 Chlamydiales bacterium | reverse complement strand
AATTCTTGTCTTAGCCCCTAGCCATACCCGAAGAATGAGGGGTGGCTAGGGGTGGAATATCAAATATCCTCGCGCTGCGGAGCATCGCGTCTATAGCATGAAATACGTTACCAAAGACGCGGTGCTCCGCAACGCGAACGGCTTCTTGAACATACCCCTAGCCACCCCTCATTCTTCGGGTATGGCTAGGGGCTAAGACAAGAATTGCTGCTTCGCAGCATTAGCTGCAGAGTACGTTTTAATCAATGTTGCTTGCATAGTATGTTGAAGTACAAAGCTCTACAACGCATTCCCCAGAATTAAGTTGATGCGTATACCTGCCTATCCTGTTAAGTCCCAAAAAAGGGGTCGTGGACCTTTTATGTCATTTTCACCTATAGTAGTGGGGCACAGTGCCCCTACACTCTATTATAGGAAATCTTATGGCTACTTTTTTCGCGCGAATTGGCCTCTGTATGATGCTTGCGTTTTCTGCTGTCTCACAGGCTGAAATTATTCAGGTCGATGACATTAAAGTTTTGCATCAGTATGCAACGCCAGACACTCTGATTTTGACTGATATTGATCACACGTTGCTACAGTCTGCCACGCAGTTAGCCAGTCATGAATGGTGGGTACACCTGCGCAAGGCCGTTGATCAATCCGCTCTTACTCGTGACCAAGCTTGGCCAGTGTTTGGTCCACAAAATAGTTGGATATTTCATCAGGTGCCAGTACGGCCTATGCAAGAGGATACGGCACAGGTGATTAAGCAACTTCAGGAGAAAAAGCAGCCTCTTCTGGCTCTTACTGCACGACCAAAAACCGCCATCTATTGCCCACATTACGATAGGTTGACTCGCGACCACCTTAAAAAGATCGATATTGATTTTACCTTGTCAACATTGCCAGCGGAACTCGGTTTTACAGAAATAGAAACCCCTCTGTGGTCTTCTTGCTATGGTGTTATTTTTACCGGGAAGATTCCAAAAGGCACTTCTTTGGTGGCATTTTTAAAGGATCACAATTTTAAACCTTCACGTGTGGTTTTGATCGACGATATGCTTTATCAGCTTGAGTCCATGGAGAACGCTCTAGCCGAATTAGGCATTGAGTTTGTTGGTCTACATTATGTTCAAGAACCTAAACCTTTTGATGCGGCAATTGCTAATGTTCAATGGCACGCCTTAATGACAACCGGCGTAGTTCCAAGCGATGAAGAGGCTGCAAAAATCAAAGAAAAGTTCCCTGAGCGTGATCCAAACTTCATGCTAAATTATGTGCTTGACAGTGTAAGGTTTTTACATCTTTAGTTTATAGAGAGGAGAGGGTGTTGATTCTAACCCTCTCCTCTCAGCGCCTTTCTAACCCAAAGTTACGGTTCGTGTTGCAACAGCTTGGACAAAATGTCTGTCGTGGCTGACGAACAGCACGGTACCGGGAAACTTCGCTAGAGCTTCTGCTAAGGCTTCACAAGCTTCTAGATCCAAATGGTTCGTTGGTTCGTCGAGTATTAATACATTGCGTTTTTCCAACATCATACGCGCTAGCATGATACGAGCCATTTCGCCTCCACTTAGCGATGTCAGGGATTTGAAGACATCATCCTTCGTGAATAAAGTAGCTCCTAGCACTTGTCTAACCCGCATTTCATCAGCATCAGGTGTTTGACCGTACAGCCAAGAAAAGACAGCGTCACCGCCTTTGATGACCTCATGATGTTCCTGAGCAAAGTAGGAGAAGTGTGCGTTATGCCCCCACTGGACCTCGCCTTCATCACTGGGGATAAGGCCCATTATGATTTTTAAGAAGGTTGATTTACCCACGCCGTTTGGACCAATAAACGCCACACGTTCACCGCGATGAACGGTATAACTAACATCTTTGAATAGCTTTTTCTGACCATATGACTTACTTAATTTATTGGCGGTAAGTACCTTTTGGCCTGATGAGGCTTTAATATCAAAGTAAAAGTTGGGTGCAACTCGCGAGCTCTTTTTTATCTCCGGCAATTCTATTCGGTCTATTGCTTTTAGGCGCGAGCGACACTGTGCGGCCTTGGTCGGCGTGCCGCGCCATTTGTCGATAAATTCCTGCAACTTTTCAGTTTTGATGTCTGCATGTTTGCGGTCATGATTCTTTTGCGCATCAATATCAACTTTTTGTTTCAAAAAGCTGTTGTAGTTGCCGGTATACTCTAGGATCTCAGCATAGTCGATATCAAGGATGTGCGTGCTTACGTTATTTAAGAAGTCGCGATCGTGAGAAACCATGACTAATAAGCCTGCAAACTGATTTCTTAGATACGATTCTAGCCATGCTATGGTTACAATGTCTAAGAAGTTTGTAGGTTCATCTAGCAGCAGAATATCTGGCTGATCAAATAGCGTTCGCGCTAAGAGTACGCGTAGTTTATAGCCTCCGGATAGTTTGTTTAGGGGGCGAAAATGGTACGCTTCCTCAATACCTAAGCCTGTTAGCATTTCGTGCGCTCGCCCTTCGGCAGCGTAGCCATCACAAGCGGCGATGGTTTCTTCCAAAATGGCTAAGCGGTAGCCATCTTGTTCGGAAAAATCCTCTTTGTTCATGAGTCTTTCCTTTTCTTCCAAAGCCTTCCAGAGCTTTTGGTGACCACGAAGAACTACCGACAAAGTTATCTCATCGTCGTACAAATGCTGGTCTTGTTTCAGCCAGCCCAACTTCGCATTTTTGGGTATTGAGACCGTGCCAAAAGAGGGGGATTCTTCGCCGCAGATCAAGCGTAGAAGGGTACTCTTGCCGGCGCCATTGGCTCCAACAATGCCGTAACGTGAGCCGGCGTTTAGGTGCAGACAAGCTCCGTCGAATAAAATACGTGCGCCTAGGTGAATTCCTAGGTCCTGAAGGGTAATCATGACCTTCTCCTGAATTACAAGGGAATGTTAAAAATAAAACTGTAATTATAAACGAATGCCTACCAGACGGGTCGTCAGGTGGTACGTGGGAGAAGGACGAAATTGAGCGGGTGAGTGTACAGAGACACTGGAAACCTCTTATATCAAAAATATAATCGTATCAGATTGTTTAATAAAGGTCAAATAACTGAACATAACTCCATATTACAGCGCAGTGGAGATGATAGCACCGCCTAAACAAATGTCACCGCTGTACAGCACGATGGATTGTTTAGGGGTGATCGCCTTGACCGGCTGATCAAAAACAACCTTCAGGATGCCATCTCCAGCACTTTCAACTGTGCACGGAACATCGGGCTGGCGGTAGCGCACTTTGGCAGTGCATTTAAGAGGCATGGAGGGGGCGTCGCCAACCCAACTCACTTCGTCGGCTAGCAATCCAGAATGGTATAATGCAGGGTGGTCGCTGCCTTGTGCTAAAACAATAACGTTGCGCGCTACATCTTTTTTCACGACAAACCAGGCATCACCAGCACCGCCAATGCCTAGCCCTTTGCGTTGGCCGATGGTGTAATAAGCGACACCGTCATGGCGCCCTACTACTTTACCTTCCAACGTTTCGAAGTCTCCGGGCGAATAGGCGACGTATTGATTGATAAATTGCTTAAAGTTCCTTTTACCAATGAAGCAAATGCCCGTGCTGTCTTTTTTACCAGCGGTTGAAAGGCCATGTTCGGTTGCTATTCTACGTACTTCACTTTTTTCTAAACCACCGACGGGAAATAGCGTTTTCTGTAGCTTATGTTCCTTGATGGTATATAGAAAATAGCTTTGGTCCTTACCTTGATCTAATCCGCGGCCTAAATGATGGCGACCATCGATTAATAGATTTTGGCAATAATGACCGGTGGCGAGGTAGTCAGCGCCTAAAGACATGGCTTTGTCTAGAAAGGCATCAAATTTAATTTCGCGGTTACATAGTACATCTGGATTGGGTGTGAAGCCAGCCTTCAGATCTTCCAGAAAGCCAGAGAAGACACGTTCCCAATAGTCTTTAGAAAAGTTAACAGCGTAATGGGGGATGTCTAGAAGGCGGCAGACCGATTTGACATCTTCATACTCTTCGGCTGCGCGGCAGACGCCTTGGTCATCTTCTTCCTCCCAGTTGCGCATAAAGAGGCCGATGACGTTAAAGCCTTGTTGTTTAAGGAGTAGTGCGGACACCGACGAGTCGACGCCACCGGACATGCCGACGACAACGGTTTTGTTGTTCATAAATGTTACCGTTGTGCGCTGCGGTTGATTTGGGGACGCCACATAATGGCTTGGTTAGTGGCGGAGGTTTCTTCTTTGACTGCTTGTCGTGCCGAGCCGAGAATAATGTCCATGCCAGGAATAAAATTGATGAATATTCCTAGGCAGAGTCCTGCAAAAAAGGCTGGAATCCAAGTAACAGATGGTTGGAAAAATGGAAGCTTTGGTCCGCTGATTTTTTTAGTTTTTTGCTTACGGCTCATGACATTACCTTCGTTGTCAAAAAGTATGTCCAAAAAAAGTCATTTTTTCAAGAAGAAAGACTCTCTACCTAAAGGACATAAAACGACCTAAAGAGGTAATTATTTTTTTTAGTCCTTTAAGTCGTTTAGGTCCTTTTGTCCATTGACAGCTAGGCGGCTAAGTTAAAAATCTTAAACTTCTTATTATCTGCGATTTAGATGCTATTCAGAGCTCCTTTGCGTTTAATTTCGTGGCTAGGTAATCTATTCTCTCAAGGTATTGAGGGGAGACGTAGATTATGGAGCAGTGTCAAAAATCCGTTGTATCTGGAAGTATAGAAACTTCTTTACGCGGACAATCGATCCTAAAGACGCCGCTCTTGAATAAAGGGGTGGCCTTTACATCTGAAGAACGTCACGAGCTTCATTTGCGGGGATTGCTTCCTCCGGGTATTGTAACCTTAGATCAGCAGCTGCAATGGGCGTATAACGCTTACAAGCGCAAGAGCAATCCTGTAGACAAACATCTGTTTCTACGTGGTCTCCAGGACAACAACGAAGTTCTTTTTTACCGTTTAGTTTCCGAGCATATCGTGGAGATGGCGCCAATCATCTACACTCCTGTTATTGGGGCAATTTGTCAGGAGTTCAGCCATCACTACCGCCGTCCGCGCGGCCTATTCATTTCCTACCCGGATATGGACCATATCGATGAGATTTTAGACAATTGGCCGCAGGACGATGTGCGTTTAGTTGTTGTTACCGATGGTGAGCGTGTCTTAGGTCTTGGTGATCAGGGCTTGGGTGGCATGGGTATCTCTGTTGGCAAGTTAGCACTTTATACCCTTTGTGCGGGTATTCACCCGTCTTTGACCTTGCCTATCTTCTTGGACGCGGGAACAGACAATGCACAACTACTTGATGATCCTGTCTATCTAGGTTGGAGGCATAATCGTATTCGAGGTGCTGACTACGATGCTTTTGTCGATGCTTTTGTCACAGCGTTATTCCGTCGCTTCCCCAATGCTTTGTTGCACTGGGAAGATTTTGCAAAGAACAATGCCAGAAAGCTTTTAGAGCGCTACCAAGACAAAGTCTGTTCGTTTAATGATGACATTCAGGGAACTGCTGCAGTCACTTTGGCAGGTCTATTGGCTGCTGTGAAGGTGTCAGGACCGCCATTAACAGCTCAGCGCATAGCTATTGTCGGTGCAGGTTCTGCGGGCGTAGGTATTGCCGATTTGGTTGTTAAGGCGATGACTGAAGAGGGCCTTACAGAAGAGCAGGCAATCGATCGCATCTGGCTCTTTAACAGCCGCGGGCTTGTCAATAGTGCACAAACAGGCCTAGAACCTGCTGTTGCACGTTATAGCAAGAATGGAGCCATTTTGGTGGCTCACGGCTTGCGTTGTGAGGAGCCCAATTTGCTGCAAGAAGTGATTTCCAACGTTCACCCCACGGCACTTATTGGTGTTTCAGGGCAGGGGGGATCATTCTCTGAAGGTCTTATCCGCGAAATGACACGGCATGTGACGCGTCCTATTATCTTCCCTCTTTCCAATCCCACAAGCCATTCAGAGGCCGTTCCAGCCGACCTAATGATTTGGACAGAAGGCCGTGCGTTAATCGCTACGGGCAGTCCTTTCGCACCAGTTTATTACGGTGGCAAGGAATATCATATTACGCAGTGTAACAATTCGCTGATCTTCCCAGGTTTAGGATTAGCCGTTATGGCCACACAGTGCCAACGTGTAGTTACCGACATGCTTGTTGCTGCTGGACGCGCTTTGGCCAAGCTGTCGCCCGCTTTGGTTGATTCGCATATGCCACTATTACCGGCCTTAGATCAAAGTCGCCATGTAGCTAAATGTGTGGCTACGGCCGTCGCTCATGCTGCTATGAATGCTAATGTTGCGGATTCGCTGCTGGATAGCGATCTTTCTGATCGTATCGACTCGCTAATGTGGGCGCCGGATTACCCTGAAATACGTTCCAGAGAGGGTTTTTAGGTGTTTTTTAGACTTAATCAAATCTTGATGGGACATTAATTTCGCCTCAATGAAGTTCCCGCAAAATGACGCCACTTAGCCAAACTATGGTTAAGGGGGAGGGCTCCTTACAGAGCCGATTGTAAAATTGAACAAGGAATCGGAATCATGGAGAGGATCGGAACTTGGTTAGCAATGCTAACCTGTGCCTTTTTGTGCACTTTTACTTTTGCTATGGCAGAAAGTGAAGTTTCTGAAGTGAACATTGAAAGGCGCATTCCTATCGGCTCACGCCAAATGGCTTTTGAGCAGACTGAAGACCTTGAACAAACCCGTGACGTTCTTCTGCACATTCGTGCGGATGCCAAACATATTGTAGCAACCGACGAGGATGCTCATGTTGTTGGCGAAGAACAAGCGACATTGTTAGCTGATGAAGAGTCAACCGATGAACCACAAGATGGTTCAGAGATGACTCTCTTCGCGAATAATGATGCTGAGGGAGAAGAGGAGGCTGGTTTCCAGCCCCTCTCTTGTAAAGCAGGTGTTAGCAAGTTAGCCAGCATGCTGAGCTATGACAGCTTTCCATACTGCGTGCATCATCCCATGTTTGTCTCGCCCGGTGGCTACTCTGTGGAGCTAGAAGATGGCTCTATCTGGCGTGTCGAGCCTAGCGATGCCTATTATGTTGCTGGCTGGGCTCCCTACCATGACGTCATTATTCTTCCTGGTTCTTGGCTATCCTACTCGCCTAATTTTTATTTCTACAACGTGCAAACGCGTCAGTCTGTCACTGTGACTATGAAAATGGGTCCCTTTTATGACAGCCTATTCACACGTTGGATCTTAGCTATTAACTACGGCACTGGCGAAGTTTGGCTCGACGATGGTTCCCACTTTTACATTACGATAGACGATAACGCGCTGTTCCAAGAATGGCGGCCTAATGACACAATCATAGTGGGTTCTAACGCAGGGATGGCTGCTTACTCTTGGCCAAATATCTTGATCAATGTAAATACCTACAATCCGCTCCGAAAGGATCCTAACAGTTGGAAGGGAAATCCCCTTTATGTACAAGCAAGATGGATTTACTAATACACTGGAGATGGAGTTATGGAAGCAGTACGATCATGGTTAGCAGCGCCGTTGGCTCAACAAGCCGCTGCTTGTGAACACATAAATAAAGATTCTCGACTTGGCGACTTGTTAGCAATCTCAACGCTAGCCGTTGGTGTTATTGTTGGTGTTGGCGTAATACTGTTGGTTGCTGGACCGGCTATTATACTGGTAGTACCAGTATTGGTGTTGTGTGCAGGAGGAGCCGTTGCAGCGCCAAACATTTGGTATTATGACGATCGACCACGCCACTCTTACTGGGGCTTATCAAATTGGGGTTGGAGCAGCCCTACCTACGTTTCGACAGGTCCGCGCTTTAGTTGGTTTAGCAGCCCCGTGAGCTCAGTTAGTTATTCAGATTCCTATTCAAGGGGAAGAGGCGGCAGCTATTTTGGAGGTAGTTCTTCCTACGATCATCGTAGTGGTGGACGACAGATTCCGGGCACCGGCTTTGCAACAACTAGAAGGAGATAACGGATGTTACAATCCTGTGAGCTTTCCCAGTATGCAAAAACCGCTGATCTTTGGCGAGCTGTGCCTAACACGCCTATGTGTGCGCCAAGAGCCCTCAATCAGACATTTCAAGATGGGATTAAGGCTGTAGTGGGGCTTGCCAAGAGCATTCCCACTCCCGTGTATTTGCTGGCGATTCCCGCTAATTTGCTTTTAGGATTTATCGTTCATGATATCATCAGTTCAAAAAGAAATACTCATAGAAGCAACCACTCCGAATCCTCCTCAAGCTGGAGTTGGGGTTATAGCGGAAGTAACAACTGGTATCAAACACCACTTACCTGGAGCATTCCACGCGTCCCTACAAGGCATATTTCAACTGCTACGCAATATGCAACTGATGCTGTGAGAACCGGTGCGGCAATAGGACGTCAACTTCCAGGAACAGATATTTACCACAATGGAATTAGGCCATGACATCGATTACAGCAGCGATATCCAATGTCTTCAAAGAGATGCCTTTTCAGTTAGGTAACAAGCTGGCGAATGCCGCACCTGCCAATCGAAACTTCTTTGTAGATACCTTTGTGATTGCGCCTCTATCTATAGTCGCCTTCGCGACATTGGGTGCATGTTTACTTGCCGGAGGCGCTGCATACTTCGCTGTAAGTCTTGTGGTCATACCAGCAGCTATTTTGGCTTTTGCTACAGTGATTATTATTGCTTCTAACGCTCTGGCTCTTGCAGCGCTGGCGTTGGTTGGGGCGGTAAGCATGAGCATTGGATCGGCACAAATAGGTACTGCGCTGGCTTTAGGTATCCCTATCGGCCTTACAATGATTGCTGTTTCAATAGTGAGTTTGGTCGGGCAGGGTATTAAGCATTGTTTTTCTAACTTCAGACACAATCCAGAGCCGCAGTTAGAGGCTCCTCATTATTTTGAGGTCGTTGGAGGTCTGGCTCTAGCCGCCGCTATTGGCGTCGTTGTAATGGCGCAGTTCATGCGCGCCGTTGGCCAGCACATTTAGAACACTCGAAAAAAAGACATTTTTACAGGATATGCATGATCGCTGCGCGGCAGGATCGGCAGGATGGGAACTTATTCTTAGGTTTCTAAAAATCCTACCTATCCTGCCTGCGCATATCCTGTAAAAATGTTCATTTTTGTTATATCCTGACTCTATAGAATGTTTTTTAGTCTATAATATGTTTTATATAGTCTAGCTAGGGTGATGCTTATGGACGATCTGTCTTTCCGTTTGAATTCCGATAATTTCGAACAAAACGAGATCAGATCTCCTGAACAAAACGAAGTGTCTAGGGTGCAGTCAGGTATATCACCAGCCTTAGTAGCGAAGAGCATGCCGGGTCCCTCTAATGTAACTCCTAAAAAGATAGAGCTACCGGATATCCAGGAGGTGGGGGGAAAGCTGGGTAAAAATATCGATTACTACGAATTTTTCACCCCTAAAGCTGGATCCGGCAAGCCGATTCTTGGCTTTTTTAAGAGCATCTCAGTCAAGGTTGCTCATTTTTTACACATTGGGCCTAGCGCGTCGCGCAAGGCTAAGGTAGATCATGGTCTTCTCTCCCAGGTGTTACGCGGATCTAATATAGAAGCTGAGTGTCCGCGGACAGTCGCTTTAGACTATATGAAGAAGTTTTACTCGAGCCAACCTGATGCTGAGAGCCATTCAATGGCTGATAATTTGTCCTATGCGGCAAAATTAAGCGGTCAGTTGGATCGCTTACAAAAAACGCCCAAGCTTAAATCAGATGATAAGCGCCTGACTGAGATTACCAACAGCATGACTCGTCACGTGGATGTGCTGAAAGAGGGGCAGAAGCTATTGGTTCCGGGCGGCTGGTGGAGTGAAGGGAAGTTTCATGATGGTTTGATCGAGGCGACAAAGCAAAAGGCTGGCGACTACACCGTACGATTTATTAGCACTGATCAAGAAATGCATCAGTATTCCCCTAGGGTGGTAGATCCCTTAACGAACAAAGTTGCAACGTGTCCTCATTTTACCTACGAAAATGTGAGCAAAGAGCAGCTTAATGCAAGCCTCACACCACTAATTCAAATGCAGATCACTAGTCTTATTGAGAATCCGACCGAAAAGGTGAGTTGGAAAGACAAGCTGATTAGTCGTGTGCTGGCTCTAATGTCGAGCGATGGGGACAGTGGAGAAGGTGAAGCTCCTGAAATATCTGAGAAATTGGAATCTTCTAGCATTGCCAATCCTCTATTTGTAATGTCGGCGTACTATGGCCGCAAAGAGCCAACCATTTCACAAGTTGACATTGACCAGGCGTTAGATGTCGAGCAACGGCTTGGCACAAGCGCCGGCGGAAATACTGTGAAAAATGTGCTTACATTTTACAAGTTACAGCAGCCACACCTTTATGAGTCTACCAAACTTCAATTGCAGATTAGCACTTTTGTAGAGTTGACTGAACGTTGTGATGGTATGCTGGAGGATACTCAGCTTAGACATGCTGTTTCTGACTCAGCTCGCCGTTTACGGCATGAACTGGGCAAAACAAGAGCCGCGGATTTGGTGTCGCTAGAGGCACGAGATTTTTTGTTAGATAAGATCAGCAAAGTCCAAGATCGGGTAGCAGAAGCTGAATTGGCCGCGACAACCAGCCCCAAAGCGATGAAGGAGTGGCATGTAGAAGCTCCGATGGGGGAGGTCCGGTCAGATGCTTTTGAGAAGCTAACTTCTGTAGAACCAGTGAAGTCTAGTGCGATAGATAAGCAATCTGGAGTTACTGATTGTTCCAGTTTTTTCGCCAATACCATCGAACCTTCCGACATCAGCAGCCAACTAACCACACGTCTAGAAGCATGCCAAAAGCTGTATGATGCGGGCAGTTTTCAACTTTTGCAAGAGCTAGTTGTCGACACCACCCAAAAGCTACCTTTAATAACCGAATTTAACGCTCCAGACCGTGAAAGTGCAGAAGCGGCTAAGTTGGAAGAACAGTTGTGCCAATTAACGCAATATCTGTTGGAGATCAATCTGGCAACCGATCAGAAAGAACCGCCTTTTGAGGTGATCGTAAGCGCTACCAAACTAGATGCAATGATCGATAGCGTTTGCCTAGAGGAGAATTTCGGCGCTAAGCAACCTCCTTCTTTTATTTCCTTCAATCAACTTGCAGCAAAGTTTGAGACTGGGGGTATGAGCTTTATCCCTCATAAAGATGAGCTCACAGCCCTGGAAAATTATTGGCATATAAGAGAAAAAAAATCTTCCGCGGGTAGCATAGATCTACCGAATATCATTAAGAAAGCCGGTATTAAGGGTGGTCCTGATCGTAGCAAGCGTGTGGCGCGCATGTTTGTAGCAGCAAAGATGAGTGAAATCGTTTTAACAAATCGTCAAATGGTAACAAGAGACCGCTTTGGGTTGACGCGTTCTCCCATCCCTCCTCATCCACTATCCGTTGGTACCGATTGTCATCGGAAGATGCATCAATTAGAAGTGAAGAACTCGAACAGTAGTTTTTCACAATGGACACTTCAGCTGGATACCAAGCACTATGTTCACAGTCAGTTTGTTCAGGCACTAGATTCAGACTCATGGCAAGTGTCTTCTTTTGATGCTGGGAATTATGGTGCCTCTGCCCGCCCACCTTTGGGTTTTTCCGTCAAAGGCGCCATTGGCAATCAACAGAGTGATCTGAGTGAAGCTGAGATCATGAATAAGTATGAAAATCCTATACAGCGCAACCTCATGCTTTGTCAGGTTGGGACTACCAGCCTACAGGTGTCTCGAAGGATTAATACTTTTTTAAGTCACCCAGAGTACTTTGACGATCCAAGTCTCGTGGGTTTTTTTGAGGATAACGTACTTGGGGCTAATCTAGGAAGCTACTTGGGAGACCAGTTATGGGATAATCCCGGAGTTCTAGACCACCTCGGTGAATGCATGGAACGCGAGTACCAGGTAGCAGTGCAATCAGGCAATCTATTGCGTGCCTGCACTCTGCTTGAAATGGGCATAAAGATTCGCAATTCAATCGAAGTGGCTTATCCAGATAAAAATTCAACTCTGCGAAAAAAAGCAGATGGCACTTCAATTGCAGAGAAACTTCCAGGTCTAGATCAATGGAAAGTTCTTCAGGAACGTTTTAACAATTTACATTCTAAAGCCGCTACTGAAGAAGAAAAAACTTTTATTTCTATGCAACAGCTAGCATGGGCTTCTAGAGCGTGGAAAGCAGGACTCATTCAAAAGTCTGATCTCCCCATCAAAGAACTTGTTGCTGGCTCATTTATTGTGAGTAGTGGACCCAGAACTGCTCACACGGCCAACAAAGACCTAAGATATGAGTGTGAGTCACTGTTGCATCGGCTATCTAGCGATATCCCCAAACTTAATCAGGCCGACCGTCAAGATCTAGCTAAAAAGATACTAGCCAATGCAAAAATTTCTGTGCCTCAAGATACTATCAAAGGGGACTTTCCAATCTGGCAACTTGGTGATTACCAAATTGATTTCGAGCGTGGGTTGATATTCACTAACGGTAGCGCCCTTGGAACCCTGTCAGATCAGGTAGCGAGAGAGGTAAAAAATCAACCTATGGCAGAAGCCTTATGGACTAAGCCCCTCTCAACTGATGGAAAAATGCAGTTAGGACGTTCTAAGGACAACACCGAGCTCATATTTTTCACTCCAAATAGTCATCCCGATCTACGCTTAGTCGTACAGCCTGGTATTTCTACACGTATACAACGAAAGGTTGTGGATAGTAAGGGCAAGGAGACCTTCTTTGATCTTGTAGCCTTGGGTTCCCCACCGCCCATTAAAACGCTTTTGGACAACTGCACCGTATGGGTGGATCCCGCTGACACGAATCGTGCTGTAGCATTGGCTAGAGGTGCTACACAACCGGCTTATGAACTAAAATTTAAGGCAGATGAAAAGGGAAACCCATCCATCGATAGCGTTAAGCGTGTGAAGGATGGCCTTACTTTAATGACCATACAAGATGCGTTGAGTAGTGATCCTGAGTATGGGCAACTTTTTGGACTAGAGGTGCCTGAACACACGGTTCTATGGGGAAACGGATCTAAGCCTTCCTCGGTGGAGTACCCACGGCTAAAGATGTCCGATGGAAAGCCTTTAAGCTACCAGATCACGCAAGAGAAAATTAGTGGAACGAACCGACCCACCTTAGTTCCAGAAGTGTCCCAACTACAAGGTTGGAAAGTCGACCTAATGGGAAATGTCATTAAAGGAGTCGAGGGGATTCTTCCACCAACTTTTGAACAGTTTCAGCTTTTACAGTCACCAAAGGGTAATCCTAAAGTAGTTTTCTCGTTGCAAAAGCTGTTGCCATATGATCCCGATAAGGCGGGAAATGTTGTTCGCCATGCCAACGCTACCCCTTGGTTAAATCGTGCGTATTTTGATCGCAATGTAGATAGCACCTCCGCACAAAAAACTGTAATAGCGGAAATGGACCTTCAATCTAAAAAGTTGAAGACAACCTCCAAGGAAAGCATGGCGATGGTTGCCTATGTTTTCTTTGCCCACAAAGATTATGAGCAAGCATCTGATTACTTAAATAAGAGCATCGCCGCATCTGCATTAAGTTCAGATCACAAAAATATTTTGCGGTGGGCCATTGAGTGGCCAGATAACACACCTGAAGCAGCAGCTTTTAAGCTGAAAGCTGCTGTTGCCTTGGTTGAATCTGAACGGAAATTTGGGGATCCTGCAAATTTAAAGCTACCTCTCTTGATGGAGCTTGTTCAACATTATCGTCTGAACGAGGAAAATGTCCCGATATCTCAAAAGCTTAGCGAAGAGCAGCTGTCCCTCGCTCATGAAATATCCCAGATGTATATCGATGAGACCGATGTGTTGTCGTCGGCAAAAGAGGTTAAGCCCACTCTTGAGGAAACGCTAGAGGGTCCTCAAGCTGCCATGACGTTTTATTGTAATGCAGCCAAACAACATCCCTTTCACAATGAGCCAATACCAGTTGTCCCTGATAAGTTCCTGGAAGAACACTTCATCTCAATGTACGACTGGCTGAAGTCTCCCAAACATTTGAATCAAAAAAGTGCCGTAGTAGCTTCGCTGAATGGCTGTAGGCCAACCACGCCTCTTGGAGAAAGCCTGCGAAGATATTTGCTCGCGGCGGCAGACGGTAAAGCTGACGCGCCTCCCTTTCCGAAAGAATATAGCAAGCAACAAGGCCTATTTGATGGATTCGCCCCTGTACGAATGCTAAAAATGGTGAAGGCTGGTGAAAACAAGCTGCCTCCCGCGTTGGATGCCCTAACGCAATTTTTCACTGCTATGGACGCAAAGGTTGTTGTTCCCAAAGAAGTCGATCCCTCTACAATTCCAGAACCGAAAACGGTTCCTGAAAGATTCGCTAAGGGTGAGGCATTGGCGGAACCAAGAGTAGCTGATGGCATCGCTAAAGAATATTTACAAGAGAATCCAGCCTACAAAGTTGCGCCGATGATTTTTTCGGAAGCTCAGCAAAAACAAACGCGCGTATTACCTGTTTCTGAATCAGCGGGATTATTCGCCGCTTTATCTGCTAAGCAAAGAAGTTCGCTTGATGTATCCGGATTGGTCAAAGCGAATGATGACCCAGCGACACAGCGGCTAATCAACGAAGTGATTGCGGACACCGAGGAGTACCGCAAATCACCACTAGCAGAGACATATCAATTTAATGATCCCGCTGCCGTGGCAAAACTTAAAACAGATACAAACCAAGCCTTGAGCGCTGCTGCAAATACTCGCAAAGAAGCGGAAGGTAAAATTCTTTCGCAACTCAATTTAAGAATTCAAACGAAGGGTGTAGCTCACGTACAGACAGAAAAGCTCACGAAGATTCCTGATCGATTGTTCGGTCTCTATGCACAAAATAAAATGGACGATGTTGGTCATCTTTTAGGCGCTCGAATAAGCAAAGAAGAGGCTATGGAGCTGGATACGCTGATGGAAGCGTATATGAAGACTGCTATCCAAGAAAGACTGCTGACACAGTTGTCACAACGTCTTGATTCAGTACCCAAAGCGGTTGGCAATACAGATCCTGCTCTTGTCAACGATATCAGAAACCTTCTCTCAACAACGCGCTTTTACAGCCTAGAACCAGGGGAGGCAAGGCACCCTCTAGCACGCAAGCTTCTTCTCATCGAACATGGCTCCTTTGTCCTACGTCAAGGACAGGTGCGAACACATGAGGTTCTATTTTCCGGCGATAATCGCTTGCGACAACTCGCTATGGGAGGTGGTAAAACCTTACTAGTCCCCACACTACTTAACGAGTATGCCGATGGAGTACATTTGGCCGAGGCTATTCTGCCCGCTTGGCTTGAGGAAATCACAGGAGACGAAATAGATAACATCTGTGGCAGCGTTTACGGCCAACATTTGCATCGATTTAAGTACATCGAGGAAAAAGCTGACAATATCGATTGGCTTAAAGACGAGCTAGCAACTCTGGAGAAAACCATTAAAAATAGGGGAGCAGTACTCACCACGAGAGAACATAAGCTAAACTTCCGCAACAAGCATCTAGAAGCCCTTCATGTTTATAACCAAACAGGAACTCCTGAAGCGTGGGAAAAACTCCAAGTCCTGAACGGTATTGTTAACATCGGTGCTACAAGGACCCGAACGATCGCGGATGAGGTCGATTCCACCCTTGACGTTCGGCAAAAGTGTATTCGTGCTATTGAAGCGAACAACCAAAAAGAGCCGCCAAAGCTGCCTACTCAAATGTACACAACGGGTGTCGAGGTCTTTAATATTCTGGCAGCCTGGTCGAACAAAGACTCTGGGATATCCGAAAATTTACGCAAGTTTTCTGCCGCCCTGCAATCCAATCGACAAGCCGAGTTGTATGAAGGATCAGCTAAAGAGATCAAGCAAGCACTCGCTGGCGAGATGTACAAAAATTGGGCCGCAAAATGGCCTGCGGAAGTCAAAGTCAGCGAAGAAAACTTTATCCAATACTTACTTGGTGACACCACAGATGGTCTGAAAGCACAGCTAACCTGTAACGCCAAGGGTATTCCTCAATTCATGGAAAAGCTGCAGCAGAGCAATCCAGAGGAATACCGTAACGTGTGCTACGCCAAACAGTTTATCTCCAAAACGATGGATTCAACCTTCATGCTCTCTAACAACGTGCGTTATGGACGCGGCGAAGATGGAGTGACAACTCGTCCATATGTAGCTGTGAATAAGCCTACAACTGATAAATTTGGTAATCCGTATGAAGAAGTAATGCTTCACTGCCAAGATTACATGCAGGCGGGTCTAAACAACGGCCAGGTCATTCAGTTTTTAAAGGAAATCCAGAAGGGCATTGAAAGCGAAATGAATAATGCACGGCTAGACGGTAAAATTCTAGCTGTTGAAGACACTAAGGTCTACGAAAGGTTTTATTCTAACCCTGAATTCCAAGAAATTAATCTAACACGTGCCCTACGAGATCCTGAAGAGGCTAAACGTTTGCAGGATATAATCAACTCCAGCCCCGCAGCTAAGTTGGATTTTGCCCTTAAATGGGTATTGCCCTTTATCAAGACAACCTCTAGACAAATCACCTCCGGTCCCTTTGATCTCACTGGAATGTCTAAAAATTTCAACGGATTTTCTGGCACTCCTTGGAACCTTGACGCTTATAGTAAAGAGCTTGATAAGAGCCTGATCAAAGATGTTGGAACCGATGGCAAAACGGTGGATTTTGTTCTCAGCGCTTTCAAAGACGGTCGGCTTGGCGTCAAGACAATGACAGAATTTGATGAGCGTAAACCGGTTGAAAGTATCGTAAACCAAGAGGGTTTTTGGGATCGTTACGATACCTTAATTGATGCCGGTGCATATATCAGAGGCCCTTCTAATGATGAGGTAGCGAAGGCCTTAGGTGACAACGTAAAGGGAACCAAGAAAACTGCTGTGGCCTTTGTTGATAACGAAGATAAGCTAGTTCTACAAGAGTTTGGCAGCGACATTAAGGTAGCTTTAGGAGATAGAAAAGACGTTCCCGTAGAAAATCGCTTTAATTTCTACGCTCAAGCTAACAGTATCGGCACTGATATGCCCAACGGAACAACAGCACGTGCTGCTCTTACCATCGGAGAAGATACCACCTTCTTCAAGGCTGCCCAAGCTATCTGGCGTATGCGTGGTCTTAGTGAAAAAGGACAGCAGTTCGATATCTTCCTCAAACCTGAAGTAGCTAAGCTGATTCGTCCCGAGGCCGGAGACGTGACTGCCCAAGATGTGTTGCACTTCTTACTTCAGAAGCAAGCGGAACAAGAATCTAAAGATAATTTCGTGGCCGATACTGAACGCATTCAAGGCATCATGCCCGCTCAGCTACACGCAAGTGTCTTAGCCTCAATAGCCAAAGGCGAAAAACCAAGCCGAGAAATGCTAGATCTCTCCGAGAAGTACCTCTACACGAACACCGAAGAGAATATTGAGGACTTGGCTCGAATTGGAGGTACTCAAAAAGCGACAGAAAATCTTCAAACCCTTAAGGACGATCAACTTAAATTGTGTGAAGATATTCAAAAAGATCTCGGGTACCAACCAGAATTCCTAGAGAATGCTAAAGCGAAACTTTCAGACTACGAAATTCTAGCCGAGAATAAGCTTCCGGATGTAGTTGACCGCGCAGGATCCTCTAATGAAGGCGCCAGGGTTCAGCAGAAGCAGCAACAAAAACAGCAACAGCAGCAGCAGCAACAAGTTCAAGCCAGCGAAGCGGTGGTAAAAGGAGCTCCCATCGAAACGCCTTGGGTCAACTGGCCCTTTGTCTTGCACCTTCCTCCAGTTTCGGAACGTAACCATGCTGATATAGCCGAACCCATCTCTCTTAATAGACAAGTGAAGTGGATGGATCCCGATATACTACACTCCAGAAACTTCGGCACCGATCTGGCAGATTTGACTCGCAGCAACAGAAAGCAGTTAAATCGCCTAGTAATTTTCAAAGACTCTACGGGCAAAACTCAGGCTCTTATGATCGATCTGATAGACTTCAAAAATATCATCGAACCCCTAGATTTGAAGAAACTTCAAAAACCCATTGGAGGGTTGTACGATCGTTCTGCAGGCTCTCAACTAGCAGTCTATGAAATTAATAGCTCTGGAAAGCGAGCGTTTGTTCAAGGCAAAGGAACCACGGCGGATCATATGCTTATCAAGGGGGATCCTTTCAAAGATGACAAAAGAGTTATAGAGCTTGTCGCGATCTCCAAGTTGTGGGCCGGTCAATGCGTATTTTACGACAAAGACGAACGAGAAAGCATCCTCAAGTTTTTAAAGAGTAAATCAGCCTCAGAAGTAGCTGAAATCAAGGAAACTTTTGAAAAACTAATGTCACCTGAGCAACGGAAACAATATAACGAGGGCAGTACCATCTACCAATTCTTTCATGCTAACGACATGAAAGCCGCTGCATAGAGGATTTTAACGCAAAGGCGCAGAGGCGCTAAGAAGGTTTTCCTCTTCGCGCCTCTGCGCCTTTGCGTTTAATTTTCCTTTCCATATGATACCATCCAATTGATATTTTTAAATGGACTTTAGGTCTATGTCTCGCATATTCACTGCTTTCTTTCTTCTTTTATTACCATACTCAATTCTAGATGCCAGACCAAAAGTCTGCTTGAACATGATCGTGAAAGACGAAGAACAAGTAATCAAAAGATGCCTGGAAAACGTAAAACCATTAATTGATTATTGGGTCATCGTTGATACTGGCTCCACAGATGCCACTCAAGATATTGTTAAAGCTGTCATGCACGATGTCCCTGGTGAACTTCATCAATCAACTTGGACAAACTTCGGAGTCAATCGAACCGAAGCAATCAGGCTCGTCGACGGCAAAGCAGATTACGTTTTGTTCATGGACGCCGACGACTGGCTTGCCTACGAAAAAGGCTATCAACTACCTGAACTCACTAAAGACGCCTATCAAATGTGGAGAGGATCAGAAACTTTTTCCTACCTCAAACCACAGTTAGTTAAGACAGACCTGTCGTGGAAATGGATCGGCGCAACACATGAATACCTGACATGTGACTCTCGCTACTCCTCGGAAGTACTAGCTGGCCTCAAATATGTTTGTGGATACGACGGAGCGCGCTCACGCGACCCCAAAAAATTCCTGCACAACGTAAAAATGTTGGAGGATGAACTAAAGACCGATCCCACCAACCACCGCAATATGTTCTATCTAGCAGAAAGTTATAGAGATGCACGTAACCCCAGAAAAGCTATCGAGTGCTATCAAAAAAGAGTCGATATGAAGGGATGGCAAGAGGAAGTCTACTGGTCTCTCTTTCAAATCGCCCTGCTCAAATATGAACAAAAAGACGATACAGATAGCGTCATCGAAGCTTTTAATCGCGCCCATCGCTACCGTCCGCACCGTTCCGAAACCTACTATTACCTAGCGCAGATCTATAATCAATCAGGGCAATATGCCTTGGCCTATGAGTGCCTAAAAGGACGAGAGTACCTCCCAAAGCCAGCTGCCAAAGATATCCTCTTTAATATCGATTGGATTGAAAACTGGGGCATACCATACCAGTTGGCTCGCTCTACATGCTACCTAGGACGTTGTGAAGAGTCCTTAGAGCTATGCGATCGTCTACTCGCCATGCCCAACCTCCCAGCAGATTTCCGCGAACAAGTGAATATATTCGTCTCATTGTCACAAAAACGTTCACAAACTGCCGGACTAAAAGGGTCAAAAAGCTAACCAAATAGATCCAAGGTTCTCCATTTTGGTCCATATTGTCCACTTCCGTCCACCAAGTTCACTCAGTCCACTATCGTCCACCAATTTTACGAGATCCATCCACAGTATAGCTAAAGCGCGAATGTGAACTTTTTCAAAAAAAAGATTCGCAACGCATTTTCAAAAATAATTAGTTATGCTATAATTAGTTTTACAGGCAGCGGTAAAGCCGCCTAAAGTAAGAAGCCATTAACCCATACCACTTCTATCCAGAGCGAGAATTGACAGAGCAATAGAGCTGTCTCATGGCGTCTGGAACGCGAAAAATAAAAAAAAACGCGAACGATGAATTTCTGTTTGCGTAAATTTCGCGACATCGTGTATGGTAATGGCATCTCGGACGAAATGAATGAAAATTCGTAGAAACCGAGAAACCCAAGCCGTCGAGCTTTGGAAGGTTGTTTGACAGTATGAGAGAGGTAACATAGAGCTTATGAGCTTGTGCGATACCTACCGAGTTGACGTTTAACGTCGAATAGGTAGTATCGTCAAACAAAAATTACAACATTCAAGTTGTCAAAGTTTTATTTTTCTTTGAGAATTTGATCTTGGTTCAGATTGAATGCTGACGGCGTGGATGAGGCATGCGAGTCGAACGAAGTA
>JAUXSF010000025.1 GCA_030679955.1 Chlamydiales bacterium | reverse complement strand
TTGAGCGCTTCAAGTGCCAATTTTGCTTTAAATTGAGCTGTTCTTTTCTGTTTTTTTGGGCTCATGTTGTCTCCAATCTTCTAGGCGATCATACATGAGCTCGGACAAATTAGGGTGTCCAGTTTTTGGGGTCAACTATAGGACGTAGTCCTAGTCCATTATCGTCCATAAGGTCCATAGGGTCCATAAGGTCCATTTCTTATTTTCCGCTTGATTACAACGTGGAGTGTGGGTAGAATTTAGCTCGATTTTCATCCTAAGCGGAAGTGGCGGAACTGGTAGACGCGCTACCTTGAGGTGGTAGTGGGAGAAATCCTGTGGGGGTTCGAGTCCCCCCTTTCGCATTTGACCGGGCAAACTCTCTTAACGAGGATTTGTCCGGTTTTTCATTTTGTCGATGCTAGTGGATGGGTTCCATCTCAATTTTTAAGTCTTTGTCGATCACTAGCACGTGATTGACGGGAACCGGTTCCCACTTTGCTTCCGATGTCAGTGGCTCAGAGGCGATGATGATGGCGCGAGGTTTATCTTTCGGGGGGATCACTCTGCAACAATCACCTTCACAAACGTAGCTTTCTCCGCGGGAAAAATAGAGTGTTTCAGCTTGTGAGTCCGCTTGGTCGGTATAGCGTGTAACAATGATTGTTTTTCCATCTGTCACAGCGAAGTTATAGTGAGAGGGGTCTTCCGCACCGGCTTCCTTTGTGAGCTGATTCAAGGTGCCAATGGTCGACAACATGGCCTTTTTTAGAACTGCCGGAGTTAAGTTAGTCATATCTTCTGGCAGATAGTTCAGAAAAAGAGCAAAGGCGTGCTCAGTGTCCGTCGTTCCTTGAATGTAGTTATACAGATCATCGCGCAGCATATTTCTAAGCTTTCTTTTGACTTTGCTGAAACGATCAATACGACCGTTATGCATCCATATGAGGTCACGGTATTGAAAGGGGTGACAGTTCAGCTCGTTTACAGCCAGCCCTCTTGAGGCGGCTCTTACATGTGCAAAAACTAGCGGGGACATTACCTTACGTGACAAACGGTGAAGATTGCGGTTGCTCCAAGCTGGTTTGGTGGAAACGAAAACACCCGGATCGCCAGGAAGATTCGGCGTGTACCAACCGACGCCAAAGCCGTCGCCATTTAATGGCTCACAACGCTCCTTAGACTGGAAACTTTGATTGATTAGCGAATGTTTAGGATATACTACAAGGTCCGCTAAAAGGACTTCAGGGCCAGAATAAACGACAAAACGACACATTATGAGAGCTCCCTATCGTAGGTTGCTTTGGCTTTATTGTGGAGGGATTGGTTGTTTTTGGTCTAGTTTGGAGTGGCTAAATATCGGAATTAAGTTCTAAGTTACTGATTTTAAGGATGTTATTTATTAATGTAACTTGAGGCTGGGTCATAGATGACGCGAGGGCCTTCTGTGAAGGCATGGAATATGATGGAATTCAAGTCCACCCCTCTATCTGCGTACCAGTTAAGTGCCCAAATGGTTTCCTCTCTACCGGGCCAGTAGTGACCACTTTTGTTGTTTATGTAGATAACCCTTCCATGTTCATCGGTCTTAATCTCACCAGCAGCTTGGATAGGGGCATTTGACACAAAACTGCTATGGTAAAAGATCCTGGTAATATGGCTGCCAACATAGAGATTACCCTTACAATCGATCACCCATGCCGCATAACCTGCGCCGCTGACTTGAGTCGATTCCTTAGTCGTATTAATAGGTTTACCGTCTCTCATGAGATATCCATTTTCCACCGTTACCTCATAAAGCTTTCGCTCTTCGGGGGACAACTGCACCAACGGACGGGAGGGGCCTACCCAGTTTAGACTTTGCTGTAGGCGAAAAGTTTCAAATGGCATGCCGCGTTCTTTGAGGCCTAGGTCTTCCCATCTTGCCATATCGTTGGACGTGTCTTGTTCGGGCGCCTTACCATCGCGCCAAGCCAGCCAAGGGGCAAATTTCATTTCCGAACCTGAGAATTTGTACTTTAGATACTCGGATTTATATTCCTCCCAAGTTAGCCCTAGATCATCCTGTTCCCAGTAGATATGAACTCCGTGGATCTTAATGCGGTTGTTTTTTTCGAGGAAGTTGGTGGCCCAATCCACCCAGTCAACCCCTTGTTTTGCTGCTATTTGATGTGCGACCCAAGCAACTAGAGGATCTTTGGAGCCTGAATGAATCCATGATTGACGCTGTTGTTCGATCCATTCGGGCAGTTGGACACTTGTGTCAGTTGTTTCCTGCCAGGCAAGTTGTAGTAGACGTACCTCTTCAATTGCTAAGTCGGGTGTATGTAAAAGTTGTTCATAGTATTGCTGTCCCAGATGACGTAGCTTTTCAGGTTGCTTGCAACCATCGATTGCTCCGGAGACTTCGCCAAGGAACCGAAGGCGGCGAAGCATCTTTTCGCCATAGCTTAGCGTTCGTGTCGGATCGGCTTGATAAAATAAATTGGCGGGTAAAAGGCGGTAGAGTTGAACCGCTGTTTGTAGTTGGCCCATCAGATAAACTTGTTGACGTTCCATCGGCAGAATTTCCTCATAATCAGATCCGCGTGCGTCTATTCGTTTGATTACATCGCTAGAACTAGAGCCGATGAACATGGTGTGGATATCAATATTTTCTTCGTGTAGTTTATCTACAAGCTCCTGAGGGGATAGTTTTTCATACTGATTGAGCTGCTTAGGTTCTGCAGAAGCGCTAGAAAGTAGGGTAGCCACCTGCTGCCCTTTATCCGTTATTAAAGCAGGATAGTCAATTGCCTGGTCGTATTGTTTAAGCCAAAGTAGGATGCCTCTGGCAAATACTGCAGAGCGACTATCCTCGTAGACTGGTGGGCGTTTCCAGGTACCCCTTAATATCCTGGTAGGGGTCTCTTCCTGATGGCTGTTAGATGAGACCAACACAATGCGAAAACTGTTTATCCAGTCGCTTGGAAAAGCATCTATTCCTGCACTCAGAAACTGTTGGGTGGGAATTTTTCTTGTCTCGACCTCTTCAAATTGGTCTGAGGAGAGGGATGGGTTCACAACCGACGCCAATGTCTCTTCAGGACCCACGTCAATGACTAGAATAGGCAGAGAAAAGAACTCGATGTAGTCAGCATACCTTTTATCATCGAAATAAATTGTCCGAGAATTAAACTTATTTTCGTCGGATTTTTTTTCGATGTAGCGCATCACGGTTGATAATTGAGTGTCGTAGTTCGTGTAAGTTGCGTCTTTTTGCAAAGTGGCGCCGAAGGCTACCCCTGCAATAATCACTGAACTAAGTATTAAATTTTTAATTAATGACATATAACCGTAATGCTAGATTATTATATTAAAATAATAATCAAATACTAATTAAAAATTCAATTACGATTAGTGAGCGAGACTTTGTTTAAACAAGATCTTGATTTTTTCTACGAAATTATCTGACGTCTCAAGAGAACTGAGCTCGTTAAGGCTGCGAGAATGTGCGAGGAGATTTAGAAGCTGCACTTCTTCCTTTTTAAGAATAATTGCCTGAGGAGGGGAGTGTTCCTTGCAGAAGCCTTCACCACGGCTTGCATAGACATGATCGATGTTAGAGTGGCAGACTCCACAGGATGAATAGGTATCGATCATTCCTTCATGCTTCATTACTTTCAAAAGGAAGCTGCAGACCCACTTGTTAGGATCTTCGTGGTGATTGACCATAGTTAAAAAGGC
Organism: Chlamydiales bacterium; assembly: GCA_030679955.1. Lineage (GTDB taxonomy): Bacteria > Chlamydiota > Chlamydiia > Chlamydiales > JAJFMA01 > CAMFKD01. The sequence goes on along the minus strand of JAUXSF010000025.1, from coordinate 64,197 downwards.
ACAGAAGAGGTCGTACAGCTGCGGTGCTGGTTTTTCCAGCATTTGTGAATTTCGTATTGCCTGGGCCAGGGCGCATCCTGCCTCAAGTTGTGCCAAAGACGCAGAGTTACCGTAGTAGCGCTCTAGAACGTCTGTTTCCTTACAAACATGAATCTCTCCCTTTCCGGTGGTGTAGACAAATTCAGCGCGTGTTAGGGGGGTGATTGGGCTTTTATTCTTCAGAGATAGCCCGCGCTTGATTATCAGCTTTACTACCCCTGCATCGCGTGTGAAGACGGTGGCGATCAGATCATAATCGCCAAATTTAAGTGTGTGCAGGGTAATTCCCTGCAGTTTTAAGACGCTACGAGTCAATTTATGCCACCACGGAGACTATTGACCGAAGAATAGTAAATATATTGCCCCCAAAGAACCTTGACGATGGTGCTGTACGTTTCCTGTCGGTTTATCATCTCGCTAGTAAAGACCCCGCCAGCACCTTGGCGCTTGCCCAGCTCTGCGATACCTGTAACCTGATGCATAAGGTCTTGTAGAGTGATCCCGCTTTGTAGAGGTCCCTTGAAGGAAGAGGGCATTAAGATAATAGGTCCGCAGGAGTAGTATACCGCGCCACTACGGTCTGCAAGGGCTCCCCATTCACAAAGGTAGACCGAAGTGTCATCTAGGAAGAAGACCCCTGATTCCAGGCCAATAGCTACATCTGCCTCCGTTTTGTCTAGGCATTCTTTGGCACGTGCGAGAGCGCACGCACGCGTTTCCGCTTGTGACAGTGGCTGATGTGTTTGCTGAGAGGTTGTTGCAAACGGCAGAATGGTAAGGTTCAGATGGCCAAGAGCGCTAGTAATAGCGCCGACCTTAGTTTTATTGGTGGATCCTATTGCAACGATTTGAGTCATAAAGTCCCCGAGGTTAAGGTAGTATTCTAGCCGAAACCGGGTTTTTCCGCGTTCCCTGTTGGTTAAAAATCCTTTCTTCTGCTACTTTTGTGTGACTATTGCGCACCGATAGCTCAACCGGATAGAGTACCTGGCTTCGAACCAGGTGGTTAGGGGTTCGAATCCCTTTCGGTGCGTTTCTTCTCTCTCCCGCATTACTTTATGAATAAATCTATTATGGTCGTAAATGGGGGTGGTGCTAAAATTTGAATTGAGGGAACACCCCATAAAAAGACCGAGGTTACCATGGCCCGTAATGCAAAGATCCTAGAGGCAAATAAGGGATTCAATATCACCGTGACTGGTCGCAATGTGCATGTCACGGAACCAATGAAAGACTATGCTTTGGAGAAGATTTCTAAAATAGAACGATTCAGCGACCGGATCATTGATGCAATGGTTACCATGGACATCCAGAAGTTGGACCACAAAGTGGACATCGTTCTAAAGGTCAACCACTGGATAATCAAAAGTTCAGCTGTGACGACGCAGATGTACGCCTCCATCGATGAAGCGGTTCACAAGCTAGAGCGCCAATTACAACGCCATAAAAAGCGTATCCAAGAGCACCAAGCAAAGGGGCTCAGGGTCATTGATATGAATGTAAACGTCATTCAAAGTCCCTATACGGATTTGGATGAAATCAATGACGAAATTGATGCTGAAAACCGCCGTCGCGAATCCAATAACATGCAGCCGCATCATATTGTGGCTCGCGAAACGCGCGCGTTAAAGACTCTTTCGTATGAAGAAGCAATGACTAAGATGGAGCTTTCCCGTGACCTGTTCTTGGTATTCCGTAATGAACAGGATCAGAAGCTAAAGGTAATGTACCGCAGAAGTGATGGACATTTCGGCGTGCAAGAACCAGAGGCGTAATAAGTTGCTGGCTCCGTCCTTAAAGCAAGTATTCTGCGCCGTTCGGCGCCAGTGGGTCGCTGCCACGCCCGAGGAATTGGTGCGGCAGCGCCTGCTGTTAAAACTTACACAACAGTTGGGATATCCGTCTGGCCATGTCGCCGTGGAAGTTTCCCTGCAACAGATGCCCCATTTGCGCGAAAAGCCACCGCTTTTGCGCCGTGCTGATATTATTTGCTACGCGCCAACCTTCCACCCCTTATTGCTCATCGAGTGCAAGGCGGTGCCTTTAAATGCGCGCGTGCTACGTCAAGCCATGGGCTATAATCGCTACGTGCAGGCGCACTACGTCGTGGTGGCGAATGAAGGTGAGGAGCGTATTGGGCGTTTTGACGATGCCACGGGCGAGTACCAATTCACCTCAGGCATCCCCGAGTACACCAAACTTAAAGAATTCAACGCAAAGACGCAGAGTCGCTAAGAAGCAAAGAGAAATGCATTTCTTTGCGTCTTCGCGTCTTTGCGTTAAAAATCCTACATCGCATTGAATAATAGCGCTTTTTGTGCTAAAATAACAGTATACAGGTATTAAAACCCACGTATACTGAGATGCATTATGGCGGACAAATCGGCACTACAGGTTGTTCTGGAGCAGGTTAAACGCCTTTTGCAAGACTCAGAGGACAAAAAGCTTCCGACGGGCGACCTCCCAAATGGCATAAAAGAGCGTCTGAACGACCTAGAAAAGGTCGTTTCAGAGTTCACTGACCTTAGCGAGAAGTTGCTAAGAAAAATGGGAGCTTCACCGGACGAAATCGCCCAAGCGATGGCGCAACCAAACAAGCACCTAAACGAGGCGGATGCCGAGACGATTAAATTAGGCAATGAGCTGATGCAGAAGGCACGTAGGAAGCACGCTCAACTAAGCTTCGTTATGAAAGCTGTAAAAACTCGTGGAGCAACCAGCCTCAGCCGGGGCAAAGATCTAATTCTTGGTAAATCACGTCAGAAAAAATTTCGTCGTGTTGGTGGAAAAGACTCCTGGATGCCGATGTAAATGATGAATGAAGAAAGTGTTTTCGACCGCAATATCGCACGTTTCGCAGCGCTTCAACCGAAAGTCGCCTATCTTTTACCCTATCATGAGCCTGTTGGCACGGATATTGAAGAGACCTTAGTTGATGCTGAGGCATGGTTTAATAGCCTCGACCTGGCATCTACCGAAGTGTTGTGCGTGCTCGGCGTTGGGCGAGGTCATATATTTACCGCCGCAACTTCGTGGCTACGCAAAAACCCTAAGCGTCACTTGTTTTTCCTTGAAGATGACTTATCAGTTATCTATCGGCTATTCGAAACCGGCTTAGGTGAAGAGCTTCTCCATGACCCTCAAGTTACCCTGCGCTATTCTAAGAACCTTTTGGAGGATCAAGAGCTGTCAGATTGGCTGTGCTGGGACTGCTTATTACAGCCTATGACAGTAGTTGGTTCACCCGGCTATTCCAATCATCGCGCTGCCTTTGTTTGTGAGCTTCAAAACAAGCTGCAGTTCGATCATCACCGCCTAGACGAAGCTGTCGATGAGTATTTGGATCATGGCATCTCTTATTTTCGCAATTTCTACGCCAACCTACTTCATTTGCATGAGTCGTATCTCGGTGACAGTTTATTTAGCCAGTTTACGGGTATGCCTGCGATCATTTGTGGCGCGGGACCATCCCTCTCTAAAGATCTGCCACTGCTGGAATCACTGCAGAACAATGCTGTGGTTTTTGCCGGGGGCTCTGCACTCAACGCCCTTAATTCTGCAGGTCTTCAACCTCATTTTGGTGCCGGTGTTGACCCCAATGACGCTCAATACGAAAGGTACCTACAGCAATCAGCATTTGAATTACCTTTCTTTTACCGACAACGGTTAAATAGACATGCTTTCGAACTCCTGCATGGGCCAAGATTATACCTCACAGGTGGTGGTGGCTATGACATCGCCTCTTTCTTTGAGGAAAGTCTAGACATCGAAAGTGAGGATTTGGACGAAGGCCACAATGTCGTTAACTTGTGCACCACAATAGCTCAGGCATTAGGTTGTAACCCAATTATTTACCTTGGACTGGATCTAGCTTTTACAGGAATGCAGTCATATGCTGCAGGGGTGATTGATGATGCCTCTGTTGAGGAACACGCGATTGTAACCAATACAGGTGTCGATAAAGCCGCCGTTATGCGAAGCGATGTTCATGGAAAACCCATCTATACCCTATGGAAGTGGATAGCAGAGTCAGAATGGCTCTCAAAGTTCGCGCAAGAGCACCCTGAGACAACATTTATCAACGCTACCGATGCGGGTCTTGGTGTCCAAGGTATTCCCAATCAACCGCTCAGTCTGGTAGCACAGAGCCACCTGACAAAGTCATACCCTATCGATGATAAAGTATGGCAAGCCATTCAGCAGGCAAATCTGCCTGATGATGCTCTAGAGCGTGTTCAAGGAGCGTGGAATGAGCTGGAGGCTAGCCTAACCTCATGTATCGAAAAGTTTGATATTATGATCTCAGAGCTCAAAAACCTTTGGCAGAAGGTCTCCTACCATCCAGAGGGCATTACTGAGCTACGCACGGGTTTAATGTCAGTCACAGAATTTGAACTAGAGGAAGAGGTTGCTTTTGGCTATGTTTTAGGCGTATTTAACGGCATATTTGTCCGCGTCTTCAATCGGGATTTACGGCTTTTAAAGGCTAGTCAAGACACACTGCAAAATAAGCAGTTTAAGCAGCTAGAGCTCGAAACAAGGCGTTATGCCTTTCTGCAGCAAACAGCCAATGTGAATAGACATCTCATGCAGGAAGCCCTCAAAAACCATCAAAAAAAGCGATCTGCTGTTGAAAGTTCTGCACAGATCCCTCAACATAAAGGTGATGGAGAAGAACGTCGTCGGTATTACTCTGATGGCTCTTTAGCTGTCATCGAACGGTGGAAGGGCAGTAAGCGTCATGGCCTTCAAGAGCACTTCTACCCCGACCAAACAATCAAGTCTCTTATCTCATACGTGAATGGGCTCTTGGATGGCGAGGTGAGCCTGTATCACCGTGATGGGCAGCTTAAGCGTTTGCTTAAGTACTCCAAGGGGCAAAGGACGCTTTAAAGGCGTGGACATATCCTTACGCATAAGTTTTTTTGTCAAAATATCTTTGAGGAAAGTCCAGCCGCGAATGCGGCGGAAGCATGTAGCCCCAAGCGTGAGCTTGGGGTATGCGATATATTGACATCTAGCCGTGAACACGGCGACAGAATCACAAATCATCTCTGCCGCCGTTCACACGGCTCATTATAAATTTCTATTTCCACCCAAGCTCACGCTTGGGGCTACATGCTGTAGCCGCATTCGCGGCTGGATTTAATTTGGTCAAAAAAAATATGCGTAAAGATATAGGCGCAGTGGCGCGAGGTAGCTTTACCTCCTCCGCGCCTCTGCGCCTTTGCGTTAAATTCCTACCAAGATGCCTGTTCTCCAGCGATCCATGAACGGTTAACAAGCTTTTGGTTACGCTTTGAACGTAATTTAAAAGCCGCCAATGTTAGGCCTGATAGCATCAACAAGTATGTAGCAGGCTCAGGCACTTTAATTTGTTTAGTGTCTGGCACAGCGATCCACTTGCTGAAATCACTTCCTGTTGGATCTAATCCAAAACCTTTGTTGAAGGCGTATACGAATTGACCACTGCTTACACCGTCTTTGGAATAGATATCACCCCACATTGGAGCACGTAGAGAGTCAAAAGTGACTTTCTGTGTTGTTGAGGTCATATCAATCTTGATACCATAGATACCACCAGGCAAACCAGGGTTTGAGTTACCTGGATCCGTTGGCTTGAATAATGTAGGTGTAGGTGTCGATTTACTCGAACCATTCACCTTAAAGTTGTAGATTAAGCTGCTGATATTGTCTTTGTTTATGTTGTCACTCAATTCGAGTATCGTATGGCTAATGTTCTTACTTGGCACCGTGATGTCGTAGGCGTAATGAAAAACGTTACCTGTTTGAGTAATGTTCCAAGAGACCTTATAGCCCGGGGTGTTGCCCCAAGGACCTGTTCCTGTAACTCCATTTGGGGTTGTTCTTGACCCTGTAAAGTCCCCTGGATTCACATCGACAGCGTTTGCGCTACTGGCGAATAAGAAAGCGACACCTAACAACATTGCAGATACATTATTTCTTAACATACACAGCCTCATTATTATTACATGTATTAATTTAATGCACACACACTACACATTAAAATAGACTATTACTCAAAACACATATTATTACTAACTTATAGACTTAATTATATGTCATAAATAGAAAATTACAAATTAATAATCATGTTGTGGAGTAACTGTAGAGTGTAAATGGTTGGAAGTCAGATGTTTAAGGATTTGGCTTTTTTTAGCCTTCTTCCAGAGCGACAAGATCAGTTGATTCGCTTCCTAGGAATGCTCGTTCTTTGCTGCGCTGCAAGCGTCTTTGTGTTAGTAGGTTGCGCTCAAAGTCGACCCTGGCATGCTTTCCAACGTTATCAATTTGAGCGTCAAAGTCATCTGGCAGGGGCTCACCAGCCACCGCATGTGCCACACGATTGAATGTGGTGACAGCGATATTTCGCAGGGTTTGACTTGTTACGGATTCAGGAGCTGCGATGCTGATGGGGCACATTTTATAGACACAGGCGGGTACCTCTTCATTGTAGAAGATGATTCCTGAGAAATTAAGGTTTACGTTCAGATATTTTTCACAGATTTGGTTAAGCTTTCGGCCTAACTGAACATCCGATGTTTTGCGTGCTTGGTTAAATATGAGGTGGAAACTCAGGTCTTGGCAAACTTCTTGAATGGTCTCTGCCGCAAAACGGTTAACCTTGGCGATAGCATTAATGAGATCTGAAACTGTGTGAATTCCAAGTTCGTTATTGTTTCGTGTAGAGGCCTTTAAAAGGTCTGTTAACGCTTTGTCGTTACGCAGCATACGGAAGAGGATTCTGTATAGCACGTTCTTAAGGAACTCATAGGCATTGAGAACCGCTGTGGGTTCTGGAGTAGCCACGACTACGCCGGCGTGGCACATGGAGAAGAAGTCCACGACGTTTAATGAGCTGCCAGCGCCTAAATCGAGTATGACAAGATCGGCATCCAACGTCTTGATATGATTGATCAGCTTTACGCGCTGCATATGCTTTAAGTTTGCCAGTTCTGGAACAAAGCCGCTGCTCGGCACCAGAGTGAGGTTGTCTAAGCTTGTTTTCACGAAGTAGTCAGATAATTGACTGCGAGGTGAGTAAAAGTAATCGCCCAAGCTTTTAGCAGGTTGCCGAACGCCGAAGATAGTGTGGAGGTTGGCAGCCCCGAAGTCGAGATCGATAACGATGACTCTTAGACCACCCATGGCATACTGCACGGCTAGATTGGAGCTTACCATGGACTTTCCGACCCCGCCTTTTCCCCCGCCGATACCGAGGATCAAAGGTTCTTGTTTTGAAGTGCGATTTGTCATTCGGAAACGTTGTACTCGTTTAATTTGTTACGTAATGTTCGCACGCTGATGCCAAGATACTTGGCCGCTGCGGTGCGATTGTTTTGTTGCGCTTGCAGTGTTTCGATAATATAGCGTTTCTCTAACTCTTCCAATGTAAAACCTTTTGGAAGTTCGCCCGCTGCGGTGCTAGTGGGGGAAGCGGGCTCATGGTCAGTAATTGGCGCTTCAAACGACTCTAGAATTACATGTTCTGCACCAATATCATCGCAATGATCCATTACAACCGCGCGTTCAATGATGTTGGCGAGTTCACGGACATTGCCTGGCCAAGGGTAGCTTAGAAGCTTTTTTTCCGCTTCAGGTGTTAGCCTTTTTGGCTTCTTGTGGCTTTCGCCGCACAGTTGCGTTAAAAAGTGCTGAGCTAGCGGTATTATATCTTCTCGGCGATCACGTAATGGTGGAATGATGATAGGGACAACGTTTAAGCGGTAGTACAAATCTTCACGAAGGACTTTATCTCGAATAGCTTCTTGCAGGTTTCTGTTCGATGTGGAGACGATCCGCACGTTAACTTTGATAGGCTTATGCCCGCCCACGCGTTCGAATTCTTGCTCTTGGATAGCTCTAAGTAGCTTAGCCTGCAAACCAATAGGCACTTCGGTAATTTCATCCAATAGTAGAGTGCCGTTGTCAGCAAGTTCAAAACGCCCACAGCGCTTGCCCACAGCTCCGGTAAAGGCGCCTTTCTCGTGGCCGAAGAACTCCGATTCAATCAAAGCTTCAGGAATTGCTGCGCAGTTAACGCGAATAAAGGGCCTATTTAAGCGTGGGGAGCCGAAATGGATAGCATGTGCGATCACTTCCTTACCTGTACCGGATTCTCCGGTGATCATCACGTTGGCGTTGCTTTTGGCTATGCGGTTTACATCGTCAATGATCTTGTGCATCAGAGGGCTTTGGGCGATGAGCGCTTTTGGCGAACCTGATGAACCAGAAACTTCTTGGCGCAGGTAGCGGTTTTCCTCGACTAATGCAGAGTGATCTTTCGCCTTTTCAACGACGGCCTCGATGGTGTCAGGAGAAAAGGGCTTGATCAGGTAGTTAAAAGCGCCTAATCTCATCGCTTCGACAGCATTATCAATGCTACCAAAAGCAGTGATCACCACGACGATAGTGTTGGGGGCTGTCTCCTTAACTTTTTTAAGAACCTCTAGGCCCGTCATGTCTGGCATCTTCATGTCTGTGAAGACAAGATCGTACGCATTGTCTTTTATCAAGGCCAGTGCGGTTCTACCATTTTCGGCTACAGTGACGTCTAGGCCTTTGCGCATGAGCGTTTCTTTCAGAAAGCTGCGCACGAGAAGCTCATCATCGACTACAAGGACCTTTTCGATCGCCATAGAAATCTCGTCGGTTTTAGATAAGTGGTTTTAGGGGCAGTTTAACGGTAAAAGTAGTGCCCCTGCCCATAGTGGAGGTGGCCTCAATTGTTCCAGCATGGGCCTGAATAACTTTATAGACCTCAGAAAGCCCAAAACCGTTGCCATGGGGCTTAGTGGTAAAGAACGGGGAGAATATTCGTGTTAAGTTCTCCTGGGGGATTCCTATGCCGGTGTCAGTAACTTTTAGGATGGCAAAAGCATCATCTTTTCCCAGCCATAGAGCTACCGTTCCACCATCGGGCATAGCCTCAATAGCATTGACGATAAGATTTAGCAGCACGCCTTGAATAAGTTGCGAGTCGATGTAGACGACGGCGGGCGCTTCTGAATTTATCTCAATGGAAATGCCTTTGCTAAGCCTTTCATCGATGCATACCCGGTCGCGAACCTCCTCTAGCAGCTTATTGAGGTCGGTTGCCGCCAGCAGAGGCTGTACAGGGCGTGCATAGTTCAGCACATTAGTCACAAGGCGGTTTAATATATCTGTGCCTTCTACAATATAGTTTGCCATTTGCTGGAGCTCTGGCTCCTTTTCTAGGTCCCGGCGCAGAAGTGAGGCAAAACCCTTGATGCCACCTAGAGGATTGCGGATCTCATGTGCGACCATCGCCGCCATTTCTCCCAGCTCCTTAAGGCGGTCATTGCGCTCTGTTAAGTTCTTAAGACGTCGCATTTCAGAGACGTCGCGCACCAAAATGATAAGCCCCTCAGTATAGTCCAGCGTAGCATCGAGGTGTTTAGACATCTCGCTGCCTTCTTTCTTAGTCACGAATCGGGCATCCACCTCTAGCTCACGAGCAGGCATACCGGTCTGATTAACAGTGACGAAGGAGGTAAGAGGGGCGGCTTTCTTTTCTAATGCATCATGGATGGAGAATCCGAAGAGGGTGTCATCAAAGCTCTGCGCAAAGGGTTGAAAGAGAACCTCCACCCCTGGGCGACCCAGTATGGTTTCAGCACTCTTATTAAAGGTGGTGATGATGCTGGACTTATTGATAAAGATCAGCCCCTGAGACATATTACTTAATATATTGCGGAGGTACGAGGTGCTGGTGTCTAGCTCCTTCAGCTTTTGTGCAAGGCGGCGGTTACTCTGCTCCAGCTGAACGTTTACCTCTTCAAAATCTCTCTTTAACGCTGCATGAGCCGTTTCAAGACGCTTGGATTCTTCGGAGAAAAGCTTAAATGCCCTAGAGAGAGCCTCTATTTTAGCTGCGGAGGTATCGCTAGACGCGGCCTCTTTGGCGGCTGCCTGGAGATCTGTAAGCTTGGCTTTAGACATAAGGATCCCCCTGGGTAGACCGCGGCGCTGCACCCCACAGTCCTCATCATATAATTCGAAAAATAACTGATGCAAGGCGTTAAAGTAAAATCTTTTCCCCTAATGTAAATACTGGGTGTTGAAAAAAAACCAGGCCTATGTGATAATTGCCATTCGTTTATTAAGGATTACACCCTCTTGTTAGAAGTTAGGAGATAGAATGGTTCGCTACACTGGTCCTCGCAATCGAATCGCTAGGCGCTTTGGTGTGAACATTTTCGGTCGAACCCGAAACCCACTCGTTCATAAGCCCAATCCCCCTGGAGTCCATGGTGCCCGTCGTCGTAAGAAATCCGACTTCGGCCTACAGCTCGAGGAAAAGCAAAAACTTAAAGCATTGTACGGTATGCTTACCGAGAAGCAATTGGTAAACACCTACAAGAAAGCTCTTCAGCGTAAAGGCAATACAGCACAGTTACTCGTTTCGATGCTAGAGCGTCGCCTCGAGACTGTTGTTTATCGCCTTAAATTGGCGCCATCGCCATTTGCTGCACAGCAGTTTATTTCTCACGGACACATTCAAGTGAATGGTAAAAAGGTTGACCGTAGGTCTTTCCTCGTTGAGCCTGGTATGACCATTTCCGTCCGTGAAAAGTCACGCAAAATGAAACAAGTCATTGATGCGGTTGATAGCCCAATGCGTAGTGTTCCTGATTACTTGAAGCTCGATAAAGAGCATTTCAGTGGTCAGCTAATTGCAGAACCGATGCAAGAACAAATTCCTTGGCCGATCGAACTGAACGTATCAGAGATTTGCGACTTCTTGGCGCACACGAACTAAGAGTTATTAAACAGGAGTCAGGGCCTAGCCACTGACTCCTGTTTCTTCTTTCATACCTATACCCCACATCAAATCTAGCCTTAAGACTAAGCAAGTTACTGCGAAGACAACAGTAAAAATGCTGCACGCCTTCGTGCATTCTATCATTTGTGTGAGTACATCGCGCGAAATAGCAGGGCTATTCCAAAAGACTGCAGTCGCTAACGCAACCGAGCAAGCTGACAAAATTTTGGCGATATCGACAAAAGTTTCAGAAGTTACAATGGTTCCAATACGTTGTCGAAGCTTAAAATGCAGATAAGCAGCATTAGCCCAGGCGGCGATGCTCGTTGTGACCGCTACGGCAACTGGCCCCATGGACCATTGACAAACGGCCAAATAGTTTAATCCCACGCCGAGAAGCACAGTATAGACCACTCCACGAGCTGGTGTCGCGTAGTCATTATTGGCATAGAATCCTGGACCGTAAAGTAAAATCAAAACTGCTGCCGGTAACCCGATAGCATATCCCCAGAGGCAATATGTCGTCTGAATAGTTGCAAATTCCGTAAAGTCACCATGACCAAATAAAAGGTTCACGATGGCGCCTCCGGCAGCAAAAAGGCCAAAAGTTGCTGGTAAAATTACCAAGCAAGCTTGGCGTACAGCAAAGTTCATATAATGAGAACTTCGGGCGATATCCCCAGCCTTAATAGCTCTAGATAATGCAGGCAGCAACGCTCCCGACAACGCTATACCAAAGACGCCCAGGGGAAGTTGTTGAATGCGTATGGCATACCATAGGTATGCAGGCCCTTCAACGCTCGCCATCGTGGCAAAAATGGCATCGATCGCGCTGTTAATTTGCGTAGAAGAAACGCCAATGATACCTAAGGATAGTGCTTTGAATAGATTTTTCATATCTTGGGACTTAACATCCAGCGTCCAAGGCGCTCCAGACGTTATTTTGGCAACAGCAGGGACGGTCGCCAGCCATTGAGCGAAACAAGCCAGAGAAACCGCTCCGGCTAGCCAAGGCATAGCTGCAGGGGCAGTCCAACCGCTTAGCAAGAGAACTCCCGTGATCCACACGACATTGAAGGCTATGGGAGCGACGCTCGCCAGAAAATAACGTCCCTCACATTGGAGGAGAGCAGTGTTGATTCCCGCCAAACAGATGAACAAGAGGCCTGGCAACATGAGCATGGTGAGCTTGCATATTTGTGTTGTTTCATCAGCAAGATCCCATTGCATGATGGCGGCAGCCAAAACTCCTTCGGTCAAAATAATAATAAGGACCAACAGAATGGAGATGACAGCGGTCAGATTGCGGAAAAAGCCGATCGCTCTTGTTTCGCTAGCGTGTTTTGCTGCGACGAATTGAGGGATAAACGCTGTTTGCATCGCGCCTTCGCCAAGAGTGCGCCGTAGCAAGTGTGAGAAGCGAAAAGCAACCATAAAAGCAGCTACAGCGCCGGTGGCGCCGAAGGCCCAAGCCATTAAAATGTCTCGCAGCATACCTGTGACCCTGCAAAGCATTGTCCCTGACAAGAATGCCCCTGCGCGACGGATGATAGCCTGTGTGGTGTCGACGATTGCCAAATTAAACCTGCCTTGATGTGCTGAGCGGGAATCTTACCAGTTTGCCCCATTTGACACACGAGATGGACGTAGGTGGACGTAGTGGCTTTGTGGACTAATCCGGTAACTGTTCACTATTTCGAACTGTTCAATATATAATGAACAGTGTATTCTAGTGAACAGGGAGGTGTCGATGAAAGGTCAATTTGTATTTCAATCGCCCGCAGATCATACAGAAGCCAATATTTACGCTGATAAATCAGCGCTGATTTTGTCGTGGCTTCTCACTTTAGAACAAGAGAGAAGAGACGGATTTTCAGTAAGAGAAGTTTCCAAAGAGGTGGGTGTCAGCGTTGGACTTGTTCAGCGGGTTTTTAGTTTACTAGTCTCAAACGGCTTAATGCAAACTAAAGGGCTTAGAACCGCCAAGAAATTTTTCTTTAAGAAAGGAGGACTACTTCTCAAAGACTGGCTGGATCACTATAGCATCACAAAGAAATGTAAAATGAGAACCTATCGCTCCGGATTTCAGGAAAAGGCCGAGTTTTTTGATGCGTTGCAGAAGGCTAATTTGTCCTCAAATGTGGTCTTGGCCCTTCATTCAGCGGCTGAAGTTTATGGATGCAAGAACACAAATTTAGATACCCTTGAGCTATATGTTCTGAGTCCAATGGACAGAAAAAGGGTCGAAGAAACTCTTCAACTAGAACCTCAAGAACGAGGTTATGAGGTGTTATTAATCGATCCTTACTACAATGGATTGCTGGGAACTGAAAGCATCAGTGAGAAGGGTGTAAAAGCTTCCCCAGCGTTATTAACTTTTCTTGATCTTTATCACTATCCGCTTCGCGGCCAAGAGCAGGCAGAGTTTATGGCTGAACGAATCCCTGAACTCAGCCGTATTTACAAACGGTTCGCATGATGAATCTAGATCAAGAAGACAGGATAATTTCAGCTTTTCTCCATTCGATTGGTCCATGGCGAGAGTATGTTGTAATCGGGGGTGGCTATGCTCTTTTGATCTATAAGCTATACCTAGCTGATCCAAAACTGAAGAATCCTCCTATAGGAACTAGAGATATTGACTCACTTATTCCTCGCAAGGTTCCGGAAATAACCAAGAAGAATATCGCTTAGCATCTTCACGAGGCAGGATTTATCCATATTCCTAAAAACGTCGATGTTCCAGCTACAGAAGCCTACACTAAAAATATCGAAGGAATTGAAATCGAGATAGAGTTCCTAACCGATTCCGCTGTGAGAAAAGACAAAACTAAGAACGTTGTTGTCGCAGGCATTGTTGCGCAGCCGTTAAGTTACTTGGAGTTGAGTTTAAAGGAGTCTATTGAATTTAAAACTCATTCGGACGAGGTGGGAAGGGTTGTGTCTCCAGGAGCTTGGATGTTTCACAAGGGTCTCACATTTCCTAAACGAAGTAGTCCCTTAAAATTACTCAAAGACCTGTATGGCATTTGGTATGTATCAACCCAACTAGGAATATTTTCAGAGACAGCTCTCATCGAATTTAAGGAGCTAACCCTAACACATACCGCATGGTCTAAAACACTTACCAAAAATCTAAAAAACTGGAGGGAAAACGCTGCTCCGATCGACTGGTCGAAATTAGAGGCTCAAGATCCATCTGGAAGGCTCAAGAAGCTAAATTTCCAGCGAGTCTTGGATAAGCTGCATCAATAGAAACTCACTGCGTTATCTCGCTTCATTTAGCTAGTTTTTCAAGTAATGCCTTTTCTTGTTGCGGCAATCTCATGGAATATAATATCTTTTTTAATTCGCGCTATTTGCCGCGATTTGAAGGAGAAGTTTTGTGATAACCCGTCGTTTGGCCTGCCTACTTATTCTATGTGTTTTGGTTCCACTGGCGACCTTTGCTACCAACCAACGAGACTATAGCTATCGCGGTCAAGAACATTGGACCTGCCAATCCGTGTACTGGGGAGAGGATGAAGACGGGGAGGAGGGCGAGGAGTTTTGGTATGATTCGAATGAGTTATGCTATGACTGCTTTTTTCCTGTGTGCCACAACTGGTATGGCAACTACTTCAGCTCAAAAAATCATCACGGCATTGAGTTCCACCATCTCGCCAAATTTCCAAGTTATCATTGTGAGTGTGGTTACCCAAGATTTTATGCAGGATATTTGCATTTCTTGTACAAAAACGACTTTCCGTTTTTGAAGAAGCAGATTGCCTATTCATCGAAGTATCCGATTGCTCAAGAATTCTGGCCTGAAAATAATGCGACAGCCATGAATATCAGTGACACGGCTGTAAGTATGTTTAAGGAGCTATTTAGGACGACCGCATTAAAGCGTGTAGCCATTGAAACAGCTCTCTCGAAAGACTTTATGGTAAGTTCGTGGTACTTTTCATCCTTGCAAAATGTTAGTCACATTGCTCTATGCGCAACATGCTTTCATTTTTCTGACTATTATCAGGTTTCTAGGGACCTCAGAATGTTCTCGAGGTGCCATTTTGCGCCTGATGATTATCGTTTGATTGAAAGCAAGTTGGCAGAGATTCTTGACTACCTATCAGTTCTTTTTCGTGTACTTTATGATGAAGTGCTAGAAGGCACCGATGTTCCAGAGTTGTGGCAAGAAGTCGAGTTTATCGAGAATTTATACAATGACTTGGGGACACAAGCGCGGATTTGCCCTGTTTGCATGCCTCAGAAACTATCTCCAAGTAGATCTGAATCTCCAATTGCTCCTGTGAGCAGTGTTTGCGACCTACCAAAAGCATCGCATGTAGAAAGCGAGTTGGTAGTTCCTCTGGCTCTTCCTGGAGAAAAGATATCGCCTCCTGATTGGTGTACCGCACCCTCGTACTTTGCTCAAGGAGTCCAATATAACGATCTTTTTCTATTTGCGGATGCGATTAAAGCACTTGATCAGGCCATTGCATTTAACACGAAAGATTCCGATGCCTATTTAGAGAGAGCTTTTGCCTATTTTGAGCTAGGAAAGATCGATTTGGCGATTGCTGACTATGCGAAAGCTAAGCAGCTTAATGGAGGTCAGTTAGCGGCAAGCTCTTCTGTTATGCGTCTTGGACCCATGGATTATTCTGTGGGGCTTTGTATTGGCTTACTTGAGGGAAGTAGAACTTCTGCAGAAGAGCTTGGCCCAGCTATGGGAGATTGTGCTAGTTGCCTTATGAAAGGCGTGTGGGCGTTTGCTTGTTCTCCTATAGAGGTAAGCGCTGACTTCATAGTGGCTTCTAAAGATTTCATAGAAGCGCTGAAGCAAACCGACTTAAGCTATTTACAAATCCTTTGTCCGGAGGTTTATGACCTCTGTTGTCAGTGGGACGGTTGTTCTGAATATGATAGAGGGAGTAAATTAGGATTTATCGTTGGAAAGTATGGTTTGGATATCTTGCTTCCGGCTCAGGCGGTCAAGCTCTATCAAAAGTACCGTACGCTGAAGCTTGCCAACACAGCGTTCACAATGGAACGCATAGTAGCCTCGGAAGCTGCCAAGAAAGCCATCTTAGCCGAAGCCTCCGCACACACCGCTCGACGCGAAGCTACCCGCCAAGCCGCAAAAACCAACGGTGGGTTGTTGCTTAAGGATACTGCGGCTGGGCATATTGTTACGGAAACTCATCTTTGGGAAAAAGTGGTTAAATTAACAGGAAACCCCAAGGAAGATTTAAAGACAGTACTACAATTTATTGAGGATCACAATATTGTTAGTCCTGCAAACTGGCAGAAAAAGAAGGATGTTCTGTTCCCAACTGTTCTAAAAAGCTATTACAAAAAAGATATAGGAAGCGAACAAGTAATTGTAATTGTCGAAACTGTACTTAAAACTGGTGATAAACGCCTCCAAAACGCATATGTTGTGACAAAAAAATGACGAAAACAATAATTTACTTGGATCGACTAATTAAAGAAGAGTCATGGGAGCAGATAACCCATCTTGATCCTGATGATGTCACGAGTGTTCTTGAGTTTGAAAACTCTGTACGACTGGCCTTTGTTCTTATTCAAGGAGAAGACAATCCAAACCTATACAGAACCTTTGCCGTACGATTATTATATTCGCTTAAAGAAAATTATTCTGAATGGAAGAAATCCTGGAAAAACGAAGCTATGTTGGCAGATATCTGTGAATGGGCCATGAGGTACCATGAAAGTTATTATGCTGGACAGCGTGCCTTAGCTATTGAATCTCCTATATCCCATGCTTTGGCGTTACAAATTGGTTCAGCTTGTGAGGGGCCCAGCCCACTCATGACTGATCCAGCATGCATCAAGTTGCTAGAATACGCCATTACAGATAAACCCTATCGAGGTGCACTATTTCGGTTAGAGGAGATCTACGAATCGATGTCAGATAGTAAGGCGCGTTTGGATCAGATTAAATCTCTGATAGACGAAACCAAAAATTTTCAAATTGACGATAGACGGTGGCTGTATACCTACCCCGAATGTGCGTTTAGTCCGTTCGATTTTAGACAGCCATTTTCAAGATATGAAGTTGTGGTAGAAAGGGTCACAAAGGATGAAATTGTTGCGGACTGTATTGATGCCAATTGGAAACGCCTTGTTTCAGTAGATCCTCACAATATTGCTAAAAGCTTAAGTTTTCCGAATGGTTTAAGAATAGCTTTTAGGATGGTAGAGGGGGACGAAAGATGTCAAAGATATGCCGTCAGGTTGTTGTACGCTATAATTGCGGAACATTACAATAATTGGTTTGAAGACTGGCGACACACAGTGCTGCTGGGTATTTGTTGTGAGGTAGCAGGCAAATATGACGAGCAATTTGGGGCTTACGATAATGCAAGTTATAATGCAAGAGTGGTAAATGATGGCCGACCCATAAACGATCTTAGTGCTGTCCCGGCTGGGCTCACGATAGCTTTAGCAAGATGCGCGCTGTTGCCAGACCCTTCAGTTACTTTTGAGCAGGCTATTGGTTGGCTGGAAGGTGTCATGAAACAAGAAATTTACATCGATGCCTTAGAACTCCTCCTTCGCATATATCACACCATAGACCAGACTTCTACTGCATCTGAAGTTGAGCACAGGCTCCAAAAAGCACGGTCCCATGGCGTCTATTCTGAGTTGCCACTACCACCCTGTATAAATGAAGAGTTTGATGAACCGCTAATAAGGTCTGAGTGAGCTTAAGGTTGAACGTATCCTAACCTTAGCTGACGGATGATAGATATGATGCAGGATCTTAAAGATAAGCTTGAGCGAGTAAGCTCTTAATAGAAAAATTTTGTAAAATTTGCGCTTTAGTTTCTCAGTTGAATAAACTAATTTTTTCAACTGTAAAATCTTTACAACATTTCAAGAATTGTTTAGTTTTTTAGAAAAATCATTCGAGATCCTATGGATGCAGAAAAACTCAAGTTTTTTGATGAGAAGAAAAGACAGCAAGCCGCAACATGGATAAATGAAAAATGTGAAAATCTATTCTGTGAGTGCTGTCATAACAAATCGTGGATATTATCCGAAGATATGGTAATGCCGCTTTCGTTTACTGGAGGCGGTCTTACCATCGGAGGGCCGGCTTATCCTCACATCATGGTTGTGTGCAAAACGTGCGGGAATGCTAAGTTTTTTAATGCTGTAATAATGGGGCTTGTAGAGACGCAGGGTGTGTCAAATGCCTAAATCTCCCCGTCAAGATTTAGCACGTCCTAAACATGGCGATACCATAGGAGTGGAGCACGAAGTAAAGTTGACGTGCGATTATATTACTACTGTTTCGGACTCCAAGCTGGCCCATATCAGGGATCTAGCTGAGGGCGCTCAACAGGAAGATTCTCTTTGGGGTCCAGAGAAGGCAGTTCGTGACGCAGCCATATTAATTATTGGAGTTTGTGGACAAAATTTATATAGTTTTAGTCAATTAACTGATTTTGTCGCTGCTCTCAGCCTTTGCGCTTTCGTGGCGTCAATGGTAGCTTTGATTTGTTGTTATATTAAAGAACATCGGTCGTACAAGCGTAGGGTGTCTAGAGGGATAAAGCTAATGGCTATAATCGATGAAATTATTTCTCGTTGATAACAGTTTCTTTTTGATAAGTCTGCACGCTTTGGCAATATTCTCTCTATCTTCAGGCATTTTTTATATCTAAACGTCTAAGATCAGGACATCCTTACACATTATTCATAAGGTGTATTCGCTGGTGAATTGGAGTTAAGTCTCCAGACTGAATCGTAAATCTACAAAAATGTGAGCTAGCCAGGTCCACTACGTCCACCGTTGTCAAGATGTTGGCGTGATGGTAGAATAGCCGTCCCTTGACCTATCAATCACGAGACCTCTAATGAAAAGCAAAGCAAGCGCCGCAGAGTTACCTATTGGCGCACACACATCTGCCGCAGGAGGCGTCTTTAACGCGCTTTTAGAAGGCAAGCAGCTAGGTGCTACGACTATTCAACTTTTTACTGCTAATCAAAGGCAGTGGAAGGGAGCGCCGCTACCCGCCGACACCATCGCCAAGTGGAAAGAGGTCAAGAAAGAAACCGGCCTGAGCCATATCATGAGCCACGACAGCTACCTAATCAACTTGGGAGCTCCTGATGCTGAAAACTTGACCAAAAGCCGGGCAACTTTTGCCACTGAGCTTACACGTTGTCATCAACTGGATCTTACCTACCTAAACTTTCACCCTGGTGCAGCGCTGAAAGAAGATCGTCAGCTTTGTTTGGACCGCATCGTAGAAAGTCTGAAGCTGCTTGAACCAGTTATTACTCAGGGGAATACACGTTTGTTGTTCGAAGCAACAGCAGGGCAGGGATCAGCAGTAGGTTGCACTTTCGAAGAACTTGCTTACCTGATCGAAGCTACCAAAGATCTATTCCCGGTGGGTATATGCATAGACACATGCCATATCTTTGTCGCTGGCTATGATCTACGAACGGCAGAAGCGTGTGACAAGACATTCAAAGATTTTGATCGTATCGTGGGTCTAAAATGGCTCCATGCCTTTCACATGAATGATTCCAAAAAGGGTCTTGGCTCGCGCGTTGATCGTCACGAACAACTCGGAAAGGGTGAAATCGGTATCGAGTGTTTTAAGTGGTTGATGACAGACCCAAGAACTAGAGAGCTCCCCAAATATCTGGAAACACCCGACAGAGAGCTTTGGGCAGAAGAAATACAAATGTTGCGCAGTTTTGCAGAAACTTCGAAGTAACCCAAGAGAGATTATGCGTACAAAAATTAAACAACTTCAGCGTTCCGGTGATCAGCTAGTAGGCAAGGAAATTACCTTAAAAGGTTGGGTACGCACGTTGCGCGACCAAAAGAAGTTTGCTTTTATCGAGGTAAATGATGGTTCAACTCTCTCTAACTTTCAGGTAATTGCTGACGACACGCTGCCAGACTATGCAGATGTTTTGGCCAAATTGTCCACTGGAGCGTCACTCGCTGTTACGGGAACCTTGGTTGCAAGCCCCGGTAAGCAAGCCTATGAACTGAAGGCTACTCACATTGAAGTTTTGGGTGTATGCGATCCTGAAACATACTTGCTGCAGAAAAAGCGTCACTCTTTGGAGTTTCTGCGTTCTATTGCGCACTTGCGTCCTCGCACTAATACTTTGGGAGCAGTGGCTCGTGTTCGTAGCGCTGTCGCTTATGCCACACACCGCTTTTATCAAGATTTAGGATTCCTATATCTTCAAGCACCGATTATTACTGCTTCGGACTGTGAAGGGGCGGGCCAGATGTTCCGTGTGACGACTTTAGATGTTGAGAAGCCGCCTAGAAATGATGATGGCAAGGTTGACTATAAGCAGGACTTCTTTGAAAAGCCTGCGTTCCTTACTGTTTCAGGTCAATTAAACGGCGAAATTTTCGCTTCTGCAGTTTCAGACATCTATACGTTTGGTCCTACATTCAGAGCGGAAAATTCCAATACCTCTCGCCACTTGGCTGAGTTTTGGATGATTGAGCCAGAAATGGCTTTTGCGGATATTACAGATAACATGGACAACGCGGAAGCGTACCTAAAATACATCCTTAAGTATGTGTTGGAAAACTGTCAGGAAGATCTAGAGTTCTTTGATAAATTCATTTCAGAAGGTTTAGTTGAACGTTTACAGCACGTTCTGGATGCTCCGTTCGAGCGTTTGACGTACACGAAAGCTGTCGAAATTCTGATTAAGTCCGGCAAAAAATTCGACTATCCAGTTGAGTGGGGCTGCGACTTGCAGTCTGAACACGAGCGTTATTTAGCTGAAGAGTACTTTAAGCGTCCGGTTATCCTGACAGGCTATCCTGCACGCATCAAGGCCTTCTACATGCGCTCTAACGAAGATGAGAAGACTGTTGCTGCAATGGATATCTTGGTTCCAAAGATTGGCGAAATTGTCGGCGGCAGTCAGCGTGAAGAGCGCTTGGATGTGTTGGAGAAGAAGATCGCCGACATGGGCTTGCATAAAGAAGACTACTGGTGGTATTTGGAACTGCGCAAGTACGGTTCTGTGCCACATTCCGGCTATGGCGTTGGCTTCGAGCGTTTAGTTGGTTTTGTAACGGGCATGGAGAACATTCGCGATATCGCAGCTTTCCCACGCTATCCAGGTCACGCAGACTTTTAGTCTATACGCTAACTAGAGCGAAGTTTTCTCGTCGCTGTTCGTGCTTTTGGAAGGATAATGAAAGCCTCCAGGCCGCTTCAGCGACGAGATGCTCTGCTCTATCGATGACATGGGACAGAGAGTCCCTTCTTGTTTGTAGCATGTCGTGAAGCTGATCAATATTCCACAGAGAGATGTTAGGGCAACGCGCCACAGAGGGATCGATATTGCGCGGCACGCTAAGATCTATTAAGAGCTTGGTCTGAACTGCGGTGTTTTGCACGGCCTCAAGAGTTACGAGAGGATCGGGTGCTTTTGTGCCAAAGACTACCCAGTCATAGGTGCCCCAGGATGCCATGGCCGACCATGGTAGCACCTGGATTTCTTGCTTGGCAGCCATTTTTTGTGCGGTGGAGAGAGATCTATTACAAAGTGTGATGTTGCCGACTCCCTTGCGCTTCATGAAGCAAAGGACTTTGTGGTTGATATCAGAGGCGCCAACAAAAAGTAGTCTTGTTTCATGAGGTTTGTCGAATACGAGATGAGCCGCTGAAAGTATCGCATGTTCAAGATCAGGTATGCCACGCACTAACGGTAATTCCTTACGAACCTGCTTACCGATTTTAAGCGCCTTTTGAAAGGCAAAATGTAGTTCATGCGGCAGACTACGCTGGTTAGCGGCGTTTTCATATGCTACACGAACCTGTCCTTGGATCTCTGTTTCGGCAATAATTGCGCTGTCGAGTCCTGATGCTACACGAGCAAGATGTTGCAGGCAGTCTTTGCCGAAGAAAGAGTAGAGCTTTTGGTCGAAATCGATGTCTAGATCGCTGCGAAGAATATCTAACAAATGAATTTGTGTTTCTGCCAGATCATCGGAGCTAAAGTAGATTTCTGTTCGATTGCATGTAGATAGCAAGATAAGTGGTGTCGCATCGGCAGAGTTTACCTGGCCGCTGAACCTCTTCTGACATGCTTTAGCAAGCTTTTCGCGAAGTTTTAGGTCCGCTACCTTTTCATTGATGCCGATTACGCCGAGTCGCATGCGATCCAATCCCGTGATAAATCAATGTAGTCTGCAGTTATAGAAGATCTTTACAATTTCCGCTATACTGCACTAATGATTTCTCTAAGTTGTTCGGGATTTAACCATTGTGTGTTGGCATCGGACGTGTAGCTAAACCCATCCGGCATCGGTTGTCCTTCCGTATTTGGATAGGCCTGCCATTGACTGATCATGACCTGTGGAAGGATGACATAGTGATCGTGAAACTCTAGCGTCTGACGGCCATCTTCGACACCAATCAATGTTTCATGGATTTTTTCGCCGGGACGAATACCACAAATGTTATGTGGAATGCCTGGAGCAATCGCTTCGGCAAGATCGACAAGACGCATACTTGCGATCTTTGGAACAAAGATTTCGCCACCGCGCATTTGATCTAAGATTTGTACGACGAACTGGACAGTTTGTGAAATAGTGATCCAGAAACGTGTCATGCGTTCATCAGTAATCGGAATCGATTGTGCGCCTTCGGCAACCAATTTTTGCCAAAATGGGACAATGCTGCCGCGGCTTGCTAAGACGTTGCCATAACGTACAACCGATAGTCGGGGAGTGCCTTTCGCACCGCTATATGCATTGCCAGCGACAAATAGTTTGTCAGAGCAGAGTTTTGTGGCGCCATAGAGGTTAACGGGGTTGCAGGCTTTGTCAGTGGAAAGGGCTATTACTTTTTCACATTCACGTTCGACGGCAGCTTCGATAACATTCATAGCTCCCATGACGTTTGTCTTAATAAACTCAGAGGGGTTGTATTCCGCAGCGGGAACCTGTTTCAGTGCTGCAGCGTGAATGACAATGTCGACGCCCTTAAGGGCGCGGGATAGTCGTTGTAAGTCGCGTACATCGCCTAAAAAGTAGCGTATGTTGGGATGGTCGAAGATGGGTGCTGAATTACGCATTTCCCATTGCTTCCACTCATCCCGGCTGAAAATGATGACCTTGGCACAAAGGTCATTACTAAGTAAGTAGCTAGCTAAAGTTCGTCCAAAGCTGCCTGTGCCGCCGGTAATCAATACAGTTTTATCTTTCATATTCTGCTTTCATACACGTTATTAGATTTTTTTTCTACACCCGCCTTGATAACGCCGAAGGATTGTATCGGTAGTTACTTAGCAGTTTTGAAGCGTGGAAATTACTAGATATGTTTGATCGCTTAGAAGTCGGCAGCTTTTTAGGCCCCGCGCTGTTGCGTATTGTTCCGATTTTTCAGGCGGTTTACGGCATTAACGAGATTAATTGAAATCCTATAGCTATCCTGTGACCTTTCCAGGGACAGTGTATGGTGGACTGCGGATGTTCGCTGTTCCTCTGGTATGACTGCTAATGCTGTAATTACTTTAGCCCAGTCGTGCCCATCCCAGACACACATTAGTAGTTCTGCATGACTGACAACTAAATCGCGCTGCTCCTGCGGAATTTCGGTTAAAGCTGTGATAGCTCTGCGTATCTCGCAGGAGCTCCAATCCTCTTCCTTAAATAGCAATATCTGTTTGACAATAGATTCCTGTTGTTGATGTGGGATTTCGGCCACGGCATTTAGAACTTCTACAATCTCGTAACACTCCCAATTTTTTCGGTTCTGGACCAGTGGTATTGTTTGATTTACCACTGAATTGCGCTGTTCCGGGGGAATTGCCGCCAGAGCTTCTACAATTTCATAAACCTCATCATCCTTCTCATCCCTATGCAATAGCAAAGTCTGCTCGACTAGTGTCTCGCGCTGGTCCATTGGGAGATCCTTCATCGCTTGTATAAGATTAATAATTGTGAAATAATTTCTTGAATTCCCGAGAAGGGTTGTAATTTGGCTTACCACGCTACTGATTTGTTCAGGTGGAATTTTGGCTAGTTCGACAATAATGTCATAGTCCTCAGCTCTATTCCCTACTAGCTGTAAGGTCTGGATCACTACTGACTCGCGTTGCTGTAGGGGAATAGTTAGCACGGCTTTAAGAATTCGCAAATTATTGCTTACATCTTCTTTATCTGTAATGAGCGGAAGCGCTGCGTCTATTGCTGAGCTCAATTCGTGAGTGTTCCAAAATTTCTTATCGCAAAAATCCTTAGGGTTAAAGTGGACACCTGAGCTGCCATCGCCACGCATTTTTGTCCACAAGCGCACCCATGACTCGCGAGCGCTCGCAGTCATTTTTGCCATTATTGAAATAATGTCCGAATGTTGTGAGTAGCTTAGAGAATCAATGATGAGGGACAATGATTGATCCACAACCGAAACTCGTTCTTCACATGGGACAGCATCTATAGTCTTGATTGTGGCTTCAATTTCTTCGAAGTTCGTAGGGGGTATTTTTTGAATTAACATTAATAAGAAATCTACCGTTTCAGACGAAGTGGTTTTTATCAAATCAATAACGTTTTCTAGTGGCTTACCGCCCAGGTCGCATTCAGGGATGATTTTTGATAAAATCAGTAGGCGATTGATATCAAATTGGAACAACTGCTGTCTTAAAACTATTGATTCCTCAAAATCTAAGCCTTGAGTAATTTGAGCTGTTATTTTTGGGTAGCTAGATTTCAGAGGAAAAGTTATAAATTCCGGTTTTGCAGCAAGTTCAGGTTGATTTTCTAAGGTGATAACTCCAAGAATAGCGATGGGTTCGATATCGCTAGCGGGCGTGGGCGCATTCTGCATAGCTATTGTAGGTATGGAAGCTTCACTGATAAGCGATGGATTCATTTTTTTAATCTATAAAATGCATGTTGTTATTTCTTGTATCATAAAATCTGAATGATACTATCAATAGAATAGGTTAATGTCAATTTGTATTGATAGGTAGATTTTAAAATTCAAAAAGGAGAAATTCAGGCAGGGCTCAGCGCGCCGCTGCGCTGAGATCAACATCGGTTAGAGCAAAAAATATTTTGAGAATGGTTTTAATAAAGTTTAATTAGGTAGTCGATCAGGTCTTTAGAAGTGATAATACCCACGAGCTCGTGATTATCATTGACAACCGGTAGAGCGTGAAATTGACCTGTAGATAGTTTTTCCGCAGCCTCACGAATGGTGCTTTTCTCTTGGATACACAAAGGATCCTTTGTCATGATTGCTGAGATATCTAACATGTGGTCAAGCACTGAATAAACAGCTTTTTCGTCTGTGACTCCATAGGAACCTTCAAAGCTGACTCGTATGAGATCAAAATAGCTAACAATCCCAATTAGTTCTTTGCCACTGACTACAGGAAGGTGATGAAATTTCCCTTCACTGAAGATCCTTCCCACTTCCGATATAGGGGTTTTGAGGTGAATTGTGGTCGGATTCGTTGTCATAATATGAGTAACAGCTTCGTTGTGTTTAGCGTGAATCATCGAGAGCCTCCTTTAAATATAATCCTTGATAGCACGTTGTCATTTTGCTGCACTTAAAGTCAATTATTCGCTCCATAGGAGGTTTGGTCCAGCTGAGCATTCTGGACAGCCTAAGATTGCGGAAAAAACTCATAGATTTCCCTAAAGTGCTTGTCGTGTATGCTGCAGGTCTGATCGGACCAAAATAAGCAGAAACAATAATTATGACCAAAGAGTACGACGAAAGTACCATCAAGACGCTCGACGCACTATTACACATTTGTTTGCGTAAGGTCGTCATTGCTAAGTAAGTAGCTAGCTAGAGTTCGCTCGAAGCTGACTGGTTTCCTTTCATATCTTCTTCACAAACGATTGAGGTATAAAATTACAGCTTCAGCATCCTGTCAACTGCCGATTCGATGTGAACGGTTGGCAAAGTCTTCTAAAACGTCACTAATTTGGTAAGCGTTGGTTTGCCCTACGATAAGCGGCGCGACTTCTTTAATCACATAATCCCTACGCTCTGCAGAGATTTCAGCAATCTTTTGAATAAGCTGGTGAATACCTTCATACTTCTGCCAAGCAGAACCTATCAATTGAATGGTGTGCTCTACAACCGAATTTAGATCTTCCTGTGGTATGTCAATTAGTGTTTTTAGGGTATCGTTTATTTCATATGAGTGCATGTGATCAAACATTAAGTGAGACGTCTTTTGGACAAGCGTGCCCAGAGAGTCAAGATTAAGTTTATTCATTTTTCCTATTAAGTCTTCAACACTATAGGAACTCCAGGCCTGATGATCTGTTATGTACGCTTTGGCATAGTTTACTAGCAACTCTCGACTTGTGGGGACAATACCGCGCAGTGTTTTAATCAAATAGTCAGAGTTGCTTGTTTTGCCCATTAGCCATGAAATTTGATCAACTATTATTTTTCGTTCGTGGGGATTAACCTCCATAATTTCATGGATAATGTACTGAAACTCGCTTGTATTCTTTAAGTCGT
The DNA here is from genome assembly GCA_030679955.1 of Chlamydiales bacterium. Classification (GTDB taxonomy): domain Bacteria; phylum Chlamydiota; class Chlamydiia; order Chlamydiales; family JAJFMA01; genus CAMFKD01. The sequence continues at coordinate 37,842 of JAUXSF010000025.1, read as the reverse complement.
CTAAAAGAAACACATATTCCGTCACCGATTCGCGTTCTTTCGGTGGAACGGCGAGTAGCGCATTTATGGTTGATGACACATCATCCATGTTGTTGCCATGAAGCTTTAGGGTTTGACGAACGATTGAGCTACGTTCCTTAGCAGGGACCGACAATATTAAGGTGATTACTGCCCAGTTGTCGCTAATGCTTTTTTCAGAGGTCATAAGAGGAAGACTTTCCGTTATCGCTATGTGGATATCTGGAACGCATAGGTTATTAAATTCATTTTTATTGTCAGTCCGGAGATATGAGAAAGCTGATATGCGCTCTTTAACTGACATTTTTTGCCAAAAAGCTATCCATGGGCCACGAAGGCAGGTATGCAGTTTTGTCAATACAAGAATGAAGCTAAATCGTGCGGTGAAGTTCATTTTGTCGGTAAATAGGACTTTGGATTGTTCTACTAGGGCAGTCTGTTCTTCTGCTGAAATGCCTTCAAGTTCATTGACCAAAAAAATGAGTACATCCAACTCAAAATCATCGGAATCCACGTCGATAAGAGACAGAAGAGTGTCTACGGTAATTGCTGAACAATTTTGAATTGTGTCTCGACATTTTTCTCGAAAAGATAGGGGGGCTTCTTCCCATAGTAGCTTTGACAAGACTATTAACTTATTAATGTTTAATTGCGAAAGAGACCTACTAAAAAGAATTCCTTCCCCCATTGGTAAATTTTTGGCACAGGCAGAAATTAGGGTCGTATGGCTTGTTTTTATTGGAAAGGCAATAAATTCTGGATTGTTGTTCGATTCGCTGAAGATCCCCTCCACAGCGCATTCCAATAGTTCAGCCTGCGCTATATTTTCAGCAGGAGTGACACGTTCTGGGGTCGTTGCCACGGGCACAACGTGATGTCTGACAGGATCCATGTAGAGCTCATTGATTTGAATGATGATAAAAACCGGCAGTGACATTAACATAATTGTATTCATAAGTCAATGTTAGTCAAAATGTTATGTAGAGAAGTGTGTTTTTTTTTCAGTCCTAAGTATTGCTTCAGAACCGAAAGACACAGGTCATCAACATAATTATGAAAACAAAGATGTATACGCTTTATAACTAATAATTTATGTGGTCAGGATGAGTCGACGAGTACTTGAGAGTTTATTCCCGCTTTAATGCTGCGTAGCAGCCGATTCTTATTTTAGCCCCTAGCCATGCCTGGAGGGTTGGCTAGGGGTAGGGATATCATGTCCCCGCGCTGCGGGGGCATCGCGTCTCGTTAAACCATCTTATTGCACGATAATACGTTATCCAAGACGCGGTGCTCCGCAACGCGAACGGCTTTTTTATCTTACCCCTAGCCAACCCGATTCTTCGGGTATGGCTAGGGGCTAAGATAAGAATTGCTGCTTCGCAGCATTAGCTCAAAAATATGGTTCAAACCACTATAGAGTCTGTGCCATGAGACGCAAGCGCATAATGTCTAATTAGTTATGATGATTTCTCCATAATTAGGTTGATGCGTTTGGGATAGGCAGTGGGGGGATTGAAGCATAAGAAGTGAACTCAGCGCCACCCCTTAATACACAAGAATTTAATCCACGTACAAGTGTATCATATGTAGCATCTTATGATCAAAGTCTATGTCTTATTGGCAGAAGTAGCTTCGGTGTGTTTGTTGGTAAGACTCAAAAATAGGTAGGATTTGCCCCTAAAGGGCGTGTTGTGTATGCTGCACGTCTGATCGGACCAAAATAAGCAGAAATAATAACTATGACTAAAGAATACGACGAAAGCACCGTCAAGACGCTCGACGCACTATCACATATTCGTTTGCGTTCGGGCATGTACATTGGCCGCTTAGGTGATGGATCGCACCCTGATGACGGTATTTATATCCTTTTGAAGGAAGTCATCGACAATAGCGTCGATGAATTCATTATGAAACACGGCACCGAAATTTTAGTCGCTGTGGACGAGGAAACCAGTCAAGTAAGCATTCGCGACTATGGCCGCGGTATTCCATTAGGTAAAGTCATTGACTGCGTCAGCCAAATTAACACCGGCGCCAAGTATAACGACGATGTGTTCCAGTTTTCCGTTGGTTTGAACGGTGTGGGTACAAAAGCGGTTAACGCTCTTTCCAGCCACTTTTTTGTCCGTAGTTATCGTGACGGAGAGTTTTTAGAAGCGACTTTTGAGCGTGGCATACTGAAGAGCCAGAAGAAAGGTAAGACCACCGAACCGAATGGGACATACGTAGAATTCATTCCTGACGGCGAAATTTTTGGCGCCTATCATTTTCAGACGCAATACATCGTCAAACGTTTGTGGCATTATGCTTATTTGAATACGGGTCTCACAATTAGTTTTAATGATGAGAAGATTGCCTCCAAAAATGGTTTGTTGGACCTTTTGAATGCCGAGGTACTTGACGATCGGTTGTATGAGCCCCTTCATTACCGCGGTAAACAAGTCGAATTCGCTTTTCTTCACACTCAAAGTTATGGGGAAAGCTACTTTTCATTTGTAAACGGTCAGTATACTGCGGACGGTGGAACGCATCTTTCAGCATATCGTGAGGGTATTTTAAAAGGCGTTAACGAGTTTGCTCAGAAAAATTTCCAGGGTGTTGATGTGCGTGACGGTATTGTCGGCACAATTTTGGTCAAAGTAAAGGACCCTGTTTTCGAGTCGCAGACAAAAAACAAGCTGGGAAACACTGATATACGTGGACCGCTTGTCCAAGAGATTAAGGAAGCTGTCTCGAACCTGCTTTATAAGAACCCAGAGACAGCGCGTCGCTTAATCGACCGCATCGCTTTTAACGAAAAGCTACGTAAAGAGCTTGCCGATGTCAAAAAGGAAGCTCGTGAAAAGCAGAAGAAGATCTCCTTCAAAATTCCTAAGTTGAGAGACTCCAAGTATCATCTAGGGGACTCTTCTAAGTTTGGCGAGAAGACAATGATTTTCCTGACAGAAGGTGACTCTGCCAGCGCCTCTATCGTAGCCTCACGTGATCCAATGACCCAAGCTGTTTTTTCCCTCCGTGGAAAGCCCTTGAATGTCTTTGGCATGAAAATGGACCAGCTTTACAAGAACGAAGAGATGTTCAACCTAATGAACGCGTTGAATGTCGAAGAGAGTCTGGAGAATCTTCGCTATTACAAGGTTATCCTGGCTACGGATGCTGACGTCGATGGTATGCATATCCGTAATCTACTGATTACATTCTTTCTAACCTATTTTGAATCACTAGTGCTCAACGGCCACTTACACATACTCGTCACGCCACTATTTAAGGTTCGTAACAAAGAAAAGACGATGTACTGCTATTCCGAGCAGGAAAGAGATGAGGCTGCAAAGATTCTTAAAAAAGGTGTCGAAATCACTCGCTTTAAGGGATTGGGAGAGATATCTCCCGATGAATTTAAACAGTTCATCAATAAAGACATACGTTTACAATCTGTCACCGTTGGACATTTCTCCGACATTAAGCCAACGCTTCAATTTTACATGGGCAAGAATACTCCGGAGCGTAAGAAGTTCATCATGGACAACCTGATAGTAGAAGAGCAGCTCCCAGAAGATATGACATCGACATCGGTGGAGGAATAGCATGGATGATTTAAAGAATTTGATGAAGGTTAACTACCTTCAATACGCCTCTTATGTCATTTTGGATCGCGCTATCCCGAACATCGTAGACGGCCTAAAGCCTGTTCAAAGGCGTATCTTATTCACACTTTTTCGTATTCATGATGGACGTTTGCACAAGGTGATGAACGTAGCGGGACAGACGATGGCGTTGCACCCGCATGGTGACGCGCCTATCATCGAAGCTCTCGTTAACATGTCTAATAAAGGTTACATGCTGGATCAGCAGGGTAACTTTGGTAATATTTTGACGGGCGACCCCGCTGCAGCAGCTCGTTATATTGAAACGCGCCTCTCGAGTTTGTCTAAAGAGACGATGTTCAATCCTGATCTAACAGAAATGATCGCTTCTTACGATAGCCGTAACCTCGAACCTGTTGTATTGCCGGCGAAAATACCTCTTCTACTGCTGCAGGGAGCGGATGGTATCGCTGTAGGTATGTCTACACGAATCCTTCCTCACAACTTTGTTGAACTTCTAGAAGCTGAAATAGCCATTTTGGAAGGGCGTGAGTATGAAGTGCTACCCGATTTCCCCACGGGTGGTATTATGGATGCCACGGAATACGACAAGGGACGTGGACGCATCAAGCTACGCGCTAGGATTGAGATACAAGATCCAAAGACAATCGTCATTCGCGAGATATGCTACGCAACAACGACTGAATCCCTCATCCGCTCTATCGATGAAGCGGCTAAACGCGGCAAGATCAAGATTGATGCTATCAATGACTATACCGCTAGCAAGGTTGAGATCGAGATCAAGCTTCCGCGTGGTCAATATGCCGAAGAACTGATTGATGCTTTATACGCCTACACGGAATGTGAAGTCAGCGTTAATTCTCAGGTTGTTGTGGTTAAGGATGAATATCCTTTAGAGACCGACGTCAATCATGTTCTGGAGTACCATGTTGAAAAGCTACAGGGATACCTCAAGCGTGAACTAGAGATCGAACGTGATCGCCTACTCGAGAAAATTTTCAATAAGAGTTTGGAGCGTATTTTCATCGAAAATAGGCTCTATAAGCAAATTGAGAATGTTTCGACCTATGATAAAATTCATGAAACGATTGAGATTAGCCTAAAACCGTTCCATAAAGAACTCTATCGCCTTCCGACTTATGACGACCGCGAAAGCTTGCTGAATATACCTATTCGCCGCATTTCTCGTTTTGACCTGGATAAAAACAAGGAAGAGGTCGCTGATACCCAAGAGAAGCTTGAAGTTGTTGAAAAAGACCTGAAGGACGTAAAAAAATACACCATCCGTTACCTCAAACATCTGATCAAGACTTACGGCAAAGATTTTGCACGTCGCACACAGACTAAAGCCATCGAGCAAGTGGATCGTCGCGCTATTGACACACGTCAGATTAAGGTTGGCTTTGACCCTGCAACAGGTTTTGTCGGCACCAAGGTTGTTAGCGATCATGTGATTGAATGCACTAACTTCGACAAACTCTTACTGATGTATAAAGATGGCACTTACACAGTCATTAATATACCTGAGAAGCAGTACGTCACTAAAGACAAGACCAAAGTGGTTTTTGTTGGTGTTGCAGATAAAAAGACGATTCTAAACCTTGTCTATAGCGATCCTAAGACACGTTTATGCTACGTCAAACGCTTTATAATCACAGCCTTTACGTTAGGCAAAACATATCGCTATTTTGAAGAGGGCATGGCTTTAGAGTACATTACAGCTGCTCCAAACCATATACTGACGCTGAAGCTACTACCTAAGCCGCGTTTAAAACAGTCCAAGATAGAATTGGACTTCAATGACACCCTCGTAAAAGGCGTGTCTGCCAAGGGTAACCGAGTTTCCAAGAATGAGATCAAACGCGTCGAGTTTTTAAGGGAGCAGCCAGCTAAGACATGATGCTAGCTATCTCGGTAGAGAACATTGCTCGTGATGTTGTCTCCATTAGCATTGATGGAGATCCCTGGAGGCGTATTAGCACCACCATTTTTGGTCGCAGGGTCGCTTTTGCAAATGCGAGATCGCTAGAAGAGTGGGAAGAGCGATTTTCCCAGTTAGAGCATTCCAAAGCAAAAGACTATGCGTTGCGACTGTTGGCTCGTAAATCCTATCTGTCTACCGAGTTGGCGCAAAAACTGCGTGATAAGCTCGTTTCAGAAGCTACCACTAATGTAGTTATCCAGGAACTTTCCCACTATTTTAACGACGACGATGGTGTGCGACGCTACGTTGAGGCTCAGCAACATCGTGGCCGCGGACCCGGCGCTATCAAGCAAAACTTAATTCGTAAGGGCGTATCCGAAGATTCGCTGGACGAGTATATTGATGGAGCAGACGTAGGTTCTCAGATCGAACAGTTACTTCAGACAAAGTACCGCCAACGCGATCTAACAAACTTTAAAGAACGCCAAAAAGTAGTGGGATCCCTTTGCCGACGGGGCTTCTCATTGGATTCAATCTTCACTGCTTTATCCAAGAAGGGCAGCACGGACGAATAGCAGTCAGACCGTCAGACGTATCTGTGAGGTATATTTACACATTTTGCGAAAAGCTAGGCAGGCGCTCCGGCTTCCGCGGAGCGGATATTTTCTCGACCTTGTCCCAGGGTTGTGTCGCCTGTCGGCTCCTTACCCTGGGCTATTATGAGGCTCAGCGCTCCCGCGCGGAGAACAGAAACACATGGTGTATACAGTAATTACTTAAGTTGATGACATTGCGCTTCGCTCCGATTTTTGCAATCCTCTTAGCGCACTGTGCGCCAATCTAACTGGCTGGCTTCGCCGCCAACGGCACGTACGTTATCTGTGTAGCGAGCGTTGATGTACACCATCGCCTCTTTCAAGGTTTTGCAGCGGTATAGAAAAGCTCCAGAACCTTGCTTAGTGATTTCGCCGCCACTATGTGTGTCACAAAACTCGACAACATCACCAACTCTTCTGACAGAGACAGTCATTCCAAAGCTAGTCAGCAAGGCTTTTTGTTCATTTGGACTAGTGATAAAGTCCCCCAAGCGCTCTTCAAAACTCATCATGCCATATTCGCTATATTGGCCCACCGGTGTTAGCAGGTCTGTGCCATAGTTATCTACAACCACTAGACCTGCAGCCGTTACATACTCGTCCATATCGCGAGGCTCAGCATTTTTATATCGAGCTGCATAGGTGTCCAGCACGTTTTCTAACAGTTCGATGGAGAGAGTATCGTTAGGTGCATCATGCAAATAGTGGCAGGAAAGAGGGCTACAAGCGGCGATACCGCCATTTGTTGTTTGGTTTTTGCCATTGGCCAAAACGAGATAACCCATCTGGGTCGCCGCTACCGGTGGAGCTGGTATTTCTAGCGCTGACCGGTAAACATCCCCGATTACTTTTTCACATATACCGTCTTCTAGTTGTTCTGGAGAAAGCGCTTGAACATGGTTACGTAATTCCGTTAGGCACTGCCTTGAGTTCGAGTTGGGATTATCGAGACGATATGTCACTGCAAAGTCTGCAACTATCGCATCCGTGGTCAGTTGTAAGTCAGGTTCAGCAAATACAGCCTGGATGGCGTCCTCATAAACACCTTGAAGCTGGTCGTATCCCAATAAGACGGATAAACACTCTTCTTTATCGGCAAAGGGACGAATGTCTCTATAATTAGTAAGTATAGAAACCGCTTGCGCTAGTTTATCCTCGTGAGATAACCCGTTAGGGTTTGGAACCGACATAGGAGCCTGAATATGAGCGGCTAATATCGGTCTCTCCCGAACTTCTTCATTACGTGCTCCAAAAATCCACCCTGTCAGATTGGTGACTAGATTGATAGGGGCCGCTATTATTCTTATAAATAGTGAAGGCTGAGGAGCTGTACCGTGAATATTAATGTGTTCCATGAGTGATCCTATATAATTAAATCCTTCATATTATATAATATATCTATTATAAAGTCAATAGTTTAAAGATATAGATATTGGCATGTTTCCCTCATGGTAAATTGATTTTTTAATGTTTTTATGTTATCATAAATTAGTGAAGTTCGACCAAAGGGTGAGATATGAGCTCAGAAGTACCAGAAGTTCAGTCAGGCGAAGAAGTTGTCGCCCAACAAGCTGTCGTTGCTGCAGGCACACCGAAGAAGGGGTCAGAGGCGAGTGCGGCCAGTACTTTCGTTTCTAATGCGAACGATCTTAAAGAAAAAGCCCCAGAAGTCTATAACGCAATGGTAGACTCACTTGCTCGAAAAATGTGCGACGACTTGCGTCGTCATGCCGAGCGAATGAAGAAAATCATGCGCGAAGGACAACAAAGGCGAGACTAATGTTTGAAGCTAGGGTATTTTTAGGGATGCAGGTTACTCCCGCGTTCCAGGCGGCTTTAAATTCTGCAAATCCAACGCTAGTTTCCTTATTTACCCAGGGTGGACAGGAGTACCTCGAAGTCTACGACGTCGATGGTCAACGCTTTCTGGGCAAGACATTGGAAGAAACAATAGACTTGTCGCGAGTCGAAATGATCCATAAAAACATCATCAGTCTGCTTAATCGCGTCGTTCCTAATTACCCCATTGACAAATCAGACCTGGTTTTCATCGCTCAAACCTAATTTCCTCATTGAGAAATTCGGGTATATAAGTTAGCTTACATGACTTAGGCGATTGTCATGAGGTACGCTATGGATAGCCACGCAGAACGCAGAATTATTGAGATCCTTTTCACCGATCAGAGTGGTGACATGGTTAAACGCAGAATCTTGCCGATCAATATCTTTTTTGGCGAAGATGACCAATGGATTTTGAAAGCGCATGACATCGATGCACAATCAGAACAAGATTTAGCACTAAAAGACATCCAGGCATGGTTGCCAACGGGTTTACAGGCGGCACCGTACTAAAAGATCTTTATACAGTCCTAATGTAGACCTTAATTCACCTTTACGTTAATCCGGTTAGATATATGTTTTCAGCCAGGCGAATCTTGTGTGGCTTTGCATCGTCTCCGGGGGGAAAGGGTGTAAGTGTAGCCGTTAATATCAGGTTTAGCCTGGCGTCTTTTTTTTTCCACAAGAGTAAGTTAAATGGATGAAAATTTCGGGGAAATCGCGTCCCTAGTTATTTCTAAAGAAGAAGCAGACGATCGTATTGACAAGGTATTGGCCAAGCGTTTCGCTGATGTCCAGTCACGTCAATATTTTCAGCGGCTCATTTCTGATGGACTGGTTACTGTTAATGGCCGTCCCATTAAGAAAAAGGACAAGCTTGTTGAAGGTGACGAGGTAGAAGTACAGTTTGTATTGGCGCCAGAAATATCGCTCGATCCTGAGCCAATCCCACTTGATATTTTGTATGAGGACGATGACATACTGGTTATCAATAAGCCAGTAGGCATGGTTGTACATCCTGCTCCTGGAAATTGGCACGGTACCTTTGTTAACGCTTTGCTCTATCATTGCAAGGGCTTGGAGGGGGATAGCTCTCATTTGCGTCCCGGAATTGTGCATCGGTTGGATAAGGACACTTCAGGCGTTTTAGTTGCAGCAAAGACAAATGCCGCGCACCAAAAGTTGGTGGCACTATTTTCTGGCAGACACGTTGATAAAGAGTACTTGGCTATCTGTATTGGAAGTCCTGGAAAAGGGGAAGTGGAAGCAGCCATTGGGCGGCACCCAACACAACGCAAACTAATGACAGTTTTAGAAACGGGGGGAAGGCCTGCTCGCTCGCTTTATGAAACGTTAAGCTTTAATTCCGAGTTAAGTCTAGTGCGGATTCAATTGGTAACGGGCAGGACGCATCAGGCTCGTGTTCACATGCGCCATGCAGGATTTCCTATCTTGGGGGATGCAACCTACGGCAGGCAGGCAGTAAACGCCAAATTTGGCGTGGAAAGACAACTTTTACACGCAGAGGTTCTCAGCTTCCCACATCCGATCTCCGGTGAAAGCATGACCTTTAAGGCTAAGGTACCCGAAGATATGCAGCGCTTTATTGACAAAATTACGGGCTAAAAGATGCGTGTAGTCGTGCAAAGGGTTAAGGAAGCGTCTGTTACCGTTGCGGACGAAGTAATTGGCCAAATTGGTCAAGGCCTCCTGATTCTGTTTGGTGTTAGCAAGGACGATACCGAAGATAAAACTGTCTGGATGGTCAATAAGCTGATTGACCTGAGAATTTTTGCAGACGAGCAAGGTAAAATGAACCTAAGTTTGCGTGATGTTAAAGGTCAGGCTTTGATTGTTAGCCAATTTACTCTTTATGGAAACTGCAGTAATGGTCGCCGGCCTGACTTTTTTGAGGCAGGCCAACCAGATTTCGCCGAAAAGTGTTATTTAAAGTTTATTAAAGAGATGCAGCAAGCTTTGGGAACTATTCAAACTGGCAAATTCGGTGCTAAAATGGAAGTTGCTCTGATAAATGACGGGCCTATCACCTTAATCCTAGATCGTTAATTCCAAGCCAATAGTTTTGTTTTATAAAACAAAATGCCTCAAATATTTTGGTAGAATAATAAATCCTGGTGAGATAGCATTAGTTTAAACAGGAGGCAATGCGGCCTGTGGCTTCCATACGGAACCGAGGATAACTCTCAAATGCAAAAGAGGTCGAAATGAAGGAATTTGTCGCCTACATCGTAAAGAATCTGGTTGATCATCCCGATAAAGTTAAAATCAATGAAATCGGCGGAACACAAACGCTAATCATCGAGCTTTCAGTTGAGAAATCCGACATTGGTAAAATTATCGGCAAAAAGGGCAAAACGATTAATGCGATCCGCACATTGCTTATGTCAGTAGCTAGCCGAAATGGCATTCGTGTTAACTTGGAAATCTTGGAAGAAGGCGCGCCTGCTGAATAGGTCGCTTCTAACAATTCTATGAGCTTGAAGGCAGTTTGTTCGCAAACTGCCCTTTTTTTTGCCAACATATACAAATATTTTTTCACCAAGAGAGAGGAGAAAATACATTTTGCTAGGGCAAAACGTATTCAACTTGGCTTCGCCTTCACTATTGTGTTGCTCGCAGCATTGAAGATATGGACATAGGTGGACAGATTACTTTTCTAGTCCTTATTGTCCCTAAGGTCCCTATTGTCTCTTATGTCTGTCTATTGATTTGAAGAATCGGACTGAGCAGGATTCGAACCTGCGACCGCCCGCTTAGAAGGCGGGTGCTCTATCCACTGAGCTATCAGTCCATGAAAAAGGGCGATGCTATGTAGCACCGCCCATTCTATCATTTTAGAAGATTTTAGCGTGAGCTAACAAAGCCAAAAGTAAGATTGCGACGATATTTGCGATCTTAATCATTGGGTTGATAGCTGGACCAGCGGTATCCTTGTATGGATCGCCGACTGTGTCGCCGGTAATAGCAGCTTTATGAGCTTCAGAGCCCTTGCCGCCATGACTACCTTCTTCAATGTATTTCTTAGCATTGTCCCAAGCGCCACCACCACCTGTCATAGACAGTGCGACAAATAGGCCTGTTACTACAACACCTAGCAGCATAGCGCCGACGGTGATGAAAGCTTCTTTCGGTCCTGCAATCAATGCAATAGTGAAATAAACCACAACAGGTGCTAGCACTGGCAGCAAGGAAGGAAGAATCATTTCCTTAATAGCTGCTTTGGTTAGCATGTCAACAGCGCGGCTGTAGTCAGGAAGAGCTGTGCCCTCCATGATACCTGGGATTTCCGCGAATTGGCGACGTACTTCCACTACCACAGAACCGGCAGCGCGTCCCACCGCTGTCATACCCATAGAGGCAAACAGGAAGGGGAGTAGACCGCCGATAAACAAGCCTACAACCACGTATGGGTCCTGTAGGAAGAACTGTGCTTCGATATGTGGGAAGTAGTACTGCAAGTCTTGAATAAATGCAGCAAAAAGCACTAGTGCTGCCAATGCAGCGGAGCCGATCGCGTAACCTTTGGTGACAGCTTTGGTGGTATTACCAACGGCGTCAAGAGCATCAGTTACCAATCTTACTTCTGCGGGCAAGTTAGCCATTTCCGCTATGCCGCCAGCGTTGTCTGTAACAGGGCCATAGGCGTCTAATGCTACAACCATACCAGCTAAAGCTAGCATGCTTGTTGCTGCGATGGCAATGCCATAGAGCTCGGCATTGATGTAGGAAGTCAAAATGCCTGCGCAAATAATAATAACAGGCAGTACTGTGGACTCCATCGAAATAGCCAACCCTTGGATGATGTTGGTGCCGTGGCCAGTGGTAGATGCTTGAGCGATGCTGCGCACTGGGCGGAACTTAGTCGATGTGTAGTACTCTGTGATCCACATTAGAGCGCCGGTGACAAAAAGACCTGTCAAGGCGCAATAAAAGAGGTTTTTGCCAGTAAAAGTTACCTTATCGATAGTAAAGACTGAGTCCCAACCAATCCAGTAGGCTGTTAGGCCAGCAATCGCTACTGCAGAGGTAAGAGCGGTAACGATAAATCCTTTGTACAAAGCCCCCATAATATTATTGGAGCTTCCAAGCTTAACGAAGAAGGTTCCAAGGATGGAGGTCAATATGCAGATAGCGCCAATGGCTAACGGATAGATCATCAATGTTTGCTGTGCAAAACCGTCAAAGAAGATAGCTCCTAGCAGCATTGTACCAACAATTGTGACAACATAGGTCTCAAACAAGTCAGCAGCCATACCGGCGCAGTCGCCGACGTTGTCGCCGACGTTGTCAGCGATAACAGCTGGGTTGCGTGGATCATCTTCAGGAATGCCTGCTTCTAGCTTGCCTACAAGGTCAGCACCGACGTCAGCACCCTTTGTAAAGATACCGCCACCGAGACGAGCAAAGATGGAGATTAGTGAGGCACCAAAGCTAAGGGCCACCAACGCTTCCAAGATCTTGCGATCATCGACGCCAGCTTCTAGCAAGAGGATGTAATAGATAGTGACGCCCAAGAGCGCCAAACCGACAACGAGCATACCAGTGATGGCGCCAGAACGGAAGGCTAGGGTCAATGCAGGCTGAAGACCTTTACGTGCTGCTTCAGCTGTACGTACGTTAGCTCTTACCGAGACGTTCATGCCGATGAAGCCAGCCAAACCAGAAAGGAAGGCTCCGATTGCAAAGCCTAGGCCTACTAGCCAACCTAATTGCCAGCCAAGTAGAGCAAATATCACGATGCCAACGATAGCGATCATTCGGTATTGTCGGTTCAGATAGGCTCCAGCACCTTGTTGGATGGCGAGGGCAATTCTCTGCATATCTGCGTTGCCAGTGCTGGCAGACAGAACAGAGCTAATTGTCACCCCTCCGTACAGCAAGGCGATTAAGCCACAGCTGATAAGGAAAGTATACATGCTATACATCCTGTGATCCTTGAAAAAGTTTGTATGTTGTTTGTATGTGGACTAATACTTTTAATATAAGCATTTGATTTTTTGCAACGGAAACAGCGGAGCGCTACCGCCAAGAAATTAAACGCAAAGACGCAGAGACGCTGAGGCGCAAAGAAGAAACAGAGTTAAAGATTTGAATCATAAGATGATAAATTCCTTATTCCTTTGCATCTTAGCGCCTCCGCGCCTTTGCGTTAATTTTTCCTTCTCTGATTGCGTTTATATGCCTTCCTTGGCTACGCTATAAGACCTCAGATTATGGGAGGTAAGCGTTTTGGAGACCGGAACCGAAGTTTTTTTGGGTTTTGGCGGTAATATTGGCGACACTAAGGCAGTTTTGACACAGGCGATAGACCTGATTCGTGAGCTACCTTTGGTGTATAACGTCATGTCATCTCAGTTTTACCTAACATCACCTGTTTCAGATATCCCTCAAGCACCTTATATTAACGCTGTTTGTCGCTTGGAAACTAGCTATTCGCCCACTGAGCTACTGGGATGTTTGCAGGATCTTGAAGGACTCTTCGGCAAAGATATGATGCCAAAAGTTAAGAATGCTCCGAGGGTTTTAGATATAGATATTCTGTTTTTTGGCCAGCAGCGTATTGTTGCTCCTGGCTTAGAAATTCCCCATCCAAGATGGCAGGAGCGCCTGTTTGTGCTTCGCCCTCTTTCTGATCTGGAAAGACATATTACTCTTCCCACCGGTCAAATCGTAGATGTAAATTATTTAATCGACACATTTCCTCATTTGGCCAACCAGTGGGTGACTCCAGTACCCGAGGAAAAAGCAAATTGTCCCGAAATGAAGTTCAACAAGGTAGTAGGTTAAGCATGAAGCGTGTTCAAGTAAAAGATTTTGCAATTGGTGATGGTGAAGCTTTAGCTGTAGTCTGCGGACCTTGTGTGATTGAGAGCGAAGATCATTGCATGTTATGTGCACAGACTTTGGCTGAAACTTTCTCTCATCATTGGATGAATTTTATTTTTAAGGCCAGCTATGACAAAGCCAATCGTAGCTCAATAAAGTCATTCCGCGGTCCAGGTATGGAGGAAGGACTTAGAATCCTGCAAAAAGTTAAAGAAGAGTTTAATGTCCCGGTATTGACAGATGTCCACACACCTGAAGAGGTCCGAGCTGCCGCTGAAGTGTGCGATGTACTACAGATTCCAGCGTTTCTGTGTCGCCAGACAGATCTTATTGTAGCTGCCGCTAAAACTGGAAAGCCTCTTCAAATTAAGAAAGGCCAATTTTTGGCTCCTTGGGACATGGAAAACATCATCAACAAAGCTCTTGCCTCTGGTAACAGTCAGTTGATTTTGACCGAACGTGGCACTACTTTTGGCTATAATAACCTCGTCGTCGATTTCCGATCCTTACCTATTATGAAGAAGTTTGGCTATCCTGTGTGTCTCGATGTCACTCACTCCTTACAGCTTCCTGGAGGGTTGGGCGATAGGACAGGTGGTCAAAGAGAATTCGGTCCGATGCTTGCCAAGTTAGGCTTGACGGCTGGTGCCAATGTGTTATACATGGAAGCTCATCCAGACCCGGATAAAGCCAAGAGTGATGCGACCACTATGATATCATTTAGAGAGCTGCCAAAGATCTTGACGGAGCTAGACCAAATCTATGCCCTGATTAGCAACTGGTAGATGTATAAAAGACATATCGTAGTTACATCTTTTCTATTGATAGCCCTTGGTGTGTTCGCTATTTGCACCCTATTAAAGCCTTCAGAATCAGACCAAAGAGCCTTGGAGGAAATGATTGGCGTAGCGGATGAAGGAGAGGTCTCCCTACGAACATTGCGCCAAAGCCGCCACCAAATTCGTCGCGATGTGCTGGATGGTTCTCCTAACCGCCTTAGAACGTCTATTCTTAGCAGTGACGCTGATCTATTTGTCGATTATGGTCAGAGTAACGCGGTGGAAAGACTCTCCAACCCGCATGGCTTTATCCAGGAAGAGCTAAGTTTTGACTCTGCAGGCCAACCACAGCAGGTGTTGAGGTGGTTTGAAGCAGAATCGGGCTTTTATATGCACCATGAGCATACCATTATCGCTGATGAGATCTCTGTGGCGCGTTATCTTGCCCCGGGACATGAAATCCCCCGTGAGATTGGTGCTGCTCAGCCTCTTTTGCAGGGTACGGCACACCATGCTAGAGCTACATTATTGCCTACCCTACAGCTAGAAGCTAGTGATGTCCATGGGGCCGCTGCCACAACATCTATTCGCAGTCAGCATGCCTCTTTTGATGGCAAGAACCTTTCCCTATTCGGAGAGGTGATTATTACAACACCTCATGCAGTGATTAGAAGTGGTGAGTTTCACCTCGCTGGTCAGGAAAAGTCTGCAGAGGCACCCTTTCGCCAAGCGATGGCCACAGGTGGCATTGTAATAGCTTTCGCAGATGGCTCCAGGCTATACGCGGATCATGCTACCATTGATGTCATTAGCGGTTTAGCTGAATTTTCATCGCAACCAGATGATTTTGTTCAATGGCTACAGGCTGAAACGGGGGACAGTCCCCAAACCGAGCTTCTTTGCCGGCGGCTATCAATCTTCTTTGCTATGGGAGAGGAGCGTCCTTTACTGAAGGAAATGATCGCCCATGATGATGTGACGATCATTCAGGAAGGTATGTGGACGGCCATGGGAGATGTTGGTACCTTTAAGGCTAATCCAGAGGGCAAGGCTCTGACTGCGGGGTTTGTTACACTGCTTTCATTACAAGAGAACACTCCTTGTACCATTGATCTTGCTTCCGGAGCTTCTTTGCAAGCACATCAGTTATCCTTTGATACTTCCAGCCGCATAGTCACTTTAAATAAAGCCATCATTGAGCATCCCGACTGGGGACGTCTTGAAAATGGTGGCGCTGCGACTGTATTTCTAGCCCAGAATGGCAAGGAATTGGAGTTAAGTCGAATTGAAGCCGATGGCAACACTTTCTTTCAAGGAAAGGCCAGAACGTTGACTTCGTATGGACCAATAGTGGTGAACCACGCCCTACATACGGCTGTTTTCACCAGTCCAAGGCATAAAAAACGTGTTAAACAGGTCGTTTTTACCGATGCTGCAGCCGAGATGCGTGCTGATGAGCTGGTTATCGATTACCAACCCGCCCAGAGCCAGGTGGACATAGCCAAGGTAGAGGCTGCCGGCAACGTATGTCTAAAAGGGTCTCTCAGCGGAGCCGATGAGATTGGCGTGGCACAACAATATGCCCTTTGTGATAAGCTGGAGTACTGGCCGGCAGAACAAAGAATCGTTCTAGCTGCCCATGAGGGGAAAGTAGCGATTCTGGATAAAGCAAATGGCGTAGCTGTTAGCGCTCCTGCAATCGAAGTACGTCGAGATCCCGAAAGGCATAAAGATATTATCAAGGGACTGGGCGATGTGCGCTTTTCCCTCCTTGAACGCGATTACCAACTCTTTAAAGAGCGCTTTAACTTAGATGTTGAGCTGCCACAGTAGATCATGACAGAAAACCAGCCCTCCAAGATTACTCTAGATGTCAAAGGCCTCGTGAAAAGCTACGGGGGACGCAGGGTTGTAGATGGATTAAATTTCCATGTACTTCAAGGAGAGGTTGTCGGCCTCCTGGGCCCCAATGGAGCAGGCAAGACGACGGCTTTCTACATTACTGTAGGGCTTATTCGTCCCGAAGACGGCACAGTCTCCTTTCAAGGAAAGGACATTACAGCCATGCCTATGCACTCCAGGGCAAGGCTAGGCATGGGCTATCTACCTCAAGAACCCAGTGTCTTTCGCGCTTTGACTGTGGAACAAAACATCCTGTGTGTGTTGGAGTACCTTCAACTCGGCGCTGCTGAGCAAAAAAGACGGTTAGAAGAGCTCTTATGTGAGTTGAAGCTGGAAAGTTTTGCTAAGAAACGCGCCGGAGAGTTGTCTGGCGGTCAAAGACGCCGCTTGGAGATTACCCGGGCTTTAGCCACTAAACCCACATGTTTGCTTCTAGACGAGCCTTTTGCAAATATTGACCCGCTGGCCGTTCAGGATGTGAAGGAAATCATCCGACATCTAGCCCTAAAAGGCATCAGCATTTTGATTACCGATCATAATGCTCGCGAAATTTTTTCTATTGTAGATCGCAGCTATTTAGTGCAGGCTGGAAGCGTAATGGCTTGTGGCAATGTGAACGACTTGGTGAACAATGAAGATGTTCGCCGTAGCTATCTTGGCGAGCACTTCAAGCTCTAATAAGTTAAACGACGAAAACGACCTAAAAGACCTAAAGGACGGGGATTGACGATATTTTACGTCGTTTTGGTCCCTTTCGTCCTTTAGGTCCTTGTCTATTCTAATGCTGCACGAGTTCATCAGGTTGGAAGAAGAAGGCTATCTCATTCTCCGCTGTCTCAGGAGCATCGGAGCCATGCACAGCATTCTCCGTGACCGATTTAGCGAAGTCAGCTCTTATTGTTCCTGGTGCTGCCTTTGAGGGATCTGTGGCACCCATGATCTTACGATTTCTCTCGATCGCATTGGGGCCATGCAACACCATTACCACAACTGGACCGGAAGTCATAAAGGTAACCAAATCGTTATAGAATGGTCTGTCTTTATGCACGGCGTAGAACTGTTGCGCTTGCTCTTTGCTGAGCTGCAACATCTTTAGGCCGTATACCTCTAGACCATTGCGCTCAAAACGGTCGATAATCGCTCCCACATGATTGTCAGCGACAGCATTGGGTTTGATGATCGATAGGGTGTTTTGAACAGGCGCATTTGAATCTTCTGGGGCTATAAGCTCCTTATTCTCATGTTGGCAACCAACCATCATGACGAAACATACAACAGCCAGCAGGCCAGCAACTAGAGTCTTGATATCCATAAAATACCTCTACTTCATGATTAATTTAGCGCGCGCAAAGCTCTTCTGGCTTAAAGAAGTAACCGATTTCAACTTTAGCAGTTTCTTCAGCGTCAGAACCGTGAACAGCATTAGCTTCGATGCTTTCTGCGAGATCTGCACGAATGGTACCTGGAGCTGCTTTCTTAGGATCGGTCGCGCCCATGATGTCACGGTTTTTGCTGATAGCTTCATCACCTTCCAAAACCATAATCAGCACTGGACCAGAACTGATGTAAGTAACGAGATCTTTGAAGAATGGACGTTCTTTATGGACGGCATAGAAGCCCTCAGCTTGCTCTTGCGACAGCTTTGTCATTTTGGCGCCAACCACGCGTAGGCCAGCTTTTTCAAAGCGGGAAATAATGTTGCCGATATGGTTGTTGCCAACTGCATCGGGCTTAATCATTGAAAGTGTTCTTTGTTTTGTCATGGAATCTCCTAGGGTTATCTGAGTAAAAAAGTATATCCGATTAGGTAAATATTGTGTAGGCCGTATCCAAGGGATAAGCTCTTGAGTTCCAACTGAAAAATTGATAAGTAATCTTCCATTATAAGCAAATTAATTAATAATTGGCAATTGCTAATTTAAATATTTTAATTAAATAATATGATATAATTATATAAAAGACTTGCACGTTATGTATTTTTGAAACTTGAGGTGGGCATGTTATTGCGATTTGTACCGCTTGAGCAGCGTTTGTTATTTGATGCTGCTATAGCCGCTGTCATAGCCGACGCGGTGACCACCTCGGCAGATTCGCATGCCGAAGCGCCTCCTCCGGCGGTTTCGCAAGCGCCGGATTCAAAAGATTCCAGCGTTTTACCCAGCGATAAAGCCACAACATCAGCGGTTGCGGCGCCGGTCACTGATAGCCCGGGCGTCGATGCTCACGCCGCCGCTGTTAGAGTGATGGTGGTGTCATCGCAAATTCCACAGTTACAAGACTTTATTTCGGCAATTTCTAGTGATGTCATAGTGGTTGCCTATCAGCAAGACGGCACCAGTTTACAAGATATTAGCAAGGGTATCGAACGAGCGCTAAACGGACGCGTTGCTGATAGTATTGCTTTTGCAGGGCACGGGCAGGACGGGGAGTTTGTTCTGACTAGCGATATCACGATTACTAAAGACACCCTGAGTTCTAATACTGCTTTGCAGCAGTTTTGGAAAGATATTGGAGGAATGATCCACGACCAGGGACGGGTAGATTTTCTTTCATGTGATTTCACAAAGTCTAATTCTGACACCGTACAGAAACTAGACGTCATGCTAGATAATATGACGGGCAAAGAGATCTCGGTCGCGGCATCCAGTGATATGACTGGAGGTACCAAGGCGGGGGCTAATTGGGTGTTGGAATACGGGAATATTGCAGCTGACCAACTTTACTTTAATATTGGTAAGGCGGCTTCGTGGGATGGGATATTAGACGGACTTATCGATATAAGTTTAGGGAGTTCCTCCTCACAACCCTCAAGTTTTACTGCCGTAGGCTCTACGGTTTTCTTTGTTGCCACGACCACAGGTGAAGGTAGGGAGCTGTGGAAGACCGACGGCACTGCAGCTGGAACAGTCTTGGTAAAAGACATCGTTACAGGCTCAGCAGGTTCCAGTCCGACTCAATTAATCGCCTATAACGGCCTTCTGTACTTTTCAGCGGACAGTGCTGCTGGGGGCAGGGAATTATGGCAAAGTGATGGTACCAATGCCGGGACCGTCCAAGTGACAGATCTATCCCCTGGCACCGCGGATACAGCCTTTTCCGGCATGATGGTGGTTAATAACACTCTATACTTTGTCGCTGAGCCTGCTGCTGCTACTACCTATACAGTATATAGTTACGATGGGACCACCCTTACCCAGCGCACCACCGGCGCCACGGTGCTAATAGATAGCGCTACCTATAATCCTGCCGTACTTGGTACAGATATATATTTTCAGGGTTCTACAGCCGCTGAAGGGGCTGAACTGTGGGTTTATCATACCACGACGAATATAGCTCAGCAGGCGGCTTCCCTTGTAGGTGGCTCTGGAAGTTCATCTCCACTGTTTCCAACCATCTTCGACGGTAAAGTATTCTTCTACGCCACAACGCCTAGTACAGGCTACGAAATGTGGTCGTATACACCAGGAGCTGCTTCAGCAGTGCTACTCCTGGATGCAGGACAAGGAACTTTGGGAACAAGTACTGCGACAATTTCTAGACCGGTCGTTGTAAATAACCTAATGTATTATGCCGGCAATGTGCAAACTAGTGGTCCTGCTGACAATACCCTAATTCGAACCGATGGAACCACACAGGGTACTTATAGTGTGATGGACCTGCCAAATAGCGCACCTAATGCGGTAGCTGCTATTACCGCATTGGGAGATTCCGTGTTTTTCTCAGCGGATCGTTCTACTAGTATGATTGCTTACGAAGCCGATACCCTCGGTAGAGAGCTTTTTAGAAGCACTGGAGGATCGTACAGAGACACGGTTTTGGTGAAAAATATAAATCCTGCGTCAGGCGTTTCGTCACTGTCGACCACGCAAAGCCCCCCTGTTGCTTACGGAACTTCTAGTCTCTATTTTGTAGCCAACGACGGTACTAATGGAGTGGAGTTGTGGGTGAGCGATGGCACTAATGCGGGCACTCATATATTTCAAAATATACAGCCTGGAGGGACCAGTAGTTCCCCCAATAGTCTCACGATCATAGGTGATAAATTATTTCTCGCTGCTACTGGGCCTTCGGTAGGGGTAGAGCTGTATGTGTACACCCTAGCAGATAGTAATGTCGCACCAGTAGCATTGCCACTTACAGTTTCAACATTCAAAAATACTACGCTTGTAACCTCAGCAGCAAACGGGTTACTTTCTGGTGTAACAGACGCTGACGGCGATACCGCGTTTCTAGCACACCTTGCGCAGGCACCATTGCATGGCAACGTAGTAATAAACTCCGACGGTTCTTTCGGATACACTCCTGATGCTGGATATGTTGGCTCTGATTCATTCAATTTCTACGTGGATGATGGCGTAAGTATTAGTGCTACTAACACCGTTCAGATTACAGTTGTAAATTTGACTGATTCCGTCAATGGAACCGTTGTTTACAGTGAAAATTTTCAGAATCCTGCTTCACCCAATATCAGCGCGTTAGTGCACACCGCAAATTCAGATTCTGCTGCAGCTAACTCTGACCTCACGCCTTCGATATTGCCTGGATTAGTTTCGGGTAATACTTCAGCTAGATTTTTAGGCTTTTTGGGACAACAGTCCTTATCTTGGTCGGTGAGTAGTTTAGCCACACACGACATGCTGTTAGTTTCCTACGACCTAATAACAGTGGGTTCTTGGGACGGCAATGGTGACGTAAACATTCCACAGCTTGGACAATTTGGCCCAGATTCTCACCTTTTTTATATCAATGGCGTGCCGGTTCTTGATGGTACTATAAGCGTTGAGGTAGCAAGGCTTCAGAACTTTCCAGAGAGCTATCCTTCAACAAATGCAGGTCGCTTTAGTAATATTGGAGTCGGGACATTGGGATATACCCGTGGTGTAAACCCAGATGTAACCTATAGAGTGACCTACCTGATCGCACACACAGCCTCTAGTGCGCTCTTTACTGCTAAATCCGATACGACATCGTCCGGCGTAAACCCAAGTGGTCCCAATGAAGAAGCGTGGGGTATCGATAACATCTCTGTAACAGCTTATAGCCTAGCAGATCTATCTGTGGCTGCAGTCCATGGAAGTTCTAATGAAGGTTCGTCTTCAACGTTGACAGTATCACTTACTAATAGCGGTCCTTCTACAGCTACAGGTGTACTTATCAAGGTCGCATCCAACATGCAATCCCTTCAATTTGCAAGCGCTCCGATAGGCGTCACGTACAACACTCTTACTGGAGAAATCTCTATCCCTACTATTAGTTCGGGTGCTGTCATTGACATAGTATTCAATGGAACTGTGCCTTCCGGCCAAAACCTCGTGAGCACGGTGGAAGTTACCGCCTCCAATCAATGGGATCCAGATTCCGTGGTAAACAATGCGGCAGCAGCTGAGGATGATATAGCAGTAGCAACTACCGCTATTAATCATCGTCCTGTTGCTAACTCCAATAGCTATTCGGTCTTGGAGGATACCACACTAGTAGTGAGCGCGCCGGGTGTAAAACTAAACGATTCCGATCCTGACGGAAACTCGTTTAGCGCGGTGTTTGACAGCCAACAAGGCAGTCCAATTGGAGTGATAAGTAACTTTCAGTCCGATGGGTCGTTCGTCTATACTCCTAATGCCAATGCATTTGGCACTGATTCCTTTACCTATCATCTAGTGGATAGCCTTGGAGCTGTATCTCTGCCCACAACCGTGACAATAATGGTAACTAGCGTCAACGATGCTCCTACATTTAATTTGGGGAGCAACGAGCACGTTTTAGAGGATTCTGGAGCGCACTCGGTTGCTAACTTTTTGACAAATGCTAGCCCAGGGCCTGCTGAAACAGAGGCATTGTCCATACTTGTAAGCAATAACAATGGTGTACTGTTTAGCTCTCAGCCGACCATAAACCTTGCTACAGGCCTGTTGACTTATACTTCAGGAGCCAACCGAAATGGTGTAGCCATTGTGATAGTTACTGTTTTTGAAGATGCCGACCAGAATGGTGTGTTGGACCCTGGTGGTCTCTCCACTTCTCAAACGTTTACGATCACTGTTGACCCTGTTAATGATGCTCCGATTGTTAACGATGCCACATTTTCTGTTCAAGAAAACGCAGGTCTTGGCGGTAATGTCGGCAACGTTATCGCCACTGATGTAGAGCCCGGTACCCTCACCTACTCTATAATATCCGGCAATATTGGCAACGCTTTTGGTATTGATGGCACTGGATCGATCTTTGTGAACGGAACTATTGATTACGAAACGCTTTCTCAATATACCTTAACAGTCCAAGTGATGGATAGCGGCGGCTTAGTAGACACGGCTGCCATAACAATTAATGTACTGGATCAGCCAAGCATCTCTGGGTATGTATTCGAAGATCTTGATGCCGACGGCTCTCCATCCGGTGCAATTTCATATAGACCTGGAGTTACCGTTAGACTGTATCGCGATAACGGCCCGGACGTCGGAAACCCTGACGCGTTCGATACACTCTTAAAGACTACTACTACTGACTTAAATGGCCTATTCGTCTTCGAGACTGTTCCAAATGTTACTTACTGGATTTCTGTTCAGTCTACAACGCTGACATCTAGTTTCGGCTTCACAGCGGCCACTCAGACTGCCTGGGCGGAGCAAACTTACGGGCCAACGGGAAGTGTGAGGTTAAGCGGTTCAACCTTTTCCTACCTCGCTGCAGCTGGATCTCTGTTCGGTGGAAAAGGGGTAAGTGCTTCAGATTCGAATGCGAACCTAGCTACTTCTGAACATGCAGCCAAAGTTACTCTTGGGGCCGGTTCAGCAACAAATTTGGACTTTGGCTTTAGCTACGAAGTAATCGTTAACACCAACGGTGCTTCTTCTTCTCTGCAGGGCTCAATAAGACAGTTCTTGTTTAACTCCGAAAAGCTAAGTAGCGCACAAACCTCCTATTTCCACATTGGAGCAGTAGGTTCCAGTCAAGTTATTAATGTAAATACAGCAGGTCTCAGCATTTCATCACCAGTTATCCTGAATGCTCTCACTCAAGGAGGTCCAGGCTATACAGGTGCTCCTCTAATTCGCTTGGATGGCTTAAGCTTCTCTAGCGCATCTGCTGTTCCTGGTTTAATTGTTGGCATCGGTGCTACAGGGTCGACTATAGAAGGATTTTCCATCACCAACTTTCCTGGTAGTGAGATTTTAGTACAAGCGGCGGATGTAGTTATTCGCAATAACTATATTGGGGTGGGTTTAGATGGCGTTACCACATTTGCTCGATCGGTGACTGTTAGTACTGCCACGGGTATTGATGCTGAGACCACTGCCACTAATTTATTAGTTGAAAATAACGTGATGTTTAGTGCCCAACGAGCCATCCGAATTGCTGGGTCGGCAACGGTAGTCAGAGATAATTTCATTGGCGTTAGCAGTGATGGTAGCACCGCCCTAACATTCGGAGGCATTGGTCTTCTCATTAACAGCGGATCCAATATTCAGATCATAGACAATATCATCGTACGCTCAGGTGGAGCTATTAGCATAAGCAATGCTGTAAACGGTGCCGAGATCTATGGAAATAAGATTGGCGTCGCTGCCGATGGTGTCACGGCGATAGCTAATACCGCTACTGCCATATTTAACAATGGTCAGAATATTATTATTGGATCAGCGACGGATCCAACAAAGGCCAACATAATTGCTAACCAATTCCTCGGTGTTTTGGTATCTTTTGCTGGAGCCGTGAACAATTCGATACGGGGCAACTCTATTTATAACAATACCTCATTGGGCATTGATCTCAGCCCTGCCACAGTTGTTAATCCCAACGATGCGGGCGATAGTGATAGTGGGGCTAATGGTCTACAAAACTATCCTGTAATAACCTCTGCCACTTATTCTGGGACTGATATAACCATTGTTGGCACGCTGAATAGCAAGCCAAATGCTATCTTTGCTGTAGATTTGTATGCATCCACGAATGCGAATGTATCGG
Organism: Chlamydiales bacterium; assembly: GCA_030679955.1. Classification (GTDB taxonomy): domain Bacteria; phylum Chlamydiota; class Chlamydiia; order Chlamydiales; family JAJFMA01; genus CAMFKD01. The sequence continues at coordinate 13,370 of JAUXSF010000025.1, read as the reverse complement.
GATTTGTAGAGGGTGAAGTATTTTTAGGAACAGTTTCGGTCACAACAAATGCTAGCGGAGATGGAACTTTTACTTTCACTACGGCCGACGTAGGAAAAAGCTATATCACTGCCACTGCTACTGATGCTGCAAATAATACTTCGGAATTTAGTGCCATGCTCAGACTTAATCATATTCCAGTAGCGACAAACGACAGCTTTAGTGGCGCCGAGGATAATGATATTACAGGCAATGTCCAAACTAACGATAGTGACCCAGATGGCGATGCGCTGACAACCACACTAGGTGCAGTACCCACTAACGGCTCTGTTGTCCTGAACCCTGATGGTTCATTTACCTATACTCCAAACGCTAACTACAACGGGACAGATAGCTTTACATATACTTTAAGTGACGGAGCCAAAACCAGCACAGCAACAGTCAGCTTAACTATAACCGCTGTGAATGATCCTCCAGTAGCTGTAGATGATGCCTTTAGCGGAGCTGAAGATACTCCAATCACTGGCAATGTCCAAGCCAATGACGGTAATGTAGATGGCGATATGCTGACAGCGACGGTAGATGTTGGACCAACTAACGGCTCTGTAGTTTTGAATCCTGATGGTTCATTTACCTACACTCCAAATGCTAACTACAACGGATCAGACAGCTTCACATATATCCTTAGCGATGGAGCTTTCTCCAGCACAGCAACAGTAAACTTAACCATAACCGCGGTGAATGACCCTCCAGTAGCGGTAGATGATAATTATAGTGGAGCTGAAGATACTGACATCATCGGCAATGTCCAAACAAATGATAGTAATGTAGATGGCGATGTACTGACAGCGATGGTGGATGTTGGCCCAACTAACGGCTCTGTATTCCTGAACGCTGATGGCTCCTTCACATATACCCCAAATACTAACTACTATGGTTCTGACAGCTTCACATATATCTTAACTGATGGGTCGCTCAATAGCACAGCAACAGTCAATTTAACCATAATCGCAGAGAATGATCCTCCAGTTGCGGTAGATGATAGTTTCGGTGGAGCTGAAGATACTCTAATCACTGGCAATGTCCAAACCAATGATGGTGATCCAGATGGCGATCTACTGACGGCTATTGTAGATGCAGGACCCACTAACGGCTCTGTAGTCCTGAACCCTGACGGGTCATTTACCTATACTCCAAATGCCGACTACAACGGAACTGATAGCTTTACTTACATCTTAAGCGATGGAACCTTCACCAGCACAGCAACAGTCAACTTAACTATAATCGCGATGAATGATCCTCCAGTAGCTGTAGATGATAGTTTCAGTGCAGCTGAAGACAATGACATCGTTGGCAATGTCCAAACCAATGATGGTGATCCAGATGGCGATATACTGACGGCTATGGTAGATGCAGGACCCACTAACGGCTCCGTAGTCCTGAACGCTGATGGCTCGTTCACATATACTCCAAATACTAACTACTATGGTTCTGACAGTTTCACATATATCTTAAGTGACGGGTCGCTTACCAGCACAGCCACAGTAAATTTAGATATTACTCCTGCTAACGATGCTCCGGTTGCAGTCAATGATAGCTTTAATGGCGCTGAAGACGCCGACATCACCGGAAGTGTTCTAGCTAACGATAGCGACCCAGATGGAGATGCTCTATCAGCTACTGTGGATGTTGGCCCTGCACACGGTGTTGTAATACTAAACCCAGATGGATCGTTTACCTATACTCCAGATGCTGCCTACAATGGATCCGATAGCTTTACCTATATTCTAACCGATGGAATAGCTACCAGCACAGCAACAGTCAGTTTGAATGTCGGTGCAGTTAATGATCCTCCTGCAGCTGTGAATGATAGTTATGCTGGTACTGAAGATATCAATATTACTGGAAATATTCTAACCAACGACAGTGATTTAGATGGTGACGCCTTATCAGCTACACTGGACGTGGGGCCAATACACGGCACTGTAATACTTAACCTTGATGGATCGTTTACATATACTCCAGATGCTAACTACAATGGAGCTGATAGCTTCACATATATCCTAAGCGACGGAACAGCAACTAGCACAGCAACTGTCAGCTTAGATATCGCACCGGTCAACGATCCTCCAGTAGCTGTAAATGACGTTTTTAGTGGCATCGAAGACACTCCAATCACAGGCAATGTGCGAACCAACGATAGTGATGTTGATAGTTCATCCCTAGTTGCCATCATTGTGGGGTCGCCTGTACATGGTCAAATAGTAGCCTTTAATGCTCTCACCGGTGCGTTTACCTATGTTCCTGATGCCAACTTTAACGGTGTTGATAACTTCACATATAATTTGAGCGACGGTACTTCTTCAGTCACTGCTAGGGTGCGTCTGAATGTTAGCCCGGTTAATGATGCTCCTGTTGCGGTAGATGATAACTATAATGGCTTGGAGGACAATGCCATCACAGGCAATGTGCTTAGCAATGACAGTGATATCGACAGTACTACTCTATCAGCCTTGCTAACCGTGGGTCCGATTCACGGTATGGTAGCTTTTAGTTCGAGTGGTGACTTTACATACACACCAGAAGTAAATTTCTTTGGCATAGATAGTTTTACCTATGCTGTAAGAGATGCCGCTGGTGGCTTAACTGATGTGGGAAATGTGACAATCACTGTTATTCCTGTTAATGATGCTCCCACCTTTAATCTTGGACCAGACATAGATGCTGGGTCAGGAACTCAAACTATTGATCCGTTTGCAACAGGAATCTCTCCTGGGCCAGCTAATGAGGCTGGGCAGCCTCTTCATTGGGACATTGTTAATGACAATCCGGCATTATTCACTTCACAACCTACTCTTGATGCCTTAGGTAAGTTGAGCTTTACTCCTGCCGATCACGCCAGTGGTGTGGTAGCAGTGCATGTTACTTTGGTCGATGGAGGGGGCACAGCAAATGGTGGTGTTGACCGATCGACTCAGACTTTCTTTATCTCCCTTAATGTTCTAGATCAGAATACGATTGGGCAGTTTGTCATCGCTCCCACCAGTGAGTCGCCCTATATTGACAGCGCTTTTGAATCAACCAAAGAGGTTGAGGATCTATTCCTCAATCCTACGGGTTTCTATGGTGTTGGCGGAGATAATCAAATGACAAGTACGGGAGAAATGATTGGGTTTGATTCGTTAGACTACTACAACAGCAACCTGGTGAGCGAGGGTATTACCGATCTTCCTTCAAACTCTTCAAATCTGTCGAGTACTGACTTCTTCCAGATAAATGAAGTTCTCGATTCTGCTCGAGACATACTAGGGTTCCCAATAGAATCAAGCGAATTTAATATGCTTATTGATCATCCAACTCAGGATCAACGAGATTTGGTAAACGAGGGCTTTAACGGCTCTCTTCAAGCAATGTTGGATCTGATAAAAGGCGCGGCATAACAGAACATTTTACAGGATATGCACGATCGCTTCGCGGCAGGATGGAACTGATTCTTAGGTTACTCTAAAATCTTGTCAATCCTGTTAGAGTCCTATAACTGTAATTATAACTATTAAGTGCTAGTTATAAAATATGTTTAGAATATTAATTAAAAAATAAAAATATTAAATATGTTATAATAGTAAAAAAGATCAGTATATATTATTTTCTTTTGAGGTGGGCATGCTTTTACGATTTGTGCCACTTGAGCAGCGTTTATTATTTGACGCTGCTATAGCCGCCGTCATAGCTGACGCGGTGACCACCTCGGCAGATTCGCATGCCGAAGCGCCTCCTCCAGCGGCGTCGCAAGGACAAGATTCAAAAGATTCCAGCCTTTTACCGAGTGACAAGTCTACCACCTCTGCCGCAGCTGCACCGGTTACTGACAGCCCTAGTGTAGATGCTCACGCCGCTGCGGTAAGAGTGATGGTTGTGTCTTCGCAAATACCGCAATTACAGGACTTTATTTCGGCTATCTCGAGTGATGTGATTGTTGTTGCCTACCAGCAAGATGGATCAAGCCTAGAGGATATTAGCAAGGGCATTGAACGCGCGTTAAACGGCAGGATTGCCGATAGTATCGCCTTTGCTGGTCACGGGCAGGATGGTGAGTTTGTTTTGACAAGTGAAATCACTGTTACCAAAGACACCCTGAGTTCAAATACAGCTTTGCAGCAGTTTTGGAAAGATATAGGGGGAATGATTCACAACGAAGGTCGGGTCGACTTCCTCTCTTGTGACTTTAGCAAAACGGATTCAGAGGCACTGACTCAGATAGATAGCCTTTTGGATGACCCCATTACAGGCAGAGAGGTTTCCGTCGCGGCATCGGATGACATGACAGGCAATCCTGTAGCGGGCGCGAACTGGTTTTTGGAATATGGCGGTATATCAACGGATCTGCTCTATTTCAACGCCAACAGACTAGCCTCTTGGGATGGTATTTTAGATGGCTTAATCAATATTAATGCGTCCGGAAACTCGAGCCCCTCTAACTTCACACAGCTTGGCTCTTTCGTCTATTTTGCTGCTGATGGTGGTGCTGCTGTTGGCAGAGAGCTATACAGAACAGATGGTACTACCGCTACATTAGTTAAAGATATCAACTTGGTTGTTGGTGGTGGTAGTTCAAATCCGGACAATTTTATCGTTTTTAACGGCAACCTTTACTTCACTGCTCGCGGGGTGACCTCCTTGGGGGTTGATAGTGGGATTGAGCTTTGGAAGAGTGATGGAACATCAGCTGGAACAGTGATGGTGGCCGATTTGAACCCGGGGGCAGGCGACACTCTGTTTGACGACTTCATGGTCGTAAACAATAAATTATATTTCACGGCCTTTCCTGGTGGTACTAGGGGACTATATAGTACTGATGGAACTACGGTGTCTGCTAACTTAACACCGACATTAACCCTTGGGGGTGGGGGTACTAATCTTAATGCCGCTATATTGGGCACAGATATTTATTTCAGAGCTGGCACAGGTGCTACGGGCATTGAACTGTATATCTACCACACAGCCAACAATCAATTGCAAGCAACCCCTCAGATAACACCGGGAGCTAATGGCTCTTTCCCCCTTCATCTGACAGCTTTTAATAGTAGAGTGTATTTCTACGCGACTGCGGATTCAGCTAACGTTGCCTTCGAGATGTATGTTTATAACCCTGCTACTAATACCTCGTCGATGTTCTTTGATGCGGGCGTTGGTGCACTTGGCAACTCGAATGGTCCGATGATGACAAAACCGGTTATTTCCGGTGGTCTCATGTACTTCACCTCAAATTTTCAATCACAGGGTAACGCGGTAAACTCCCTGGTTCGCACCGATGGAACAGCAGCTGGTACCTACAGCATTATGGAGCTGCCAAATGCTGCAACCAATACTATTAGCCAGGTTACAGCCGTGGGCGATGTGGTTTTCTTTAGTGCTGATCGTGGAAATGCCATGTTTAATTATGAGGCCGATACCTATTTAAGAGAACTTTACAAAACGACAGGAAGTACCTACAAAGACACCACAGTGGTGAAAAATATCAATGCAACCGGTGCATCTGACCCCACTAGCTTGGTTGCATACCAAAACGCACAGATTTACTTTGCGGCCAACGATGGCACTAGTGGAAATGAATTGTGGGTGAGTGATGGAACAGCAGCTGGAACAGTACGGTTTCAGGATATCAACGCTGGAGGCCCTCCTAGCAACCCCACCAATCTTACAATAATAGGTAACAAAATCTACCTATCTGCGACCGGCGGATCGGGCACGGAACTTTATGTGTATACTTTAGGCTCCGCAACAAGTACCGCACCGGTTGCAACGAATTTGGTGGTGTCGACGGGGGAAAATACAACCTTGGTTCGCAACGCTGCGAATGGACTCCTTGTTGGGGTGACCGATGCCGATGGAGATACCTCCTTTGCTCCACATCTTGTAGCTGGCCCTACCCATGGGAATGTAGCCATTGGCTTAGATGGATCATGGTCTTATACGCCAGACACCGGCTATATAGGTGCAGACAGTTTTACTTATAAGGTTGACGATGGGGTATTACTAAGCACTGCCAAGACAGTCAGTATTTCTGTGGTTGATAGAACCGCCCCGGTGGGTGGCACATTAGTCTACAGTCAGGACTTTTCTGCTGCATCAAGTGCAAGTTCGCTTACTTATACTGCCAATCCCTTTACCAATTCCATTCAGTTTAACCCTACTCCACAGGTTATATTCGGGCAAGCTCCCGGGGATACCAATGCACGCTTCCTAGGGCTAATGGGTAACCAATCTGCCACTTGGACGGTTAATGGATTGGGTAGTCACGACCTCTTATTAGTCTCCTATGACCTGATCACAGTGGGATCTTGGGATGGAATCGGCATTACTTCCAATGCCAATTCACAAGTAGGCACCTTTGGACCTGATGCCCATTATTTCTATATGAATGGGGTACCAGTCTTAGATACCACAATCTCTTCCAGCACATACTTTCAAGCTTTTCCCGACAATTTTCCGGCAAGTTTTGCTGCACGCACAGGCGCTTTTGCTGTGGGAACGCTCGGATACAATAATACAGGAACCCCGGAAGTAACCTATCGAATAACCTATTTAATTGAACATACGGGTGCTAGCGCGACTTTTTCAGCACAGTCTGACTTAACTTCAACCACCCCGAACAGTCCTGCGACTGAAGAGTCTTGGGGGATGGATAATATCTCTGTCACAGCCTACAGCCTTGCGGATCTATCAGTCGCGGCGACTCATGTTGGTGGATTAAACGAAGGGACATCCAATGGTCAGTTCATGGTTACTCTTACAAATAGCGGTCCTTCCACCGCGACTGGAGTAGTAATTAAGGTAACAAGCGGTTTGCAAAACCTTCAAGTTTCAAGCTTTCCCGCCGGAGTCACATTTAACAGTCTGACGGGAGAAATCTCGGTTTCCAGTATTACTACCGGCACCGTGCTACAAATGGTGCTTTCCGGCACTGTTCCATCAACTTCAACCTTCTCAAGCGTTGCTGAAATTACTGCTTCAAACCAATGGGATCCTGATTCGGTGCCAAACGGGGGAGCAGCAACTGAGGATGATAGAGCAAGTGCAATAGCTATCGTCAATCGCGGCCCAATAGCTAATGCCGACAGCTACACGGCCTTAGAAGACAACGTGACACTCTCTATAGCGCCTGGAGTAAGAGCGAATGACCTGGATCCCGAGGGAAACTCATTTACCGCTGTTTTTGATAGTCAGCAAGCTGTGCCTATTGGTTCCATATTTTTTCAGTCCAATGGGTCGTTTTTATATTCTCCCAATTCCAACGCCTTTGGTACTGATTCTTTCACCTATCATTTAGTGGATAGCTTGGGAGCTATAGGTGCCCCTACCACTGTGACAATAACGGTACTTTCCGTTAACGATGCTCCTACAATCACATTGGGAAGTGCCCTTTCAGTATCGGAGGATAGTGCCTCCCATGGCCACTTCGGCTATGCCACCGGCATTACGGTAGGACCTGCAAACGAAGCCGGACAATTCTTGTCCGTAAGCCTGACACCTAGTGACAGCAGCTTTTTTACTTCTGGAGGCCAGCCTGCAATAGACCTTAATACAGGAAATCTCACATACACCTTGGCTCCAAACAAATTTGGAACGGTTAATGTAAGTGTAACACTGACCGATAGCGGTGGAACCGCAAATGGGGGCGTTAATAGTTTCACTACGTCGTTTGACATAGTTGTTAACAATGTGAATGATGCACCGACCTTCACCTTGGGTAGTAATCAACAGGTTGCAGAGGATTCCGGTGTTCAATCAATTGCTAATTTTTTGACCAATGCTAGCCCTGGGCCTTTCGAAACAGAAGCAATATCTATATCAGTTAGCAATGATAATAATGGGCTGTTCAGCTCGCAGCCAACTATTAATCTAGCTACAGGCCTGTTGACCTATACTTCAGCACTCAATCAAAGTGGCGTAGCTAATGTGACAGTCACGGTTTTTGAGGACGCTGACCAGAATGGTGTGTTGGACCCTGGTGGTCTCTCCACTTCACAAACGTTTACCATCACTGTGGACCCTGTTAATGATGTTCCTATGGTCAACGATGCAACATTTTCTGTTACTGAAAATGCTTCTATAGGTGGTGGTGTGGGTAATGTTGTTGCCTCTGATGTGGAACCTGGTTCTGTTACTTATTCGATAATATCGGGCAATACCGGCAATGCCTTTGGTATCGACAGCAACGGTCTGATCTTCATCAACGGTACCATCAATTATGAAGCTTTTTCACAATATAACCTCGTCGTGCAAGTGACAGATGGCGGTGGTTTAACCAACACAGCGGCAGTGACAATTAATGTAATAGATCTTCCAAGTATTTCAGGACGTGTTTTTGAAGACTTGGACTCCGATGGTGCCATTGCTGGATCTATCTCATACAGGTCTGGTGTCCTTGTCAGACTTTACCAAGATAGTGGATCAGTTGTGGGAGCACCTGATGCTACGGATGCCTTTGTAGCAAGCACGACGACGGATGTGAATGGTCTGTTTTCCTTTGAACGTGCAGCAGGCAATTATTGGATTACCATCGACTCCACTACGCTAACACCTTCGGTAGGCAATCAAAACGGTTCACCTGTCCCTTGGGCTGAACAAACCTTTGGACCTTCCGGAAGTGTGAAGTTTGATGGCTCTGCTTACACCTTCACTTCCTCTGCTGGAACCCTATATGGTGGTAAACAGGTAAGTGTATCAGATGATGCTAATACTCTGTTGGGGGCGGAGCATGCTGCTAGGGTCATACTATCTTCCTCCATTACGACCTTGGATTTTGGATTTAGCTACGAAGTAATTGTTAACACAAATGGCGGTGCTCTCGAGAGGCACTTGCAAGGATCACTACGACAGTTTTTGTCTAATTCAAACAAGCTCAATGGGGTTCAAACCTCACAGTTCCATATTGGTGCGGTCGGTTCTAGTCAGACTATCAATGTTACTGGAATTCTCTTCTCCAGCATCACCGATCAAATAAACCTGAATGCTTTTACGCAAGGCGGCGCGGGATATTCTGGATCTCCCCTGATTCGCATAGATGGCGTGACATTAACTGGCGCTACAATTGGGCTCTCTCTTAATTCGAGTGCGGCAGGCTCTGTGATAGAAGGTTTTTCTATAACCAACTTCACTAATAACGAAATTTCTGTTTCAGGTGCCAATTCGATTATCCGTCATAACTACCTAGGCGTCGCTCTCGATGGTATAACAGCAGCAACTAATCACACACTCTCTAGCGCATACGCTGTCACTAACTCGGCAAACAATGTTATAATTGAGAACAACGTTATCTCGGGTGGTATTCGAACTAGTGGCGGTATGAATAATACCATTATTCGCAATAATTACGTCGGTGTGCAGGTAGGGGGTAATGCAGCACTATTAGGGTCAGCCCCTTGGAATGGAATTTTAAGTACTGCCCTTGGAACGCAGGTTCTTAATAACGTTATTGGGAATATTAATGGCCCTGCTATCACGATTATAGGAACTGGCGCCACAATATATGGTAATCATATTGGTGTCGGTGAAGATGGTGTAACAGCAATCTCTAATTTGTCTGGCATTGACATATCCGGTGCTAACTCAACTGTTGGTTCAGCTACAGATCCATCCAAAGCCAATATCATAGCCAATTCTACCAATGGTCCAGGTGTCCTGATAAGTTCTGGCAGCGTCACAGGCATTTCAATACGCGGAAATTCTATCTACAATAACTCTGGGCTAGGTATTGATTTGAGTCCTAGTGGGGTTGCTATTAACGACCTTGGAGACACAGATTCCGGGGCAAACAGCCTTCAAAACTACCCAGTTATCACCTCTGTCGTTCCATCTAGTGGAAATATCACCGTATCAGGGACCTTAAACAGCACTTCTAGCGCCACTTTTAATATTGATATTTATGCATCTACCACTGCGGATCCTTCGGGATTTGGGGAAGGACAAGTTTATCTAGGTTCAACCACTGTGACTACAGACTCTAGTGGAAATGGTAGCTTTAACTTTGTCCATGTTGATGTCGGAAAGCTGTACATAACTGCCACAGCAACTAATATCACTGGAAGTACATCAGAATTTAGTGCAGCGCGACGTATCAATAGCCCTCCAGTAGCCATTGCCGATGCGTATTCAGTGAACGAGGATCAAGCCATAACCAATGCTGTTTCAGTTAAGGGTAATGACACAGATTCAGACGATCCAATCAATGGCGCTACAATATCTCTCGTGGGACCTGGTCCAACACACGCCTCGCTCTTTGTTCTTAATGCTGATGGTACCTTCGACTATACTCCTGAAGCTAACTACTATGGAACCGATACCTTTACATATAGACTAAACGACGGCTTAGACTCTGGTAACACTGCTACAGTCACCATCACGGTCAACGCTGTCAATGACAGTCCCACGTTTGATCTAGGCGCCAACCAAAATGTAAACGAAGACTCGGGAGTGCATTCGGTAGCCAACTTTCTTGCTAATGCTAGCCCAGGGCCTTTTGAAACAGAAGCGCTATCCATTACCGTAAGCAATAACAACAATACCCTTTTTAGCTCGCAGCCGACCATAAACTTAGCTACAGGCCTTTTGACCTATACTTCAGCTGCAAATCAATTTGGCGTAGCTACAGTGACAGTCACTGTATTTGAAGACGCTGACCAGAATGGTGTGTTGGACCCTGGTGGTCTCTCCACGTCTCACACTTTTACCATCACTGTTGACCCTATTAACGATGCTCCAATTGTAAACGATGTCACTGTCTCTGTTACAGAAAACACGAGTGTTGGAAGTGGCTTGGTGAATGTTTCAGCCACGGATGTAGAGCCCGGTGCTCTCACCTACTCTATTATATCCGGCAACATTGATAACGCGTTTGCTATTGATAGCAATGGATTGGTTTATGTGAGCGGGGCTATCGATTACGAAACAGTTTCACAATATAACCTAGTGGTGCAGGTAACAGATAGCGGCGGCCTAATCGATACCGGAACGGTGACAGTCAACGTGATCGACCTTGCAACGATCTCTGGCCATGTCTTCGAAGACTTGGAGGCCGATGGCTCGCCATCCGGTTCAATTTCATACAGACCTGGGGTTACTGTTAGACTCTATCAAGACAACGGGTCGGGATCTCCAGACGCTACAGACCCCTTCGTATCCAGTACAACAACAGATGTGAATGGTCTATTCTCATTTGAACGTGCGGCCGGCACCTATTGGATTACCGTTAATTCTCTCAGTATAACACCTTCCGAAGGATTGACGCTTGTACCTGGACAACCTTTGGCTGAACAAACACATGGTCCAATTGGCAGTGTTACATTTAATGGATCAGCCTACACATTCAGTGCGGCAGCTGGAGAACTATTTGGTGGCAAGCAAGCAAATGTTGCTGATAACAACGCAACCTTACTAGGTTCAGAGCACGTTGCGAAGGTTGTGCTAGCAGCTCAATCAATCACACAATTAGATTTTGGCTTTAGCTTTAGCGCGATTGTGAATGCAAATCCCGCTTCTCAGGGGTCATTCAGGCAATTTATCGTGAACTCAAACCGCATAAGCGGTGTTCAAACCTCATATTTTCATATCGGAACAGTGGGTTCCACCCAGATATTAAATGTAGGAAGCCACTTTGAGAGTTTAATCGATCAAGTTCATATTACAGGCTTAACGCAGGGTGGTGTGGGATATTCGGGACCTCTCCTTATTCGGATTGATGGCGCCGGCATTGGAGGAAATGCATTTGGAATTTTAGTTACGGGAAGCAATGGAGCAGGTTCTATAATAGAAGGCCTATCTATAACTAATTTTAATTACGCTGGGATTGCAATTAATAGTACTAATGTCACTGTTCGCAACAATTACGTTGGCGTTGGCCTCGATGGTGTGACAGCGATGACAAATCAGACCGACCTTAACGCATATAGTATTCGAAGCTCTTCAAGCAACTCTTTGATTCAAGGTAATATAGTCTCTGGCGGAATTTCGGTTGAAAGCTCCTCTCCTAATAGCATCGTTAGAAATAACTACGTAGGAGTGCAGGTCGGAGGAAATGCAGCTCTATTGGGTCCAACTTCATCAAAAGGTATTATCGCTTCAGCTTCTCTGACTCAAGTGCTTGATAACGTCATTGGAAATATAAATGGCCCAGCTTTAACTATCTCAGCAGGGGGTAATCTAGTTTATGGCAACCATATAGGGGTTGGGGCGGATGGAGTAACAGTAATCGCAAACGCATCCGGTATTTTGGTAAACTCTGCAAATACCACCATCGGCTCCGCAACAATCTCTTCTAGAGCTAACATTATTGCTAATTCTACCAATGGCCCAGGCGTCTTTATCAGTTCTGGCACCATCTCAGGAATTTCAATACGCGGAAATTCTATCTACAATAACTCTGGCCTAGGTATTGATTTGAATCCTATTGGGGTAGCAGTTAATGATACAGGGGATAGCGATTCAGGAGCCAATGGACTTCAGAACTATCCTATCATTACCTCGGCGATTCCCTCTGGTGGCAACGTCACTGTGTCAGGTACCCTTAACAGCACTGCCAACGCCACCTTTAATGTTGATATTTATGCCTCTACCGCTGCAGACCCTTCAGGATTCGGCGAAGGGCAAGTCTATGTCGGTTCCACGACTGTAACCACAAATGGTAGTGGAAATGGAGCCTTTAGCCTTGTATACGTTGATGTTGGAAAACTGTATATTACAGCCACAGCTACCAACAGCACCGGTAGCACTTCCGAATTTAGTGCAGCGCGTCGTATCAATAGCCCTCCAGTAGCCATTGCCGATTCGTATTCAGTTAACGAAGATCAAACCATAAATGCTGCTTCAGTTAAGGGTAATGACACAGACTCAGACGATTCAATCAATGGCGCTACAGTGTCTCTCGTAGGACCTGGTCCAACACATGCTTCGCTCTTTGTTCTTAATGCTGATGGTACCTTCGACTATACTCCTGAAGCTAACTACTATGGAACCGATACCTTTACATATAGACTAAATGACGGCTTAGACTCTGGTAACGTTGCTACAGTGAGCATCACTGTCAATTCCGTTAACGACGTTCCAGTAGCGAACGCAGACACTTACAGTGGTGCTGAGGATACGAATATCACAGGCAACGTAATCACCAATGACACTGACGTGGAAGGCCCACTATTCGCTACAGTAACCACAGGCCCGACGCACGGTGCTCTGGTGTTTAACTCGGACGGCTCGTTTACCTATACTCCAGATGCTAATTACTTTGGCCCTGACAGCTTCACATACTCCCTCAGCGATGGAGTTGCTTCCAGCACAGCTTTAGTTAGTTTGGATATCACACCAGTTAACGACGTTCCAGTGGCAAACGCAGA
>JAUXSF010000005.1 GCA_030679955.1 Chlamydiales bacterium | reverse complement strand
TAGAGGCTATTTCGGTGGGACGTGCTAAAGCGTCGTGAAGGAAGGAAATGGTGGCATTGCAAGGTAGCGTCGCTTCTTTGGTTATGCCTCGAAGATCGTGTGAATCATAGGTATGCTGATAGACAACATTCTTATGTTGGTCGCATTTGGCAACCTTTACGCAATTCTTACCCTGATAGGAATATTGAATGGTAAATTGATTGGGTAAAACAATCTCTTCAGGGCGCCCAAGACCATCATAAGTATAGGCAACGGCAAGTCCGTTGGCTAACTCTTCGCCGATCATGCGATCTTGCTCGTCGTAAGTGCGTCGGGTTTCTGTACCTTGAGTGAAGTCTTCCACGCGCAGGAGGTTGTTATTGGAGTCGTACTGATAGAGGTAGCAGATCGATTGATCCGAAGAAGTCAGCTTTACCAAGCGTCCGAGTGCGTCGTAGTCGTGGTGTAGAACGACACCGTCCGGCTTCGTAATTGTTTTAAGGCGTCCTAAAGCATCATAGGAATAAGCGGTTGTTTTGCGGGAGCCATCTTTGCCGCTTTCGGTGACGAAAAGGGGGCGATCCATAGAGTCAAGAGCCCAATCGACCGTGTAGCATTCGCGCTCAGCTCCCTCTGCGTGGGCGGTGTCTACTTGTTGTATTTTTCTCCCTGCTTCATCGTAGCTAAGTTTTTGATGGGAGATCAGTTCGCCGCTTGGGTTACGTTTTTCGCAGATCCATGGGCGTCCTAAGGGATCATGAATTTCTATTGTTTGCGTTGCTAATGGATCGGTTGTTGTTTTTGAAAAGAGATAGCCTCCAAGTGGATTGGAATAGCGCTCAAAATTGTGGATAGTGGTTACATGGCCGCAGGCATCTAGGATGCGGGTAGGTCGATTGCGCGTGTCGTATTCGGTGGTTGTTTGGGAAGCAGAGTGTTCATCAATCGCGACTGCCACCCTGGTTTTGTTACCACGTAGGTCATATTCATAGGATTCTTTACGTTGGAGGGTGCCATCTTGATCCTCGGAATGCATAGCGATTGGGCGATCTAGGAAATCGAAATCATGGATGGTGCGGACAAAATTGTGATCATCGATCCAATGGGTTGTCTCGTGGAGGCGTCCTAGCCTGTCATAAGCGTATGAGATACGCGTTCCGGCGGGTTGTATTTCTTCGATCTTTCGTCCAGCGCCATCGTAGCGATACTCTGTTGCGTAGCCCATGGCATCAATAACCTTGACCAGATTACTGCCAGCATATTCGTTTGTTGTGGCATGCAGGAACGTGCCATCTGGAGCGTAGGTGGCTGTGCGTGTGAGTCGGAGATGACCATCGTAGTCGTAGTGGTGATAGACTCCCGAAGGCTCCCATTTGGTTCTCACGCTGCTATTTAAATTATACTCGTAACGTTCTTTGGATCCGTCCGCCTGTGTGATTTCGATGGGTTGGTTGCGGATGTTGTATTTTGTGCCGGTGGTATGACCTAGGGCATTGATCTCCTCGATCACGTTGCCAAACAGATCGTATTTTTTGGTTTCAATAGCCTGGTAGGCATCTCCGATAGAGTTTTGGCATTTGGGGTGGATGATTTGGGTTTGACGGCCAAACTCATCGTAAACATAGCGTGTTTCGTTGCCAAAGTGATCGACCATGGCTACTCGATTTCCTAGATAATCATAGGAGTAGGATGTCGTTAGGATGGAGCTATCGCGGTGATATTCCTCGGTCCGGATTAGTCGGTTTGCGCAATCATAGTGATGGCGAATGTTCACGCCACTGTCTAGTAGCGCCTCGCCAACACAGTTGCGATTTTCATCATACTCGTAGTTAGTGACTCGGCCAATGGGATCTGTTTGGCTGACGAGGTTTCCTTTGCTATCATAGGCATGAAATAAGGAGTAGCAGTGGTTGTTATCCCGATCATAGATATCTTCTTGGACAACTTTTTCGCGCGAATCATAGTGATATAGAGTGCGCTTGAGTTGAATTTCGCTACCACTGGATAGGTCTAGGAATCCCTCTATAACAGATTCAGGAGAGCCAATGGCGGGGGAGTTATTTCGGCGTACAATTTTCTGAAACGTGCGTGTATGAACGCCAGCGAGGTTGTTTGAGTCGGGGCTTGAACCATCATCTGCGATTGTTTTTACTAAAAGGCCGTCTTGATACTCATGGAATTCTCGCGAAATAATCTCACCGCAGTAGGTTCGGAATTTTGAGATGGGCAAATTGGTGTTTTCTAGGTAGTTATGAAAAAAGGAGATGGAATCGAGATGGTGTTCTTCAAGTAGTAGATTGAAGCCATCTTTTGAATACACATAATGGGTTGCTACCGATTCTACAGGAGGCCCAGGGACATAACGCTTCTTTTTCTTAGGCTTGCGTGTAGGTTTATGGGGAGCATCTATCAGCTTTACCGGCCGACTGTCAAAGCCAATGGTGAAAGTGTTGTGCCCATGGCCTGACAGATTACCAAAGAGCTCCTCCTTAATGATATTTCCCCGCTCATCGTACGTGCCAATGGTGTAGGTGACGAACTCTTTAGTTCCTTTAGAGAGCCCCCTAGCTAGAAGATGACCTTGCTGTGGACCACTTTCGCCCCATACGAAGTGCTTGGTGGAGTAAATGGAGCCATCTTTTGCATATTTTTCAACGGTCGAGACCTTATTGGTGGGATAGCGGTAAAGCGTTTTGGTGCTGTGCGCATCGAAGACCTCTGTATATTTGTCGCCATACTGGAATGAGGCTACCTGAATGGGGGCGGCGTCGGCTCCTACAGGAGCATGAAGTGCTGTGACTTTTCCATCGGAAGGGCGATAGGTGATATTGAGGAAGCGGTTGTTAGGCTTGGAAATGTGCGAGATTTTCTGCAGCGTTCCTTTTCCAATGGTTGAAATAGCGTAGTGCGTTTCGATTCCTTGCGAGGAATTCATGGTCTTAAGCTGCACAGATTTTTTCTCAAAGATGGTTGGTCCAATGCTAGGGATGTTCTCTGAATATCGTATGCCGAACGGCGCAGTCACATAGTCTGCACGATCACCATTGCTTGCTTCGACGGAGTACCCATCAGGGCGAGAAATGAAGTTAAGAGTGCCATATGTGATGCTTTCATCGGCATTGGTGACTTTCAGTCTGCTTGGAATAGCAGAGTTTATGAAGCCTTGGTATTCATAGAGTACCTTGTGTCCGTTGGGACGAATTTCACTTGAAAGCCTCCAGCCTATATCTTTATCTTCTCGAATAGGCTGATAGATACGCTTTGTACCACATCCCTCGACAACTTCAAACGTTCCCCAAGTATAATTTTTACCGAACCCTCGGTAGGTGATCTGCCTGTTTTTGATATTGTTTCGGCCGCTGATCCCTGCTTCAGAGTAGTTGGTGTATCCTAATTTGAAGAGGTCGCTATGCACAGAGAAACGGATGGCATGATGAGTAAAATGTCCTTTCAAAGGTACAGTGAACCCTTCGCGTTCCCACGCTAAGAGATCAGCACGTTCGTGTTTTGTATCAACATCAAGGTTAAACATTATGGTGGGGAAGTAGGCTCCAATGCCAAAACCCCTTGGGCTCGGAAATTGGTGGCCACTATCGTAGCTGGTTGTGTAGTGGACAGGAGAAACGTTTGAAGTGGCAAGGCCTGTCTCTGTGAAGAAGAAATCGCCCGAAATGGCATTAACGCAACCATGCACACTAGCTAAGGATTCGGTTTCAGCGGTTAAATGCAGGTCGGCAGCTTGGAGGGAGTGCGATGAGCAGGTTAGCAGAAGGAATAGGGCGAGCTTGTACATAGACATAACCAATTTAAATTTCAAACGCATGAAACATAAAATTTAAATTGATTGAGGTCAAGTTCTTTTGTTGGGCTAGATGTGAGCCTACCGAAGAGTGTTGTTCTCAGCATGGGAGCGCTGAGAACATAGTTCTTGAGTTGGCGATACTACCTCTTATAGATCTTATGGACGCATTTTTCTGTGCACTCAGTCCACTGAGTCCACCCCGTCCACATCGTCCACTTAAGCTTTTTTAGCCAACAGGGCGCGTAGTCTTGTACGTATCCTTAACTTCTTTCGGAGATCATAGGGATACATCACAAGACGGTTGTAGAGTGTCTTGATGGCGAGTAACGGCTTCCAAACCCACTGCTTTAGGCAGTGGATGCGGTACAACGCTTGCCAGTCTTGATGAGTGTAAATAGAAGCTCGATCCCATTGTGTGATGCGAAAGGGGAGTGGCAGGCCCACATCAGCGGCATTTACGATGATAAACTGATTGGCCAGAAATTCAGCATACAACTTTTGTACTTCCGGTCCGCATTCCTTAAAATGAGTGTAAGGAACCGGATGGTACTTCCTAAGGAAGTACACTGCCAGATAGCTTTCGTTAAAGTAGCTATTAATGACTTCTGGTGTAGCTAACGGTATATCAAACAGGCAAAGAAGATCTGCCGTTAGGCCGAAAAAGAGCAGATCGCTGATGCAAAAGCTAAAGTCTGAATTGGTTCCCTCGTTTCGCGTATAAAAATCGAGGATTTGGATGCGCTCTTGTAGAAACGTTAGCTTAGGATCGCTCTGTAACCCTGTATAGCGCTGGGCTAGCGCCGAACTGGTGAATACGAGGTCTGAACGTATTTTGCAGGCATAAGGCGTTTTTACCTCTCGCAATCCCGCTAGGCTGGTGACAATCATTCGATTGATATTAGGGTGGAATACTTGACCTGGATTACTGTCATCAACCCAATCAAGACTACCCGGATCGGCTGAAAGTATGACTTGATCGTAGCTTAAGCCAGAAACATCGCTATCTTTATAGGAGGATAAGATGATCTGGCTACCAGGAAAGTGTTTGCGTAGCGACTCTAAACACTCCTGAGTTGTGCGCCCCCATTGATCGCGCGGAACGCGATGAATGGGTCCTTGCACAACAAAGGTGATGTCCGAGAAAGGTACTGGCGACGCTGCAATCATTTTGTGTTAGGCGATCTTTTCTGCTGAGCGCTTAATCAAAGGTGGTTTGCCATCTACTACGTTCTCTTTTTCGATATGTATTTCCGTAACGGTGTTATCGGAAGGGACATCGAACATAAGATCGCGCATTAGATTTTCCAGAATCATGCGTAGAGCACGGGCTCCGGTCGTCACAGACATCGCTTTTTGCGCAATGGCGTGAAGGGCATCTTCTGAGAAGTGTACCTTAACACCTTCGAGCTCAAATATCTTGCCATATTGTTTAATAATGGCGTTCTTTGGCTCGGTGAGGATGCTGACCATATCTTCGAGCGTCAGTTCGTTGCAGTTTGCAATGCTGTTGAAACGACCGACGAATTCGGGGATCATGCCAAATTCTATAAGGTCTTCAGGTTCCACTTGAGAAAGCAGGTAGCTTTTCTTAGCGGGATCGATTAGCTCTTTGCCGCCGACGTTAAAGCCGATGGTTTGTTTTCCAAGGCGTTTGGCTACAAGCTTATCTAGGTCTACAAAGGCACCACCGACGATGAAGAGGATATTTTCAGTGTTAACCTTGATGTATTCTTGGTTAGGGTGCTTGCGTCCGCCTTTGGGGGGAACGTTTGCAACTGTTCCTTCTACTATCTTCAGCAGGGCTTGCTGTACGCCTTCGCCCGATACGTCACGGGTGATGGAGACATTGCCAGTAGTACGACGAATCTTATCGATTTCATCGACATAAATAATGCCTAGCTCGGCTTTAGCTACGTCGTAATCAGCAGCTTGTAGCAAGCGGAGGATAATGTTCTCGACGTCTTCACCGACGTAGCCGGCTTCTGTCAAGGTTGTAGCGTCGGCAATGGTGAAGGGCACGTCAAGGATCGTCGCTAGTGTTTTGGCTAGCAGTGTTTTACCCGATCCTGTGGGGCCTAGCAAGAGTACGTTGGACTTGCTGAAGTCCACGCCGCCGCCTTCTTTACCAAGCTGCTTAATACGCTTATAGTGGTTATAAACGGCTACAGAGATGGTTCTCTTGGCTTTTTCCTGGCCGATAATGTATTCATCCAAGCGAGCCTTAATTTCTTTTGGCTTCAGGACTTTAAGTTCGAAGTTAGAAGTTTTCTTCTCCAGAATGCCGTTGCAAAGGCGAACGCATTTATCACAAATGAAAACATTTGGACCGGAGATTAGTTTTTCTACGGCGTCTTCAGTGCGTCCACAGAATGAACACGAGGTGACTTCTTTGGCAGGATAGGCCTTCTTTGACATGACGATAAACTCAACTGGTTAACGATCTCGAGATTTGAAAGGCCCTGCTATTTGGCAGCCGTTTCCTTATCACCCTCTTTTTCCTTCTTGCGAGACTGGTACACCTCATCAAGCAGACCGTATTTCACGGCTTCTTCCGGACCCATAAAGAAATCTCTTTCGGAGTCGGCTTGAATTCTTTCGGGTGTCTGGCCTGTACATTCGGCCAAGATATCGGCGACACGTCTTTTGAGGAATAATATTTCTTTCGCTTGTATTTCAATATCGCCATACGACCCGCCAATACCGCCATGGGGCTGGTGAATCATAATGCGGCTATTGGGAAGGGCAAAGCGCTTGCCTTTGGTTCCAGCGGCCATAATGAGCGCGCCGACGGAGGCGGCTTGACCAATACAACAGGTTGACACATCGCAATCTAGGTACTTTAGGGTGTCATAGATAGCCAGACCGGATGTTAGGACGCCACCGGGGGAGTTAATGTAGATATTGACGTCTTTCTTAGGGTCTTCCATACGCAGGAATAGCAGCTGAGCTACGACGATATTCGCTACATGGTCATTAATCTCGCTGCCGATAAAGACTATTCGGTCTTTAAGCAGGCGTGAGAAGATGTCCATGGAGCGCTCGCCGCGGCCCGTGTCTTCTATCACGTAAGGCGTAAGGGAATTGCGTGGTCGTTGGTCAGCCATGATCGCTCTCTATTCTTTGAATTCTCTTATGCGCTACTTATAATAGTCGTTGGCCTCGCGGGTCAAGACTATTTTTACTTATTGCGCAGTTGACCGACCAAGTAATCCATCCCTTTATGGGTAGTTACTAGGGCGAGCAATTTTCCACGAGCAAGTTCAGGCTCCATATTTTGCTCGATGATCTGCTCTTCGACAGGTAATTGGTGAATCTGACGTGTCAGTTCTTGATACATGTCGTATTGAGTGATAGAGAGGTTATTTTTTTGGACGATCGGACGTAGCAGGTAGTATAGACGTACAAAGGATTCTGCATCTACACGTGCTTCATCTTCGATCTGTGCCGATCTTTGCTTGATTTCATCTTCAGATGCTTGGCGAGTATGAAGACCGCGGATGCGGTTGCGTACGCGTGTTTGACGTTCTGACTCTAGGATAGAGGCAGGAACTTCGAAGGTGTACTTCTCCAACAGCTGCTTTTCAATTTGGCGATACAGAAGATCTTCAGCGGCTTTTTGGTGATCGCGCTTTAAGGAGGCGGCGATACGCTCTTTCAGCAGCTCAACATCATCCACGCCAGCTTTTTTGGCTAGTTCGTCGTTGATTTCAGGTAGTGAGGCAGTTTTGATGCCTTTGATGGTGACGCGGACTTTCGTTGGTTTAAACTCGCCTGTAGGGGAGTTGTAAGGGAAGTTTTCGTCCTTTTCACTCACACCTTCAGCGTTTTCGCCGATGTTGAGGCCAAGAACTAGCTTGCGCATCCATGATGGCATGCGATCCTTGGTAACTTCAAAGCGCTCATTTGTGCAGATGTTATAAGCAGGACTTTCTACTGCGTCGATATCGACATCGATGAAGTCATGCTCTTTAATGGCACGGTCGGTGATTTCCACCCAATCCGCATGGAATAGGCGTAGATCGTCTAGTGCTTTCTTTTGCTCAGCTTCTGTAACTTCTTTGGCAGCGGTATCTGCTAGGGATAGCTCGTTGACATCTACATCCGGAACGGTCGGTTGGCTTTCAAATTTCAGGGTGATTTCAGCCCCTTCTTCTTTTGAAATCTTCTTCACATTAGGTTGTTGAATGCTATCACGGTGTAGAGGATGTATGTTTGTCAGTTCTACAGCATGTGTGAAGGCTTCATCGACAACTAAATTTTGCCATTCACGGTCAACGTATTTGCCATAGTGCTGCAAGACTAACTTTTCAGGTGCTTTACCTTTACGGAAGCCAGGAAGCGATACTTCTTTGTTCACGCTCTTGACAGCACGGCTATAGGCGGACTGTGTCGCTTCAGCGGGCATCGATACATCAAAAGTGATCTTGCACCCAGGATTACGGGTGATTTGTACTTTTACTTTGTCGTTTGCGACTTCTTCTTGTGCTGTTGACACGGGACGTCCCCTCGTTAGAAAAAATAGCGGGTGATGAGATTTGAACTCACGACAATCACGTTGGCAACGTGATGCTCTACCCCTGAGCTACACCCGCAAAATACTGTTTTTAGAGCTATCCGATAGCGGGTGATGAGACTCGAACTCACGACATTCACCTTGGGAAGGTGACGCTCTACCAACTGAGCTACACCCGCATCTGACAGCTCTAAAGCAGAAAAGTTTATCGCGTCCGATCATTTTCAGCAAGCAAGAAGTCGACAGAGATTTATAGAGATAAATAAAACGGCTCTACAATAGCGCCAAAAAGGAATTTTTAACGCAAAGACACAAAGGCGCTAAGATGCTAAGAAGAACGTAGCTCTTTATTTTCTTTGCGCCTTGGCGGCTCTGCGTCTTTGCGTTAAAGTATCTAAAAGAAAAAGTTCTAGACCAAAGAATGGAGGAAACTTTGGCCTAGAACTGGGTGGTGGGGAACTCTTTTTAGTAATCCCATGTTTAGCGCAATAAAAAGATTTTTTCCAGAAATTTTTAAGTATACTAGGGGCCTCCTGGGAGGTAAGAAAAAGATGAAGTTTTCGGTTGCGTTGCCATAGGGAAATGGGTAAAAGAGATTGCTATACCCCCCTCGGTGCCAAATTTTGATTTGGTCCCAAGCGAAAGCTCCCGGGGGTATAAAATACCTTGCTACTTCCAGGGACCGCCCTGAACCTTTTTCGGACGATGCCATGTTGAATTTTCGAAAGCTCAAGCAGGATTTCTCGCCATCAGTGTTAAAAGAGGGTAAGACTCTTTATGACAAGAAGATGGTGCTATCAGTTAAGATTGTCAGCTTGACAGCAGGCAGTGTACGCCTGAGCTGCCGGGTGCAGGGCAACTTCGATAACTATTACGAAAGTGAGTTGGAAATTGATCGCAGCGAGTCATCTGCTGTGCATTCCGACTGCGACTGTTCGTATAAGTATGACTGTCAGCACTTAGCTGGTGTGTTGTTTTATTTAGAAGAGCATTTCGATGAATTGATCGTTGCGTACTCTCAGGAAGCCGATCTCGAGACTTTTGAGCAGATAGAAGAAGAAGAGAAAGAGCAGCTACGAGAAACCTTTAAAGAAGCTAAGACCAAGCAGGTTATCCGCCACGGCAAAAAGTGTAAGAAGGAGATGCTCCAAGAATACACGAATGCAGCGGCTGCACTGGGACGTTCGCCATTCTTCTCTCCTGAGGAGCAACTAGATGAAGACAAGGCTGAGCTAGCGGTTATTTTTGCGATGCCTCCACAGAAGGCCTTTGATAGCGACAGTAGCCCAGAGATTCAATTAGCTTTACGCTTGCCATCTCGTTCTAAGCCGCTTCACATACCAGATGTAAAAGAGTTCTTGGACTGCGTGCGCTACAATGAACGCCTATATATAGGTAGTAAACGGTACTTCTTTGGCCTAGGATCGTTTGATGCGACCAGTTTAGAAATATTGCAGATGTTGATGGATTACGCACGCATTCCAGGCCCAGATGCCAAGGGCGAACGTAATGCACGTATTGCGCAATTGGGAGCGGACTCTTTTGGAGCCATCTTAGCGCGCGCTTTTGACCTGGCAATAGCTAAGAATCCTGGCTCTCGCAGTGGCGAGGGAGAGACCCCAGCAATGCCTTGTTTGTACTGTGCAAGCCTGGAGCAACCCCTCTGTTATTCCAATACTCCAGTGGTGATGCGCTTTAAGCTAGAATATCTGAAAGCTCCCGAGCCGAAGATCCTACTGAATCCATCCCTAGTTTTGGAAGGCGACAAAAACGTGAAATATGACGACGCCTGTCTTTTCGAAAGTGCCAAACCTGGCATGATTTTCGAGAACGTGTATTACAGATTCCAGCCACAGATACGCCGTAAACATCTGCGACACCTCAATTCTATCCGCGACATCACCATTCCAGAGCCCTTATTTGGTACCTTTGTTGAGAACGCACTGCCAGAATTGGCGCGTTTCGCAGAGGTTTCACATGACCGCGTGCTAGAAAACTTCATTACCCTACCTTATGTTGGCGAGCTGCAAGGTGAGTGCGATATCTCTTACTTAGATGGCGAGCTTGAAGCTACGCTCTATTTTATCTATGGGGCTATTAAGGTGCCTGCGGCACTCTCCAAGCTATCTAACGCACATATTGACGCCTTTGTTAACGATCAAGGCATCCTAGCGCGTAACTTAACGCAAGAACAGAAGATCATCGACGATTTGTTCCAAGATTTTGTTTTTGATGAGAAGCAGGGCTGCTTTATCGCTAAGGCGGAAAAGAAAATCGTTGAGTTCATGACGGAAGTTATTCCAAGGAACCAGCCGCAAGTCACATTTAATTGTCCAGAGAACCTGCTGGATCAATTTATCTATGACAACACTCGCTTTAAGCTTCATTTGAAAGAGACAGATCGTATTGACAAGTACAAGGCAGAGCTTAAGGTGGATGGCCACCTGAAAGGCGTCACCGTGGACTTGTTGTGGGATTGTCTAGCCTCCAAGCGTCCTTTCATTGAGTTACAGAAGAAGAAGGTTGGCAGGAGTGCCACAGCTAGCCGTGCGGGACAACCGAACAAGATCTTAGTTTTAAACCTTGCCGAGTTGGCTCCTGTTGTGCAGATTTTCGATGAGTTGGGCATTAACGTGCTCGATGACCACGCCGAAGATCGCCCTCTCTGGAGCTTGGCAAGCATTCATAGCTCGCTGTTTGACAACGTGCCGATTACTTTTAGCATGAGCGATAAGCTCATGGAGATTCAAGCGCAAGTTGTAGGATCCAAAGCTGTCGACATCACACCAATTCCTGGAGCTATCCAGACAACACTTCGTGGATATCAGGTAGACGGTGTTAACTGGCTAGAGCGCCTGCGCACCATGCATCTTAGCGGTATTTTGGCCGATGACATGGGCTTGGGTAAAACAGTGCAAGCGATCACAGCCATCACGCAGTACATCGATGATAATAAGGACTGCATCAACCTAGTCGTTTGTCCAACCTCACTGGTATACAACTGGAAGGAAGAATTCACTAAGTTCAACCCAGGCCTACGTGTCTTGCCTGTTGATGGCACACCGGTTCAGCGTAAGAAGCTATTGGATGGCATCAAAGACTTTGATGTTGTCATCACATCATATAGCCTTTTGCAAAAGGACATCGATTTCTACAAGACAGTGAACTTTTCCTATGCGATCTTAGATGAAGCGCAGCACATTAAGAACCGTGGCACACGTAACGCCAAGTCGGTTAAAATGGTTCAGGCAAGTCATCGACTAATCTTGACTGGTACACCGATAGAGAACTCGCTGGAAGAGCTTTGGAGCTTGTTCGACTTCCTGTTACCAGGACTTCTAAGTTCTTACGATCGCTTTATCGAGAAATATGTACGCAATGTGAATGGTGGCGAAGCGCTGGTAAATCTGCGCCGCAAGGTCTCTCCATTTATCCTACGTCGTATGAAGAAGGATATTTTGCAGGAGCTGCCTCCTGTTTCCGAGATTGTTTACCACTGCCACCTATCCGAAGCGCAGCGTGAACTGTACCGCTCTTACGCCAACTCTGCACGTGAAGAGCTGTCCAAGCTAGTAAACAAAGAAGGATTTGATAAAGTCCAAATTCACGTTCTAGCTACATTGACACGACTAAAACAGATTTGTTGCCACCCAGCTATTTTCGCCAAAGATAAGGCTGAGGGCGGTGACTCAAGCAAATACGACATGTTGTTGGAATTGTTGCAGACGCTCATCGACGGTAAACACAAGGTCGTTATCTTTAGCCAATACACGCGCATGCTAAAGATTATTAGAGATGACCTCGAGCAAATGGGTATCAATTTCTCTTACCTCGATGGTTCTAGCAAGAATCGCATGTCCATCGTGCGTGAATTTAACGAGAACGAAAACATTCCTATATTCCTCGTCTCCTTAAAAGCTGGTGGCGCTGGCCTAAACCTTACTGGAGCAGATACTGTGATCCACTACGACATGTGGTGGAACCCAGCGGTTGAAAACCAAGCCACCGACCGAGTTCACCGTATAGGACAGACAGCGTCCGTTTCATCCTATAAATTGGTGACACTCAATACCATCGAAGAGAAAATCTTAGAGCTACAGAACCGCAAGAGAGGCCTGGTCAAGAAGGTCGTTAGCTGCGACGAAGAAGCAGTGGCTAAATTGACATGGGAAGAAGTTCTGGAACTCTTACAAGTATAGTGCAAGAGGAACTCAACGCAAAGGCGCAGTGACGCAAAGGTGCAAAGAAAATTTGTTCTCCTCTGTGTCTTTGCGTCTTTGCGTTTAAAATCTCCTCTCATCTGGTTCATAATTTGTTGCTAGTTAATCCCTAGAGAGGCTTTAATAGGCTGTCTTAACATCGAGGGGTCAATGTCTAGCAAGAAAAACACCAGTAATGGATCTAGGGGAGGAGTGTTCTCCTTTTTCAATAACGCTTATCAGCAAGCCTTTGGGCAGATGGATAGGTTTAGAGGTGTTTTTACCCACGACATTGGTATTGACCTCGGCACTGCAAACACCCTTGTTTTTGTTCGCGGCAAAGGTATTGTCCTAGCTGAACCCTCTGTGGTTGCTGTGGACTCCACCACCAACGAAGTTCTCGCTGTTGGCCATACTGCAAAAGCCATGTTGGGTAGAACTCCGCGTAAGATCCATGCTGTTCGGCCTATGAAAGATGGCGTTATTGCTGACTTTGAAATTGCCGAAGGGATGCTAAAAGAGATCATTAAACGTGTGACCCCCTCCAGAAATCTCTTTAGACCAAAAATTTTAATTGCTGTTCCTTCAGGTATCACAGGCGTGGAAAAGCGTGCGGTTGAAGACTCCGCGCTACACGCAGGTGCTCAGGAAGTGATTCTTATTGAAGAACCTATGGCTGCAGCTATCGGCGTTGACCTTCCCGTGCAAGAGCCTGCTGCAAGTATGATCATCGACATTGGCGGTGGTACGACCGAAATTGCTATTATTTCTCTCGGCGGTATCGTCGAGTCGCGCTCCCTGCGTATTGCCGGGGATGAGTTTGATGAATGCATCATCAACTACATGCGCCGCACGTACAACCTAATGATCGGTCCTAGAACAGCTGAAGAGATCAAAATGACCATTGGCTCTGCCTACTCCCTAGGTGCCAATGAGTTAGAGATGGAAGTGCGCGGTCGAGACCAAGTAGCCGGCCTACCTATCACCAAACGTATTAACTCTGTTGAAATCCGTGAGTGCTTAGCAGAACCTATTCAACAAATCATTGAGAGTGTGAAACTTACACTCGAAAAGTGCCCCCCTGAACTTGCTGCCGACTTAGTCGAGCGCGGCATGGTCATGGCTGGTGGCGGTGCTCTCATTAAAGGTCTAGATAAAGCCCTGATGAAAGAGACCGGACTACCCGTCATAGTAGCGCCTAATCCACTTCTTGCTGTATGTCTTGGAACAGGAAAAGCGCTAGAATACCACTTTAAAAAACGCAAAATGTCGTAAAACGAATCCTTGTTCTAGGCATTGGCGTGCAGGCGGTATCCTTGTGCTATCAAAACATAGCAGAGGGCACTTATGGCCACGAAGTCTCCGCACGGATCTTTTAAGACTAATGTACCGTTGGATCAATGGACAACCAATGCTAAGCTGAAGGATTGGATTTCAGAGGCTGTAGACCTCTGCCAACCGGACAAAGTGCATCTTTGCGATGGCTCGCAGGCGGAATATGACCGCCTGTGCGAACAAATGGTGACAAGCGGCACCTTTAAGCGCCTCAATGAAGATCTCCGACCCAATAGCTTTCTAGCTTGCTCACACCCCTCCGACGTTGCGCGCGTGGAGGATCGCACATTTATTTGCTCCACAAATAAAGATGATGCAGGCCCCACAAACAACTGGAAAGACCCTACAGAGATGCGAGAATTGCTGACAAAGCTCTTCCGCGGCTCTATGAAGGGCCGAACGATGTTTATCATCCCCTTTAGCATGGGTCCTCTTGGCTCACATATCGCACACATTGGTGTGCAGGTTACAGACTCTCCCTATGCTGTATGCAACATGCGAATCATGACGCGTATGGGAAATGGAGTGTTAAGCGTGCTTGGAGACAACGGTCATTTCGTTCCCTGTCTACATTCTGTCGGCGCTCCACTGCAACCTGGACATTGGGATGTTGCATGGCCTTGCAATGCCGATAATAAGTACATCGTACATTTTCCCGAATCGCGCGAAATCTGGAGCTATGGCAGTGGCTATGGCGGAAATGCCTTGTTAGGTAAGAAGTGCTTTGCGCTCCGAATAGCCTCAGCAATGGGTCGTGACGAAGGTTGGCTGGCTGAACATATGCTGATCCTCGGTATTACAAATCCCGAAGGTGAGAAGAAGTACATCGCCGCGGCATTTCCCAGCGCTTGTGGTAAAACGAACTTAGCTATGCTAACGCCCACGTTACCAGGTTGGAAAGTGGAAACTGTTGGCGACGATATCGCTTGGATGAAAATTGGTCCTGATGGACGTCTTTACGCCATCAATCCAGAAGCAGGGTTCTTTGGTGTAGCGCCAGGTACCTCTATGAAGTCCAACCCCAATGCCATGCGCAGCATCGAGGAAAATACTATCTTCACAAACGTCGCATTAAAAGATGATGGCGATGTGTGGTGGGAAGGGATGACTGATAAGCCACCAGAACACACTATTTCTTGGAAAGGTGTCGATTGGACACCAAATAACACTGAAAAAGCCGCACATCCTAACTCGCGCTTCACTGCGCCTGCGTCACAATGCCCTGTGATTGATCCCGCTTGGGAAGACCCCGCCGGAGTGCCAATCTCCGCCATTATCTTTGGCGGACGCCGGGCAAGTACCGTACCATTAGTCACAGAAGCCTACAGTTGGCAGCATGGCGTTTTCATGGGAGCGTCGGTGTCTTCTGAGACGACAGCTGCAGCTACTGGTAAAGTTGGTACCTTGCGTCACGATCCCTTTGCAATGTTACCCTTCTGCGGCTATCATATGGGCGATTATTTTGCCCACTGGCTGTCCATGCAGCAAAAATCGGATAAATTGCCACGCATTTACTACTGCAATTGGTTCCGCAAGACACCTGAAGGGGCTTTTCTATGGCCTGGTTTCGGCGAAAATAGCCGTGTCTTGAAGTGGATTTTTGAGCGAACCTCAGGCAGCCAAAAAGGCATCCATACACCCATTGGAGTACTTCCAACAGAGGACGGTTTGGATCTTAATGGCTTAGAAATATCCAAGGAGGCATTGCAAAAGCTCCTTTACGTGGATAAGAAAGAATGGTTAGCGGAAGTAGAAGCCCTTAAGGACTACTTTCAAACTTTTGGAAAAAGACTTCCCCAAGCAATGAAGGATGAAGTCACAGCGCTGGAGCAGCGCCTCAAGGAATAGAAAATAAAGATGCTATCGGAAACACCACAGCTCACACACGTAAGACGACTTACTCTCTCCCTTATTGTTAGTGTATCTCTAAACGCAATGCTGATAGCCCTCATCGTCTACGGAATGGGTGGAGGCTTTCTTCTGTCACGCCAAGACGTTGGTGGTCGATTATGGAACATCCAGCATGTACCATTGTCAGAGGATAGAACGCACCTCGAAGTTCTTGATGCCCTTTCACACATGCTTCCCGAACAGCTGGTTGCCAAGCTTGGCGACTCGCAGCTTATCGAGGGCGTATATTCCCAGCGCGATTTGGCCCTGGGTTGTCTAGTTAGTATTCACCATTTCGATATTGCGAGAGCCCTACATGGCTCGCGAATACCTCAAGAAAGACAAATATCTCTGCCCGAAAACAAGATAGTTGCCATCTATCCTGGTCTGAACGACAAGCAGTTTGAACAGATTATTGCGTTTGTCAACCATGAAAGGTGGCCGTTGACTCCCGAAGGTCTGTTTCTGGCTTTGAAACAACCTAGTCTTCGAGCGGATACTTCGTTAGCCGAATCCTTTTGTTTGACCCCAGAGTTTCTGACTCTTCAGCGGCTTTTCTCACGCGCAGATGCGCCGGTAGAGAGATCCGAGATTTTGGAAGTTCTTTTGCAAAGTAATTGGGAGGCCGTTCAGTTCTTTTATCAAGCGACTCTGCAAGTGAACGAAAGTTCTCCGGCTTTGCGCCGACGCATGTTGCTGACGTACGCACAAAGCGGGTCATCTAAAGCTTCTTACCTGATCTTAAAAAGCGAAAAAACCTATCTAAAATACCTTGACGACGCCACTGTTTTATCTATCCTCAATAATCTCGATACCGTTACCCCAGAGGTCGAAACTTTTGTGGCTGATCTCATCCGTAGCCCTCGCGGAGAAAAAGTTTTGGAAGTAGCCCAGCGCTTATGCTCCAAAGCTCTTGTAGCGGTAGTGCAAGAGATCGAGACCAAGCAAGA
Source organism: Chlamydiales bacterium (assembly GCA_030679955.1). GTDB lineage: Bacteria > Chlamydiota > Chlamydiia > Chlamydiales > JAJFMA01 > CAMFKD01. Next base: position 8,283 of record JAUXSF010000005.1, on the reverse strand, counting down.
CAAGATCTACGTTGTTCAAAAGGGTGATTCGCTTTGGAAGATATCCAAACAGACCAAAGTCCCAATTCAAACACTTAAAAGCTACAACAGCCTTGAGAGCGACGTCTTGAAGCCCGGCGCCACTCTACGTATCCCTTAAGAGTCTTTTCCTCGGATTTTACCACAGAGGCACAGAGACACAGAGGTTCTTTCTCTGTGTCTCTGTGATAGAAAACAATTTGCAGCTGTTATTTATTTAAGCGCTGAAGCAGGAGCTGTCGGCACTTCAGTTAACAACTCCGGTATTATTTGATACCGAGGGGCAGGAGAGGTCTCTGCTGCGCCTACGGCCCCATTATACAGATTAGAGATTGTTCTCGCTTCTGGTGTCTCAGGGGAAATCACTGAGGCATCCATTGTGTAGAGCGGTACAGGTGTGTCATTATCTGGTATATTTGAATCAAAAGTATATAAAGACGAAGTTGTTGACGGCGCTGGGAATGAATAATCGTATAGGCCCATTTTTTTCTCTCCTCTCTTGTTACGTTTACAACCTAAGTATTATATGGCTTTATTTTTATCACATTAAGTTGGTCTAAACGTTCAAGAAAGATGGACTCTCGACTAGCGTTGAAATGTCAGAAGCCCGCTGCCTTTGCAGCAGCAGGCTTCAAGGATGGTTTACAGAAGGGCGGAAGCAGGAGCTATTGGCACTTCAGTTAGCTTCGACGGATCCACTACAAACCGAGCGGCCGGAAGCTTAAGGGCTGAACGAGGAGCTATTGGCACTTCACCTAACTTTGTTGGATCCACTGTATACCGAGGACCAGAGGTGGGTTTTGGCTCTTGAGTTGGTGTCATTGCATAGTCATAAAGTTTAGATACAGTTTTCGCTTCTGGAGAATCAGCGGGCATCACCGACGCGTCGAGTGTGTACAACGATGATCCAGCCTTGTCGCCTGGCGTTTGTGAATCAAAAGTATACAAGTCTGAGTTTGTTGTTGTTTTATAACTATAGTCATATAGACCCATGATATTACTCCTGTTTTAGTAAGTTCGTTAGTATTATACATAATAATTAAATAATTTAAAATGTATTTATAACTATACAGTTATTTTTGGTGATGCTTCTTGAGTAGTTGGTTGTCTCTTGTTATAATGATAATGTTATTATAAGAGAGAGTAATTATTATGGTTGATATTCAAAGATACTTGGATTTAGCACCTTCTAAAGAAGTGCGTTTTAATAAAGACCATAATGACATCGTCGATAAAAGAAGCGGAATTCTGGGTTTTATCGGTCGTCTCTGGGACCGAATCACTGGATCTAGCAGTCTGCATAATATTTTTCATGCGATGGTGGAAGATATCCATGTTGCGCCGGTCAATTCGTATGATGATGCGGAGAATATCATGCAGTTGAAGGATCGAGTGCAAGCTAGAAAGAATGAATTTTGCAAAGCTTCCTGGGTTACACGGCATTTTGGGGCTCATGGAGACGTCGAAGCACCCGCCGGCGAGCTAGCGCGCCTTGCTGTTACTAAATTGAATGCTTATTGGACCGGATTAGAAGAAACAGGCAACAGCAGATTGGTAGAGGATGTTTATGGGGAACTACATAATTCGTCGCCAGGTGAAGCGGAGTGTAATGAATTGGACCGCAAGGTTGCGACATTGCTGGGCACGGATGATATAGATGCTTTGCAGGAATTTTACACCACCAAATGTGGGAACTCTCCGATCATTCAGTATCACATAGCTAGGTTGGCAGAGCACTCTAACCCTCCTTTAGCTTTCGAGGCCTATACTAGGGCAGCAGGTGGGCGAATTGTTCCTGCGATGGAAAAAATGGACTCTATTTATCGCGAAGGTGGGCTGGGACAAGCTCCCGATCTCAAATATGCTCATGAATATACAAGTAGGCTGGCTGCTAATTCTCCGCAATATGCGCTACGTAAGGTAAAGGACCATTTATATGGCGCGGGGACACAGGTCAACCTTTCTAAAGCGAAGGCGTTAGCTGTTGCGCTTATTGAAAATCCTGCAGCTAGTAGCGAGATTAAAAGTGAAGCACATCGAATAAAGCGAACGGTGGAGATCCTTCAACAGGATCCCACACAAACTACCAGAGCCGATTTGGATGAGCTTGAGTATTATATGGAGAAGTTGTTGCCAGACACCCATGAACGTTCTGAAGTGCTTGAGAAGCTGATTGACGGGAATCTAGCTGCACCGATGTATCTGGTTGCTAAGAGTGGGGAATACCTTCAAGACTATTATAAGATGGCTGCGGACCTCAACCTACCGGCGGCTCAATACAGTTGTGCGCAACTTCACCTAGATCGACAAGAGTACTCAGATGCGCTCATATTCGCGGAAAAAGCAGCGGACAACGGTGATGATTTAGCGCAGCTTTTAGTAGCTCAGATGGACCTTAAGTTAGGGCGTGAAATGCTCGGTAGGTCACCTGCCCCAGATTTAGCAGAGCAAATACTTTTTTCTTTATTTGGATCGCATAAGACGCCTGGAAATATCCGACTCGCAGCAGCTGAGGAGCTAGTCGGTTTACATGAAGAGAAATTTGAGTCCGAAGAAATTCAGGATGATATTTTTGTTTTGGGGGGGCTTCAGCTCAACGAAGAGCAGATAATTCTGTACAAAATGGGCTTACTATATGAAGGGCAAAACGACATAACCAAGGCTCAGGCTGCCTACAAATCGAGCGGAGCTGCACAAGCCTTTATGGATCTCGCCATGCGATCAAAGGGGTATCCAGAGGTAGCCAGCGAGTATTTGACTAAGGCTGCTAACATGGGTGTGGCAAAGGCCAATCTTGAATTAGCGACCATTGATGAAGAGCAAGGCGCATTTGATAGGGCGAGGGTCTTATACCTTCGTGCGGTGACTCAAGGCGTAAAGGAGGCCTGGTACCCATCTATCCGAATGTTGCTACAAGGGATTGATGAGGGAGATGTCGCCAAGGCCCAGGAAATGATGAGTGATCCTTCGAGACCTAATGATCCAAGAATAGAATATGCGCACGCAATGTGGGAAATGCAAAAGCAACGTCCCAATTGGAAGGTGGTCAAAGAACTACTCGTAAAATCCGCCGATGGAGACCACCTGGCTGCTAAAGCAACCCTTCTTTCTTTGGTAAGAAGCGAGAAAATTAAGAGCAAAGATCTCCCTTTGCTCCACGACTATGAAGCTTCTTTAGACCGTGCCTCCAACTTATTAGGTCAGGATTTGAAACTATCCGCCAAAAAAATGGACGAAGGCAAGTATAGCAGCGGCGAAATGGTCGACCGATTAAAGGTGATGGCTCATGTCTCCGCTCACCGCAACTTACATGGCAACGTTCTAATTTCAGATGCTACGCGAAAAGCTATCGAGGAAAGAGGAGGCGATTTTTCTCAAGAAGACGCCGAGAATTTAGCACTCCTTGCAATCATCATAGACCAGCTAAAACCTGAGATTTATCAACAGCAAGGCCTAAGAGCTGCAGCCTCTATCGTGTTTAAAACTGAAACACCGACCGAGCAACAATTAGAGAGACTTCCCCAAATCTTTTTCCAAGTTGAACCCAATGTTGAAGTCCTGAAAAACAGCTTTTACGCCGAGTCTGAGTACTCCGAGTCTGAGTACTCTGATCTAGAGCGTTCAGAATCGAGTTCAGAAGACGACCTTCGTTTCAGTTCTTCTTCATCCAACATAAGGTGGAGTAGTGACAGCCTTGGCGATTTCGGAAGTCCGTTTTACCCCGACGAGGAAAATGACCTCTTTGAAGGCGACAAGCCAGAATTTAATTGGGATGAAGAGATAAATTTTTCACAGCCCAACATTCCTGCGTTCCAGGTGGCTCAAGCCAATTCCGACCCTGATCCTTCTGATTCCGATTCTTCGGATTCCGATTTAGGGTCTTCAGAATCCAGCTCAGATGACGAGCTTCGTTTCAGCTCCTCTTCAAGTATTGGGCGGGATGACGAGAGTCTTGACGATCTCGAAAGTCCGTATGAAGGGGCAAGCTTTTCTGAGCCCAACATTCCTGTGTTTGAGGCTGCTGAAACCAAGAATGAGATAGCCATCGATGAGCGCATCACCTCCCCCCCTGAAGCTAAGAAAGATGAAAGAATGATAGCTTCCTTTGAAGGCATCGCTTCCGTGGACTATGAAGAGCAGTTGGAGGGATCCAACACTTTCATCGATGCTCAGAAAGCCTCCTCCGCTTCCGCGGATTTGATGCAAAGCACCTTTGAACCCGCCAAAGTAGAAACCCTCGCAGACGAACAACTGTCCGCAGAAGCAGCAAGGGACGTCGAACAATCAATTGGTGCAGACGGTTTAACGCTAACTCTAATGAATTACAGCAGAAACAAGCTTGTCGGCACCATGAGTCAAGTTGGCGTGCAGAAATCTGAGTGGACATTTATCGCGGAGGATAACCAGGTTTTGACGTTAACCACGCGAGCCTTGCCAGAAGATGTGATGGAATACTATACCATCAGCGTTAATGACAGGGATATTTTAGTTGATGAAAACCCTGCTGCAACACGTGTGCAGTGCGCCAAGATGATTGACGCTAGTTTACCTGAATTCCGCTCCAACATAACCCGAGAGTATTATATTGAGACTATTCTAAATAGTCTATGGCGTACCGGAGGTTTAGCGAAAGCGAATGAAGAGGCCAAAAGGCGGTTAGGGGAGGATCTGGATACAGGACAGATAGGTCCTGTAAGCGTAAATGTTAATGCCGATGAAAATCAAATCAAGGTTACGCATTCGCTAAGGCGCCAGCTACAGACTGTAAATGCTAATGGGGAGCGGATCAACCAACCCTATTTTTCTACCTGGACCATTGCTACCACGATCAATAATCAAGGTGCTGAAAATGTAGAAATTTCCTTTAGCCCCTGGATCTCACCTCCACCACCAGCAGAGCCTGAAGTATTAGCCAGCCAAGGCGATGCTTGGGTTGTTTTAGAGGTTCCACCCGAAGTGGTTTCTGAGCCGGTTTTGGATAACAAGAAGATCGGGATTTTTGATTATAATGACAACGCACTCAAACAAGAAAAATACGAAAAGTCCATGGAATCCACAAAAAAGGCGTTGGATAGAGTCCCCGATACTGCAAATCTGAGGGATCGCTTGGAGGTTCCTGAAGGTGGCGATGTGCGCTCCTATTACCGTTGGTTTTTAGACGGATTAAGAGGTTTTCTGACTTCGAAAGCCTATACAAATAACAAGCAAGGCCATCCTATACTAGAGGTTGTTAAGGCGCGTTTTCAAGGCAACCGCATGTATGAGTACTGTGAAACTCTGGTGAGCTCTGCAATGGGTCGAGGTCCGATAGATGCAGCCAATCTATCTTTTGAAGAGCAGTTTGAAGCTATCGATAACCTACCTGCCGAGCTAGCGGCAAATCGCTTGGCTGTAAACCTCGGTAAGCTTCAAGGCACCTTGAACATTGGCTTCGATCCCCATCGCGCTACTAATACGCCCTATGCTAATTACTCCTTTGAACTAGGCGGAAAAGAGCGTACCAATCTACGTTTTGGCACACCTACATGGGAAGGTTTCTGGTACTCAGCTTCCGTAATTCCGGAATTTACTGCCTTTTTAGATGCTTTGAAGCAAGAAGGTAAGAAGCACCTCTACATCAACCTGCAGAACAGAAATCCTAAAACAGTTGGTGATGAAAGCGGGCGCTGCAAAGCTCTAGAAAAACTTGGAGGTGAGTATCCAGACACATTCTTCATTGCAACCTTTGCCCAAGACACGAAGTTCTATAAGCAGTCAGAGCAATACAAGGAAATGGATAGTGCTAGAGATTTCCTTGCAGCATTTGAAGATCAGATGTTCAACGATCCAAAGAGCGGCTTCTTTTTCTCTGACAACCTAAAGCAGGGAGATAATCAACAGAAGCTGAAAAATGCTTTAAGAGATGTTCACCGTGAGATTTTTGGCGACCGCGATACACTATCCTTGGCGGAACGACAAGCTTTTATCGAAATTTCCTATTCCTTAATGACGTTACGTTTGCTTGAGATGTCAGATGCCGATACTTACAATATGAGTTGTAAAGATGCTATTGACCGTGGTGGCAAATGCAGTTCATTGCTCTTCTATACAGCTGGCTTGCTAAATGACCTAATCGGGGAAGAGGAGTTTAAGCTAGAACATATGACGGTTACGCATGCTCCAGCACTGATTGTGAAGAAGCAAGCGATCATTCATTCTCGCCGAGACAGGCTTGTACAAGCCCTCAATATTCTAAAGCAGGTGAATCCAGAGGGCTTGAAAGCTCTGTATCAAGTTGGACAGCCTGAAGTTTGTCGCCGTGATCCGCCGCTGGAGAAAGTATTGGGTAAAATCGTTGATAAAGCCGCAAAAAGTCCATCAAACTTGCAAACAGCTTTTGCCGATCAAGAAGTGCGTTTCGACGAGAATCAGAAGTTATACGTGCGTGTTCTTGACGATCGTACCGCTGCATTCGTCCGGGGCGATCCGTTAGGATTTTATGAATATGAACTAGCGAAGTCTTCTTCTGATGATCTTTTTGCACCGATTGGATTTGAAAACTATGGGCCGTTTTTGCATCAGGATAAGATAGATATTCAAGATCGCAAGAAAAACTTTGTGAATATTCCAAACACACCACAGGGTTCTCAGGATCGTCTAGAGACTATCTTTAACCATTTGCTGGACAAAGTAGGGCAAATGAAGGAGGGGCAACAAGCTCTACAAGACAATCCTGAGATTGTTTATAAAGCTATTCATGCAGCTATCTCGGGCTGCACTCAATCGTTTGAAGCGCCCACTTTCGAGCGATTGATAAATCAGCAAGCAATCCTGGGCGATCGCAATTTGAACATAATGTCTCCCAGCGCACCCTACGACATCACTTTTACAGTATCCAATGGCGCTATTCATGTGACGTCTGAGGGGAAATATCGCGTGATGTCCACCGATGATCTGGAAGACAAAGCATACATTAACGCCACGAGGGCCTTTAGTGTGCCAATAAACTCTCCCCAAGATGCTCAACGCTTACCCGATCGTTTTGAAGTGGTAGCTTAGGGGACGGGGTCATGGCCACCGGGGTGCCAGGGATGGCATTTACAAATGCGCTTGCCAGTTAAGAAGAAGCCTTTGATGCTTCCATGCTTTTGGAACGACTCAACAGCATAGTGTGAGCACGAAGGATAAAAACGACAGACCGGCCCAATAAACGGGCTGATGCACCATTGGTAGAGCTTAATGAGAAGGATAAAGAACCATTTCATATGTGCTAAAAAATCTTAAAGACGTCTCGAAGCAATGTCAAAACGACTTCGATAACGATGAGGATGATAATGGTCCACTCCAGCAAGCTTGAATGCTGATGGTTAAGTTCTGTGCCCAACATCTCAAACAGCTCATGGACGATGTCTAGGCGTTGGTTTAGAACTGCGACGCGGTTTTCGATATCGAGAAAGTTGGATACCATATTGTAGAGCGGTTCTAGGTCGAGATTTTCCCAGAAAAATTCGGGAGTATCCAGAACATCCCACTGAAGGTTGATCGAGCTGCGTTCTAGGAACAGCTGACCCATCTTGCGTCGGATTTCCTTTCGTGACAAAGGAATCTTTCCACGTGCCGCAAGAGCTTGGGGGATATGCTTACATTCGTTGTAAGTCGCCTGCACTTGCGCTTCGAAGGCTTCCAGCTTTACTGACTGTGCGATCCCGTGCGAAAGAGCCAAAAGCGTTAGGGCATCTCGATTGGGAACAATAATTTCGTCAGTGATGATCTGTGCTTTGTCGCCAAAAGAGACAGCAAAGGCATCTTTCTCGATTTTTTCAAGTGATCCTTGTTGCACAGAAGAGGCCAGAGTTAGAAAATGTGCTTCTTCGTCAGATGTCAGGCCCCAGCAAACGGTGGTGCCGTATGGGAAATAGAAGACATGAGCCCCTTCGCCGTCACGTGTTACGGTTACATGGATAACGTCTCGGTGAAGAGTCGGGATATATTGTTGGCGAAGGACGGCAAGAAGAGCCTTGGTGTCGTAAGACGCCGCAGTACAGTAAGCTACACATTCCATAAAATAGTCTTTAATTTGGCTAGAACTTTAGTATAGCATAAATGGACATTAATGGACGATATAGACCTTATGGACCCTATGGATATGGTTGCCCCCATTGTCTAGACAGTTTTCACCACTTAAAATGTCCGAGCTCTTGAATTAGTGGGTTTGGGTTTGGAGCTATCCCCTCCCCCTAGGGGGAGGGGATAGCTCGTCAGTTAACTCCCTAGGTATACTTCCTG
>JAUXSF010000001.1 GCA_030679955.1 Chlamydiales bacterium | reverse complement strand
TACTTCGTTCGACTCGCATGCCTCATCCACGCCGTCAGCATTCAATCTGAACCAAGATCAAATTCTCAAAGAAAAATAAAACTTTGACAACTTGAATGTTGTAATTTTTGTTTGACGATACTACCTATTCGACGTTAAACGCCAACTCGGTAGGTATCGCACAAGCTCATAAGCTCTATGTTACCTCTCTCATACTGTCAAAACAACTTGAAGCGCTCAGTGGCGGCTTCTTTCTTTCATTCGACTACGCTTTATTTACGTTTATCGTTTGAAGGAAACCAAGACAATAGCAGGAGGTCCGAATTGATCGCAAGCGCAAATTTTCACTTTTTTTATTTTTTTGCGAAATCGCTTTCTAGATGGTGTGTAGATGGCGATATTTTTTGCTTTAAAATGATTTGTCTATATCCAACCGACAAGATATTGTGGCAATTTCGCAACCGAAAATCAAAATCAGGAGGTCGCAAAATGGATGTCGAATTTCCAGCTCTAGTAAAGCTTCATTGGCTCAATGAATTCCAGGTGGAAAAAACCCAAATTCAGGCAAATAAAGCAGCAGTCAACGTGGAAAACGTGGCTGATGCTCTTTATTCCAGCCTTAAAGAAGTCGATCAAGTCAATCTAAGGGCACTTATTTCCAGTATTCCTAAGGTGATGAAACTTTTTAGAGGTAGTGTAAAGGACAATGCGGGCGATAGGGATACAGCGGTCCGCATTGTAGCGAGGGTAGTAGATAAAGCAGAAGAATTGGGGCAGGATGCTGTAGACAAGGCCTTTATCAAGGGTGTGGTCGAAGCGGTTGCTGAAAAAATTCTTCACGCCAACGCCAAGCAATTTCAGGTTAATGACGGAGGAGCCAGGAACCTAAACCCCGATCTATCTGGAGAAAACCTAGACGCATGGACGACACAGCAAGCGGATGCACTTGCGCTGCTCTTCATCGCAGGAGAGGGTCAGAATCCACAGGTAACTCCCGGTGCTATCACTAATGCTGTGCAAAGAGCAATGGAATTGGTAGAGAAAGTGGGCGCCTTTGCCGATAACAACGAAGAAAGAAAGGCTGCGGCGGTGCAAATTGTTTTAAAGGCCGCACATGCTGCTGCAGGGGTAGCGGGTCTTCCTGATGACAAGATAGACGGTATCGTAACACCTATTGCAAATACTGCGATAGAGGTCTTCATCAAAGCTAGCAAGGGTGGTTATGGCTGGCTGAATGAAGCCCTCCTTGGAGGTGCTGAAAAACTGGATAGCGTCTTAGCGGCACATGGCACTGGTTCTGGCAATTCCAACGAACTCGAGCTCGATGACGATTTAGTTCCGGTTGACGACCAAACAAAGAAAGGCAAGGGCAAAGACGGCAAAGACGAAGGGTCTGGTTCCGGATCGGGGTCCAAATCAAAATGCTGTGTTGTTCAGTAATGCTCTCGACGAAAGCCACAGGTTTGCCACAACGGAAACCTGTGGCTTTTTCTTAGTTTGTCTCCACGAGACTAATCATTTGCTTACGATTGACGACACTTTCTGGGCCTAGCCAGATGCTCCACAGAGCTCTTGCAAGCTCAAGGTTGACCATACTGCCAAGCTTTTCATCGTTATTAGTAAGCTCTAGATAACCCCCGGGTAGCCATCGGAAGATAGTGACATCGCCAACTTGGGCATCTGCTTTAAAGAAGGCTAAGAATTTTTCTATTTCGGGTTTTAAAGCGGTATACTCGGCTTCCTTTAGGTTCTTCTGCAGGCTTTCTTGAAAACCTTCCTTGATGAGCGCTAGGGGCAATTTATGCAGCCAAATCATGTTGATTTCTTTCGCTTTATCGCTGGAAAAGACCTCTTTTAGAACAGCCTCTTGATCCCCTTTGGTAGGGCTTTGCATGTAATGTGCAACTGCATAGCCCTTCACAAACCACTTACGCCGCAGGCTGGCGCCGGTGGCGTCAAGGGAATATGTTTCGCCCTTATGTGTAAACGTAACAGTTTTATCGAATTGTGTGTCTGACTGACGTTCTAAGAAGGTCTCTGCATACAACGGAGGAGCGCCGCCAAAAATCAGTAGTGTTCCCAGCAGGCTCCCTAAGGGCAGAAGAGATAGTATACTTTTTTTAATCATGAGTCTCCTAAAACGACTTCTGCATGCCATTTCTGGCTAAAGTTCTCTAACGTCTGGCTCGAGATGAGCCAAGCGCCATAATATCTTGAGCAAATCCTTCATACAGAAGGAATAGACCTATTACCCCCATAATGCCAAGGATAATATATATGGCATTGCCGGTGCGGAGTTGTCGAATGAGGTCGGTAAACTGCAATGGGAACCAAAGTCTTACCAGGCCTTGCAGTATCATCCAGTAGCCTAAGATAGTAACTAGAACGGTCCAATCTGGAGCCCAACGATTGTGGTACAAGACAATTGCAAGACCACCAAGCAGTGCCATAGCGCCTTGAAAGGCTATCAAGGCGGGGCTGACAATAATATTGTCGATAACCTGCTGATAAAAGATTCGGTTTATTAGAACGCCGATGATCATTAGAACTAGGTAGAGACCTAATAATCTAGCTAGAAAAATGGATGTGTCCACGAGCTGCCTCCTTCGATTGGCACATAAATTGTCACTTTGCTACAGCAACATATTTATTGAAAAGACCAGATTATGGACTTAACAGGATAGGCATGATCGCTGCGCGGCAGGATAGGCAGGATTTTGATTGAGGATTTGTGTGTGTTTGAACTGTAAGAAACTTAATATCAATCCTCATCCTGCCTATCCTGCCGCGCAGCGATCATACCTATTCTGTTAAAATGTTCTCACTATGAAAATGATTTGAGGCGGCAGTAGGCTAAGATAGTGGCAAAATTAGGATTATAGTCCTGGTGCGTTTCTAGCTTTGTTTGCCATTGCAACCAAAGGCGCTGCAAGGTAGAGGCGGGAATAACCGATGTCCACTCGTTTAGGGCTGAGTACAAGGCATTGGAGGTTCCTAAGCATTTCTCCGCGCTTAAATCGGGTGTTAAAATCGTTTCCGCGCCTTCAATCCAAGATCTAAACCACCCTTGTCCTAGAATTGAACTGGCTAGGAGACCAGCTTTTCCGCCATTCTCCAGTAGTAAGATGGCTCTACTTAAGCGATGCCACGCTGCTTTGCTGGACTCCCCTTCTCTGGGGGTTACCAACGAATCAGCGGCTGAGGTGGAGCACGATTTTGCTATGGCGACAGCAGAGTTAAGATATCTTGCGGTATCCCATTTTTTGCCGCAGGGGGAATCCTTGGCTGTGCTAATAACTCCGATGGAGGTAATACTGCAAAACGGATCATGCGTGCCGAGCAGACTATCGTTCCAGTTTTGCAAAAATTCTGCGGCTCTTACGAGGCGTTCCTCTTGATCATCCCCTGGTGGCGCAACAAATTCGTCTAGGGCACAAACTAACAAGTTGCAGCCTGGAGCGGCGTCGGAACTTCGGCAGACGTATTGGCTCAGCTTCTGCATCCGTTCTATATTACTCCACCAACGTGGGCAGGTTGGGGTGGCCAATTTGCAGTCTAGCATGCTTTTAGACATGCCGGTCATGAGGTTAAACAGTATTCGAGCTGTCAAGAAGGCTTTGGTGTGGGCTGGAGCTCGGGCGTTAGCGTGGGATTCGGCTACCTTTAACATACTTTCGATTAGGTCATATGACATGGCAGCATTTTTATAATCGATGGCGCTACATGAAAAGAGTCGGTTATAGGCGTACACCAAGTCGACTTTATAGAGAGGTTTTTTTTCACAAGCTGTCAAAATTTTGTCAAAAAGGGAAATTTGCGTGTCTAGATATGTTGAGAGGATTTCTTTCCCATACTTTAAAGACAAGATAGCTTGATCAAGAGTGTGTGGAGAGTCATGACTTAATAGCCAATTAATGCTGTCTGAGGTCATGGAAACAAATTCCGCGTTTGTCCGTAATGGTTTTGTGCCTACTCCTGGGAGCACATATGACATTTTTTTGCGATCGTCGGCTGGCAAATAAGCGGCCCATTTCTCGAATAGTTTCACGATAGCGTCGAAATCGTATCCATTGTCTTTAGGGATAGGATATCGCATCGCTAGGCCTACCAGCTGCTTGACCGCGGCAATGGCGCTATCTTTTTTAGCTCTGACCTTTACCACATCTTGCGGCTTGAGTCGATTGGTACGAGCAATGGCTAGCGCTATGGCACCACGAACGGCATCAGAACTTTTCCACTTCCGTGTGTAGGTTAGACGTATTAAGTTTGCAGTGGCATGTACAGGCTCTAGCGAGTCTAGCAATGGTTCGAGGTATGTAGAGAAAATTCTTGGGTGGTTTGCCTTGTCTGCTAAATTGAGACAACTCTCCACAGCTGCTTCTATAAGGTTTTGAGGGTCGGCATGCTGGTGTGAGCATGAACTCAATAGTGTGATTGCATCATTCAAGCTCTCTTCAAGGGCACTCGGTTCTTGGGCAGCTGCTAGGCGCCGCTGGGCAATTCTTAGTTTAACTGCAGTAAGCTGTGGTGTATCAGACAAATAATCTATTTGAATGCACTCTGCGAAATCATCATTTGTTAGAGCTTCGTCTCTTCCCGACAATCGTTCCAACATAGCAACAGCTGTTTTAAAAAGGCTTTTTTCCATAGGTTGCGATGCTTGAAGCAAAAAAGAACGTAATCTAGTGACCGCTTCTGCAAGTATTGAACCACTGGGATTATTCGCCAGGGCTTGGATAAGCGCTAGATGTTCCTGAGGAATTAAATCATTGTGAATATCAAAAAACGCTCTGACTTCAGGTAGCAATTCTGTGCTGATGATGCTAAACATCCGCCGAATACTCTCGACTGCCCTTTCACATTGTGCATTGCTAGCGATGGGAACGTTTTTAGAAAAAGTGAAAGCTTCGTTGATATTCTCAAAGTCGCGTGAATCAATTAACGCTGCTATGTAAGCCCACTCTATTTCGGCTCTTTGCTGCTCACTGAAGGCTGCTCTTAATTCCGCAAAAACTGCTTGAATAGCTTTTAAGGTATTTTGGCTGGTATTATGTGACAGTAAGTTGGTTAAGATGTGATGATAGCAAGTGGCTTTTTCCTCTTCGGTAGCAAGGGCGTCAAAATCTTTCAAAATCTCCTCGCGTTCATCAAGCAAGGTCCCCAAGAGCTTATTGTCTGCTTTTGCAATCGCACGAATGGCGGAGATCCATGTATTTGCTTTTTGCTCATCGGTTCCTGCTAAGGTTATCGATCTGAACAATGGTATAACGCTTGCTACCAGATGAGACTGTGAACTCAATGCGATCCAATACTCATTCCACAATGTGGATTCGGTGACATGAAAGTTCTTGAATATCTCTAGGACAGATTTTAGATCTCTGTTCTTTATCATCCCTTGGACTACTGCTTTGATATCGTCCCCGGAGAGATGTTCCGCGAGGTCTTCATGATATCGCATCACCAAAACGTGTGTGAGTTTTGTATAACCTTTCTCAAGAGCGGGACGAATAAACTGCTGATGAAGCTCTTGCCCAGATAATTGGTTAGGTAAATGCGGCACAAGATCTAGCGTTTCTAAGCATAAGGTCTCCTGGTTGGCCTCAAAAAGCAATTTGGCGATATGGGGCGCCCTTGCTAGGATCTCTGGTGATTTGTCGATAACCACGGTGCGTTTGAGCAGATCTAGTCCCTCTTGAAATTTGCTTTCCACCACGCATTCTTGCGCAATTGTCAGAAGCCGCTCCGAGATGCAGCTAACATTCAAATGCTTGCTTGTCTGTGCGTGGGATAGTGCTGAATTTATAAGTGACAACGCGTGGTCTGAGGAGGCGTTTAGGATGCAGGTTTCGATGTTGGCTGTGACAGCTTCCCATTCATGAAGGGCTGCATTCCCTTTTATTAAACAAAGTAACAAACTGGTTGCCGATGAAAATTCCCTGGCCTCACAAAGGTTGTTGGCCAGAATGACGACACGCTGATCAATACCGGCTAAGATTGCGGGGCATTGTTGACAAGCCCTTAGAACAAATTGGGTTAACACATCAAGTTCAGGAGTCGACTGATCCATACCAATAAATAAGTCTTGAAGAACCAGCTTGTATTGCTTGGCTGTGTACTCCTGCTTAGGTGGCAGGTGAGCAACCGTCTCGGAGACAATTTCACACCAATTCTGGATATCATCTTCAAAGAGATTTTTGACTGCGTCACTGTTCCAGACTCTATAGGCTTCCGTTAAGTCCCCTGCTTTCCCGGCCGCGGTTAGGAAAAGAGAAACATATCTGCGCGCTAGTTGCGGATCGGGAGCTATGCCGAGATAACCCTCCAGAACAACTGCGGCATTTTTTATAGCATTATTGTGTAGATGGTAATCCAAAACATCAGGCAGCAACTCTGCGGCAACAGCTGGCGATATCAAGCCATGATACGAAGTTAATAGATTTTGAACGGCGTGAGATTTTTTGCGCTCCAGCATGGCAGCTCTTATGCGCTTGGCGTAGACATCGCTCACTTCTGCCGATTCCCAAGGGTGACAGCGTAGCATTTGCACGAGGGAATCATCCTCAAGACTTCTGGCGCCAAGATCAGAGATATGACGACATGCCAACGATACAAGTTCATGGCGGCTCTCAACATCGGCCAGATTGCAGTTTATACCTAACCTAGCGCCACGACTCCATCGTTGTACGGATTCACTAAACCCTTGCAAGCCTGTTTTGGCTTGTACAACCATTGAAAGGACCCACCGATTGGTCCAAGCGATATCGTGCGCCAAACCGGCCTTCGGAATTACAACTTCTAGAACACCCATAGCATCGGAGATGCTCCCCACTTCTATGAGCTGATCAACAAGCCAGCCAATTTGTTGTAGTTCGATGCCGGATGGTTTTGCGGCTCGACGCTTAACCAGCTGAGCTATACATCGGCCCAAAGAACTCATGGATCCAGCTCGATTTGCAGAGGGCATTGTCTCAGCAATCGCGCACAAACTAATTGAGCATTGATAGAAAAGTTCAAGATCGTCTCCAGGGTTTTCAGACAACCTTAATAATAGTGAAACGGCTTTAGGCATATCTGAAAGAGCTAATGTTTTTATAAGCCGATCTGCGGTCTGCGCTTGAATTTTTGTGATTTTGGAAGTGAGGTCGCCTTTAAACAGTGTGTATGCCAACTGGCAATTAGCAGGATCTTGTGTATCTATCAAAACCTCTGCCCACAAGGATCGATAAAAAGCTTCGGTTTGCTTAACTTTCAAAGACGCATAGCATTGTAACTCAGGCATAGCGGCGCAGATATTATCTAAGATAATCCCCCTTTCCAGATCATCCTTGGCCGCAAAGAGCATGGATGGGATACTTAGCAGGAACTCATCGTCTAGCTTTTCGCGGTCATCCAAGGTCAAAGCTGCGCAACGCAAAGATAGTGAACCGCCAATCTCCTTGGCCTCTAGCTGGGTTAAAGCGATTCCTTGATTGCGCAGGTAATGATGCACCCTACTGCCCCGCACGCCACTAAAGGAAACATCAGCCAGCATAGACTTCGTCATGGCATCCCAAAGCTGTGGCCCCCCCTTGCGTTTCAGCAAAGCTTTAATCTGCTTCTGAGGTTGTTCGGTACACGGAATCAAAAGATATACAACCTCGCCATCCACCGTTAGTGCAAACTGATAGGCAAGCGATCTGCCTTGGGTGATCAATTTGACTTGTGTATGGTCTTTAATACGGCCGTCTTCAGTTAAGCATACTGCCGCAAGGGCGATAAGCTGCAGGGCTGCAGCCAGCTCGGCAACTGAAAATTTGTGTTGGCATAAGGCCAAACCCAGCATAGACAATAGGGGGTGGCCCGCTGCTTTCCAGTCTTGGGCGTTTTTAGGAGCGGTCCATAGTCCGTGTCGGGGGTTAAACTGTAGATTATTTGCGTTCCACTCCGATGACAAGTCATCGTCAGGACATTCTTGGGAGCGCATCACACAGGACTGAAAGGTAAGCGCCACCATGTTACCCAAATGCTTGCGGAAATGACCACCAGACTTGGATAACATCAACGATAAGGAATCTTGCCCTCGCTGCCATAATTCAACTAATGTTTGATTATCGGCTGCGTGTAAGCTTCGTTCACCCCGGCTATACTGTATTACGCGGCGGATGAAGGCATACTCGTCATGAACATTGTTCTGAGAAGTCGCCAACTGGCGCGCCTCACAAAGTCGGTTAGTCAGCCATAGATGCCCTTTATAGGTGTCGCCACCAGTAGGCTGAAGGGAATCCTGTTCATCCAATGTAAAATTCAGCCTTCCTTGATCTTCGTCAAATCCACCTTCCAAACGTAGCTCAGCGGCACAGGCAATATCGATAGTGCGCATTGGAGCGTTCATATCGCCATTTCTGGAAGCGGGAATAGGAACAGTGAGGGGCAAAATGAGTTTGCGAGACTGGCCTCTTGGATCTAAAATATCAGATCGAAAACACGCGGCCATGACAAGGCGATGAAGGCGACCCTCAGCTCTTACTTTTGATAGAATGGGGTGTTTATCAAAGGCGGCAGCAACCACTGCATCGGAGTTGCAAATATTTTCCGGTAACTGCTCAACCAGATAGATCTGCAGTCCAGCTATGATCTGCTGCAACTCGTTATCATTGGCGTCTTTAAAGAAAACACGAAAATCAAAGTCAT
The DNA here is from genome assembly GCA_030679955.1 of Chlamydiales bacterium. Lineage (GTDB taxonomy): Bacteria > Chlamydiota > Chlamydiia > Chlamydiales > JAJFMA01 > CAMFKD01. The sequence goes on along the minus strand of JAUXSF010000001.1, from coordinate 70,093 downwards.
TGGGGGGTGTGGCCAGTTTGGCTCTTAGACCTGGCGTGAGAAGAGAGTCAATTTCACTCTCCGTCTTGCCTCTTGCCCGTAAGGTTTTTCGAACCCACTCTTCTCCCAACCACCACAGTAATGCGCCACCTTCCATCGATAACGTCGTTCGACCTGGCCCTAAAACTTTATCCCCTTCTTCAAGAAGTTTTTGCAGACATTGGTGTATTGATATCTGTAGGGTATCTTCCACCCCCTCTAAACCCAAGGGGAAAACCAACGGAATTTTTAACCACTCAAAGAATGCACCGCGCATCTCATTGGCGTTTGGTAAAAGAGGCAACTCTTGTCCAAGCTCTGTGATTGGCAATCCCAATGCGTCGACTAATTTAAGCTCTTCAATTTTTATTCGGGTTTGATCGCAGGCTGCAAAGATCGGTGGTAGCTGGGGAATCTCTGGCTCAACTTCACCACATACGGACTCAACAGCCGGATTAGAAAGGCGCGGATGAACAAAATTAATATTTGATTCTAATCTGAAAACGTCCATCAGTACTCGTCTTTTGATCAGACATCATACTTAATTAATGTTCTTTAATCAACTTTAATTGTATTACTTACTAAAACTACACAGTTTTTAAAGGATCTAAACGTTAGATACAGAGACAGCAAAGTCACATTTTAAATCCCCTAGCCAATTTTTCGTTATGTTTGGGATATTTTCTTGAAGGGTATGAGTCACTGGGATATGGTATGCCGATCGGAGTATAGAGAGATTCTCGGGTTAAGTTTGCTTTATGAAGTGTCCATATTGTCATCATGACGAACTACGAGTAACGGACTCCAGGGAAACTGTGGAGCAAAACGCTATTCGCAGACGTCGCGAATGTTTGAAGTGTCAACAGCGCTTTACAACCTTTGAGACAGTGGAATTGACGCTTCAAGTACATAAAAGGGACGGACGTTTCGAGGACTTTCAACAGAGCAAGCTAGTAAATGGCCTCGAGGCAGCGTGCCGGCATACAAGCATCAGCCGCGAACATGTCATTAAGCTAGCGATGGAGATTACAGACGAACTCATGCGCCAAGGAGTTCGAGAGATCAGTACCACTGAACTTGGCGAAATGGTAATGCACGTGCTGCAACGATTAGATGCAATTGCTTATATTCGCTTTGCCTGTGTATACCGACGCTTAAAGAATATCGATGAGCTGATAGAGGCTATAAGCTCCATCCCAGCAAAAGACGATACTCAAGCTATTAGAAAAGAGCCCGTTAATAGATAGATAGGAGGTTGTAAATGGCTCTTAAGAAAGCCCAGGTAGCAGCGTTTAAGAAGCGCCTAGAAGAATTGCGAGATCAAATCATGCGCGCTCTAAAGGGCACGACGGCGGAGGTTAAGACTCCCGACGAAGCTACTGGATACTCACAGCACCAAGCTGACCAAGGAACGGACGATTTTGACCGCACAATCAACCTTGAGCTAACTGGCAACGAATATCGCACGCTGCGCCAAATTGAACGTGCTTTAGAAAAGATCGAGGATGGTACTTACGGCGTATGTGATATTACCGGTGAAGAGATTCCTATTCCTCGTCTAGAAGCAGTACCCTATGCTGTTATGACAGTTAAGGCTCAAGAGAAGTTTGAAAAGGGCTTAATCTAGATGATGCTTTTTGGACAAGGCCGCGCTGCGGCGTGGATCTTCTCGCTCGTACTTTTTTTTGATCAGCTGACGAAGTGGTTAACACACAACTACCTACCGGTCATGGACAAAAGTCCTTATGTCTATCCCTATGGGGGCATAGGTATTTTTGAAAATGTGATGGGCATTGAATTTTCTATCAGTCATTTAACGAACTTGGGTGCTGCTTGGGGCGCTTTCGCGGACTTCCAAGTATACCTGCTTATCTTGCGTATCCTCCTGATCACCTCCTTGGGTTACTATGCAATTTTTGTTAACAGGCAGCCTCGCTGGGTCTTGCCTATGGCGCTCATACTCGCTGGCGCCATCGGTAATGTAATCGACTTCTTCACCTATGGACATGTGGTAGATATGATCCATTTTATCCTGTGGGGATATGACTACCCAGTATTCAATGTTGCGGACTCTGCAGTATTTCTAGGAGTGGGTTGGATAGCCATAACAATGGCGCGCCCACAGTCACAAAATTCTTTTCAGCACCACTAGAGTCTCTTTTATGTCTACTCCTCGCTTGGTCACACTCGAAAACCAGCAGCCATTGCAAGCGGCTAAATGGTTAAAGGTACAAGTATTACTCGATGTGATGGAGATGCGGACTCTTCTGGAAACTCTGGGAGATATCTCCATTTATCAAACTGGCGTTATCCTACCGAAACATCAAGGCAAGGTCACAGTTGACCAGTTTCTAGAGGTCTATCAGACCTATATTGAAATGTTAAAACGTGGCGAAGTGCCCGAAGATAACGCCTTTAGGCAGATGTTCTCATCGATCTTTACACGCGTATTAGACGCTCTATACGCCCTGGATCTCGGTGAAGATCAGGTCATCATTCGCCCATGTAGCCCGATCGTACAGTCCCAACTACACAGACTCGGCTTCTCGCATATTGATAACAAATTCCGTTCGATGGTTTTTGGCAAGGATAGCCTAAGCTGGGGCATTCAATTTTCTTATCCACAGCTATTTGAAGACCCTGATAGCAAGGAAATTGTTGAAGTGGGAGACGAATTCCCTAACACTGCCCTCTTTAAAGATCTACAACGTTGGATACGCCACAACACGTTGCCAACGCCTTTTATGGTCAACGATGAACGCGTAAACATTCCGGTTCGCTTAGGCAAGCAATGTTTTGAATGGATCAATAACCATCCTCAATTAGCCCAGCACCAACTCAAAATCAAAAGTTAGCAGCGCAATGGCTCTCAAAATCGAAATCGTCACAATTGGTAACGAGCTGCTGGATGGCCTAGTGGTTAACACAAACGCAGCTTATCTATGTGAGGAGCTGTCCAAGCTGGGCTTATCAGTGCGCGCCTACCAAGCGATCCCCGATGAGCGCGCGTCCCTAAGACAACGCCTAGAAAGGGCTCTTAGGGAAAACAGCTTGGTAATTTGCACCGGCGGGCTGGGACCCACCTGTGACGATAACACCAAGCATGTTGTAGCAGAAATTTTTAACTCTGGTTTTCGTTTCGATGATGGCATTGCTGCTAGCTTACGCGAAAGGTACGGCGATGACCTGGCTTCTTTACAACATCAAGCAACGGTGCCCGCTAAAGCCACCGTACTTCCCAATGAAGTTGGCACAGCCCCCGCACTCCTATTCGAAGCAACCACCGTTACGCTTATTCTCCTCCCTGGTGTGCCTTTTGAAATGCGGTCTATATGGGAATTGAGCGTTAAGCCATACCTAATGTCTCGACTTTCTGATGTCGTACGGAAAATCACCCACAATATTCTGCTGACTAGTGTGCGCGAAGATGAAATAGACCCGCTGCTGCGCAGAATAGAAAAAGACTATCCTGAGCTTGACGTTGGCATTTACACCAAGCCCGGAATGAATACAGTCGTCTTATCAGGGCATGAGGATACTCCTGATATCCATAAGATACTTCAAAGCGCCTCGGCTTTGATTTTCGAGCAGTTCTCTGATAGAGCAATATCAGCCAATACGGGAAAGATTGAAGAGGCTGTTCAACAGCTTTTCATTTCTCGTGGGCTAACTTTAAGTACCGCAGAATCCTGTACCGGCGGGGCTATAGCAGCCAAGCTAACAAGTCAACCTGGCTCTTCGCAATACTATCAAGGCTCTATTATCGCCTATTCCAATTATCTAAAAATGCGCTTACTAGCGGTTCAACAAGACACCCTGGAGGAAGAGGGTGCCGTTAGCGAAGAAACAGCTATTGAGATGGCTCGTGGAGCCCTAGTCGCCACTGGAACCGAATACAGCCTAGCCATCACAGGGATCGCAGGTCCCGATGGCGGCACAGAACAAAAGCCGGTAGGCACCGTCTGGATCGCAGTAGCAAACCGCAGTGGCTTTGTGCTGACATGGAAGCTCTCGCTCAAAGGTATTCGCAGCAAAATCATCGATGCAACAGTAAACGCTGCTCTTTGCCGTCTCTGGCAAGCCGTCAACTATTTCTAGAAAGAAGAAAGAAAATTTAACGCAAAGGCGCAGAGGCGCTGAGACGCAAAGAACCGTATCCATCTCTCTATGATTCAAATTTTTAGGCTATTTTTCCTTCTTTGCTTCTTAGCGCCTCTGCGCCTTTGCGTTGAAACTATTCTGTTGCTGATTTTTAGTCTCCTACTTGTATATACTGCCTGCTATGAATACAGACGACTATCAGTTATTAGACAGCGGCAATGGCCGCAAATTAGAGCGCTTTGGCCGCTATGTGCTCGCGCGCCCTGCTAGCCAGGCCATCTGGCGCCCACAATTATCGACCGATGCATGGGATAAAGCTCATGCCTACTTCAGTCGAGATGAGGACAACCGCTGGTATAACCGACACAATTTGCCGGATACTTGGCAGATAACTGTGGAAGGTGTTCGCTTTCAATTAAAGCCTACTGACTTCGGCCATCTTGGCGTTTTTCCTGAGCAACGCTTCACTTGGAGATGGCTGCAAGAGACCATTGCTGACTTAAAAAAAGACCAAGATGAAGTTCATGTCTTGAACTTATTCGCTTATTCTGGCGGAGCAAGCTTAGCCGCTGCTAGGGGCGGAGCTAATGTATGCCACCTCGATGCGTCGCAGGGAATGGTTCAATGGGCTGGCGAAAACGCAAAGCTAAATGGCTTGGAAAAAGCACCAATCCGCTGGATTGTCGATGATGCCTCCAAGTTTTTAGCACGCGAAATCCGTCGAGGAAGGCGCTACGATGGTATTATTCTCGACCCCCCAACCTTCGGGCGTGGTAACCGCGGAGAGCTGTTTAAGATCGAGGAGCACCTAGTGCCTCTGCTGCAAAATTGCCGCGAGTTACTAGTCGACCCTCCAAAATTTGTACTACTGTCTTGTCACACACCAGGAATCACGCCAATATGCTTAACGCACCTTCTTAAAGGTATGATGGATGGTATCGATGGCGATGTAACTAGTGGAGAAATGGTCCTAGAGGGCAAATGCTTGCCACTTCCAAGTGGCTCCTACGCCCATTGGCACACTAAAAGTTAATATCGTAGAGGATGAACATGAAACGCTTACTATGTTTGTTTGTTGCCCTGTGTGGCAACTGTTTTGCTTATAACACCGACCTAGTAGAGATCATTTCTGCTGAACAAATCGCCCAACGCATCGCATTAATAGCTGAACAGGTAGATGCCGACTATAAAGGTGAAGATATCACCATCGTCATGGTTATGAAAGGTGCTGTACCGGTCACCGCGGACTTAATGCGCCAGCTAAAGTGCCCATGTACGTTGGAATTCATTCAAACGAGCAGCTACAAAGGTGGCACAACCTCCGGTAAGTTAGAGATGATGGGAGCTGAAAGGTTAAACCTGGAAGGCAAAAATGTTCTCGTCGTAGATGATATTTTTGATACCGGCAAAACCATGGCAACCATCGTGGAGAAGATTCAAACACAGAAGAATGCTAAAAGCGTAAAGTCTTTGGTTCTACTGGAAAAGAACTCCACCAAGGTAACAGCCTATAAACCGGACTATGTCTGCTTCAACATACCTGACGAGTTCGTCATCGGCTACGGACTCGACTACGATGAATATTACCGCAACTTACCCTCCATCTGTACGTTCGCCGGAGGCATCCCATCTAATGAAGAGTGAACCTGCTGACCTCTCCAGCTTACAGAATCCTAAGGTAAAATTAGCCGTGCGCTTGCGCGATCGTCGCGATCGCGATACGACGGGTCTTTACCTTATAGAAGGATATCGAGAGCTTTTGAGAGCACATCAGGGGCAAACTGAAGTCGAAACGCTCTTCATTTGCCATGAACTCTTTTTAGGGACAAACGAAGGAAAGCTGATCCAGAACCTTCGGGAAAGCGGCGCCACTGTTTACACATGCACGGCGTCCGTTTTTCAAAAGCTTTCCTATCGCGATCGCCCAGATGGGTTGCTAGCTATAGCGAAACAACACCACCGACTGTTAACTGATTTACAGCCTTCGGCTAACCCCTTTTTAGTTGTTGCCGAAGCTATTGAAAAACCAGGCAACTTAGGCACCATTTTACGCTCTAGCGATGCTGTAGGTCTAGATGCCCTACTGGTATGCGATCGATGTACAGACATCTTTAATCCTAATGTCGTACGCGCCAGCGTAGGCACCCTCTTTAGCGTTCCTGTTATAGAATGCACCGGCGCTGATGCCCTGGATTGGCTACGCGAAAATGGCATTCAAATCTTGGCTGCTACGCCACAAGCCAAGGCGGTCTATACCGATGTCGATCTTACCGGACCAGTAGCCATCGCGGTGGGTACGGAGCAGCTAGGGCTCTCAGAGCTATGGATGGATGGTGCGGACCTGCAAGTAAGCATACCAATGCGAGGAATGGCAGATAGCCTCAATGTCGCCACCGCTACAACGCTGCTTCTTTACGAAGTACTACGCCAAAGAACCCTCGCATAAGGTCTACTTGTGGATGTTGTTTATGAAGATAATCACCTCTTAGCTATCAACAAACCTTCAGGGGTGCTGACTCAGTCTAATGGCACGGGCGATGCAAATCTTGAAGATCAAGCGCGCGAATGGATCAAAGAACGCTACGGTAAGCCCGGCAAAGTCTTCCTGCATGCAGTACACCGCCTAGATCGCCCAGCCAGTGGCATTGTGCTCTTTGCGCGAACAAGCAAAGCGCTCTCACGCCTAAACGCCTCCATGCGCGCTAAAGAAACTAGCAAACACTACTATGCGATCGTGTGCGGAGTTCCAAACCCGCGTGAGCAGGTACTCGAGCATCACATGGTGCATGGGGAACATCGAGCTAATATTGTTCCGAGGGGTCACCCAGAAGCTTCTATAGCTCGCTTGACCTATCATGTTGTCGATGTTCAAGAAAAGCTAGCCTTGGTGCAAATAGAGCTCGAGACAGGACGATACCACCAAATACGCCTACAAATGTCGACAATCGGTTGCCCAATTTTGGGCGATATTCGATATGGGGGTATTCAATGGGACTTCGGTGATCGAATTGCTCTGCATCACCATCAATTACAAATTCCGCATCCCACTACTAAGCAGATGTTGACTCTAACGGCTTCTGCGCCTGCTTTTTGGCCCTTTCGGCCTCAGCCTTAGCCAGCTCGGGAATCTCAGGCAAACTGTCATCAGCTACAGGAATATCAGGAATTGGCGGTATTGTATTTAATACGAGCTGCAAGTTCTCGAAATCAGAAAGCACATTATCTACTACTGCCACAACACTTTTCATATCGTGCCGCTCAGCTAACGCATGCGCTAACAACGCAGCTTTAAAATCGCGGATGGGTTGCGTCAGCATAAAGATATTGCTCTCTTTATCACGTCGAAAGGTTGCTTTCGCAATATCCTCGAGATGCCCCACCAAATTGGAAAGTGGGTCACGGACGTTAGATTTTGACAGATCTACTTCAGACAAAATCACCTTTCCAACTTCTAACAAAGTTAAATTAGCTTTAACAGATACGTCAGGCATATTAGCCTGCAAAGCCTGATCGGCCAAAGTGCCGATGTAATGCAAAGCAAAGCTCACCTTTGAAATGTCGCCATAAGCCGCAGCTAACGCAACTTTGCCCAATGAAGTCACAATATGACTACAAACTGGCTCTAAGTGCTCTTGTACAGCATGAGAGTAGATAAGCTGTAATCGTTCAAATCCATAGAACAGCACGTAAGTGGTGCGTTGATGCACCTTTGCATCAGCTGCTTCGGTCTGCAGAGACCTTCTATGAACCTCCAAAAAGCGCTGCATTAAAGCAATGATACCGCTTATGGCTCGCTCGCCAAGAGAAAATCCGTGGCGCTTCAGCGACATGAGAGATGTTTCAGATAAGGTAGCGATCCAATCACACAGCTCGGCATCTCGCCCTTGAGCAATATCTGCCTGACCGCGCTGAACGATCGATTTAATGACCAAGGCTGGATTGAAGTAGTTTGAAAGGCGGCTGGAATAAGTGCGCAAAAGGTCTATCGATATGCCAACAAAGACAAGCCAAATACAGAATAGTGTTGTGTTGTCTAACCAGCCCTCTGGCAAAGCTGCTGCTGCAATCACAAGCGAAGAAACAGGCAGCATCAATAGGCCAAGACTCAAGTACTTTAGGGAGGTGTCGCCACGAACGAGCTCTGACACTCGCGGTGTCGCCATAACCTCAGCCCATTGCAGCGGCCGTATCATCGATAAGTAGGTGAAGACGACTAAAAAGAAGAACAAGGCTCCGGTTATGGCGCCCATCCATTGCATGGCGATTAGTGAAACATGCACCTCGAAAAAATAGAGCACAGCACCAAATACCAATGCCAACAGCGTAGCCATCATAGGAATTCTCCTTACCTAAAAGTATTACTCTATATCAAATAGCAAAAAATCACCATCGATATAGGCAAGTCGAAAAATCCTATATTCTTTTTGGGGGAATTTTACGCAAAGAAACAGGGGCGCAGACAGGTTTTTCCTTCTCTATGCCTCTGCGATTTTGCGTTAATATTTTTCTTCTAAACTAAATCGCAGGCTTCTGCAGGCATCCAGTGAGCATCTTTCCCTTCCCACTTTACGTTACAGCCGATAGGATTAGTTAGCGGAATTGAAATGGGTTTGTGAGCAATGTACTCTTCGAGAACTCGTTCAAGGTCGTTAACTTTTATTTTGCTAGCATCTCTAGGCTTGTCAACGCCGCGACCCGTATAGATAAGCTTTCGGTCTTTATCAAAAACATAGAAGTGGGGTGTACGCAACGCTCCATAAGCTCTAGCAATATCTTGGGACTCATCATGTAGATAGAGCCAAGGAAATTTTTGTTCTTCCATGCGTTTAACCATATGGTCGAAAGAATCTTCGGGGTAGGTTTCAGCACTGTTAGAGTTGATCCCTACAAACGCCACGCGTTTATCCACAAAGCGTTCCGCAGTCTTACGCGTGACCTCGTCGGACCCCGTAACATATGGACAGTGATTACACGTGAAAAAAACAACCAAAGCAGGAGCATTATCGAAGTCCTTAAGCTTGTGGTTCTTACCATCAGTACCTTTCAAGTCAAAATCAGGAGCTTTGTCGCCCAAAGAAAGTGTAAAAGACATGCTCGTTACCCGCGTTAATTAGTGATTGCACACATTTATACCACACTCGGTGTAGCAAGGAAGACATTAAAGCACCATCTGTTTTGAACTTGCCCTCATATAGGCTTACAGGTTACAAAGAATGCTCAACCTTAAAACCGGAAGATTATTATGCGCGAGAGCATCCTCACTGCTGTGCAAGATGGAATTAACGCTGTAAACCAGCTGTCCCAACCACATGCGTTGGACTTCATCGAACAAGTAGCCGAGGCAATCACACGCTGTTTTCAAGCCGGGAATAAGGTTATCGTCGCTGGTAATGGCGGTAGTTTGTGCGATGCCATGCACTTCGCCGAAGAGTTAACGGGCTACTTTCGTACAAAACGCGCACCACTCCCCGCCTTAGCCCTTTGTGAACCAGGACACATCACCTGCGTCGGCAATGATTTAGGATTTGAACATGTCTTTAGTAGAGCGGTAGAAGCATTTGGCAAGCCTGGCGATCTATTTGTTGGCCTGACGACTAGTGGAAATTCCCCCAACATCATAAACGCTTTTGAAGTTGCGCAGACTCGTGGTTTGACCACAGTAGCATTCCTGGGTAAAGAAGGCGGTAAACTGAAAGGCGTTGCAGATTTAGAGCTAATTATCGAAGGGTTCAAAACCTCCGACCGTATTCAAGAAGCTCATATGACAGCTATTCACATCATCATCGAACAAGTGGAACAGCTCTTGTTCACTCCATCAGAAATAGCCATGAGCGTAAAGTAATAACCAAATTTTATATGTCCGTTAAGAAATGATATCTGTGGTATATTGCTGGCTTGAGTAGATGCAATAAACGGCGACGATGAGAAACCACTTCGAATGCTACTGGCATTCAATCATTAGCGATGAACTCCAAACCACTTGGACACCTGCCATAAAGGCAGGACTACGAGCAGTCTCCTGGCCCTACTCCCTCGTCACAAAGCTTCGAAATTACGGTTACGACAAAAATTGGTTTTCCATACACCAACCTGAGGAAACAACGGTCATTAGCGTTGGCAACATTGTCGTGGGTGGCACCGGAAAAACGCCTCTAACTTTACGACTCATCCAAGACTTGGGTGCTGAAAATGTCTCGATTCTTTCTCGTGGATACCGTTCTAAGGCCGAGAAGTTACCAATCCCTGTCTTCTTATCTGAGGGTAATGGCCCTAAACACTCAGTAGACTATTGCGGTGATGAACCATTCCTTATGGCCTCTAGACATCCCGAAGCCTATGTGGTAGTCGGCAAAGACCGCTGTCAGTCAGCCAAAATGTCTGCCGCAGCTGGTAGACGTATCTTGATCCTCGATGACGGCCTTCAACACCGCCGACTGAAACGCGATTTTGAAATAATTGTTGTCGATGCTGATGATCCGTTTGGAAAGGGCTACCTCTTTCCAAGGGGCCTTCTACGTGAAAGTCCCAAAGCTCTAGCTCGTGCAGACCTTATTGTCGCTGTGGGAAACAACACCGAACATGTGAGACACCAACTCATTAGGTACAGCACCGCACCAGTAGTTTGCATGAGACTAGAAGCCAACACTAGAAACTACCGAGAAAAAAAAGTCGGCATTTTCTGTGGTATTGCTAAACCGGAGAGATTTTGCAACACTCTAGAAGAAGCCGGTGTCAATATTGTGGATAAGCTTTATTGCCCGGATCATTCCCTGCCCAACGCGATGGACCTCAGCGCCTTTAGCGATCATTGCAGAGCGCTTGGAGCCGAGGCCCTTCTGTGTACAGAAAAAGATGCAGTCAAGCTGCACCCCGGAACTGTCACAAGCCTTTCAATTCAGCCTATCAGGGCTGATCTATCGATCATTTCTGGTTATGAGTTTTGGGCATCGTTCATTCAAAATATTAAGGCGACGGCGATGTCCAATATAAAGAGCTAGAGCCAAGAAGCCTCCCATAATGGCATAAGTCTCTGGTTCTGGAACTCGAACTCCATAGATATACTGAGCACCCGCAATATCATCTGCATAAAGTCCTGTGAGAACGTCACTCGTGGAAAAAAGCTCTCTCATTACAGAAGTCTGAATAGTCTCGTGTCTCAAGCCAATAGCATGTCCTATCTCGTGTAACGCCAGAGTATAGATATCGTAGGCTGCACTGCCAAATAGGTCGCCCGCTTCCCACTGTACGTTTGTGCTAAAGTGAATATCGCCCGCAAAGTTAAGAGAGTTGGTACCAGGAGGATAGTATCCGTGGGCTAGTACGGCATCACCAACACCGATGGGATGTCCCCCAAAACGAATCATGGCTTCCAAACCACCCGGAAAGTTGCCGCCCCCGTCAGGTACCTCTACAAAGTTAATGTTAGCAACACTCGCCCAAGTATCGAAAGCGCGTGTGATCTCGCCTTTGATATCCCCCAAGGTGAGCGATTGAAAGGTGCCCATAAAGGAATCTAGAGGAGCATTACTCCAAGTAGTCCCCCCTTCTGTAATATTTACACCTGCGGGCATCACACTCCATGTAACAGTGCCCCCAGGGAGACCATAAGACGCCGTACTACCCCATTTGGACACTTCAGGTGAACCAACCGTGTAAGCGCTAAGGGGTGAAGTTATGGATACGGCCAGAAGACACAGGAGTGATGCAAAATATAAGCCTGCCTTTCGTTTTATTATCATGTTAACTCCGATTAAGCAGTTTTAATTTGAAACCCTATATTAATTAAATTACCTAAGTCATTTAATGTCAATAAATTAGGTGATAGTACGGCTGTTTTAAGAAGCAAAAACTAAAGTTGAAATTATAAGACTCTTGTGCTATGCTTCGCTTGCTCCCCATCAGGTCGGCTGTCAGGAAAAAGTCGTTCAAGATCACATGATTCTGGACAATAGGAGTGCTTTTGCTTAACAATGGTAGTTTTAAGTTCGTGGTACCAGCCAGACTAGCTAAATATTAAGAGGTCGCGTAATGAAGCTCTGGATGAAAATCTTGGTCGCAATGGCCCTAGGAGTGCTAACAGGTCTAGCCATGGGTGAAAGTGCCGCTGCACTAAAACCGATTGGTGAAGCGTTTTTGCGCTTGATCAAGATGATCGTGATCCCCCTAGTCTTATCCTCAATGACAGTAGGCATCACCAGTATCCACGATCCACAGAAGTTAGGCCGTGTTGGCTTTGTTTTGATGGTCCTCTACTTCTTCACCACCGTTATCGCGATTGCTATAGGCATTTCTCTGGGCTTTTTCTTCGAACCTGGTTCTGGCTTAGCATTGGTAGCGCCACCTCTTGAGATGGCCACAGCAGCCCCTAAAGCTCCTAGCATTGCTGAAATGCTGCTAGACGTAATCCCTAGCAACCCCTTTGCCGCACTCGCTAACGAGAACATCCTGCAGATCATCGTGTTCGCAACGTTCTTGGGGATATCAATAAACTTTGCAGGCGAACGCGGCCGAGCTCTCCTAGAGACTCTAGAGTCTTTGGCGGATGTCATGTACCGCATGACCTCGATTGTCATGGAGTTCACTCCAGTTGGTGTATTCGCCATCATGGCAGCGGTGACAGGGACTATGGGCCTGGGAGTGCTCACGACATTACTCAAGTTCTTCCTAGTCTACTTGTTAGCGGTGACCATCCACGCTGTTTTTGTTCACATGGGCATTCTGTACTTCTTAGCGCGCCTGAACCCCATTCCATTCTTGCGGGGTATGAGCGATGCGTTAATGCTCGGCTTTTCAACCTGCAGCAGCTCGGCATCACTCCCTGTTGCCATGCACTGCTGTCAGGAGAACTTGGGTGTGTCCAAAAATATTGCCAGCTTTTCGCTTCCGTTGGGTACTGCGTTCAATATGAATGGTGCTGCGATCTTCCAAGGCATGGCGGCGCTATTTGTCGCACAAGCTTATGGAATTACCCTGGAATGGCACCAAGTTATAGCTATCGTTGTCGCTGCGGTGATGTCCGCTGTGGGTGCCGCTGGTATCCCAGGCACCGGCTACCTTATGCTCTCTGTAGTATTAGCTGCGGTTCCGCTACCGATCGAAGGTCTTACAATTCTTGTTGGTATTGACCGTCTGAGAGAAATGTTCTCCACTTCTCTGAACATCATGGGCGATGCCGTGTGCTGCGTCTATGTTGCGAAACGTGAAGGTGAGTTGGACGAGCGTCAGTACTATCACGCTGAAAGCCTAGAGCTCGAAGGCAGCGATATTTAAGGAAATTTATCGCAAAGACGCAGAGGCGCAAAGAGAACATGCCTAAGTTCTTTCTTTGCGCCTCTGCGTCTTTGCGTTTAAAACTTTCTCTGTTCTACTGTTTCCGGATGCGTGGTGTTTCACCTTGGGCGATGGAATAGCCAACTTCACCACCAAAGCTGTACAAATTCTCTATCTGTACAAAATCGACATTGGCTTCGGCAATGCGCTTTAACAACTCTGCAATATCTTTGTGATTAACATCATCAGCACCTAAATAACGACAACGCCAATGATCGCACAAGGAAGTTTCAGGCATTGGATCGGGCCATGCCTTTGCACCACGATTAGCTATTAGCGTTAGCTCCAGGCGCTGGTTATTAAACCGAGACATGACGGCTTGTAGCTCTTCTACTGAGCTATCGGCTTGTACGAATACATCCACGCCATCTAGCACTTTTTCTTTGCTAAGCTCGGCACTTTTCTTTTCAAGATAGGAAGATGGCAGTGCTTGCTCAGATTTCGCAGCATAAACGGCAGGCTTTAGCTTTTCGGGCATTTGGCCCAACCGAGCAACAACTGCACGTGCAAATTCTTTCGTTCCAACCTTCTGTTTACTGATGCCTTCTTTGAAAATATCGTAAGTGTGGATTCCATCTTCAAGAGTCCTCAACCAAGCATTGTGGATACGCATTGCTGGCTCGGGTTGCCCAACATGATTCAACATCATTACCGCTGCTAACAGCAACCCAGAGGGATTGGCTAAGTTTTGGTTAGCGCGACGTGGTGCTGAACCGTGAATTGCTTCGAACATGGCTCCATGGTCACCAATATTGGCAGAACCTGCCAAGCCCACTGATCCAGCAATCTGTGCTGCAACGTCGGAGAGAATGTCGCCATACAAGTTTGGCATTACAATAACGTCAAAAGTATCAGGGCTATCGGCCAATTTGGCGGCGCCGATGTCAACGATCCAATGCTCTTTCTCGATATTGGGATAATTCTCCCCTATCTCATCAAAAACTTTATGGAACAAGCCATCAGATAGCTTTAAAATGTTGTCTTTAGTGAAACAGGTGACTTTTTTGCGCTGGTTAGCCTCTGCATATTCAAAAGCGTAGCGGACGATTCTCTCGCAACCTGAGCGCGTAATTAGCTTGAGCGCCTGGACAGCATCTGGCGTCTGACGATATTCTAAGCCAATGTATAGGTCTTCAATATTTTCCCGGACGATAACTACATCCATCTTGGGATGCAGCGTTTCAACAAAAGGGTAGTAAGCGACGCAGGGACGCACGTTGGCATAAAGCCCCAAGAGCGTACGAATTGTCACGTTTATACTCTTAAACCCCCCGCCTTGTGGTGTCGTCAAGGGAGCCTTTAAGAAGGCGTCTGTGTTACGCAAGATTTCCCACGTTTGCGGCTCAATCCCAGCGGTCTGTCCACGTAAATAGACCTTTTCCCCGATCTCCACCTCTTGGATATCTAAGTCGGCGCCACTTTCCCCCAAAATGTGAAGGGTCGCATCCATAATCTCAGGGCCGATACCGTCGCCACGTGCCACGGCAATTGAAGCTTTTCGGGGTGCCATAATGGTAACTCTCTTTTTGTAGACGTAAAGTCGAAAGTTAGCATGAATTATTAGGAAAATCACGGAATTTTTTCTTACTAGCTTGCCTTTTCCCTCCCCTTGTAGAGAATGGGCCAGTCCAGTAGAATCTGCCCCTCTTAATTGGAAGGCTGAATGTCTATGATACGCGGTTTATTCGAGCAAAATCGGGCCAACATCAATCATTTCTTCGATCACGTCAATATTGACGAGGCGGAAGGCATCTTCCAGCTTATGCGTGAATGCAAGGGCACTCTATGCTTTTCCGGCGTTGGTAAAAGCGGACTTGTCGCCAAGAAAATTGCAGTAACGATGATATCTACCGGAACACGCGCCGCTTATATTTCTGCAGGTAACGCCCTGCATGGCGACCTTGGAATGGTCTCGGAGGACGATGTCTTTACCCTGTTTAGCAAAAGCGGTGAAAGTGAAGAGCTGCTAAGCATAGCGCCTTGTATCCGGAATAAAGGTGCTAAGGTAATCGCGGTCGTCTCCAAACCTAACAGTCGCCTAGCAAAAGCAGCCCATCATTGCATTCATCTTCCGCTGATGAAGGAGCTGTGCCCTTTTGACCTAGCTCCCACTACCTCTACAGCTATACAGATGATCTTTGGCGACATTCTCACCGTCGCTCTCATGCATGATAAGAAATTCACGCTCGATGCCTACGCGCTCAATCACCCTGCAGGGCGCATCGGCAAACGCATCTCCCTACGCGTCTCCGACCTTATGTTGACTGGCCAGCGCTTACCCACTTGTACAAGCACCGATCCGCTGATCCAAATTCTCGGAGAATTGTCTGGAAAAGCCTGTGGATGTATCCTATGCATCGATGAAACGGGTATTCTACAAGGAATCTTCACAGATGGTGACCTTCGCCGAGCACTACATAAATTTGGGGTTACCGCCCTCGAGAAACCGGTCGGGGAACTTATGACAACAACACCTCGTTGCATCGATGGCAATCCACTAGCGTGGGAGGCTATGAAGGCAATGGAGTCCGATCAACAAAGAGCCATCACTTCTATGCCAGTTGTCGACGAACAACGCAAAGTTCTCGGCCTTATTAAAATGCACGATATCCTACAATCGGGCCTGTGAAAACACCCACGATAGAGCTTTATAGCGGTATACGCAGCGCCCTAAAACGCCGTGTGCTTTTTCGCGGCATCGTCTTTGCACTTTTCGGCGTTCTGTTGTGGGTGGTCTGCGGAGCCCTAGTCCCGGAACAACAATTATCCACTTGGGGACCCGTCATCTTCTTCGCTGGCGGTTTATGCATAGCTTTGGGGCTCGTTCCCTACCGACGTTTGACCGACCTAGAAAATCGCCCACATCGGTTAGTGGTATCGGAGGACGCTCTACATTTCTCGCACAAAGGTAAGCTTCTTTTCTCCATCCCCATCGAAGCGATAGCCAAAACCGAATATCGCGATAATGACTCTCTGTACGGCATAGCGATATGGTTAACGCCACAAGCCGATATACAGACTCATCGCTCAACAATATGCTCTGAACATTATATGAAGGAAATTCGCAGAAAATATCAGTGTGACTTATTCCTTCCATATTTTAGCGCACACACCTATGAGCGCTTTATGGAGTTGGTAGAGGAGTCGTCACCTGAGCACCGCTAATGAACACTGCCGGAGTTGCCGGTCCAGTCCATGCTGACCATTCGGAAGATAGATCTTCCCCTTCAACCATCACGATATAGATAGCCTCGCCCGTCACAATTATCCGAAATAAAACTTCGAAGGCAGCATCCCCTTTGCGAACCTTCAACAACCACTCCCCGCTGGAATAGCTGTAGGGCTCGGGAAGATGTTGAAATTCCTGTGACTCAACCGTCACCTGCTTGCCAGGCTGCTCCGTAAAGCGCCTTGCTACCTGCCATGCCACAGCCTCCCTGGCCTTTGATAAGCGGTTCTCAGCGTCTGTTCGAGACTGAGCACGTGGAGATAATTCACTAGGCGTTCTGGGGTATATGAATCCTAGCATCTCAGGATTCTGATAGATGAAAAGCCGATAGATACGTCCATTTGCTCCCGGCTCTTTCGCCTGGTAGACGACCTCTCCGGGCCCTAAATTGATCGGTTTAGGTTCGTAAGGGAACACCACAAAGAGAGACTGCATAAAGCCACGGACAAGTACATCATAGCTACTCTTACCTTTCGCAATCTCAACACCCTCACGGAGCAAAGCATTGTCCTTGAGTAAAGCATCCTCGAGCTTCTGCAAAAAAGTCTTATCTATGGCCGACAATGCAGATGCCACCATCAAAAATATGCACAGAAGCTTGCGCATGCTACTCCTTAGTAAAGCTTAACTTGGCGTTATTAAAAAAGGGCTTGGGACCATATTTTCCCCAAGTAACTTTGTCCCACAGTCGTGGAATAATGGGTAAGCGTAGCTTGCCATCCCTAAAAAACAACGCGACAGGACTAATATTCGGTGCTTCCCAGCTGGGCTTGTAGCCAAAAGGCCACATTTGCCAGCGAATGTCTCCCAAAGGGATCTTATAAACGCCTTCGTCAGGATGCCTGTGTACCCCCTGACCCATCATCGCAATAATGTAGAGGCCTTCCTGACCCATAAATGCGCGGAAAGTCACCTCTGTAACGTTACCATCGCGATCAAAAACCTTAATATCATACTTATAGGCCCCCCCAAGCGTACCTTTTCCCGGAGGATACTGCTCCTCATCGCGCTGCATCACAATCACTCCATTGCCCTGACCCGCTAGCGAGAGCATGCGACGAATAAGTACCTCTACAGTTTCCTTACGCACCTTTTCCTGAGCCTGACCACCCTTTGCTGGGCGATTCAAAAGGTAAGAATAGGGATAACCCAACTTATCTGTGTTGTAGACATAGGAAAACAGGTACCGAACGTTATAGCTCTCCTCAAGGTCTAACTCGTAAACAATCTGACCATCAGTTCCATCGCCAAGCTGAGTTGGTTCCATGGGGAACACGGCGGTAAACTGCTCCTGCTGCCCCATCACACGCACTAGGTAAGAGGCGTCCTCCTTAGAGACCACCACAGGGGAAGGCTCAGCGTAAACAGATGAAACAAGAAGTAGTAACAACATAAGTAATTTATACATATACAGTAATTATAGTTTGTTTACTAATATAATTATAGTTTTAATAAGGGATTTAAACGCAAAGACGCAGAGGCGCGAAGAGACAAAGAAGATGAGTTTTTCTTCTTTCCCTCTTCGCGCCTCTGCGTCTTTTGCGTTGCATTCTCGATAACTATTAATAAATAAATATTGACTAATACAATATTTACTTGTAAGATAGGTTTTTTCACAACCTGATAAAATTATGAAACAAGAAAGCTATCAATTAACCCCACATCCGATAGGCTCGCTACGAGAGATGTGGCAGGTCTCATACCCACTTATCCTCTCGTTTTTGTCGGGCAGCATTATGATGTTCTGCGACCGCATGTTTCTTGCGAACTATTCGTTACAGGCATTGAACGCCTGTGCAAACGCTGGAAACGTTGTTTGGTTGTTTTTGGTTGTTCCGATGTTGATATGCGGGATTACCGAAGTTTTTGTCGGGCAGCACCACGGTGCAGGTAACTACAAACGCATGGGCGAACCAACATGGCAAATGTTGTGGTTTTGCCTAATGATCATACCCATCTTCGTTCTCGTGGCAACTTTTGCGAGCCCTATCTTATTCTACCAAACGGGTAATGAGGTTCTTGAGACCGAATTTTTCTCGCACATGCTTTACTTCGGCTCCTTTATGTGTGCCTACCCAGCACTCTGCGGCTTCTTTGTCGGTAAAGGTTCGGTGCGGTTGATTACCTACTGCACAATCATAGACTGTACCCTGAACGTCATCTTGGATCCTCTTTTTATCTTTGGCTGGGGGTTCATTCCTAGTATGGGAGTAAAGGGAGCAGCCATAGCTACCGGACTCTCAAATGTCTTTGGTGTGGGCCTTTTATTATCGGTGTTCCTCCGTCAAAAATACCGTTCACGATATGGCACTAGCAATTGGTCTTTCCGTTTTAATACATTCAAAGAGTGTATTAAAGTAGGCTTTCCCGCAGGCATCGGACAGCTTAATGAAGTAATCGCACACTGCGTTTTCTTCCGCTTAGCAATCATGGCTGGAGGCCACTCCATCACGATCGCAGCACTAACACAGAGCTTCTACATCAGCGTTATCTTTATCCTTCAGGGAGTTTCTAAAGGCGTTATTACGATTGCCGCAAACCTAATTGGCGGCGGACAAAGTCAGTTGGTCCATAAAGTTCTGCTGAGCGCAGTCAGACTCATATGCATCTTTGCGGCACTGTTTAGTTTTGTTCTGCTCGGGGGTAATGAAGCTCTATTCGGCATGATGATGTCTTCTGCCGACCAGGTATTGTTGCAAGACCCTAACTTCACCACAGTACTAAACAACACTTGCCTATTCTTGTGTTTGTTCTTTCTGTTTGATGGCGTCACTCAAATCTTCGCAGGCCTTCTGACAGCTGCCGGTGATACGCAGTTCCTTATGTGGATCGGCATCGTCTTCAACTGGCTGCTATACGTGATGCCTGTTTTTGTGGTGCTATACGTCTTTGAATTGGGTATCGATAAAGCGTGGCTAGTCCTTGCCGTCTGCAGCATGAGCATGGCAACAGCTTACTACTGGCGCTATCGTACACGTAACTGGCACGCTTTAGCCGCCCTTTCGACTTAAGGCTCTGTTGTATCAATAAATGGAAAAGGAGCAAATTGCCATGGCTCAGACACCCACATGTTGCCAATAGAATCGTAAAACTGCATCCATTGACCGCTAGAGCTTAAAATTTCGTTGGGATGAAAGCGCGCCTTGTAGCTCATAAAGTGATTGTCCTTCACGAAATAGCCCAGATAGAGGTGCTTCTTACCCTCACGGCGCGCGTAATCAATTTCTGCAAGCACGGAATAAGTCCCAAGCGACAATTTTGCGTATTCCAGACGATAGGTGAAATACACTGATGATAGCGTATTAGGCGTTACATTAACGATTCCCACCGCTACCAAAACTCCCTCTACATAATAACAAAATTCCAGAGCAGGGATAGTAGTGTCGTAAAAGGAAAAGGCGAAATCTTCAGGCGATGAGGCGCTTTCTTGTTTGTTAAAACGGTGAAGGTGCTCCTTGTAGATCTCCCATTTCTCCACCGTATAGCGTGGACGGTCAACGACAAGATCCACGCCTTGGCAACGCTTCCAAGCACGTCTCTGCGATTTTGTGGGTGAAAACTCTTTCACAGGTACGCGTAGTGGAATGCATTTATGACATCCGATGCAACGCGGACGAAAATAGTACTTACCAAAAGACCTATAGCCAGCCTCTAAAAGCGCTTCTCGCTCCATTGGCGTCGCTTCAAGAACCAAATAGGCTTCGTAGGTCGCATTGCGATCCGGAAGGTATCCGCACTGGTGGGGCTTTTCATCGAGTGGTATAAACCGCATGCTACCTATTGATCCCCGCCCAAATGAGCTGAAAAGGTAATGATATAAATTTTGCACGAGATTTACATCAATCAAAAAAGGAACCTTACAACCTATGCATCATCTCCTCGCGGCAGGATACGCATCAACATAATAAAAAAAATACGTCGCACCTAAATAAATATCAAATCCTTGTGTGACACAGCTCCTTCTCTATGAAGGTTTGAATACTCTGCAGCTAATGCTGCGAAGCAGCAATTCTTATCTTAGCCCCTAGCCATACCTGGAGGGTTGGCTAGGGGCGGAATATCAATATCCTCGCGCTGCGCAGCATCGCTTCTATTCGAAACCAGCTTATTGCATGATAATACGTTACCCAAGAAGCGGTGCTCTGCTTCGAAGCATTAGCTGCAGAGTACGCTACCAATGTTGCCTGTATAATATGTTGAAGTACTTAGGGTTGATGCGTATGCCTACCTATCCTGCCGCGAAGCGATCATGCATATCCTGTTAAATCCCTGTCAGAGCTGTAAGGTGCAAACTACATGTTACTCGCATTTCAAAAATTTTAATTGATTTTACTATCCTATTCGACTAATATTTTTTTGCTCCACTAAGAAATTAACCTGCCAAACCGGCTTGTGAACCACTTTGGAAAAGCATGCATTTTAGAATTTTAAATATTCCCGTGCAGATACAACCCACCTTTTGGCTCTTTGCACTATTCTTTTCACGTATGTATGAAAATCCATCTCCAGAAAGTCTTATCGCCGCAATCATCCTACTCTTTAGCCTTTTGGTCCATGAGTACGGCCATGCGTTAACTGCCGTGTACTTTGGAGCAAGTCCTACAGTTACCTTGGAAGCTTTTGGAGGAAATTGTAGTTATGACGACCGACAAATTACACCTCGACAGAGCTTTCTGATTACGCTTGGCGGACCGCTGCTTGAAAGCGTGCTGATAGTCATTCCCTATTTCCTGCTAAAGTCGCACATCTTTGATGGGCACTATTACATTCAGTATTTTCTGTATGTAACCATGCGTTTGAACATTCTATGGTGTCTGCTTAACCTAATTCCAATCTCCCCTCTCGATGGTGGCCATCTAGCCTCCTATCTCCTAGAAAGAAAATTTGGACATGCCGGACATCGAGCAAGCATCATTCTTGGCCTGGTATGCGTTGTTTTTGTCGCGCCTTATCTGTTTTATAAAAACCTGTTCTTCTTCGGAGCACTACTTCTATTTCTCGGTTTTCGAAATTGGCAAGCTCTGCAAAGCCTCAAGAGTGAGCTCAAAGAAGTTAGCCCCTTCAGTGCTTATTCTAAAGCTCTCACATTGATTAGCGACGACCAGCTCGATCAGGCAAAAGATATTCTGAAAAGAATATTGAAAAAGTCAGAAGATGTTCAAGTCAAAAACTTCGCTATAGAGTCGCTGGCCAAAATCTATGCACAACAAGGTCAGGATCAGAAATCATACAATTTGCTGTTAACCGCCGATCCTCAATATCTTACGGAAGGCAAATGTCTTCTTTGCAAGCTAGCCTTTGATAGGCAAAACTACAATTTGATTAGTCAGTATTCTAGAGAAATTTACGATATCGAGCCTACATTTGAAATTGCTCTTCTAAATTCCAAGGCTTTTGCCTGTTTGAAGCAGCCCGTTCCTGCGGGCGCTTGGTTACTGACCGCGTCTCAGTTTGGAACGGAATACCTGGAAAGCATCAAGAGCACGCTTCTCCATCAAATTTATGACGTTGTCAAGAAGCAAGATACCTTTAAAAAATATGTCGAACAAATTCCGCTACACGCCTAAGCGGCCAATCTAGTAGAAAGCTCTAATTTGATAGATAGTCATATCGAAAAAATCCTCTACATCCTCTCCTAAAGCCGCCATTTGATTATGTGCTTTGACATAATCTTCGGATAGGGAGAGGTTTGGGAAAAGGAAGTTCTTATTCAACATTCCTTGGAATGTGGTCAGGGAATGTAAACTTCCAAAAAGAACTTCATTAATGATAGATGAGTATACAGATTCTTGATCCAATCCGCCTATGTCATACCCCACCTGTACTGTAAGATCTTTTATCCATTCAGGAGTGACGTTAATCTCAGAAGCAACGTACATTAAAGAGCGATCTCCCGTTGATGACATGTCTACAAGCGGTTGTATTGATCGAGCTGAGAGGTTCCCATCCACCTCAAGATAGCTAATCACTTGTCCTTCAAACCCTTTGTAGCCCTCGAAAACAGCGCTTACAAATTCTTTCGGCTTCTGCCTAGCGCAGTTACTTCGAAAAACGCTATCTGTAGGGTGTTTTTCAATTAAAACTATTGCGTGCATCCGAAGTCCCCTCAAACATCAAAGCAATGAACTCGCAATGGAAGTGCAGTTTTTCGATCGAATTGGGCCGCAGCTTCTATACCCATTTTAGCTATCTCCTCAACGTCATCGAGACTGCTATAAAGTGCCTTGATTGCCCCTAAAGCATATTCTTCTCCTGTGCCAATGGCAGAAAACGAATGGTATTGTCTAACCACTCGTAAATAGTCCACTTCGAAAATTCCGTTTGAATTAGCAATTATTAGGTCAAATTCAGAACTTTCAAGTGGCTCGTATCGAGAGTATGAAGGATCAAGATAGTAGAGGTCTTTCAGATGTCTATGTAAGGTATTGAAGACTTCGAATACCTGGTCAACTGTCTCCCATGTCGTGATTCTCTTTTTTTTTGAAAAATAGTGCTTAAAGACGAGGCTCCAAGAAGAATGCCCTGCTATTCCTATAAAATTATTTCCTATTTGCAGGATCTTGCCTTCATCATATACGTGTTTCTCTGCGATCTCTTTTCTTTCTCCAAAAAGGGTTAAAGTGTCGGATGCAATGCAAATCCGTTTTTCCTTTTTTACAGCAACGATTGTGGTCATTTTACCTTCACTGTTTGAAAAGTCCCTGGAAGCGCGGAACTATCATCAAATTCAATAGCGACGTTTAATGCAGCCTTGGCAATTTCCTCGGCGGAATCCAAACGATCATATAGAGCGTGTAAGGCACCGAGAGCATAAGGAGCTCCCGAACCAATCGCTGTAAAATGGATAAATTGTTGTACAGATCGCAATTCGTAGGTTTTAAAAATTCCATGAGAATTGATGATAAGGGATTCAAATCTTGAAGATTCAAAGGCATCGTCATCATCATCCCCAGCGGTGAGATAGTAGCTGTCTTTCAAAGATTGATGTAGATTCAATAACTCTTCAAAAATTTCGTCATCAGACTTAAGTGAAGGTTTTTGTTTTGATTTATTTATATAATTTTTTAAAACCAAAGGCCATGCTGGATGACTTGTCGTTCCGATGTAAGAAGTTCCCCACTTAATGATTTTATCAAAGTTGACAACATGCTCTGCTGTCTGCTTTCTTGAGCCACCCGAAATAGTCATGGAATCCGAAGCCATGCATATAGAATTGTTCTTTTTAACAGCTAAAATTATTCCCATAAAAGTCAGTGATTACCTCTTTTTTGATGGCTTTTCTCAAGCTGTTTTTAACTACTGCGTGCACCTACACCATTGATTAATTTCTATTATTCAGATAACGCAGCTCTACCGATAAAAATGGGTTCATCCTGACGATAAATCCCCCATTCATGACCTTCTTCTTTAGAGCAAGCGAAGGTCTGCAGAATATACTCATCACCAATAATAAACCGTGTATCTGCCAGGTCGTTTGCGGTTTCCACTCGCTTAAGTTCTTGCCCTTCCAACGCTTTTAGCTTTTGCACAAGCTCTTCAAGAGACTCAAGACGATCTAAATAAAGGTCAGGACCTTTCACAATACGCCAAGCAAACATATCAATGATTAGAGAAAGGTGTTTGTCGAAGTACAGAGAAAACCCTCTCTCATCATCATAAAATGTTTTCTTTATCATCATATCATCTATGACAGTATCTAGTTTCTGGAAGGGAGTGGAAAACTTAAAGTATTTAGAAATTTTCTTGACGCGCTGCCGCTGCTGTTCAGTCTCAAACGGAACATCTAGCCAGGTGCTGTCAGGAAAAAATAAAGTCCATTGGTCTTCCTCAAATGAGTGAATAAATGTTGTGATTTTGTAGCCATCGTCAAAGGCAATTTCAATATCCATTAGCGGAGATATTACTTCGAGGGACTTTAATCGCTTACCAATCATCAAAGGCAGTCTTTCCTTAATTATCTCGTGGGGGTCACCAACGCCTAAAACATACTCCCCTAAATGAGTAATCCTCCAGTCAGTAAAGCTAAGCCAAACCATCCATTCACTATCATGATGAGTACCATCGTTTGATAGCTTGTGAATGACATCGTCTCCCCACCCAAAGAATACGTTTGATCCAATTGAGCAACGAACTTTACTTATTTCTCTGCCATCCAACATCTTGGCAGCGTACTGTAGCCTTTCTGCGAAATTGGTCATAAAATAATATTTATCGTGTTTTCTATGAGTTCGTGATAATTATAGCCTTACTCACCACTTCATTGAGAATTTCTCTAAGGTACTTGATATTTTTTCGGACTATTGCACCACGAAATAGATCCCGCTTGGATCTGGATTGCCTGTTTTGAAAGATTAGGCCACTCTACCAAAAGGTCTATCCGATGATAACCTATATTAAATTCCACTATTCGACCCGTATGGGATGATATCTCGAGGGAAGAAACAATCTTGCCATCCACAGAAATTTCCTTCACCCAGTTCAGCGTTAAAAGGCCTGCCAGAGTATTTTTCTCCGTGAGTTCGTAATCGGATAAATTCTCTTCATCATCTATTGGGACACTTTCCATGCTGATAATAATGTCATCGTCACTCACCAAATGTTCAAGCGCATCTATTTTTCCATTTACAAAACACTTGGTATAGCTCTCGATGCACGGACGGTAAGGATCTAAAATGTTTGCATCATATTTCCAGTATACATTCTCAGCCTCCAAAAGAAGATTTACAAAATATTCCAATCTCTTGTCACCGCAGTATTTCCATGCGAGGGCTAGTTCCACCGAGGTTTGGGCAATACTTAAATCGATAATGTTTCCATATAGACCTATCTTAGCTAGTCCGCACGCAGCGTCACCTTCGATATGAGCTCGCTTTAACTTCTCTAATATGAGCTTTCCTCTCAAAGTGCTTCGATTAGAAAGAGGGACATTTTGAGTTATCTCATTAGGATCGATTTGAGCACTTTCAATAACTAATATTAAGTCACCATTCTCGCGAATCAAATCATTGAGTCGCCCATCGTGAAAATATCCGGCATAGGCTGCGATCTCGATTTCTTTTTCCATATGCTATTCCCATTGTATTCCTTTTGGAGGATAGAGGTGAGATCGATTGCTACCGTCACTGCAAGGATTTCCAATATGATCTAAATATTCTTCGCCACTTCGACCATCGGACCTTGGATTTGGTCGATGGTAATGGTCATGCCCCCTGTGCCCTGGCTCGCCAGGCCTGCCCTTATCATATTCTAGAATCTCTCCAGTATCTCTATTTTTAAATCTTCGTCGCCCCCTACCCCTTGCTTGTGGGTGACTAATTTCTTCCCATCTAGAATCTTTCTCAAGATCTTGAGGAGCTCCAGGAAACTTTTCTTCCCTCCATTCAGTCTTTGACACGGAGGAATCAATGGCTTTGCATCCTTCCTGAAAGCCCCAAAGGACGGCTGCTGTGCAGGCTATTGTTGTAATCGAGGGTAATACCCACGCGACCCCAACGGCTCCGCCCCAAACAAACAAAGGCAGCGCAATCACAAATCGTCCATCGGGATCAGTATAGCGAAATGGTCGATTCATAAGATAGGCGTACAAGTTACATCCGTCCACAAATCCTGCAGGATCGGGCGTCATCCAACGCCGTAACTCTGAATTGTAGTCTCGCTTACCAAAGTGCCATAGCTTTGTATGTCTGTCAAAACGCTTACCAGATAATCCCCAAGGACTATTCACAGTGCCAATTGTTTCAGTCTGTTCGTATGCTGAGTAACGGTAGAATTCTTCCGGCCTGCCGTTTTTACAATTGATCAAGCAGCATATATTGCCTCTATGGTCATGTATTGGGGCGTAAACGTGGCCACCCTTTTCAATCGCAACGGTAAGCCCCTTACTCATCACGCGAAATTCACTCTCACTACCTATCTCGTCCTGGTTTTGATAAATATACTTGTCCGTACTGCGCGTCAGGCGCCGACCAAAGGCATCATAAGAATAAGAAACTGCATCTGCTTGAACTAGCCGATCAAGGGCGTCATATTGATAGGTGTGGTCTCCAGCAACAATGTTTCCGTTTTGATCATATGTAAAAGTGCTCGTCAACTGGTTTAGATGATTGACTTCTTGCTCAGATGAAATCTGATTACCTATCGAGTCACAAACGTATTCTTGAGTAATCGCCCCTGCTTCACGTACAAGCTGATAAAGACCGTCATACTCAAATTGATGGTCCATAGACCCTTTAGGATCTTTAACCGTTGCCTTTTTCAAATTCCCTACAGCGTCATACTCGTGAAGGATCTCGGCCCAATGGGGTGAGTCGATTGAGACAGGGCGACCCAAAGCATCATAACGAAGAGTTAGTTCGCAAACGTTAAAGGGCAAAATCATTCTGTGGCAAAGCCCTCTCCAGTCATAGTCTTTGTAGCAATGCTGATAAGATTGCTTTCCGGATGAGTCTAGGCGGGATACATGGGACAAGTTAACGCCGTCGTATTTGTATTGAACTGCCTTTTTGTCCTGAAAATGGACTTTATCTAATCTACCGTTGATGTAGCTGTAGTCAACGCGATGTCCATTAGCGAGTATCTCAAGGGACAAGTGATTGTCATGATATTGTCTAATGATTTCACGGTTGTTGATCAGATCCATCGCGGAAATAAGATTGTCATTATCGTCATATGCATAACGGTAAGCGATTGACCCATCCGAAGAAGAGAGTTGCTGTAGTTTCCCATAATCATTGTATGAATAATGCAGGGTAACTCCGTCAGGTTTTACCTTGGTTGCAAGTAGCCCTTTAGCATACGTATAGTAGGTGTTTTTGCTATTTTGTTCGCATATGTACACAACTCTATTCATGCTGTCATATCGCCACGTAATGACATACGTACCCTTAGGTAGCCCTGATAGTATGACGTCATCTTCTTGGCGAACTTTTCTCCCACAGCTGTCATAAGAGTTTTGCTGATAGGCAAGACGTTGGTCATTAGGACCGAGCTTTTCAGTCGAAGTGATGCGATCCATTGAATCGTACACTTCGATGGTTTTGCCATCCATTGGATCGGTAAAAGTCTTTCTTAAAACAAAGGCTGAGCTATCTACTGGGCTTGGATAACGCTCAAAATTATGTATCAAAGTTCTTTGACCCAAGGGATCAGTGATAAGCACAGGCCGGTTGCGAGTATCATACCTTGTTTCGGTAAGGACGAAATTTTCAGCATCTATGTATTTTTTCGTAACCGTTTGGTTGTCGCGAATATCATACTCAAAACATTCCCTACGCTGGATATCCCCTTGTAGATTCTCAGTACGCTTCTCACTGACTCGTCCTAAGCTATCAAACTCGTCAACAATGCGAACATCACCTTGAGTAGTACACGAAAGACGCCCCAACGAATCATAGGCAAACGTCTTGCTGGTTGTTTGAGTTTGCTCAGAAATCCTTCTTCCAGCCCCGTCATAGCCATAGTCGGTTCTGAATCCCATAGCATCAATTGCTTGAACGAGATTCTTTCCTATGTAGATGTTTTGAGTGGTGCGAGTTCCACACTCAGTCTTGATGACTCGCCCTAGAATATCGTAGGTGTATTGAGTGCAGACTCCATGGACGTCCCACTTCCTAGCAAGCGTGCCATTAAGATTGTATTGAAACCTTTCTTCGGTACCATCAGGGTATTGAATTAGAGTGGGCTTGCCAAGTACATTGTATTGTGTGGCAGTACGATCCCCTGAAGGGTTTGTTTCAGCAATAACATTTCCAACAATGTCATACTCTTTCTGCTCAACGCCACCAAGGGGTAAGACCTTGCTGATTTGTCGGCCAAATTCGTCAAAATGATATTGCGTTTGGTTACCAAAGGAGTCTGTAACGCTTGTACAGTTACCTAAATAATCATAGCTGTAACGAGTGATTAGAATTGAGGAGTCATTGTGATATTCTCTCTCCTCGATCAAACGATTGCTAAGATCATAAATAAATACCGTTCCATATCCGCCTTCAACCAACTCCTGATAGATTTTGTTCTTATTGGCGTCATATTCGTATTTTGTCACGCGTCCAATAGGATCGGTTTCTTGAATAAGATTTCCTTTCTGGTCATAGAAATACTTCAGCGAATAGCTGAGAAGATCGCTGGCGTCAAAAATGTCCTCTTGAATCAACTGGCTTTTACCGTCATAGTGCTTGAAGATTCTCTTAAGAAGCTTTTCTCTACCTTGCTCAAGGTAGCTCTCGGTGATGTTTTCTGGATATCCATTTGGATATCTACTAATACGCTTGATTTCACCATCGGTAATCGTACAGGTTAGCAATCCATCCTGGTATTCATTGACTTGATGTGAATAGACGTTTTTACCGTCGCTAACGAGCTTTTCGGAAAGCAAGTTAGTCCCCGGCAAATAACTGTATTGTATGACTTTGCCATCAGAATGTTGCTCTTTCAGCAGCAGATTAAATCCATCCTGGCTATATTCAAAATTGATTTTTCGACATTCTGTATTGCTTAAAGGGCGAAAGTTTGCATCCACATCAAAGTCATCTGGGACTGTGCCTGAAAAGTTGCCAAAAATCTCTTCTGTAGTAATATTGCCACGTTCGTCATAGCTTGCAGCTATCACCTCAACGAATTTCCCTTGTGCATTTGCCAAACCCCTGGCTTTTAGCCTGTCGTTATCCCACAAGTACCGTCGTGCGGAATGAAGAGTGTCATTTTGGTTATATTTCTCAACACTGACGATTCGGCTACTTTCCGATCGATATGTGGTTTTGGTGCCATAGGAGTTACGTACTTCTGTGGTATTTGCATTAGGATAAGAAAAAGCGCCAAGTAACACGGGGTCACTGGAACCACCCAAAGGTGCGTGCAAGCTAATGACTTTACCGGCTTTATCTCCTTTGCCATAGTCGATGCGTAAATAACGTCCCTCAGGCTTACAAATTCGCGTAATTTGCCGCGAGATGCCTTCCTTAGCACTAGCGCTGATTTCAAAGGTAGTATCAATGCCTTGGGACGTTAAAAGTTGCGTTAGATGATCATCTCGCGTCCACCATTCTAAATTGTGCCCTCTGCTTCGTTGGCGGTGGTGAATATCTATAGGGCTCGTATTGTAACGGATTTGATGGTCTTGACTGCTCGTGAGTGTATAGCCACTAGCGTCATAGGAAAACTCCATCCAACCGTAGGTTGCCGTTTCGGCAGCATTGGTGGCGGTAATTCTTTTTGGAAATCCTGGATTGTCATAGTCAAATAGTAATTTATTCCCGTTAGGGCGTATCTCCTGAACGAGATGCCACTGAGTGACCTCTGCATTGCGTGTTTCGTCAAACTTCCTATAAGGACGGTAAAGTCGCTTCAAGCCCGATCCCTCGCTAACTTCCATTGAGTAGTCCGGGAGCAATTTGATTAACCGATTCTGAATATTGTTCTGCGCACTAATGCCTTGATCGGAGTAATTAGTGTAGCCAGTACTGAACACCTTGGGATGAATCGTAAAACAAAAAGAACCGTTTTGGATGCTTCTTAAATAGGGTAGATAGAATCCCTCACGTTCGGCAACAGGAAGAATGATTTCTTTATTCTTAAAGCCTTCAGTTACATATTTCATGTAAAAGGGAAACTGGCTTCCTATCCCATATCCCTTAGGGCTTGAATAGACGTGTCCACTGTCATAACAAGTCGTATAGCTAAGAGGTTCTACGCCTAAAACCATGTCGGTTTGTCGGTGAAAGAAATCGCCAGAAATAGCATTTACGCAGTCGTAGACGGCAGCTAAAGATTCGGTTTCCGCAGTTAGTCTTAGCTCGGAAGTCGCATGCAACCTGCCCAAATTGAGCAGTAGCATGAGGAGGGTTAGAGCAAATTTGATCATGGCCTGACTCAAGTGATAATGAAAGTGTATCAATGTAAATATTTTACTAGATAACATCAACAAGAAAAAATTATGCCTATTCTAAGTGATCCTACTTATTGCGATTCACATATAAGGCAAAGAAGAAATTCCAGAAGATGTAGACCAGCAGCAAAGGAACAGGCTTGGTGCCAAAGGGTTGACGTATGCTGGTAGCTCCAGCAGCACTCAGGTGTGTTTCCAAGCGCTTGGTAGTAAACGCGTG
The DNA here is from genome assembly GCA_030679955.1 of Chlamydiales bacterium. Classification (GTDB taxonomy): domain Bacteria; phylum Chlamydiota; class Chlamydiia; order Chlamydiales; family JAJFMA01; genus CAMFKD01. The sequence continues at coordinate 39,313 of JAUXSF010000001.1, read as the reverse complement.
CTCGCCTGCTTCGACTTGACGCGAAAAGATCTCTGTATCTTCACTAGGCGCTTCCTTGGTCCACTCAGCTACAAGGTAGTTGTGCCATGCGCCCAATAACTGCTGCTTTTGGTCAGAGTAACTGCCCTCTAGTGGCTTATCAGAGTAATGAGATACTACGTACTCTTCCGATGGGAAAAGATAGGCGTCCGGTGCAGTCCCCTGTGTGCCATTCCAGCGGTTATCAACGGAAAATGCAAGCGCGATAAGCGGGAGCACCCAAGCTGCCGTAGTAGCACCTTCGATACGCAATAGCAACATAATGCAAAGAATAAATGAAAAAAATAGCCAGGCTTGCGTGAAGGATGGTGTATGGAATAAAAGATCTTCTACTGCTTCGCGACTTTTAATCAAAAAGCTCTTTTCAGAGTGGTTCTGAAGTCCATCATAACTAGCGATTATTGCTCTCTGTTTAGCCTTTGGCAACTGACCAAACAGCTCTTCTTTGCCGATAACCGCTTGGTGCAACAACTTGGAGGACTGCACAGAGAAATATTCGCCCATGAATGGTCCTGCGAATATCCACATCAAGACAGAAAAGACCAAACAGAGTTGGAGGATCACTACAATTTTTGTCGAAGTTTGCAACATGCGGCTATACTAGGCGGTTTCATATATTAATTTCCACCCATCCGGCAGTACCGCACCGTTGATTTTATTAGTCAGGCAGGGTAACCTTAAGGGCTTCATAATCTCTAGGTGATTGACGATGAAAACTCCACGTATTACGGTTGCAGCCCTTCCAAAGCATGTAAATGAAACAGTTCGCGTACGCGGCTGGCTTAATAATGTTCGCTCTATGGGCAAGCTTAACTTCCTTATCCTACGCGATCGCACTGGCTTAGCTCAAGTCGTCGTAATGGATAAAGAGGAGTTCCGTAAGGTCTCCAGCCTACAACCAGGGTCAATATTGACCATTCATGGCAAGGTGGTAGAATCTCAGCAAGGTGGCCTGGGAGTAGAAATCGTTGACCCAACAATAGAGGTCGAGGTACCTATTCAAGAAGTGCCTCCCATCGAGTACTACAAGCCTGAGCTGAACAACGATATCGACTTTATCCTCGACCATCGCCCTATAGCGCTGAGAAATCGTCATCTGCAGGCTGTTTTCAAAATACAGGCAGAGCTAGCTCACGCCTACCGTCTCTACATGCACGACCAAGTGCAAGCTTTCGAATACTTCGCTCCCAACATGATCGGAGCTTCTTCAGAAGGCGGCGCGGAATTCTTTACTGTCGACTATTTCGGTTACACGGCAACGCTAGCACAGAGCAGCCAGCTTTATAAGCAAATCATGGTTGGTGTCAATGAGCGTGTGTTTGCTTTGATGCCCTTCTTCCGTGCAGAAAACTCCAATACACCTCGACATTTGACTGAAGGCAAGCAATTCGAGTTTGAAATGGGCTTCTTTGACCACTGGCATGAAGTCTTGGATGTACAAGAAGGCTGCATAAAATTCATGGTAAAATACATCCGTGAACGCTGCCAAAATGAGATCGATATCCTTGGCGGGCACCTTGTGCAAGTTCCTGAAGATGTTCCAGTGCCAAGAATCACTTTTGCGGAAGCACAAGAAATCTACTTTAAACGCACTGGCATCGATGAACGTCATGAGCCAGATTTAAGCCCTGCATCTGAGCGAGAGCTATGTGCCTATACCCGCGAAACTTTTGGCACCGATTTATGCTTCGTTATCGACTGGAAAACTAGCAAGCGACCGTTCTACGCTTTTCCGAACGAGGAAAATCCTGAACTGTCTAACACCTTTGACCTGCTCTGCGCTGGAACAGAAATCACATCAGGCGGTCAACGACGCCATACACATGACTCCATGTTGGAAGGCATCCGCTCTAAAGGAATGGATCCAGCAAACTTCCCAGACTACTTGAGCATCTTTAAATTTGGTATGCCTCCACATGGTGGCTTTGGTATGGGCCTAGAACGTCTTACCATGACCTTCCTTGGTTTAAAGAATATTCGAGAGGCATCATTATTCCCATCAGATCCACGACGTATCGCTGGAAATCGTATTCGCTCAAAAATATTCTTCGGCGGCGAAAACATCCGCAACGAGATCATTCGCCAATTGCGGCAACAGGACTGCGAGTTCCAACACTTGACGCATGAAGAAACCCCTACCAGCGAAGATAGTTCCCGAGTCCGCGGTACAACCATGGAAGAGGGCGTGAAGTCAATCATCTTACGCGGTAAGAATAGTAAGAAAAACTATCAAATCAACATTCCATCCAATCTGAAGCTCGATATGAAAGCTGTCGCCGAACTTGTTGGCGAGAAATGCGAATTCGAGCAACCAGAGGTTATCAAAGAACGTTATGGCCTAGAAATAGGCGCGGTACCTCCCTTTGGACACTTGCTTAACTTGGATACCTACTACGATGACCGCTTCAAAACCGCCAATCGCACTGCGTTTAACTGCGGATTGCGTACTGAATCGGTGGTCATGCCAAGCAAGGATCTAATCAAAGTCGTGCAGCCCAAATTTGGATCGCTCGCTAAAGAATAGTCTAATGGACTATAGACCTTATGGACGTGAATGGACCTTATAGACCTTATGGACAAGGTTAATCATTATCCATCAGGTCCACTCCATCCATAAGTCTGCATCGCCGAATTGGGTATTTATGGTATAATTGGGTATTTGCGAATATATTTATGGGTATTCCAACAAATAATCGTGATCCCAACATTGAACATTTGGTATGCAGGCAAAGGTAGATTACTAATGTAGGGGGAAAATGGCGGAGGAGGTGGGATTCGAACCCACGGTACGCTTTCGCGTACACACGCTTTCCAAGCGGGCTCATTCGGCCGCTCTGACACTCCTCCGTGAGATAGCAAAAAGCTTACTCCACCACGTCTTATCTTTCAAGAGCATTTTCTCATGAAAAATTCTCGCTCATTTTTATTTTAATAGTGAATATGATATGTTCTGGCCTTACATTTATTTAATCCATATGGAGGGATTTAAGTGAAACAATTTATAACATTTATATTAGCATCAACTTTAGCTTTAACTGGAAATTCAGATAAGGCCTATGGCAATGAAAATGAAGCATCGCTTCTACTCGCCTCCTCTGTCTTGAATCAAGTTCAGGAAAAAGCTGTAGAAGCCTCTACAAGCGCATGGGAAACCCACCAGTACATTTTTTTTTGTGAAACAGTGCAAATAGACCATCCTGGCATTCCATGCTTTTCGACATCTGGCCCATTCATCATCTTAAGGAGTGAACGAGAACACTATTCGCTTGCTGTATGTCCAATTGAGCACAAAGTTAAGTCCGTATCTTCTATGGAATATCTGGAAACATTATTGGCCAACGACAAAAACCACCTTCCAAAAGGCTGGACTATTGTGGAATCCTCTCTCCATGACAACGGTGATTTTGTCATGATGGACATGCTCGTTTACCTTTCCGTCCAAAAAGTTTACATCCGTACCATGACAGTTCTGTCGGAGAATAACTATTACGAGCTTAACGCTGGCTATAAAAACGAGCCATCAGAAACCTTAACACGCTTCTTCCAGTCCTTTTCACTGGTGAAATAGGACCCTGTTCGAGAGTGGGGAGGCTCATTGCTCTCGAGCTAACTCTTTCATTTTAAGGCACAAACTGTTAGCATTTAAGGCTTAACACAATCCTGGGGAGGGATTTCATGAAACAATTGCTACTCTGCATTCTTGCAGCTGGATTTTCTTGTGCCAATATTTGTGAAGCTGAAGCATCGTCACAAAATACTTGGAACACATTTTCTTACGCTGCCGGCAATGAGACTTTTGAAGTTGCACTACCTGAAGAAGGTGTGGTCTTAGAACTTCCAGAAGTGACAGTCATCTCTAGCATGTCCGAAAAAAACATGTTTTTTGTCCTCACAGTACCAATGCCTGCAGACGACGAATGGGATGACGAATCGGACGAAGAGCCCGACTTCGTAGAACTACCGGGCTTCGTAGAACAAGACGACCTCGACGATAACTTTGAGCAAATATGCGCGGTGCTTGAAGGTGTTGGGGTTCTTGTAGTTGATTATCATAGAGCGGAAGATGGCGTTATATCCATCATCGCTAAAGGCCAGGGCAACAATGACTTTGGATGGGACGGTTACTTACACATTCGCTTGCACATTACTAGCAAGAATGTGTTCCTGTTGACTAGTGTAGAAGAAACCATGGAAGCATCCGAGAAAGCATTACAGTTCTTTGATTCATTCCGAATCATTCAGTAACTCTTTCATTGCTCTTTCCGGTGCCTGCATATTCTAGATGCGGGCACCTTTCAAATTATCCACCATGCTTACTCCACATTGATTAACCATTCAGCCATTTCAAAATTTGATTGAGCCGAGCGTTTTATGGAACGCCTATTGGAAGACAGTCTTATTTTTTTTATTGCATTAATTAATCAATAATGCATAATTTCTTAAGGAATTTAATAATTGTTAATTAGTAAGGATAATTGTGGATAATATTAATCGGCCAACTTCCGAATATAGAAATAACCGAACTACCCCAACAAACCAAAATTATCACAGAAACGATGATGCTCAACAGGTCCCTCGACCTTTTCGCGGGTCTAATACCTCATTCAATCAACCAAGACAGTGGAACGTTCAAAGAGGTGGCGGTGCCCCAGCTAGGCGCCAATCGGGAGCGGGCGGCGCTGGCCGCCAATACGGGTCAGAATTTTATCAACCTCACATTCTGAACTATTTTAATCAAATTAACGAAAATTCGTTTTCAGACGCTCAATACCGTAAACTGAGTTCTAAAGATTTAACAAGTCTCTTAGGTTTACTGTCTAAGGAAGGGTATCAACAACACTGTCCTACGGTCTTTAAAAATCTAGCTCCCTACATTATTCAAACCTTTGACCCCACTAATGTCAAAGATATCATATTTTTTTCCAGCAAATTGTATTATTGCATTAACTGTAACGAAAATATTGATCCTCAGACGTTTGAACTTATTTCAAATACATTAGCACATATATTAGCACTGAGTATACCGACAGTAAATAGGTTAGCCAGCAAGGATATCACCCAAATATTTCACTTTCTAGCCAGATTGAACATTTCGAACCAAAACCATCGTGATTATAGTTCATTTCTAACTTCTTGTCTTAACAGATTAAGGCAAGTAGGAATTGAATATAAAGAGTCGGCGTTTCATTCTTTTAGGTACTTAAATTTTGATAAGGCGGTATTTACAGACTTTTTAATGAATAATTTAACATCAATTCAAAATGATATAAATTATTTTGCAGAAAATCCAAACCAAAGAACCCAAAATCCAAGAGTCTATAATGAAACCACTCTAGCATGTATACTTGAGGTACTAAGTAGATACTACCATCCTGACCACATTGCAACCGTCAAATTTACTATTAACCGTATTCTCGACTATCTTGTGGAAAAAACGCCTGCATCTCAACCTATTCTGAAATTGAGGCCCACTGATCCAGAAAATCTCGCCACCTATTTAGGGGGGTTAACAACCTGGCTTAAAAATAATTACTCAGCATACTACATAAAGGTCATAGAAGCCCTGCTACTGGAACTTTCAACACAACAACAGCTCAGCGAGGGATGCATTAGCAGAGTTGAGGCGACGATCGGCGACATGCATCGTGTTGTGGCTCTTACTCCTAGCGTCAAGGCATGTTTGTTGCATTTTATTAATGTTCATCACTCAAAACACCCTGTTGCGCATAACAGTCGTTTATGGTTAGCCCTTGCCAACTACCGGTTTGGTGAAGAAGAGACTGATCAACTTAAACCTATAATTTGGGATCTAGCAAAGAGTGTCGAAGACTCGAACGATGTAAAGCCACAATTTATTTCGGGAATTTTACAGGCCTTAAAATTATACACCTGGTCTGAAGATGAAAAACTGACCATCGACCGCGCGATGGTTAAACTAGTCAGACGGGCCACAGACTGCATATCCTCGGATAGTTCCAGTCTTCCTTTTAGCCACCAAAGTGGGATAGCAACTTGTCTTCCCCATATTGCTATAAATGACTCGAACAGAGGCCATATTTCCAGGTTCATCGATCTCATGTCAAATTCCGAATGCTCCAATGTCAATGGAGATCATTGTAAAATACTAGAGGCGATATCAAAGCTTCCTTTTCACCATGAGACACAGAAGAGGTACATTCATCATTTATGCGGTATTATTGAAAACGATAGCGCTACATTCTTGACCGCCTTAACAATACCGCTATATGAATCTCTTAAGAGATGTAAGGAAGATCATGGTTACAGCAATGTGGACTCCGCGATTAGCAGGCTGGAGGCAAGCTTAAGAGAATACCTTGCCAAACTTAACCAGGGTCAATTAATCGAGGGATTGCTTGACAATGAAAATCCCGAGCGAAGGACTCGCCTAATAGCTCGCATCAGCGCGTGTTTGTCGATTTCCCAGGAGCAGGTCGAACCTTTGGAGTCAGGCGATTTACCAGAAGTGGTTTCGGCTAGAGATTCTAACGAAACTCAACCCTCGGCTACGAGTGCTCGGATTGCTGCAGCGGTATCCAGTCCTGTTGCATTGCTATCAGACAACCAAGTAGTTGGTCGTCGTATTCTAAAGGCCCTCTATGACCATCAGGCAGATATTTTGGCCTCCCTTCTAAATTCAAATGGGATTCCGGGACGAATATCCATCAACTTGAGTGATCCCCTATTAGGAAGATTGGGGATGAAGCTCTTTGACATTGCGCAGGCAGACACCCGATATTGCAAGGCTATTTTTACAAGGCTATCAATATACAATTCCAACGCTCCGAAAAATCATAATGTCTTTCCTCGTTCCGTTGAGCCTATTATAGGGTCTTGCCCTTTGATCTCTCCCCTTCACGCTCAATCATTCCTAGAGCTTTGGATTGAAGCAGCTCAACAGGCAATAGAGGCGAATGTACCGCCATCCAATGGCCTTGCCTTGGTCGAAGAATCTTCTCTCGTTTTCGAACCCCTGACCTATTCCAAAAACCAAGGAGTACTTCAGTTCCATCAGTTTAATGAAGCTCAGCATAGAAATTTGATTTCTATGCCAATGGAATATCGAGGTGGAAAGGTCCATGGCAGTAGCGCTATTAGTATACCAAAGCGTCCCGACCTTATCATACTGGCTAAAAAACGGCCGGTCACTAGATTAGAACGTCGAGATCCTAATCCTAAGAGACCTTCCACTGCAAATCCGACGCCTGAAATGCGGAAAACATCCGATATGGTGGATCCTTTCGCCTTACCAAAAACGCTAGACCCAACGCGGGTCCAACGGCCCTACCATTATCAAAGAAAAACCGATGACATAGAGAAGGTTACTCAACGACGCCATATTAAAAATCTGCCCACCACCCTAGCTGATCTGCAGAAAATCGCATCTGAATATACACCTGCAATACCAGTACCGAGAGAACGAGCTTTATATCAGGCTATGTTTACCCAGCTATCCTCAGCGGATATTCAGAGCATTCATAACGCTTTGAGATCCAATCGCACACTTTCTATAGATGCTCCCTGTATGTACGATAGCAAGTTCTCATCCCTATTGGTTCTTTGGGTCATGTCCGGGGAAAAGTGCATCTTAGCCACGCAGACCTCGGATTTAGAAAGTTTCTATCGACATCTGAAAAAAGAATTAAAAGCCTTTCGAGAAAGTCCTTTTACCGTGGCTTGGAGGTTGAAAAACAATGAAAATGTTCCAATCGAAGCCATCAGAAAAGCAGCACTAGATGAGTCCTCCCCTCTTCATTTACGGCTACAGCTATGCAACATGTTACCTCCGGGAGCCGAGAAGCTCCAATTATTTCAAGAGGTATATCGCTCTCCTGCAATAGAGACCGCTAAGCGTTCCGTAGAGTTCGAAACCTTTGCCCAAGGTTACGCTAACCCTAATCAGGCTTCTGCGGCATATTTCAAAAATCTTCGACGCGGAACAGACTTAATAAATGTTCTGGAGACCTTCGATGGCCTCTATAGCGTGCCGCCTACTAGTGTTTTGTCACAGGTGAAGCTGGCCAGTAGCATAGAGCAGGCAACCGCTCTGCTTCCGAATGAAATATTTGTGGTAACTACCGAGTCAATTTTGGTGGACTATACCAAGGACAAAACGCTCTCACCGGATAACCCTCGCGTTTTTATTCCGTTGAGCCAAGCCGAAGGACATAGGGCTATTTATCGTTCGGTTGAAAAGGGGCGTTTGATGCTGTGGGACGATCGCTCTAATTACAAGAATCAACTAGAGCTAATGCGTTTATTAGATATTGAACGCTGCACGCTCCGAGTGCACGAGATCATAAAGTCCCTACCGCATAGCCCGGCTCAATACGTGGAACTACTAAGCATTTTAGTTTTGATAAACAAAATATTGAAAACAAGCCGCTTTGATGAAAAAACAACTCGACCATCGGTCCATACCGTAAATCTCCGCGAAAATTCGGTCATTGAATATTTTCAGCCACACAACCGTGGTGGAAGAGGGTTGAGGAATTTAGGCCAAAGGCACAACACCATGGTGTACTTGGTCTCATCCAACACGCCCAACTTAAAACGACACATCAAGCAGCTGGAAATTGATTTTCTGTTCAACCATTTTGCTGTACAGACAGTAACAGGTAGCGCCAAAGTTCGGCAGATGGCTGCAGGAACGAATAACGAACCTAAAATCTATATCGTAACAACCGGGGTGCTTCCTTCAAGAATACCCTTTCCACTTGTGGTGGATCCTTTAGTAAAAGATCACGGCATCCTGCGGTGGCACTCTAACCGCGTCATCCGCCTCGTTACACCTGATACTCTAAAGGATCCGGAATATGGCAGAATCTTTTCCGGTGGTGACGTCGACACAATTGAGAAAGTTCTAAAGGATCATTTCCAAAAGTTTACAGAGGTCTACAATGTGCCGCCCTCTGTTATGCAAGCGGTGCAAAATACAAATAGATTAACACCAGATATGCTGGCACTGCTATGCGCGGAAATAACCCCATCTTCGAATGCATCTCGTGGCTCTCTCCCGTCCGCGCCCACTACTACTCCATCGAATATTTTAGAGGTGGACAACCAGCGTCTTCGCCTTGTGCAAATCACCCCTGACGGTTCTTGTTTATTTAGATGCTTTCTAAAGAGCCAAGTTCTTTTAACCGCTAATGATGTGGTCTCTTGCCGAAAATCAATAGCCGATTTAATCGTCGAGCGTCGGGAGGTCTACGAGGGGCTTTTGGGTCCGGAAGAATTAATGTCAGTCACAAATGGAATCCTTTTTTACGAAGGGCCCCAGAAAGAAGATTATGAGAGACGACTCACAGAAGTCAATAGCCACCGTATGAGTCAAGATCCTACTACCGACGAATACAATCAATATACCCCCGAGTTCTATAAATGCCTATTTGATCTCTATATCGACGTAGTGAAAAACACCGCTATGTGGGGCGGTTATTTCGAAATACATGCAATCGCAAACCACTTTAAATTAAGAATTGTGACAGTAAAAAATAATAGAGTTCACCAGGTCATTGTGCCCGATATCGGCGAAGCTACAAGGTCAATTTACTTTCGCGCTGAGGGCAACCATTACGATTATTACGAAATAGTAACATAAACACATAAACAAGCAGCATAACGCTGAGTGGAGGTGAAAAGGACTATCTTTTCAAAGGGCATAAAGATATTTATGATTTTGTACCGAAAAAAAGGCCCAAATAGTCTGACATTATGGCAGAAATTGAAGAAGAACTCGGTGAAGGCGACATCCATCTCCGAGATAAATTCCAATTTGAATTGAAGTCGGAATACGCTCCTGTTCCCGGCCGAGCTAATAACCGCTATACGCTCGAGTTTTTTTTCTTTATTCCCACAGCCCTGCATATCAATAAACACACATATACGAAAAAGCACTTTTACTACGATCAGACGAGCCTTCTGAGGCTTAAAACCCCCATCGTTCCTCTAAAAGAACTTATAGCTTCAAACACCGCTCGATCTGGACTCTACCGCATTCGCCAGCTATACCAAAATTCCGAAAGGCCAAATGAAAAGGAAGTACTGCGAGAGCTAAAGCTTTATGCCAATGGAGTCCGCAGTGCCCTACGCGATCGCTCGCAGCAGCTAATCGATTCACTTAAGCGTTTGTCTCCCTTAGTTTCTTTGCAAAGCATCTGTCGCGGCATAGACCAGCTGTGTCAAGAAACAATCGAGATGCGCCAAGGCTACTTGCATTTTCTGGACGAATATAGCCTTAGATGGCGGGACAGCCGCATGCAGGATTATGGCCAGTACATCGATGAATTTCTTAGTATTACCGTTCAGAACCACCTGGCTCATCTTCTTCGCGAAGTGGAACTATTACATGATCCCGAGACGGCTCCAAGCATAAATAAACTGCAAGAATGCATCGTATGGGAATCTCAACATCGCGATGCAGCCAAAGAACGTTCACCTTTTGCCAATGATCCCGAAAAAAATATGGAGTACTTTGTCTATCGTTCTGGCTTGTTAAAAAAATTTGTTTGGGAAGTGCTCTTCTTAAATATTATTCGCAAGGAACCCTCTAAACCATTTTTAGAATTTGCAGCCGTCGTTGCAGCAGGCCTAGCAATGCTCGTTTATCTCGTATTCCTAACCATGCAAGGCAGCGGCATCATCGTTAACTCTACAAGCTTCATTGTGATTGCAGTACTTCTTTATGTGGTCAAAGACCGTATGAAAGACGCCATAAAAAATATGAGCGCGACTTTCGCTACAAAATGGTTTCCAGACTATTTCACTGATATCTCAACTTCTGACGGAGAAACTAAGCTGGGCTACTTAAAAGAATACTTCTCTTTCGTGGAACCCAAGCAAATTCCCAAAGAAATTCTCACCATTCGCAACACAGGCTTTCATACAGAGTTAGAACGCGCAGAACGTATGGAGCAAGTGTTCTACTTTAAAAAAGAGGTAACACTCTTTTCAGCACCTGAGGATGCCCATACCGGTGAACATCGTGAGCTAAACGACATCTTGCGCTACAACATCAGCAGCTTCCTGGTGAAGGCTAGCGACGCATATAAAGAGCACTTTGAAATCGACCCAAAGACAGGACAATTGATTTCCATACAAGTCCCTAAGGTCTATCACATCAACATCATCATTCGAAGAACCTACCAAGACAGCACAGATCAAACTAAGAGCGATATTGGCAAGTATCGTGTGGTATTGGACAAGGAAGGCATCAAGCGCATCGAAAAAGTGCTTTGACAGTAATACCTGCACACACTAATTTCTCGCCGAATTTTATTCTTTGAAGGACTATCTATGTCTACGGAAATATTGGCCTGTTCAGTTGCCTGGTCAGTCGTCTTAGACGCTGCATCGGTTACGATGAGTGTAGCGAGCTTTCAAAAAAAGTAAGTGCGATGTTGGAATCTGCAATGTTGAATTGCTGGATGACAATGAGCCTATTCGTCATCAAGGCCACAGGCATAAGCGCCCTACAGATGCCAAATTGACTCATTGTCAAAAACTCTGGGAAGAGGCATATTAAAGCACCATATTGAACAATCATTAGCCGTAATTTTATGTTTTCTAATCTTTCGCGTTGGTTTGCTTGTTTATTTGTATGTTTTGTTGCCTGTCTTTGCGCTGACGTGCCACATGTGCTTGTAAGCGTCGCTCCATACAAGTATTTAGTGCACCGGATAGCTGGTGATACCGTCACGGTTGGTATGCTCGTCCCCCCTAGCGCCAATGTGCACACATATGAGCCAACATTTAAAGAAGTCCTAGCAGCCGGTAAGGCCGACCTGTGGTTCCGTATTGGCGAGACTTTTGAGCCACGAGTTGCCAGGGCGCTAACTGCCCATAACTCTAACTTAGAACTAGTTGACCTACGCCAAGGCCTCGATCTAATTGCTGGCGAGTGCCAGTGCAGTCATCATGGCTGCTGCCACCCCGAAGGTATGGATCTGCATATTTGGCTAAGTCCCCGTCTCATGAAACAGCAAGCAAAAACACTCACCGCTGCCCTCAGCCGCCGCTATCCAGCCAACGCTAAGCAGTACCAACAAGCTCTGCATGAACACTTGAAAGAGCTAGACGCATTAGATGCTGAAATGGCAAAGCAGCTCGAATCCTCTCATGGCAAAACGATTCTTGTTACTCACCCTGCGTATGCTTATATCTGCCGCGACTATGGTTTCAAGCAGATGCCTGTTGAGATCGAAGGCAAAGACCCTGCCCCAAGACAACTTACAGAGCTAATTAACCGCGCACGCCACCTGCGTATTAAGACGATCTACACACAATCGCAATACTCCGACAAGGTAGCCAAGCTGCTGGCCAATCAACTGGATGCCAAATTGGTGAAGTTAGATCCCTACGCAGAAGACTATATGCAGAACCTGAGAACCCTTTCCCAGCACTTCTCTGAACCTTAGAGGAGGTTGGCTTTGTCTTCGGAACCAGTCGTCATTGCCCAAGACCTTTGCTTTGCCTATGGCACGGCACCGGTCCTTACTAATGTTTCCTTCCAGATTATGCCCGGAGAATTCGTAGGCATCATAGGACCCAACGGTGGTGGCAAAACAACATTGCTAAAGCTTATGCTAGGCTTTTTAAAGCCTAGCTCAGGGTCGCTCAAAATATTTGATAAAGCACCCAATGACGCACATTACGATGTCGCTTATGTGCCACAGCGCCTTCCCTTCGACCGCCTGTTCCCAATCTCAGTCATGGAAGTCGTCCTGACAGGTCGCTTAGCAACCCTGCCCTGGTATGGAGCCTACAGCAACGAAGATCTACGTTTAGCTAAGGAGTCCTTGGATCTCGTCGAACTGAGTGACTTCTCAGAAGCTCCTTTTGGCTCATTATCAGGAGGCCAAGCGCAGCGCGTGCTAATTGCAAGAGCGCTCGTGTCACAACCAAAGTTATTATTGCTCGATGAACCCACCAGCAGCGTCGATGTCGAGGCACAAGCCGACATCTATAACTTGCTAGATAAGCTGCGTGGTAAGATGACCATAGCAATGGTCACACACGATCTAGGAACCGTCATTGAACGTGTTGAACGTGTTCTCTGTGTGCAAGGAGTCGCGATCCCTCTTAAACCAGAAGAAGTCTGTGAGCACTTTACTATGGGCCTCTACCACACTCCTTTGATCATGCCAGGACGTAAAGATGTCTGACTTCTTTGAAGCTCTTATGACCAATCCCCTGTTATTAGCAGCCGTTTTGGCAGGATTGGCCGCCTCTATCGTCAGCGGAATTATTGGCTCATACGTCGTTGTAAAGCGCGTTGTATTCATTAGCGGTAGCATATCGCACTCTGTTTTGGGAGGCATGGGTTTCTGCCTGTGGCTACAGCGTTCCCGAGGCATCGAATGGGCCACACCTCTAGAAGGCGCCCTTGTCACCGCTATTTTGTCCGCGCTTATTATCGGATGGATACATCTATACTACCGCGAACGTGAAGATTCAGTTATTGCAGCTCTGTGGTCGGTAGGAACAGCTGTGGGCGTGTTGTTTATCTCGCAAACACCAGGCTACAATGTCGAGCTGAACAATTTTTTAATCGGTAACATTCTTTGGGTTGCGCCTAGCGATCTCTACATCCTTTATGGCCTTGACGCATTCGTCGTCATCGCTGTTCTATGCCTTCACCGTCGCTTTCTAGCCATTTGCTTCGACGAAGAACAAGCACAACTACAAGGGCAACCAGTTAAGGCCCTCTATCTTTTACTGCTGGTACTAGTTGCCGTAACCACTGTCTTGCTTATACAAGTCGTCGGCGTTATTTTGGTCCTCACCATGCTGACCATTCCCGCTGCCATAGCCAATCTGTTTACTACACGCCTATCACGCATGATGCTATTGGCAATCGTTTTGAGTGCAGCATTCTCCTTCTTTGGCACAATGGCCGCCTATCACCTCGATTGGCCAGCAGGAGCCACCATAGCACTGTTGGCAGGCATCGCTTATGGCATTGCCTTGGTATTCCAGCGCAGCGCACTCAGACATTAATTAGGGTAAAAAAAAAGGCTTTAACCGCATGGGTTAAAGCCTCAGTGCGGAAAGAGAGGGATTCGAACCCTCGATACCCTTGCGGGTATGCGTCCTTAGCAGGGACGTGCTTTCGGCCTCTCAGCCATCTTTCCGTATTAGTGGCGCCATCATATCTAGGAAAACGCTTTTCTAGCAAGAACGAATAACAATATTTAACGCAAAGGCGCAGAGACGCCAAGAAAATCATTAGGTAGATTCTTAATAAATTTTCTTTGCATCTTAGCGCCTCTGCGTCTTTGCGTTGAATTCCTTATCCACAATCCACCTTCACATATTTTCGCGCTTCCTTTATCCTGCTTGTTATGTCTGATGCAAAACCAAAGTTAAAAAGCCCTCCGAGCTCCAAAGAATCCGAAATGATGGTTCTAGGTTGCATGCTTTCCAGCGTCAACGCGTTGAACATTGCTGCGGGTGTGCTGAACGATTCGGACTTCTATTACAATGAGCACAAACTCATCTTTGGCGTACTTAAGAACGCCTATTCGAAAGATTTGCCCGTTGATGTTCACCTTGTTGCTGAAGAGCTAAAACGTCAGGACCTGCTACCAGCTGTTGGGGGCATCGGGTACCTTACAACCGTCGCACAATATGCTGGAACGTCCGCTCACGTCGAAGAATATGCCAACCTAGTTCACAACAAAGCGCTGCTGCGCCGCATGATCCATGCAGCGCAGGTTGTGGAAACGTCGGCAATGGATGAGCCTGAGAACGTTTTAGCGGCCTTGGATAGTGCTCAGCAAATATTTTACAAAATTGGACAATCTGTTCAGTCACGCGATGGAACAACCCTTCGGGAGATCCTCGAGGGAACAAAAAGCGACTCCAAGCTACCCTTTCTGCGCGAACTTGAACAACGACAAGAGCTCTATCAGCAACGAGGCCCAGACGATCCCGGCGTCACAGGTGTTCCAACGCACTTCTACGACCTCGACAAAATGCTTAACGGCATGGGACGCTCAAACCTAATCATCGTCGCAGCGCGTCCTGCTATGGGTAAAACAGCTTTCGCGGTCAACATTGCCGAAAACGTCTGTTTCAAAAGCGGCTACCCAGTCGGTATCTTCTCACTAGAAATGAGCGCGGAACAGCTTGTGCACCGTATTATCTGTTCTCAAGCCGAGGTAGAATCCGACAAGATCAAAAAAGGTTCTCTAAGCGGCCAAGAGTACCAACAGGTTTATGAATGCGTCGAGCGCATCAAAAACCACATGATTGTCATAGACGATCAGCCGGGCCTCACGATCAATGAACTTCGTTCACGTGCACGACGCATGAAAGAAGCTCATAATATTGAAATGCTGGTCATCGACTACCTACAGCTACTTTCTGGCTCTGCTTCAAAGGGCGGGGACAACCGACAGGCCGAAATCACTGAAATTTCACGAATGCTGAAAAACCTAGCTCGTGAGCTGAATATTCCTATAATTTGCCTTTCTCAGCTCTCCCGTAAGGTAGAAGAGCGCCCAGGCCACCGCCCAATTATGAGTGACCTTAGGGAATCCGGCGCCATCGAGCAGGATGCCGACGTTATTTTGTTCCTGTTCCGCCGCGAATACTATGATCCGCATGATAAGCCAGGCCAAGCGGAATGCATCGTCGCCAAAAACCGTCATGGTGGTATTGGCAGCGCGCACCTGGCATTCCGTAAGGAATTTGCACAATTTAATAGCCTATCTCGTATGGCTGGAGAGGCGGAGGAATCACACCGCCCAGTACACGCCTATGAGGGTTATGGAGAGGAGTAATTTCTTGGAAAAGAGGATATCCTTTACTTTTACTGAAATAAGAGCTATGCTCAAAGCCTAAAATAAGACACGAGTTGTACCGCGCAAGGGAGTTACTATGTCTTCTGTTAAGAAGAAACGTCGTATGAAGATCGCCAAACATAAGCGTAAAAAACGCAGCCGTCGTGATCGTCATAAGACCAAATAGGTCATAAGAGGGTGTCAACAGTTCTGTAGACACCCTCTAAGTCCTTGAATTCTGTCGCTTCGCTTCTGGTGCAACATTTATGTCAAAAGGTACCAGTAAGTAGAACTATGTGGAAATATCCTGATAAATTCGATGTCATCGTCATGGGCGCAGGCCACGCAGGCTGCGAAGCTGCCCTAGCTTCTGCTCGTATGGGCGCTAAAACGCTCTTACTAACCATGAACCTTGATACCATTGCAAAAATGAGCTGCAATCCCGCTGTCGGCGGCACGGCCAAGGGCCAACTTGTGCGTGAAATTGACGCATTAGGCGGCGAGATGGGCAAGGTCATCGACGCTACCGGCATACAATTCCGCATGCTCAACCGCTCCAAAGGTCCCGCCGTATGGGCGCCGAGAGCCCAAGCAGACAAAATAGCGTACGCGTCCGAAATGAAGCGTCGAATGGAAAACACGCCCAACCTCTTCATCATGCAAGGCATGTTGGACGATCTAATTGTCGAAGATGGTCGCATCGCCGCTGTGGTTACCAAAGAAGGCGTTCGTTACGACACCCACTGCCTTATCATTAGCTCTGGAACATTCCTAAAAGGCCTCCTTCACATCGGCGAAACACAGTTTAGTGGTGGCCGAGCTGGCGACATGTCATCTGTAAAGCTCTCTGAAAGCCTAAGCAACTACAAGTTTAAGCTGGGGCGCCTTAAAACTGGTACACCTCCACGCATTCACCGCCGATCTATCGATTGGACATTGTGCGAAGAGCAGCCCGGAGAAGATGACGTAAGATTCTCGTACGACCCTCCCGATGCTCCGCGTATGCCTCAGGTCTCCTGCCACATTACCTATACCACTGAAGAGACTAAACAGATTATCATGGAGAACATTCACCGTTCTCCCATGTATTCCGGCAAAATTAAGAGCGTTGGCCCACGTTACTGCCCAAGCATCGAAGACAAAGTTGTTCGCTTCGCCGACAAAGAGCGCCATCAAATCTTTTTGGAGCCAGAAGGCCTGCAAACAGACGAGATCTACGCTAATGGAATCTCCTCGTCGCTACCTCTAGAGGTTCAATACCAGTTTCTGCACAGTATCCCCTCGCTGCGTAACGCCGAGATTATGCGTGCCGCTTACGCTATCGAGTACGATTACTTGATCAGCGGTCAAATTAAGGCATCTCTTGAGTCCAAAGAAGTCGAAGGCCTCTTCTTCGCTGGCCAGATTAATGGCACCACAGGTTACGAAGAAGCTGCAGCGCAAGGGCTCATGGCGGGCATCAACGCCGCCAACAAAGTGGCTAACAAGCCTGCCTTTGTTCTGGGTAGATCAGAAGCCTATATTGGGGTTATGATCGACGACTTGATCACCAAAGGCCTCGACGAACCCTATCGCATGTTCACAAGCCGCGCCGAATACCGCTTGCTGCTACGCCAAGACAACGCCGATCTAAGACTTCGCCAATATGGCTACGAACTTGGGTTGGTCGATGCCGGACGCTACGCAGTCCTGCAGCATAAGCGTCAGCTAATTGAAGACGAAACCAAACGCATGCACACAACTTTCAGGCATATCGATGGCCGTGGCTATAGCCTAGCTCAGCTTCTGTGCCGCCCTGAAAACACCTATGTATCGCTGATGGCAACCTATCCTGAAGCCGTTATCAACCACGGGGAAGAGATCAACTTCCAGCTGGAGCTTAACCTTAAATACGCCGGCTATGTCGACCGTCAACAAAATGAAGTCGATAAGCTCAGCCATATTGAAAAGATTTGCGTTCCAAAGGGTTTTGACTTTAATAATGTGCTAGGTCTCAGGACAGAAGCGCGACAAAAATTATCACACCACCGTCCCGACAACTTAGGACAAGCATCTCGTATTTCTGGCGTTTGTCCAGCAGATATCTCAGTTCTGATGATCGCTCTCACCAGGTAATAAGGGGCTCAGGGATGAACCTGTTGCGTTTGGAAAATTTTCCAATCTGGGAACAGCTCAAGTTAGAAGAGGCTCTCGTACGCACCGATAAACGCAATTGGTGCATCATCAACTCAGGGTCTCCCCAAGCCATCGTCATGGGCATCTCCGGTAAACCAGAACAGCTTATAGATCTCAATCGACTGTCCAGATACCCGGTGCCCGTTATTAAACGCTTTAGCGGGGGCGGCACCGTGGTGGTTGACCAAGATACCTTATTTGTCTCATTTATCTGTCAGCACGGAACAGTTCCGGTGCATCCGTATCCTCAAGATATTATGCGCTGGACCTCCCAGTTTTATCGCCCCCTGTTGGAAGGCTTTGATCTGCGCGAAAATGACTACGTTTTGGGGAACACCAAGTTCGGGGGGAATGCACAATATCTACGCAAAGACTGCTGGCTACACCACTCGACACTCTTGTGGGATTATCAAGCAGCCAATATGGAATACCTGACCCTGCCCTCTCGCCGGCCTAACTACCGCCAAAGTAGGCCGCATAGCGACTTCCTATGTAAATTAAAGGACTACTTGCCTTGTCGGCATGACTTTCTAAAGAGCTTTTGCCTACAACTGAGTATTCATTTTGATGTGGTCCCCATTGAACTGGAAGAGGTTATATCGGTAACAGAGCGGACTCACCGTCAAGCCACTGAACTATGCGAGCTCTAGGGAAAAAGAAAGGGCCGTCGCTAGGGTTCTGAGAACACGCTTTCAACCAGCGTGAATAAGGTGGGTTCAGTTCCCAAGGGCCGAGAATATCGAGCCTTGGCGTCATGATCCCCTAAATCAAAGAATATCGTTGAAGAACGTATCGTTCTCGAGGATGTCCCTATCGTCAGCCAACCTGAGCATAACATATTTGAATAGTATAAGCCAAGCAGTAGTATACTTTTATGTAAGTTTTTGCAAGAAAGCAACTTAAATGCAGAAGCGCGGAGGGCGTAAAGATCAAGTTAACGTGGTCCTCTCATAACAAGGGGAACATTTTATAGTGCTTTGGAAGGTGTTTTGCAGCTAATGCTGCGAAGCAGCATTAGCTGCAGAGTAAGTTTCGACCAATGTTGCTTGCATCTTTAATGAAATCAATACTTAGTCATTAAAAATAAATCACTCGAATAATCTACTGATCATGTGATCAATACTTGCTGGATTCGATAGGTTCCAGGCCGTTGTAATCCATGCAGCGGAAAATCAAGGCTGTTTTGACAATGTTGCCGTAAGCCGTGAATAGTGGCTTACGCCCTACAAACTGAACGCGGGTGAAATAGGGACGCAACTGTGCTCTGATCGCACGTGCTTTGGGCCCTAGTGGATCCTCCACCTGCTTGCCAGTTTCTATCACCACGAAATATCCGTCCTTGCCGATCTGCTCTTTGGACATACTGGGCCAGTAGGAAAACTGGTTCTTTCTGGTGTCTTCAACATTTAGAAAATAGGCGCGCTTCTGTCCTTCAGAATAAAAACTCAGAAGACTGGTCGTCTGATAGCGACCGCTAAAAAGAAAATTGTCGTCTGAATCGTAACCAGCATTGCGCAGATGTGACTCTAGTTTAAGCCAACCGACATTATGTTTAAAGGGATTGGCTCCGAAAGGTATAGGCACAAGTGGCTTATCTTCAGATATTTGCGCATGAGGAATGCTGAATACAAAAATAGTTAATGCAATAGAGACCAAGCTGCCGATCAATAACCATGGCTTACCCGATAGTAGCCATTCACACGTGTACCAACACAAAAATGCAATAGCCGGCGGATAGGCAAACACAGCCCAATTACCTTGCATTTTTTTGAAAATCGCAACAATCAGATAAAATCCGAGGATGCCTATGGCTGTATATCCACAAAAGGCTATGGGTAAGGGCACTTGATCACGATTTTTACGCAACGTCCAGCAGGCCATACCTAGCAGAATTGCGAAAACCGGAGAGAGCAAGGCGATTTGTGCTCCGAAAAAGTCGAAAAAATTGCCCTTAAAGAATTGGCTCTCCCCAACGACATTGGTAGACCACACATGTCTAAAGGTTGCCCAGTCATGTGTGCCGTTCCAGATTAAGCTAGGCAATAGTCCTAACAGTGAAATCGCTACGCCGAGCGCTATCGATCTATGACGTAGCTGGGGAAGATAATAGGCTCCTATAGCAACAACAGCCCACAAGAGATAGGCATTCCACTTAAACAAGGCTCCGCAAAGGATCCAGACACCTATAAGTGCGTACTTCGGAACTGTTTCCTCTCGTAGAGCTGATACCAAAACAGCCAGGCCCATCGTGAAAAAGAAAACATACCCACCGTCCGTGGTCGCGAAAAATGAAGCAATGATACCCAATGGGCATAATGCCATTACAGCGGCGGCCCAAAAGGCTGTGCCATTCTTGAGCCCTGCCCTTGTGGAGAGATAATAGGTACCCCAAGGCAATAGAAATCCGACAATGAGGCTGCCAAAGCGCACTCCAAACTCGGTATCTCCAAAAAAATGAGTTCCTAAAGCGATCTGCCAGGCGATACCGGGAGGCTTGCTATAATACCCCCATGCGAGTTCTTTGCTCCATGTCCAGTATTGTGCTTCATCAGGACCAAGGCCAATACCGGCATGAACCATTACATAGGCCATGAGGGCGGCTTTGATGATGAGCAGGCACAGAAGCGATAGCCTATAGTTTGGGGATGCTTGTGGTGTAGGGAAATCCAGTGGGGTCATTCGTGGTTCATCCATTATCGCGATCAGGGAAGCTAAATAAGTCTCGGAAAGTTTGCAGTGTAACATCGCGGCCAATGGCTGCGATGGCGTCGGTCAAAGGTATTTTCTTGGGGCATACTCTGACGCAGTTTTGAGCATTCCCACAGCCAGTCACACCCTCTTCACCCATAACGGCACGAAGGCGTTTAGCGGCTTGCATATGTCCAAATGGATGTGAGTTAAACAACCTAACTTGGGCGAGGGGCGCAGGGCCCATGAATTTGCTGTGTTCATTAACTTGTGGGCAGGATTCGCTGCAACAGCCGCAGGTCATGCAAGTGGAAAGAGCGTAGCGTACTTCCTGCTTGGCTTGGCTTAGCCTTGGACCAGCACCGCGATCGTAGGCACCGTCACTGTCAATCCAGGCTGATACTTTTTTAAGGTTTTCGAACATGGAACTACGGTCGACAATCAAGTCGCGAACTAGCGGAAACTTTGTCATCGGTGCCAAGACTATGGTCGAGCTACCGGTTTGTTCAACAATTGGCGCTATTAAGGCTGTGCAGGCTTGGCGTGGAACGCCGTTGATCAACATGGAGCAAGAGCCACACACTTCTTCCAAACATCCTTGCTCCCAAACAACCGGTGCAACACGCGCTCCTGCTCGGTTTATTGGGTTCCGCTGTATTTCCATGAGCGATGAAATAACGTTGGCCATGGGAACGTGTTCGAGCTCGAACTCTTCCCAATACTGGTTTCCTGGGCTGCCACGACGGATTTTGCAAATGTATTTCATACCCATACTATTCCCCTAAAAAGGCAGTGGAATGTTTTGCGGGACATTTTTCAATTCAGGTTTCACTTTCTTCGCGGTGCTATAGTCACGCTTTATAGGATCGAGGTATCGCAAATCAATAGGTTCATAGGTAATGATAGGCTCTTCCTTATCATACATGGCAATGGTGGTCTTAAGCCAGTGTTCATCGTCACGTTTAGGAAATTCCGGCTTAAAGTGCGCCCCGCGGAACTCATCCCGCAGTAAGGCGCCCTTGGTAATGATCAGAGCTAGCTCGATCATTGCCTTGAACTGATTGGCAAAGATATAGGTTTGGTTAGCAAACTGTGTATGGTCATCTAGGGTAATGTTCTGATAACGTTCACGGATGGCCTTAATCGCATCCATGGTTTTGCGAAGGTCAGGGTTGTTGCGCTCGACCGTTACGTTGTCGACAAGTAATGCGGCCAATTCATCGGCAAGTTTGAATACGTTCTCTCCTCCCTCACGTGCCATGAGCTCTTTTTTGAACTCTTCCTCGGCCTTTAGGGCATCTTCAAAGTAGGTTGGATGTGTCTCGGAATAACCGCTTTCCAGGCTAGCCAGATATCTTGGCACTTCAACGCCAGTGACTAACCCACCAAAGATACATGAAATCAATGAGTTAGCGCCCAGGCGATTAGCGCCATGATATTGGTAATCAGATTCGCCAACGTTAAAGCAGCCGGGAATGTTGGTCATTTGCCGATAGCGTTCCCAACGGTCTGGATCGTCTACTGCCGGCCAATCAACCCATCCGCCACCCATGGTATAGTGCATGGCGGGGAAGATTTCCATCGGTACTTTGCGCGGATCAGTGCCAGTAAACTTACTATAGATCTCAAGAACGGCTTCCAGCTTCTTCAGGCTCTTTTCGGGCAGATGCGAAACATCGAGGTAAACCTTTTGTCCCCCATCAACACCTAGTCCAAGACGGCATATGCGCAGAATTTCACGCGATCCGATATCCCTAGGGACCAGGTTGCCAAATGCGGGATAGAGCTCTTCAAGGAAATACCAGGGCTCACCAGTAACGCCACAAGGCACTTCTCTGCCATTAACATCAGTAATCGTTTTGGATGAATCGCCGTATACCCAAATACGTCCGCCTTCTCCACGCAATGATTCTGACATAAGCCGCAGTTTGTCAGGCCCTGGTATTGCTGTCGGGTGTATTTGAATGAACTCGCCATTCGCATATTTCATCCCCTGCATGTAAAGACGGCCATTAGCGGCGCCTGTGCAGAAGGTAGAATTGGTAGATTTTTTGAAAAGCTGCCCACAACCGCCTGTGGCGATGATCACGGCATCAGCTTTGAGCACTTCAAGCTTAAGGTTAAACATGTTCATGACAACTGCGCCACGAGTGATGCCTTGTTCGTCTAAAACAAGGCGCATGAACTCCCAGCCTTCAAGCTTCTCAATGTTCCCTTTGGCTTCGTGACGACGCACTTGTTCATCAAGTGCGTATAGTAGCTGCTGCCCTGTTGAAGCTCCACAAAAGGCGGTGCGGTTGTAAAGTGTTCCGCCAAACCTGCGAAAGTCGAGGTTACCCTCTGCCGATCGGTTGAAGGGGCAGCCAAAGCGATCCATCATGTAGATAATCGCTGGAGCAGCTAGACACATCTCCAAAACGGGTGGCTGATTAGCAAGGAAGTCGCCACCTTTAATGGTGTCGTACGCATGAATAAGCGGTGAATCATCTTCACCCATAAGGTTCATGGCGGCGTTGATGCCTCCCTGAGCACATACAGAGTGCGAACGTTTAACCGGCGTAACCGACACGAGCTTGACCTTAACTTCCTTTTCAGCAAGCTTCAAAGCTGCTGAAAGGCCTGCAAGACCGCCCCCGACCACAATTGCTTCTTTCGATGCGTTAGCCATGTCTAATATCTCAGGTTAAACCAATAAGTTCCAACAGCCGCTGCTAAGCCCAAAAAGGCTACCACAATCATGAGAAAGCTGGATAGCCAAAGCGCTAGCCTTTGTGATCTTTCCGTTAATGTAATGCCCCAAGTAATCAAGAAGGTCCATAGGCCATTGAAGCCATGGTAACAAGCAGCCAATACAAAGAGAGAGTAGAGGGCGACCATCAAGGGTGATTTAAAGGTGTCGCGAACAACCAATAATGTTGAGGTGGCAAAGTCCTTTGAAACAGCCACGACTTCGTATTGATTAATAGGGCGCTTATTCAACGCCGCAATCCATTGCCTTTCCTCTTGCGCGTTTTGCCAAGCACGCATTTGCTGCAGCTGATCTTGATCAAAAACTTCGGGAGCTGGCTCACCTAGCATACTCGTTGCAATAGGAGCTTGCTCTACCGGCGGCAAGGGACGTCTCGTATCACGTTCAATGCGCTTGGCATCATATAACTCAACATCTAGCCTTTCAGATAGCGTGTAGAGGCCAGAATCAAGCTTTAGGACGTTCATGAAGTATTGATGTCCATCTTTCTCTGTATGCCAAGGATACTCCAATACACGCATTTGTAGGACGTGCAAGATCACCCCAAACAACAAGATCCATGAGGTAATACGCATCCAAGTAAACGCACGATTTCGTGGATATTGCCCTAAGGCTGGCTTTGATCCATCCGTGGGTGAGGAATTGGGCTCCGCCATAAAAATGCGATACAAGCCATAGATAATATGAATTCCAAATGGCAGGGCGAGAAGGAAAATCTCGATAGCCCGTAAGTATGGCAAGTGATGTATAGACTGCACAGCTGTGATAAAGCCTTCGCCATCATCACCAATATACAACGCAGCTTGGGAATTGGTTAACAAATGGGTCGTAAGATAAACCACTAACCACAAACCTGTTAAGGAATGCAGTCGTCGCCATAATAATGCATTTGGTATTGCCGGTGCCGTCATGAATGCCTACCTATTCTACTAGGGCAGACATTAGCAAGAAGGAAAAATATTAACCTCTATATTTTTTGAAAACCCCAATAAGCTTAGGCCCCCACCTCCATGAATTACCAACGCATTGCCTCTTAAATCTTGTTCTCGGATGATGTGACGCGCTTCATGGAACAACTTTGCTGAATAAACAGGATCGGTCAAAATGCCCTCTTGTTGTGCCATGAGCTTAACTTCATCCCACACAGCCTGATTCACCGAACCAAAGCTTGGCGCCAGCCGCGGTTGGTAAGAGGTCACTTTATGTTTCAAGTCGGAGAAGTCATAATTTGGCTCGGCTAGCATAACTACGTGAAGATGTGCGCCAGCAGAGATCTGCTGCGCCAATGCATTTGCGGTAAAACCTGTTCCGGCATCGATAAAAATGTGATCAAAGCGATGACCTATCTGCTCTTCATTGATTTTGATGTCAGTTGCTAGCGTCAACGCCCCAGGCAAGGCTTGAGGGCACGACGCCCCTTCTGGGATGATAAACACATGCTTATGTGACGCTTCATCCAAAGCTATTTGATGAACGTGAGGCCACTCAGCAGAATTTACCCAACGGATAGCTGCACCGGCTATCAAAGACGTCAGCAACCCATTACCCTGCCGCTGTCGCTGTGGATCACCTTTTAAATATAGCTTAAACGGTATGCGATTTTCGGTGAGGAGCTGCGACAATCCTAGGATATTGTTGGAATTGATGCCCCCTATGGCAATGACTTGCTGGAACTGCTCATGCAATAGAAAGGGAATAAGAGTGCTGTATTTGCGTATCTTGGATCCGGAGATACCAAACCCAAGCTCATCATCACGTTTTACCCAGCAGCTACAATTTACAGTGTCAAAACTTGGCAGTCGATGCACGCGAGAGTGGCTTGGATAGTCCATCTTACTGCTTGAAAATCTCATTGACCCAAACCAACGTCCATCGCACCAGTGCGGTGAGGATCCACGTAATGAACGCTACAATGGATGCGTAGAGAAGCTTTTGGCCTACTCCACCTTGGGTGTCATAAGCGAAGAAGACCATCAGTCCCATGAAGAGCGGAAACAAGTACTCAAAAGCCTGTCCCCATGAATTAAAAGGAAAACCTGCGTCCCATTTCATATCAGTACCTCAAAAGAAATCTACCATAGCAGCTTCTTCCTATCCTGCATATCTTGTCGCGCAGGATGACAACCGATTCTTAGCCCTGAAGCCTGGAAACAATCTGTTCTGTTTTGATATGATCGGATATCAACACATCCTAGGGTATGAAAATGAAACAATTACTCGTTCTAGCTAGTTGCTTATTTGTTACCTGCTTAAGTGCAGAAGTCTCTTTGCTCAGTCTCATAGAGAACGAAAAGCAAGTAAGTATTGAAAGGCTGGAAAATGCCACTACAGAAGAGCTATGGGATGCATTCCTAGCAGGACAAGCCGATCTCTTTTTCGACATGGAAATGAACTGGATGGCAAATGAGGCCTATTGGCAACAAGCACAGAATATTTTAGAGATCGGGAGCGGTAATGGGTCATACCTTTTCGGACTAGCTACTCATTTCGCCGACAAGTCATTCCAAGGAATTGAAAAGCTAGCTTCGTCGGTCGCACAGGCTTACAAGCTACCTGAAAAAGACAATTTACTTTTTCATCAAGGCGACGCAGAAGTTTTTGATGAACGTTTTACTGATACTGCAGATCTTGTGCTCTTTCGCCTCACGCTTCAACACCTTGAAAAGCCGTTTTTAGCTCTAGAAAATGCGTGGCAATACCTTTCAGAAAATGGATACGTAATCATCATTGACTCATGCGACTCTGCTAAGCAGGGTTCTCATCCAATAACCCAAATCGATGATGCACTGGATCGCGTAGCGGATTTACAATCCAAAAACGACGAAAAAAGAAGCCGTAAGGTAACCCTTTCGATTTTGCAACAGCTGAACAGCGAATCTTCATTAAGTAATCTCTATGATGTTGTTTTCAGCAACGTGGACGAACAGGGAAACAGCGTACATGAAAGCATTCGCTTAGACGACCAATTGAAAAGAACTCAATATTTCAACCATGGCCTCCTATTCCTTAGTCTAATCCATCGTGTCTACGAATTGCCTGTGGATCTTGACAAAGCGTACGATGAATTAATGGCGTTCGCAAATGACGAAGAGGCTTGGACAATTCCAGGATTTCACTTTTTAGTTCTTAGAAAAAAATAACTTGCAAATGGACTTCGTGGACGAAGTGGCCTTATAGACAGAGTCAATTTTTCAGCCATTTTTAATTTGGTTAACTCTTTGTTAGCCTCAATGCAGGCCTTTAAAATAACAGGTGTTTCAAAGTCTATGCCCGCGAGAGGCAAAGGGCAAGCCGTTAAATGGCTGGTTAGGGTCAGAAATAGGCATATATCGCCTTCCAAACTCTCAATATGTTGTATGTCGAAAAAACAAGGAAAAATCGACATATGCTAAAGCGCTTAAAGCTTAATGAGTTGGCAAATCTCATAGATAGAAACAGGGCGTCGGGCTCCAATGAGCCCCCCAAGATATAATGCATCGCCTAAAACATCTTCGGGCAAATCGCCGTTCAGACGTCTTTTGATAATGCCCTCTGATAAAAAACGTTTGCTGAGTTTGTTGCCGGTATCGTCGACTAATAATGGATGATGAACAAAAGTAGCCGGTTTATCCCTGCCCAAAAGTGAAGCTAGCCAGATCTGTCGTTCGGTACAATGCTCTAAATCTTTGCCTCTAACAACCAAATTAACACCATGGTCCAGATCGTCAATAACCACGGCATAGTTGTAGGTATAATTTTGGTTGGAATCACGTATCAGAAAGTCACCACAATCTAGCTGGGAGGCGACTTTTATGCGCACGCCAATATCATCTGACGGTGCTAACCCTTTTACACGACATGTTCCGGGATAATGTGCTGCCCCAATAGTCTTCCGACTGCATTGACAGTAATACGAATGCTGCCCCTCCCATAATAGATCAGCCACTTCATGATAACGGTGCTCTCGATTACTCTGACGGTAGGTTGTGGTGGAGTGCTGAGTGACTTCCTGCCAATTATGCGAGTTGAATCCTAGCCAGGCCATGTCGTCAAGGATTGCCTTCTCATACTCGAGGCGACAGCGCTGACGGTCATGATCCTCGATGCGCAACAGAACTTTAGCACCAACCTGCTCCGCAATACCAAAAACATAGGCCATAGATAGCACATGCCCAAGGTGTAGATACCCTGTTGGGCTGGGAGCAAAGCGAGTGACTAGGGGCGGAGAAATCATCCCTTGTTGCCAAAAGTAAATCTAAAAGACTCACCATTTTAGTGAGACGGGGGTTGTTTGCAAGAAGCGAAGCGATTTTGTGCTTAAGAGCCTGCCCTACCAACCTTTGCAATTGACTAGCCCATACAGATTGTGAGGCTTACACTTATCTCAATTCAAAAAGTGGCCATTAGCTATAATGCGGACAGGACCAGGAGGTACTTATGAAGGCGCTTGCGACCAGTCTTTACGTTCTGTGCGTGTTTTTGGGTTCCTCGCTATTCGCAGAGGCGCCAAGTACCATTAAGGATTCTGTAACAGGCGTGACATTCCCGCGCCAAGTATCGTTTGCTTTTGGTGGGCAAGACATCAATTTACAGCTCACTGGACTTGCTACCCGCAAAGAAGGCGCGGAAAACCTCTACAGCGTGGCTCACTACATGAAAGCTGCGGACGACGTTGCCGCTTATGATCCGGTAGGATCAATTTTGGACGATAGTCGTGCCAAACAACTGACCTTGAAATGGGTCAAAACCTTACCCACCGGCACCGTTCAAAAAAACTTTAAAGTAGCGTTCGATAAGGATCTTACCGCAGATGACCAAAAGAAACTGCAGCCGGAAATTAGCCAGTTTTTAAGCTTTTTTGATCACGATGTGAAAAATGGTGATGAATATGTGATCCGATGGCTCCCAGGTGGATTCATTATGGCGTACATCAACAACGTTTACATTGGCGTAATTGAAAATGATGCATTCGCCAAAGCTGTGTGGGAGATTTGGTTTGGAAAGAATAGTGTTGTGGATCGCGATTCGTTAATCACTCTCATGCACTAAGGTGAACACCATGTTTTCGAAAATCTCTACATTTTTATCGGGTGTTTTGGGCAATCCATGGAGCTTTATTCTTGCCGCACTATTCGTCATCGCTTGGGCTGTTTTGGGCCCGATATTTAATTACAGCGAGAACTGGCAGTTGGTGATTAATACGTCGACCACCATCATCACTTTCCTCATGGTATTTATCATCCAAAACTCCCAGAACCGAGATACTATGGCAATCCAATTAAAATTGGACGAGCTGATCAGAGCGATGGAAGGCGCGCACTGCAGCATGGTCAATATTGAACAATTACCCGACGATCAATTGAAAGAGCTTCATAAACGCTATGAAGCTCTTTCAAGCAATATCCAAAAGCATATCGAAAAGGGAGAAGTCGATACTGGCGCCCCCGAAATCAAGTAATTTAAGGCTCTCTAAAGAAGACAGTGTGGGCCATCTAAAAAGTGTCGTGCCATCTCTATGCGATCCTCTGGCACACCTAGAGTGAGCAAAAGATCTTTAGTCCCGCTCGCGCCTCGAACTAAGTACCTTAACATACAGCGATGATATTCGTATTCCATGTGGGCTTCGTAAAAAGGACGAGGCACAGGCTCCAAACTGCCCGAGCCTTCTGAACTAATCGCTACAGGTAAAAACTTGTCGCCCCCACCGATTTGCCCCACGGAAATGTATGAGAGATTATTAGTGAACTCTAGATAGTCCTTTATGGCATTCGGAGCTAACTCAATTGGTTCATATTTTAGGCTCTTAAAGTAAGCTGAACCATAATCCAATAAAAGACGCTCATCTGCCTCTATTTTGCGCAATGCAACCACAAGGTGTCGTGGCAATCCTTTCGACATTATGGTTACAAAAGTACAGTTCGGGGCACCGTGGTTAATGTAAGGGGCAAAATTCCCCTCTTTTTCCGCATCAACCGCCGTTAGGCCGAAGGACAGTCCGCCGATTGAACCCGTCTTGAGCCCCTTAGGGTTTTTACAAATATGATCAACTACCCCACTATATTCCGTAATCACTTGCCCAGCGGCAATAGGCTCGCGGGCTCGAACATCATACTGGTTTTGCAGCTCAGCTGGCACCGCAGAACCGTCGTCTGCCTGCTCGACTAAAGTGACATAAATGTTTGGGACCAGAGGATCAGGATGCGACATGAGCTTTTCATACTGCCGCGTCAGCTCCGATTTCCACCACTCATCAATGGTTGTAATTTCCTGCGAACCATGCATGCGAATCTCTAGTAATCCATCAGGCATAAAACGTGCACGCCGCGAATAATCCGTTTTAAAAGCCAAATTGTAGTAGTGGCGGTTAACGCAAGGACCTGTTTTCCATGGATAAAATACGAAATCACTCCTGTCCTTAGTCTGAGCCTGCAGAAAATCAACGGGAGTAGCGCCCACAAAGTTGGCGGCATGAACATTACCTCCTGCTAGCTGCAAAACTCGGGGCATTTCAGGAGTGGGTAGCATTGCCGCATAGTGCATTAAACTGTAACCCAAGTTGTCGGACCAGTTAGGATCGATCCCTGAGTCGAGATAAACCTTGAGCTCCGCGAGGTTTTTCTGGAATATTGCGATCATGACAGCATTTATATTAAATCGGTTACACTCAGGCACTTCTAGGCAGGTTAGCGCTAAGTCAGACTCCCCTTTGATGCGACTAGCGATGCCTTCAAGCCTGAACTCCCTCGTATTATTAGGGTCTAAAACCAATGCAAGCAGCGAATGGAAGTCTGATGGAGTGCGGGCTTTAACCTCATCATTCGACCACACTTGTTGAATATTCGTTAACAAAGCGCGAACCTCTTGAGTGACGACTTGAGGCCAGGATCCTGAAACTCCATTCCCTCCATTAACATTTGAGCAACCATTCATAATAATACCTTCATTAATAAAACAATTAGTAAACGACAACTTTACCATACTAAATGTTAATGGAACAGTTTCAACTTATTATTTTATATTATAATTTACATTTATTCCGCTTTAGAGTATAATTATAGCATCTTCTTGGGGGGAGACTTATGAAAAAAGGTGCAGTCACATTATTGGTGCTTTGGTTAGGACACCTTCTCGTTGATTTTCAGATCGGTATTTTTTCGGTCTACAAAACAATGGCGGACCTAGATCTCGCTAAAGCAGGGATAGTCGGCATTGTTGCTGCCTTGTTCGGAGAGGGTTGTCAGGCCTTTTTTGGCTCCTGGAGTGACTCTGGACACCGAAAAAAGCTCATCATCCTGGGGATGGTTTTGACCGCCGCCAGCAGCTTGATGGCTTATAGCGATAATTACTTTCTATTAACTGTGCTATTGTTGGGTACCTTCATCGGATCAGCAGCCTTCCACCCCTCCTCTGCAGGCCTGGTGGGCACTCTCAGCAAGCGTAAGGGCCTATTTTTTACCATATTTGCTTCCGGTGGAGCTCTCGGACTGGCCTTTAGTCAGATTTCCTTCTACCATGCTTACCAGTATCTTGAGGGTAACACTGCTATCCTAGCGCTGCCTTTAATGATCCTCGCCGGTGCTTGCCTTTTCTTGCCGCTAGATGTGATATCCACAGGGCCGCGTAAACCGACAAGATTCTCAGATCTGGCTAGACTATTTAAGCGCGCTGATTTCCGCTGCCTATACTATGTACAAGTTTGTAACCAAACACTGTACTGGGGCACCGTCTTTTTACTGCCCGACGTACTTGCTGCAACGGGTTACGACGAAAGTATCAGCTTTGGTGGTGGACATTTAGCCTTTATCGCTGGTGGAGCTCTAATGATGATCCCTGGCGGCATCCTAGCAGATAAATATTCCCCAAAAACAGTCATCTTAGCTGCCATGATAGCTGGATTAGTGTTCTTTTACTCATTCCTTTACGCAGGATTAGTACATCCTATCGCCATCCTGGCTATTTTAGCAGGCCTAGGAGCCTCTTTCGGTGTAGTATCGCCTGTAGGACTAGCTTTGGGCCACAGATTGCTACCAACACAACCAAGCCTTGTCAGCGCATTTGTTATGGGAATGGTTTGGTGCGTTTCAGAATCCTTCGCCCCAGCAAGCGGTATCCTAACTAAGCTATTTACCGAAGGCAACGCCCCTGCCAAAGCACTTATGCTAATGGGCCTGCTAAACGTTGTTGGCGTAGTCGCTGCCTATCGCTTGCCATTAGTTGCAGAAGAACCGGAAGAAGCAATAGCAGTCACCGCATAATTAAAAAGCCTTATTAAATTCAGCTGCATTCGCGGCTGAATTTTTCATAATGATATTTTGTTCAAAAGAACTTAAGCGTAAAGATATGAACGCGTCTCTGCATTAGTATCCTCTACAAGTCGTCTCAATAAAACCATATAACTAGCCTGTTTTTAATGTTAATCCAAGATAGAAATGTCCGGTTTTAACAATTTAGAAATGTCCGGTTTCCTCTTAATCTTATTTTATCATCATTTATCTGTTTATGAACATCTTACGTCTTAAATCGGCTTTCCAAGGATGTGTTATTGGAACTTTGTGCCCTTTTGTCTTCCACGCTAACACCTCCTTACGAGATAACTCCATTGGCTTTTCGATTACTTGGTTATACGGTACTACTTTCAGCTCACGATCGCCTAAAAACACTCTCATCTTTCCGCTTGGTGTTACTCTTATTTCCACCTTTCTTTTATTCATGCGACGATATTCAGAAACTTCTTGCACCTGATAAAGAACACTATTAAATTGGAACATGGCAGAAGAATTCAGGCTACGCTCCTCGTGCCGGCTCAATACTCGCTCGAGATCGTATCCCTCCAAGGGCCGGTGGGCGTTACAATCGCTCATCGGTTTTTTGGAAAATTTCTCATTATATTTCTCCATAAACTCTCTTGAATACTCATTTGCCTGCTCTATTGTCTTAATGCCTCTTAACCGCATTTCTTTGACGAGCCGGTCTTGCAATGTCTGATTAGCTCTCTCCACTCGCCCTTTAGCTTGAGGCGTAGGCGCTAAAATTAGCTCTGTATTCAACAGTTTTAATGCTCTGCGCATTTGAGTAACATTTGTCGTTTTTCTGGTACCAAAAGAGCTCCAATGGTCTGTGTACAGTGCTACCGGTCGCCCGTAGTTGCTTAGGTGCTGCTTGAGAGCTTCAAAGTAACCATTCAAAGACTCTGTCTTAGTAAAGTACAGTCCCGTAATGGCACTTGTTGCATCGTCAATTAGAACTGTAGCATTTGCCTTGGGCATCTCTTCTCCAAACCAATGATGGATTGACCCATCAGCTTGGATAAGTTCCCCAAAACAGGGTCGTCGAAGCCGAGGCAAGTGGACATTTCTCTTCTGCTTTTTTGGAGTCCAAAGACTATAGTGGATCATCCATTGCCGGATCGTTTCTATAGAAACTTTAATCCCATCCAGTTCAAGTAGCTTTTCTGAAGCCAGAGTAGGGCCAAACCCTTCGTATTTTTCCCTCAACAATGCGAGCACTCGCTGTTTTAGATCTGGATCCAAACAGCGATTGCCCGGTTTCCCTAAAAGTTTTGAAACTATCCCTCTAGAACCTTCGTCATTTAACCTGCCGATCAGCCTTCTGACTTGG
The DNA here is from genome assembly GCA_030679955.1 of Chlamydiales bacterium. Lineage (GTDB taxonomy): Bacteria > Chlamydiota > Chlamydiia > Chlamydiales > JAJFMA01 > CAMFKD01. The sequence goes on along the minus strand of JAUXSF010000001.1, from coordinate 6,262 downwards.
CGTTCGCTAATGTCAAGCATTCGCGACGCATCTATCTGGGTAATTTCCTTGGCTTGAACCTTCTGTAAAATGTGTAACCGATCCAGATCCCTATGTGACATAGCGACCCTTTCCTCCATATTCGAACCTCCTTGTTAAAAAAGGTTCCTTTATCAGAACCGGACATTTCTATCTTGGAGGAAACCGGACATTTCTATTTTGCAGTTACAACTAGCCTGTTTTTAATTGACTATTAATAATATACATTGTAAAATTGTAAATAATTAAATCTGCATATTAAAAAGGATCAACATGAGTAGATTGATTTCAACTTTATTATCTCTGTTCCTTACGGTGACGGTAATACCTCTCCAGGCGATCGACCTTAAAATGGTTTGGAACGCTAGCAATTTTTGGAACTGGGCAGAGAACCACTCTTACGACTCTGAAGCAAGAGCAGCGAGGGCTTTTCTGCTTAACCTCACTAACGAACAACCTTACATTATGAAGGTTGAGCGAGATGAGCAGGGCAAGCTTGCTTCCTTTCATATTCACGACGGTATGACCTACTCCGAAGAAGACTTCGCTATCTACAAACAAAAGCAAAGTGAATATGCACGCGAACAGCTTGACACCGCTGAATTTTTAATGTCCGTCGCGGGCAAATATCCTATGAGCTTCTACAATGCAGTTCAAAAATACATAAATAAACTGGAAGAAGTAGCACAAGGGGAAGATTGGAGCACCGAACTCTCCTACATGTTCGATCAGGTACAATTCGAGGTTATTCGGAGCAAATTCGATATCCCTGATACACTCTTAGAGACATATCCCCACTTCGTATCCTTCCTAGTTAGAAATGGCCTTGTAGACTCTTTGATCGAACACGGTCAAACTATTGCTTATGATGAAGACACATTAATGCCCTACCTTAAGGCGGAAGGTCAGCTGGTTCCTTGGTCAGCATTGGAAACGGACTACCTAAACTTCCCCCAAAACACCTACATATACTCAAAGAACGGTGTGGTCGCTTTAGCAAATGATATTAAGCCGTTGTCAGCGCGCTCCAAAGACCATGGAAAAGGGCCCGCTATACAGATAGTCACCCGCTTTGACTACGTTGATTATAATTATAGAAGATTTTTGGACAGCGAAGCAGAAGCAAAGCTTTTGCCCATCTCATACCACTCTTGGGTGCGGTTGATCAATGAAGATGGCATTACTTTCAGCTTCGGTTTATGGGGCTCCCACCCCCATCAAGGCACCTTGCTAAACACCGCAAAGTACCTCGTTCCTCACACAGGGAAGGTTCATAACGCTGACCCCTTTGAAATAGAGGCTTCAATAGACGCTGCAAATAAGTGTAAAAACATTGTTACGACGACGATAGCGATCAGCACCAACCAGTACGCCATGCTGCTTGACCACCTTTCAGAGCTAACGAAAAGCGATGAAATTTGGTACGAGACCAATGGTATTGTGGGCCATGATTCGGGATCGTTTGTTATAGAGCTCCTTCGCAAACTTTCCGTAGCGAAAGATGATGAAGGTAAACCCCTGGCAAATAACCAACATAAGATGGATGTCTCGAGCCAACTAGCCTACTACGGCTACTTCGCCGGTGCAAAAACTCTCTGGAAGTGGCAAGAAGCAGAGAAGAAGCGTCGCGACACGATCGTGAAAAACTTGATTGATCATGGCGCAACTCAAAAAAACATCGACGCTGTTAAGTTCGCTGCTCCATTGGAGTTCGCGCAATAATTTGATAGGGATGCAGGATCCTGCATCCCTATCTTTTTAATAAATGGGGTTATACACGTGCGGTTGTTCATTGGTTCGATTTTTCTTCTAGCCACCCTAGCTTGCCCCGGTCAAGCAGAAGCATTCAGTTTAACTCCCTTGTGGAAGCTCCTTGGCTACGAGAAAGGCCAAGAATTTCTACATTTCTGGAACTACTTTGAAACAACGACGGCGACCAAAGACGATGAAATCGCAAATGCGTTTGTAAACAACTGGACACGCTATAAATCTATTATGACCGTGGAGTTGAACGAAGACTCACTCCTCTACGAACTCTATTTAAACGATTCCTATACCTACTCTGACGACTACGAAATATATAAAACTAAGCAACCCAAATACGGCTACGAGCAATACGCTGTCGGTAGATTTATGATCGCCCTCGCCCTCAAATACCCCGCCAAAATGTACGCCACCACGCACGATTTCATTCAAACACTAACCACTCTAAACCCAGCAGAACCATGGGCCGAAGAACTCGTGCACCTTTTCCAGGAAGCACAATTTGCTATCATTCGCAATAAACTTGATATTCCCCTGGTCGCGCTGGAAACATATCCCGAGTTTGCAGCCTTTCTAGTATCCAATAATCTTGTCGAGGCCATTCTCGCTCAACATCACTCCATAGCCTACGATCATGAAACCCTAATGCCCTTTATGCTGTACAACCGCAAATGGACTCCTTGGGAAAAAATCCATCAAGATATTCTAAACCTCCCAGCAGAACAGATCACCAGCTACCTCTACACCGAGGAAGGTCTCATCTCGCTACCAGGTATCGCTCACTTTTTTGGGTCCGAAGAGGCCTATAAGGGTCAATACACCCTACAAGCACACTCACGTAGAGGCTGGCGAGGCACGGAGTCTTCGATTCGCCTGGTCGATGCTAACGGATCTGCAACAAGCTTCGGATTTTGGGACACAGGCACAGAGCGAGATATTCTTCGAGATAACCTCGCCTACGACACCCTCAACAAATATAAAAATGAATCATTGGTCACCACTTTTGCGATCACCAAGCAGCAATATAAAGACCTGCTACCCTACCTAACTAAAACAGCCACCAATATTAAATCTAATAGAAGCACTATCCCACTACGCTTGGGCAACTCAAACGTAACATTAGATATTTACGCCGTATGGCAGTGGCAGAAAACTCACCTGACATCTCACATCCAGAACTCCCTTGCTCTCGTTAAGCCACCAGGGCCTTTACAAGAACTAAATACAATAAAAAAAGACAATTCTTCATTAATTCTTAATTAATCTTAATTTTATTGATTTTTTTAACCTAATGTATTATAATAGTATACATTAAATAAACTATCCATGGGGGTAAATAAATGCGTAACTTAGGATACATGCTAGTAGCTACAGCGATGATGGCCACTACAATCCCAACCGCAGAAGCAATCAACTTAAGATTCATGTGGCAAGCAATGGGCTACAACAACGGCGAAGAATTGCTACATATGTGGAACTACGTTGAGACTCAAACAGCATCCACTGACCAAGGCGCCGTAAATGCCTTCGTTGAGAACTGGAAGGGCGATCGTTTTGCACCCGGTAAGAAGAACATCATGAAAGCTGTTCTCAACAGCAACGGCAGCCTGTACGACTTTTATGTCCATGACAGATATTCCTACGAGAACGATTTTGAAGCCTACAAAGCAAAACGAAATGAGTACGCACAAGAGCAGCTAGATACCATTGGATACCTAATGACGCTAGCTCTTAAAAACCCACGCAAAATGTACGCTTTAGTTCTCGACTATGTTGAAACTGTTACTGCACAGTCTGGTGACGAAGTTTGGACAGAACAAGTGATGAATTTGGTCAAGTCAGCTCAGTTCCAACTCATTCGTAGCAAGTTAGACATCTCACATGATGTATTGGATGCGAATCCTGAATTTACTAAGTTTGTTATCTCCAATGATCTAATGAATGCAATCATGGCCCAAGGCCACACGATTGGTTACAACAAAGAGACGCTGGAACCCTATCTAATGGCCAATGGCAAGATGACCGGTTGGAACGAAATCCAACAAGAGTTGAACGCTATTGATGATGGTAAAATGGTTAGCCACGTGTATAACGCCAAAGGTTTGATCACACTACACGGTATCCAGCCCCTTTATACCTCGGGTAATCCTAAAAACCACGGCGGCGGTTATGCGATACAGATCGTTACACGCTACAACACCTTCGGTCAATCCTACCACTCCTGGGTTCGTCTGATGGATACCGATGGAACAACCTTTAGCTTCGGCTTCTGGGGTAAAGATCCAAATCGTAGCTCGATCACTCAAGCGCTTAGAGGCTCCGTACCATTCATCGAGAACGCTGGTCAGGTTTATAGCCCAGACGTCTTCGAAGACGACGCACGTGAAGATATGCTTGAAGGCTACGAAAACGTACTGACTTCAACCTTCGCTATCAGCGATAAACAATATAACAACCTGCTGCCTTACCTTGCTGAACTGACAACGAAAGAAGGCCCGACCTGGGGTACCAACTTCCGTAACAACTCAGCCTCCTTTGTTCTAGACGTTCTAGACCAGCTGTCCACACTGACAGAGAAAATTGGCAGCGCTACCAGACCGCTAGCACAAGACCAGCAATTGTTCGCCCTCAGATCTTACATGGGCTTCTATCCTGGCGCCTACCAGATCTGGAACTGGCAAACTGCTGAAAAAGATCGACGCACCACAATGGTTAGCGATCTAAGCCTAGGCGGCGCAAGCCAAGCAGCTATCGACGCTGTGAAGTTCGCACCCCCATTGAAATTCGCCAAGTAATTAAGCGAGTTCCACACACACAACGCTCGGAGAGGGTTCCCTCTTCGAGCGTTTTTTATGAGACTAGGGGTAAAACACAAGTTTACTAGATTTTACCTCGTCATGTTATAGTTAGGTTTTACATACTAGGAGCTCCCTATGCTTTCAAAGCAATTCTCTCACATCTTGCTATGTCTAGTGTTTCTGCTCGGCGGTGTACAACCACTACCGGCTGTCGATTGGACCGGATGGTATAGCGGAGGGAAAAGCTTAGTCGATTCAGAATTCTGGGATCCCGCTCAATCCAAGATAATCACTAGCGATGTTAAAGCGCAGACGCAATTGATCGAAAACATCTCCAATGACGACCACATCATGCGCGTCACAGGCCAAGGGAGAAACCTACAGTTAACCATACACAACGTCTACACCTATTCCCCGTCTGATTTCAAAGTGTATAAGCAAAAAGTGCCTGATTACGCAGAAGAACAAACACGCTTGGGCAATTGGATTAACCAGATCGTTAGAGAAAACCCTCATAACCAGCACATCACCTCTACTGTCGATCGATTCTTCAAAAGGCTAGTAACCGACGCCAAAGGTGAACAATGGGCTGAAGAACTGCAACAAGAACTACTAGCAGCAAGACTAGGAATTGGCCCTAAAGTCTTTGTCGAACATCCAGATTTTGAAGAGTTCGTACAAAACAATTTTCTTTTCAAACACATCCCTTACCACAAACATAAAGTGGTCGTAGATAGCAATGGCATCCCACAATTACTCGTAGAAGAAACATTGACGCCCTGGACCAGCATCAAAGACATCGCGCATCTAGATCACAAGGGACGCTTACAGAATTACTACTACACCTATCGTGGTTTAGTCCCAGGCAAGCCAGAAGAGCAGCTACTCGTCTTTAAACAAGTTCCTCCTAACACATATCATCACCAATACATACTTGAGGTGGTTTCCATACGCAGACTCCCCCCTCATAACTGGGTTCGCATGATTGACCCCGAAGGCAACGTCTACAGCATCGGTTTTTGGGGTGTGACACCCATGACAGACCTGTGGAGCGCTATTAAACATATCGTTCCAGAATCAGGAAAAGTTACCAGCCCAGACCTTATGGAAATAGTTGGCGATCCCCTGCAAATGATCTCCACACCCATTAAAATCACCGAAGAGCAATTCAAAGATCTTCTTAACTTCATTGAAAACTATCAAAACGACCCAGGAAAGTATGAAGTTCTCGGATGGCTTGGCGGTGAGAACTGTGCAGTCTTCGTAAAGAATGTTATGGACCATCTCGGCTTCAAAATTAAAGCCAGTTCCTGGACTCGGCCATTTGATAACCCCTATGACATCATGGACTGGCAACACGCCGTTGCCGACTGGCGCTACGAACAAATTGATAAACTTCAGAACTCTACCCCTGAAGAGCGTTGGGAAATCGAATATTCCCTACCAAAAAGCTTGTAGGCGGCTTCTGTAAAAGAATGGACCTTATGACGATATGGACCCTATGGACGGGATTCACCTTTGTCCATGAGCATTAGTCGATTTTATGCCGTCCTTTCGAGGCTGACAGGAAACCTCTTAATTCTCATGACGATGTTTCCGTTCTCGTGGGGGAGATGAGGGGTCTTTTTTTGGCATGGGAATAGTGGCGTATTTTTTTATGATCAGTTCGCCCTTTTTCCCGC